>JANQNY010000045.1 GCA_028279345.1 Geminicoccaceae bacterium
GCCGCCCACGGGCTGGAGCGGCAGCCGGTGGCACCCCGTGCACGCCCGGCCCGGCCGCTGGACCCCGCGGTTCACGAGGCCCTCTCCGCGGCGCCGTCCGCGGTCGCCACCACCTCCTCGGCGGTCGTTCCGGGCGTGGCCGCGAAGAGGGCCTCGTGAACCGCGGGGTCCAGCGGCCGGGCCGAGCGTGCACGGGGTGCCACCGGCTGCCGCTCCAGCCCGTGGGCGGCCATGACCTGATCCACCGCCATGCCGCCCTGGAGCTCGGCGAGCGCCTCACCCGCCGCCGCTTCGGCGCGCTCCAGCGCCTGCTCGGCCCGCCATATCGCCAGCACATCTGCCCGCGCCTCGTCGAGCGTGAGCGGTCGCGGTTCCGTGACTTCGTCGACGCGGACGACGAAGTAGCGGCCGTCGGGGGTCTGCTCGAGCAATGAGGCCTCGCCGGCAGGCGCGTCGAATGCCTCCACCAAGACGGTCTCCCAGCCGGTTAGCGCTGTCACCGGTTCTCCGGTTGGTGTCAGGCCCTGCCGATCGAGCCCCGCCACCTGCACCAAGGGCAGATCCAGGTCGGACGCCGCTTCCTCCAGCGTGCTCCCGCCACCCAGCGCGTCGTCGAGAGCGACGGCGAGGTCGGGTAGCTGCTCGGCCGCCTGCTCGCGCGCCACCTCGGTCCTGATCTCGTCGCGCACCGCCTCGAAGGGCTCCACCTCGGCGGGCATGATCTCGTCGACGATGAACACGTGCCAGCCCAAGGCGCTCTCGATCGGCGGCGTGATGCTGCCGACGCCGCCCGCAGAGAAGATCGGTGTCGCGAACGCCCCGGGCAGGTTCGCTTCCGTCACCTCGCCCAGCGCCGAGAGGGCGACGTCCTCGTCGACGACCGTCGCCGGATCGGCACCTCCCTGCAGCGCGTCGTAGGCTGCGCGCAACGCCGCCTCGTCGTCGCCGCGGAGCTGGCGGACGCGGCGCCGCTCGGGGACGCTGTAGCTTTGAAGGGCGGCCTCGTAGCGCGCCCTCAACTCGTCCTCGTCGACGGTGATCTCGTCGACCAGCAGTTGCGCGTCGAGCAGCACGGCTGTTACGTCGCGGCGCTCGGGCGCCTGAAAATCGGCGGCACGGTCGGCCAGGAAGGCCTCGAGTTCGGCGTCGTCCGCGGGCGCAACGTCGGCGTAGCGCGCGGCGGGGGCCAGCAACAGCTCGCCCGAGCGGGTCTCGCCCAAGCGCGCCGTCAACGGTTCCGCCAGGGCCTCGGGTGGACCGCCCACCGGCCGGATCGAGCCGGCGAGCGACTCCCGGGTGCGTTCCGCGCGGATGCTCTCGGCGAACACCGCCTCGTTGAGGCCGTTCTGGCGGAGGATCGCGTCGAACCGCTGCCGGTTGAACGCGCCGTCGACCTGAAATTCGGGCTGCTCGGTGATGACCCGCGCCACCGTCTCGTCGGAGGCTGTGATGCCCAGAGACCTCGCCTCGGCATCGATAATGCGGCGGGCGACGAGCCGCTGCAGCGATTGCTCCAAGAGGCCCATGCGGATCGCATCGGCGCGTGTCAGCGGCTCACGCGTCTGCTGCTGGAGCTGCTGCAGCGAGCGCCGGAAGTCCTGGTCGAGCTCCGCGCCCGTCACCTCGAGGTCGCCGACCTCGGCGACGCGGTCACCGGCGCCGCCGGTGAAGATGTCGCCGATTCCCCAAACCGCGAAGCTGAGGACGAGCAACGCCAGGAAGATCTTGAAGAAGATGCTTCTGGCGATGTTGCGGAGGCCCGAGAGCATGAACACCTCTGTTGGGGGGAACGCGGTGGCGCGCACCATAGGAAGCTCGCGGGCCGCCAGCAATGTTCGCTGCGCGTCGGGGCTTGGGCAGCGGGGCGGCGTCGTGCTACACGCCCGGCCGTCGTCCATCGAAGGAGCGCGCGTCATGAGCCTCGCCAGGCCCATCGTGCTTGGGAACTGGAAGATGAACGGTCTCGCCGGAGACAGTGCGGCGCGCACCGAGGCGCTCAAGGAGCTCGCCGGTGCCTCGCTTACCGGCACGCTCGGCATCTTCCCGCCGGCGACATTGCTCGACCGCGCGCGCGGCTGGGTCGAAGGCAGCCCCATTCTGTTGGGCGCGCAGGACTGCCACGCCAAGCCGAGTGGTGCGTTCACCGGTGACTTGGCAGCGCCGATGCTCCGCGAAATCGGGGCCACCGCCGTCATCGTCGGCCACTCCGAGCGACGTCAGTACCACGCCGAAGGCGACGCCACGGTCAGGGCCAAGGCCGAGGCCGCGTTGGAGGCCGGCCTTTTGGCCGTGATCTGCATCGGCGAGACGGAGGCCGAGTACCTGGCAGGCGAGACGCTGGACCGGCTCGCGACCCAGCTCGAGGGCAGCCTGCCGGATGCGAGCGATGCCGCCCGGGTCGTGGTGGCCTACGAGCCTGTGTGGGCGATCGGCACCGGTCGCACGCCGACCAGCGAGGAGATCGCGCGGGCGCACGGCTTCATCCGCGACAAGCTCAAGGCGCGCTTTGCCGACGGCGGCGCCTTCGGCATTCTCTATGGCGGCTCGGTGAAGGCGGAGAACGCGGAAGAGATCCTCGCGGTCGACGACGTCGATGGTGCGCTGGTCGGTGGTGCCAGCCTCGACGCCGAGGGATTCTGGGCCATCTACAAGGCGGGTATCGCGCCGGGCGCTTAGGCGGCCTGGCGCACGCAACGGGGCTGAGACATGGAGCAGGTCGTTCTCGTCGTGCACCTTCTGATCGCGCTGGCGCTCGTCGGCGTGATCCTGCTGCAGAAGACGGACGGCGGCGCGCTCGGCGGCCTGGGCGGCATGGCCGGGGGTGGGGCGAGCTTCGGCGGCCTCTTCACCGCCCGCGGCGGTGCCAACTTCCTGACGCGCACGACGGCGATCCTCGCCGCTTGCTTCATTGCGACGAGCTTGTTGCTGGCGATCCTCTCGAGCGCCGGCGAGCGGGATTCGTCGGTGCTTGAAGCCCTGCCGACCGAGACGCCGACGGCGCCGACGGCGCCGTCCGCCATGCCGGATGAGGCTCCAGCCCCGGCCGAACCGCCGGCGCCGGCGGCACCGCAAGCACCGATCGCCAACTGAGGCGCGACGTCGGCACTCAATTCTTGGTGGAAGTGCCGGTCCGGTGCTTGCCCATTCGGCTGATTGCGGCGATAAGAAGCGCCCATGGCGCGCTTTGTTTTCATTACTGGCGGCGTGGTGTCGTCCCTTGGCAAGGGGCTCGCCGCCGCAGCCCTCGGCGCGCTACTCCAGGAACGCGGCTTCCGCGTCAGGCTCCGCAAGTTCGATCCGTATCTGAACGTCGATCCCGGCACGATGTCGCCGTTCCAGCACGGCGAGGTGTTCGTCACCGACGACGGCGCGGAGACCGATCTCGATCTCGGCCACTACGAGCGTTTCACCGGCGTGCCGGCACGGCGCACGGACAGCGTCAGCGCGGGCCAAGTCTACGCCGAGGTGCTCGCGAAGGAGCGGCACGGCGACTATCTGGGCGGCACCGTGCAGGTGATCCCGCACGTGACCGACGCCATCCGCGACCGGATCATGAAGCAGACCGACGACGTCGACATCGTCCTCGTCGAGGTCGGCGGCACGGTGGGCGACATCGAGGGCCTGCCGTTTCTCGAGACGATCCGGCAGATGGGCTACGAGTTCGGCCCCAGCCAATGCGCCTATGTGCATGTCACCTTGTTGCCCTATCTCGCCTCGGCGGGCGAGCTGAAGACCAAGCCGACACAGCATTCGGTGCGCGACCTCCGCGCGATCGGGATCCAGCCCGACGTTCTGTTGTGCCGCTCCGAGCAGCCGATCAGCGAGGCGGCGCGCCGGAAGATCTCGCTCCAGTGCTCCGTCCCCGTCGACGCCGTGATCCCCGCGCTCGACGCCGACACGATCTACCAGGTGCCGGTCGACTATCACGTTGCCGGGCTCGACGTGGCGGTCCTCCGGCGCTTGGGCCTGCCACAGCACGCCGAGCCCGACCTCGACCGCTGGCGCAGTGTCGTCGAGGCCGTGCGTCAGCCCGAGGGCCAGGTGACCATCGCCGTCGTCGGCAAGTACACCGAGCTCTTGGACGCCTACAAATCGCTGGATGAGGCGCTCGCCCACGGCGGCATCGCCAACCGCGTCCGCGTGCGCACCGAGTGGATCGATAGCGAGGTCTTCGAGCGCGAGGACGCGTCCGCCCGGCTCGAGGACGTGAACGGCATCCTTGTGCCCGGCGGCTTCGGCGGTCGCGGCGCAGAAGGCAAGATCGCTGCCGTCACCTACGCCCGCGAGCACCGTATACCGTATTTCGGGATCTGCTTTGGCATGCAGCTCGCGGTGGTCGAGGCGGCCCGCAATCTGGCCGGTCTGCAGGGGGCAAGCTCGAGCGAGTTCGGCGCCTGCACGGACCCGGTCGTTGGTCTGATGACCGAGTGGGAGAAGGACGGCGAAGTACAGACCCGCGTTATTGACGGTGCTCTCGGAGGGACGATGCGCCTCGGCGCCTATCCCGCACGCCTCCTTCGCGGGAGCCTCGTCCACGCCATCTACGACGAGACCGACGAGGTCTCGGAGCGCCATCGCCATCGCTACGAGGTCAACGTGAACTACCTGCCCGCGCTCGAGCGCGCGGGGCTGCGCTTTTCCGGCATGTCGCCCGACGGGCGGCTGCCCGAGATCGTCGAGAACCCCGACCATCCGTGGTTCGTCGGCGTGCAGTTCCACCCGGAGCTCAAGTCGCGGCCCTTTGCGCCGCATCCCCTGTTCCGCGCGTTCGTCGAGGCGGCGCTCACCCAGTCCAGGCTCGTCTGACGTGGACGCACCCGCGCGCGCCCAGGCGGTCACCGTCGGTGATGTGGTCTTCGCCACGAGCGCGCCCTTGGCGCTCATCTGCGGCCCCTGTGCGATCGAGAGCCGAGCGCACGCGCTGGAGACGGCGCACGCCATTGCCGAGGTCACCCGGCGCCTTGGCATCGGCTGCATCTACAAGAGTTCCTTCGACAAAGCGAACCGCACGAGCGGCCGGTCCTTTCGCGGCGTCGGCATGGCCGAGGGGCTCACCATCCTCGCCGAAGTGCGCGAGCGGATCGGCCTGCCGACGCTCACGGACGTGCACGAGGCTTGGCAGTGCGAGCCCGTGGCGGCAGCGTGCGACATACTGCAGATCCCCGCCTTCCTCTGCCGGCAAACCGATTTGCTGCTGGCGGCGGCGGCGACGGGGGCCACGGTCAACGTCAAGAAGGGCCAGTTCCTGGCGCCTTGGGACATGGCGCAGGTGGCGGCCAAGCTCGAAGAGGGCGGCAGCAGCCGCATCCTCTTGACCGAGCGCGGCACGAGCTTCGGCTACAACACGCTCGTCTCGGACTTTCGGGCGTTGCCGATCATGGCCACGACCGGCTGGCCCGTGATCTTCGATGCGACGCACTCGGTGCAGGAACCGGGCGGCCGTGGCGCTAGCTCGGGGGGGCGGCGCGAGTTCGTCGCGGTGCTCGCGCGGGCCGCCGTCGCGGTCGGCGTGGCGGGCGTGTTCGTCGAGACCCACCCGGACCCGGATCAGGCGCCGAGCGACGGTCCGAACATGGTTCCCCTTGCAGAGCTGGAACCGCTGTTGCAGGAGCTTCGGGCGATCGATCAACTGCAAAAGGCGGGCGCTGCCGCCGCATCCGGGTGAGGGGACAGCCATGAGCACGACCGACATCGTCGAGATCCGCGGACGCGAGGTCCTGGACAGTCGCGGCAACCCGACCGTCGAGGTCGACGTGGTGCTCGCCGACGGCAGCGAGGGACGGGCCGCGGTGCCGTCCGGCGCGTCGACGGGCGTCCGTGAGGCGCTCGAGCTGCGCGACGGCGACAAGAGCCGCTATCTCGGCAAGGGCGTGCGCCAGGCGGTGGGGGCGGTCAACGGCGAGATCGCCGATGCGATCGTCGGCCGCGATGCGGTCGAGCAGGTGGCGATCGACCTGGCGATGCTGCAGCTCGACGGCACGGACACCAAGAGCCGGCTCGGCGCCAACGCGATCCTGGGCGTGAGCCTCGCGGTCGCCAGGGCCGCGGCGACCGCGCTCGATCTGCCGCTCTACCGCTATGTCGGCGGGACCAACGCCCGCGACCTGCCGGTGCCGATGATGAACGTCATCAATGGCGGCGCGCACGCCGACAACCCGATCGACGTGCAGGAATTCATGATCATGCCGGTGGGCGCCACGTCGTTCGCCGAGGCGCTGCGGATGGGTGCCGAGTGCTTCCACGCGCTCAAGAAGGCGCTGCATGACGCCGGGCACAACACGGCCGTCGGTGACGAAGGCGGCTTCGCGCCCAACCTGCAGAGCACCGACGAGGCGCTCGCCTTCCTTGCCCGCGCGGTCGAGGCCGCCGGCTACAAGCTCAAGGACGATATCGTCTTCGCGCTCGATGCGGCGGCGAGCGAGTTCGGCAAGGGCGGCAAGTACGAGCTCAAGGGCGAGGGCAAGACGCTCGATGCCGCAGGCATGGCGGACTACTACGGCGAGCTGATCGCCCGCTACCCAATCATGTCCATCGAGGACGGCGTCGGCGAGGACGACTGGGACGGCTGGGCGCATCTGACCGAGCGGTTCGGCGACAAGGTCCAGCTCGTCGGCGACGATCTGTTCGTGACCAATCCGGCGATCCTCGCCGAAGGGATCGCCAAGGGCACGGCGAACTCACTCCTCGTAAAGGTCAACCAGATCGGCTCGCTCACCGAGACGCTGGAAGCCGTCGAGATGGCGCACCGGGCGCGCTATTCGTGCGTCATGTCCCACCGCTCGGGCGAGACCGAGGACGCGACCATCGCCGATCTCGCCGTCGCCACCAATTGCGGCCAGATCAAGACGGGGTCGCTGTCGCGCTCAGATCGCCTCGCCAAGTACAACCAGCTCCTGCGCATCGAGGAGGAGCTCGGCGGGACCGCGCGCTATCCGGGGGCGGCGTGCTTCCGGGTCGGCTGAGAGCGCGCCGCTGGCGCGGCCGGGCCGCCATCGCGGTGCCGGCGGCGCTGGTGTGCGCCTATTTCCTCTACCACGGCCTCCACGGCGGGACGGGCTACCGCGCTTGGCAGGGCGTCAAGGTCGAGCGCGAGCGCCTCGCCGCCGAGCTGGCGGCCGTGCAAGCCTCCAATGCGGCTTTGGAGGTGGCCATCCGCGGCCTGAGGCCCGACACCGTCGACGCGGACGCCGTCGAGACGGCTTTGCGCGAACTCGGCTATGTGCGCGAGGGCGAGCTGATCATCTTGGAACCCGACGCCCGCCCCTGACGTTCAAGCCCCGCGCGGAGCCGTCGCAAGGCGGTGGTTGTGCATCGCACTAGGTTCTAGGACGGAGGTCGGCACCGCTTCGTGCTGGCGAGGGGGAGACGGCGATGGCGACGGAACGGACGAGCACGCGGAGCCGCCGCGGCGCCTCCGGTCGCGGGCAATCCAAGAAGACGGCGCTGCCGGACGCGGACACGCTGCTCGCCTACTACCGTGAGATGCTGCTCTTGCGTCGCTTCGAGGAGAAGGCCGGCCAGCTCTACGGCATGGGTCTCATCGGCGGCTTCTGCCACCTTTATATCGGTCAGGAGGCGGTCGCGACCGGCATCCAGCATGCGCTGGAACCGGGCGATACGGTGATCACGGGCTATCGCGACCATGGCCACATGCTGGCGACCGGCATGGACCCCAAGCGGGTCATGGCCGAGCTCACCGGCCGCATCGACGGCTACTCCAAGGGCAAGGGTGGCTCGATGCACATGTTCGCCCGCGACAAGGGCTTCTTCGGCGGTCATGGCATCGTTGCGGGCCAGGTGCCACTCGGCGCCGGACTGGCCTTCGCCCACAAGTACCGCGAGGATGGCGGGATCACGGTCTGCTATTTCGGCGATGGCGCCACCAATCAGGGCCAAGTCTACGAGACGTTCAACATGGCGGCCTTATGGAGCCTGCCGATCGTCTTCGTCATCGAGAACAACCGCTACGGCATGGGCACGTCGCAAAAGCGTGCGGCGGCCGGCCAGCACCTCTACGAGCGCGGCGTGGCCTACGGCATTCCCGGCGAGGAGGTCGACGGCATGGACGTGCTGGCGGTGCGCGATGCCGCCGACAAGGCTACGGCCCACGCGCGCAAGGACGGGCCGATCATCCTCGAGGCGCTCACCTACCGCTATCGCGGTCACTCGATGTCCGATCCGGCCAAGTACCGGACCAAGGACGAGGTCCAGGAAATGCGCGAGCAGCGCGATCCGATCGAACAGCTCAAGAAGAAGATGGTCGACGCGGAGGTCACGGACGAAGACCAGCTGAAGGCCATGGACCGCGACATTCGCGAGATCGTGAACGAGTCGGCGCGCTTCGCCCAGGATAGTCCCGAGCCCGACCCTGCGGAGCTTTGGACCGACGTTTTGGTCGAGGCCTAGGCGGCTTGCCGGCGGGGCGCCGGCCCGGGAGGAACCATGCCGATCGAAATCCTGATGCCGGCGCTGTCGCCGACGATGACCGAGGGCACGCTGGCGCGGTGGCTGAAGAGCGAGGGTGACGAGGTGACGGCCGGCGATGTCATCGCCGAGATCGAAACCGACAAGGCGACGATGGAGGTCGAGGCCGTCGACGAGGGAAAGCTCGGCCGCATTCTCGTGCCTGACGGCTCCGAACACGTCGCCGTCAACACGCCGATCGCGCTGATCCTTGCTGAGGGCGAGGACGCGACAGCGCTGGAGACGGACGGAAAGAATGCGCCGGCGCCGAAGTCAGCGGCCGAGCCGCAGGCGGCCGCGGCGCCGGACACGAAGGACGATCCGGCGCGTTCTTCCGAAGGGCCTAGCCTGCCCGCGGAGCCGCGCGCCGAGGCCGACGACGTGCCCGAGGTGCCGGACGGGACCGAGATGACGCGGCTTACCGTGCGCGAGGCGCTACGTGACGCGATGGCGGAGGAGATGCGCGCCGACGACCGCGTCTTCGTCATGGGCGAGGAGGTGGCTGAGTACCAGGGCGCCTACAAGGTCACCCAGGGTCTGCTCGAAGAGTTCAGCGCGCGGCGCGTCATCGACACGCCGATCACCGAATATGGCTTCGCCGGCCTGGGCGTTGGCGCGGCGATGGCGGGGCTCCGGCCGATCGTCGAGTTCATGACCTGGAACTTCGCCATGCAGGCGATCGACCACATCATCAATTCCGCGGCCAAGACGCTCTATATGGCCGGCGGCGAGCTGGGCTCGCCGATAGTCTTCCGTGGACCCAACGGTGCCGCGGCACGGGTGGCGGCCCAGCACAGCCAGGAATACTCCACCTGGTACGGCCACTGCCCCGGGCTCAAGGTCGTCGCACCCTATTCGGCGGCGGACGCGAAGGGCCTGTTGAAGGCGGCCATTCGGGATCCGAACCCGGTCGTCTTTCTCGAGAACGAGATCCTCTACGGGCAGAGCTTCGACGTCCCGGTGCTTGATGACTTCACCCTGCCGATCGGCAAGGCCAAGGTGCTGCGGCCAGGCAAGGACGTGACCATCACCGCCTTCTCGCTGATGTGCGCGCGTGCGCTCGAAGCGGCCGAAGCGCTCGCCGGTGAGGGCATCGAGGCCGAAGTCATCGATCTCAGGACGATCCGGCCGCTCGATTCGGCGACCGTCGTCCGGTCGGTCATGAAGACCAACCGTCTCGTCTCGGTGGAGGAGGGCTGGCCGCGCTTCGGCATGGGCGCCGAGCTCGCCATGGTGATGATGGAGGACGCCTTCGACCATCTCGACGCGCCGGTGGCGCGCGTGACCGGCAAGGACGTGCCGATGCCTTACGCCGCCAACCTCGAGCAGCTGGCGCTGCCGCAGGTGCCGGATGTCGTCGAGGCGGCCAAGGCCGTCTGCTACCGGTCCTGAGGCGGGGAGGACACGATGCCGATCGAGATCCTCATGCCGGCGCTGTCGCCGACGATGACCGAGGGCACGCTCGCGAGCTGGCAGAAGAACGAAGGCGACAAGGTCGAGCCAGGCGACGTCATCGCCGAGATCGAGACCGACAAGGCGACGATGGAGGTAGAGGCCGTCGACGAGGGCGTCTTGGGCAAGATCCTCGTGCCCGCCGGTTCCGAGCATGTGGCGGTCAACACCCGCATCGCCCTCTTGCTTGCCGAGGGCGAGGATGCCTCGGCGCTCGACGAGGCTGCGGCGCAGCCATCGACGCCGCTGGCGGAGCGACAGGGTAACGGTGCGGCCCAGCCGACGCAGGCTCGCCAGACTGAGGCGGAGCCAGCAGAGGCCAAATCGGAGGCGCCCCAGGACGGCGGCGACCGCATCATTGCCAGCCCGCTCGCCAGGCGCATGGCGAAGCAGGCGGGGCTCGATTTGAAGGCGCTACGCGGCAGTGGCCCGCACGGTCGCATCATCAAAGTCGACATCGAGGCGGCGCTCGCCGCAGGCAAGGGGCGCGCGGCTGCCGGCGAGACGCCCGCTGCAGCGGAGCCGCCAGCTCCGTCGCCGGCCACCGCGCCGCCGGCCGGCGGCTTCGAGGAGATTCCCCTCAACAACATGCGCAAGACGATCGCGCGGCGCCTCACCGAGGCCAAGCGCGACATCCCGCACTTCTATCTCGAGGTCGACGTCGAGATCGACGCGCTCTTGCGGATTCGTGCCGACCTCAACGCGCGCGTCGGTGCCGACTACAAGCTCTCGGTCAACGACTTCGTCATCAAGGCCTGTGCCGTGGCGCTGAAGCGGGTGCCTAACGCCAATGCCAGCTTCGGTGGCGACAAGATCTACAAGTATCAGGACGTCGACATCTCGGTGGCGGTGGCGATCGACGGTGGGCTCATCACCCCGGTCCTGCGCCATGCCGACCAGAAGGGCCTCGCCACCATTTCCAACGAGATGAAGGCGCTCGCCGCCCGGGCGCGGGACGGCAAGCTGCAGCCCGAGGAGTACCAGGGTGGCGGCTTCACCATCTCCAATCTCGGCATGTACGGGATCAAGGCGTTCCAAGCGGTCATCAACCCGCCGCAGGCCTGCATCCTCGCCGTTGGCGCCGGCGAGGAGCGGCCGGTGGTCAAAGACGGCGCGCTCGCGGTGGCGAACGTCGTCACCTTGAACCTCTCGGTCGACCACCGGGTCGTCGACGGCGCCCTGGGCGCCGAGGTGCTGGGCCAGATCAAGTCGGTGCTCGAAGACCCGATGGCGCTCTTGCTCTGATCGCCGCGCGCGACCGACCAACGACAAGGAGAGCTTCATGGCAGAAACGGCCGACGTCGCGGTCGTCGGTGGCGGCCCCGGTGGCTATGTCGCGGCGATCCGGGCGGCGCAGCTGGGGTTGAAGACCGTGCTCGTCGAGCGCGAGCATCTGGGCGGCATCTGCCTCAACTGGGGGTGCATCCCCACGAAGGCACTACTGCGCTCCGGCGAGGTGTTCGACCTGATGCACCATCTGGGCGAGTTCGGCTTCGCGGCCGACAACCTGCGCTACGACTTCAAGGCTGTGATCAAGCGCTCGCGGCGTGTGGCCGATCAGCTCTCGCGCGGCGTCGCGCACCTTCTGAAGAAGAACAAGGTGCAGGTGATCGATGGCGAGGCGCGGCTCGCCGGCAAGCACCGCTTGGCGGTCAAGACCAAGAAGAGCGACGGGGAGACGGTCGAGGCCAAGCACATCATCCTCGCCACCGGCGCGCGCGCCCGCCAGCTACCGGGACTGGAGGCGGATGGGAAACTGGTGTGGACCTACAAGGAGGCGATGGTCCCGCAAGCGATTCCCAAATCCCTGCTGGTCGTGGGGTCCGGCGCCATCGGCATCGAGTTCGCGAGCTTCTACCGCTCGATGGGTGCCGAGGTGACCGTCATCGAGGTCGTGGACCGCATTCTGCCGGTCGAGGACGCCGAGATCTCGGCCTTTGCGCAGAAGCAGCTCGAGAAGCGTGGCATGCGGCTGGAGACGGGCGCAACCGTCAAGAAGCTCGAGCCAGGCCGCGACGCGGTGAAGGTCAGCGTCGAGCTGCAGGGCGGCAAGGCGGAGACGATCACGGTCGACCGGGTGATTCTCGCCGTCGGCATCGTCGGAAATACCGAACATCTCGGGCTCGAAGGCACCGGTGTTGAGGTCGAGCGGGGCCACATCAAGGTTGACCCCTATCTCCGCACCGGCGAGCCGGGCGTCTACGCCATCGGCGACGTGGTGGGTGCGCCCTGGCTCGCCCACAAGGCGAGCCACGAGGGTGTGCTCTGCGTCGAGCAGATTGCGGGCGTCGAAGGGCTGCACCCGATGGACATCACGAAGATCCCCGGCTGCACCTACTGCACGCCTCAGGTCGCCTCGGTGGGCTTGACCGAGGCGGCGGCCAAGGAGGCGGGTTACGACATCAAGGTCGGGCGGTTTCCCTTCATCGGCAATGGCAAGGCGATCGCGCTCGGTGAGCCCGACGGCATGGTGAAGACGGTGTTCGATGCCGCCACGGGCGAACTGTTGGGTGCCCACATGGTTGGCGCTGAGGTGACGGAGCTGATCCAGGGGTACGTCTTGGCGCGGCAATTGGAAGCGACCGAGCTCGATTTGATGCACACGATCTTCCCGCACCCCACCTTGTCCGAGATGATGCACGAATCCGTGCTGGACGCGTATGGTCGCGCGATCCACTTTTAGGAAGCAACCAACGAGGAGCCGATGGCCACCGTCACGGTCAAGGCCGGGCCCGAGCAGCGCCCCGAACGCGCGCCTCTAGATGGTGCCCCGCAGCGGAAACCCAACTGGATCCGGGTGAAGGCCCCGACCCACCCGGTCTACTTCGAGACCAAGAAGCTCTTGCGCAAGAAGAGCCTGCACACGGTCTGCGAGGAAGCGGCCTGCCCGAATATCGGCGAATGCTGGTCCAAGCGGCACGCCACGGTGATGATCCTCGGCGACACGTGCACCCGCGCCTGCGCCTTTTGCAACGTCAAGACCGGCGCACCCCGGGCCGTCGACGCGGGTGAGCCCGAGCATCTGGCCGACGTGGTCGAGACGATGCAGCTGGAGCATGTGGTTATCACCTCAGTCGATCGCGACGACCTCGAGGATGGTGGTTCGAGGCAGTTCGTGCGCTGCATCGAGGCCATTCGCCGCCGGCGACCGGCGACGACGATCGAGATCCTGACGCCCGATTTTCTGAGGAAGCCGCGCTCCGTCGTCGACGCGATCGTGGATGCGCGGCCGGACGTCTACAACCACAATCTCGAGACGGTACCGCGGCTCTACCGGACGGTACGGCCCGGTGCCCGCTACTACCACTCGCTCCGGCTCTTGGACCACGTGAAGCAGCGCGACCCGCTTCTCTTCACCAAGTCCGGGCTGATGGTCGGGCTCGGCGAGGAGAAGCGGGAACTTCTGCAGGTGATGGACGACCTACGCATGGCCGACGTCGATTTCTTGACGATCGGCCAGTACCTCCGGCCGACGCCGCGCCACCACGCCGTCGAGCGCTTCGTCGAGCCCGCAGAGTTCGACGGTTTCGCGCGGGCGGCACGGGCCAAGGGCTTCCTCCTGGTGTCGTCGACGCCGCTCACGCGCAGCTCCTATCACGCAGGCGACGATTTCCAGCGCTTGCGCGCGGCGCGTACGGCCCAGCTCGAAGCGGCGGGCTGAGCGGATGCCGACCCACGCCGAGAAGCGCCATCTTCCCTACACGCCGGATGAGCTCTACGAACTCGTCGCCGGGGTCGACAAATATCCGGACTTTCTGCCCTGGTGTAAGGCTGCGCGGATCACCCGTCGGGACGGCGACAGCTTTGAGGCCGACCTGGTGATCGCCTTCAAGATCTACCGCGAGCGGTTTCGCTCGCGCGTCGATCTCCATCCCGACACCCACCGGATCGACGTCGCTTATGTCGATGGACCGTTCCGCTACCTCAACAACCACTGGCACTTCGCGCCGGCCGACGACGGCGGCTGCATTCTCGACTTCTATGTCGACTTCGAGTTCAAGTCGCGCGTGCTGCAGAAACTGATCGGCCTCTTGTTCAACGAGGCGGTGCGCCGGATGGTGGCGGCGTTCGAGGCGCGGGCGCGCGACCTCTATGGCACGCGCCCGCCGTCACGTCGGCTCGGTGTCACCAGCGACCTCGCCGCCTCCAGCCGCTAGCGCCAAGAGTTCCAGCGCGGCTTCGACCGTTGCCGCACGGACCTGGGCCCGCGTGCCGGGGAAGACGCTCGCCCGATGAAGGGTTGCTGTGGGGCTGGCGGCCGCGAGATGAACCAGCCCCACGGGCTTCCCCGGCGTCGCGCCGCCGGGCCCGGCAATGCCCGTGACGGCGATCGCGAGGTCGACGGCGAGCCGTCGCCGGCAGCCTTCGGCCATCTCGCGGGCCGCAGCCTCGCTCACGGCGCCGTCGCTGGCGAGCGTGGCCGCGGAGACGCCGAGCTCGCGCTCCTTGACCGCGTTGGCGTAGGCGACGATGCCGCCCTCGACCACGTCTGAGGAGCCGGCGATGTCGGTGAGGCGCCCGGCAACGAGCCCGCCGGTGCAGCTCTCCGCCGTGGCCAGGCGCCAGCCGCGCTGCCGGCAGAGGTCCAGAACCTGCTGAGCTGTCGTCATCGCGCCGCGCTCATGCCGGGAAGAGGACGGTGGCGGCCGCCTGAGCCGCGATACCCTCGCCGCGCCCGGTGAAGCCGAGCCGTTCGGTGGTCGTCGCCTTGATGCTGCAGCGCTCCGGCGCGAGACCGGTGATGGCGGCGATGCGGGCGCGCATGGCTTCGCGATGCGGCCCGATGCGCGGCTGCTCGCAGAGGATCGTGAGGTCGAGATGCCCGATATGGCCGCCCTCCGCCGCGACGCGCCGGCGGGCCTCGTCGAGGAAGAGCGCGCTGTCGGCGCCCCGCCACCGCTCCTCGGTCGGTGGGAAGAGCGTGCCGATGTCGCCGATACCGACCGTGCCCAAAAGCGCGTCGGTGAGCGCATGGAGTGCGACGTCGGCGTCCGAGTGGCCGATCAGGCGCAGCGCGCACGGGATGGTTATGCCGCCCAGAACGACGCCGTCGCCGGGCTCGAGGCGATGGACGTCGAAGCCCGTGCCGACGCGCGGCACGGTCGCTGCACCGAGCAAGCGTTCCGCCAAGTGGAGATCCTCCGGTTCGGTGACCTTGAGATTGAGCGGGTCACCCTCGACCACGTGCACGGGCACGCCCAGCCGTTCGACGAGACCGGCGTCGTCGGTCGCTTCATCACCCGCCGCATGGGCCCGAGCCAGCACGTCCATGGCGAAACCCTGTGGCGTCTGCACCGCGACGAGGCCGGTCCGGTCGACTGTGCCGGCGACCCTGGTGTCGGCCGTTCGCTTCAGCGTGTCGCGGACCGCAAGCGCGGGAACGACGGCTTCCCCGTCGACGAGGGCCGCAATGATCCGATCGACCAGCGGCGCGCGTAGCAGCGGACGCGCCGCGTCGTGGATGAGCACGTGGGTGGCACCCAGCGGCGCCAGGGCCGCGAGCGCGCGGCGGACCGACGCACTGCGCGATGCGCCACCGGTCACCGGCGGTAGGCTGGGCAGATCGCCACAGCTTTGCGCGAAGCGGTGCGCGTCGTCGGCGCCGATCACCGGCAGGACCGCGGCGATACCGTCGTGGGCCAGCAGGGTCTCCAGTGCGCGGCGGAAGATGGTGCGGCCGGCCAGATGCCGATACTGTTTGGGGGCGTCGCCGCCGAAGCGGCTCCCGGTTCCCGCGCCGACCACGACGGCGTGGATCTTCTGCATCTCGTCTTCCGTCGAAGCTCGCCGGTGCGGCACGGTAGTCGTGCCCGGCTCGGAGGCAAGTGTAGTTGTGCTGGGGTGGGCGGCGCTCTAGGATGCCAAAAAACTAGGCATATATGCGTGGAGCGACGTCGTTGCCGGATGTTTTAGCAGTGGTGCCGCGCGACTCGGCGGCAGCGCCGATGCCGCTTGACCGCGCCGTTCTGGGAGCGATCCCGAGCGCGCTGCTCGTGGTCACAACGCAGCTCCGTTTCGCCTATGTCAACCCGGCGGGCGAGCAGATGCTGGGCGCCAGCGACACCTTTTTGCGCGGCCGCGCCGTCGAGGACCTGTTGGCTTCGGACGCGCAAGCGCTGTCACTGATCGGTGAGGTGCTCGCCGGGGGACACTCGGTGTCGCACTACGGCGTCACCTTCTCGACCCGCCGCGCCCATTCGCACCTCGTCGACATCCACGTGAGCCCGCTCGGCGATCCACCGAGCGAGGTGCTGATCGTCCTGCAGAAGTGCTCGGTCGCACGCCAGCTCGGCCAGCAGCTCACCAACCGCTCGGCCGCGCGCTCGGTGGCGCAGTTGGCGGCCATGCTGGCGCATGAGGTCAAGAACCCGCTCTCTGGCATCCGCGGTGCGGCACAGCTCCTCGAGGGCGGCCTCGACACCGACGATCGCCAGCTCGTGCAGCTCATCTGCGACGAGACCGATCGCATCGTCGCTCTGGTCGATCGCATGGAGCAGTTCACCGAGAACCGTCCGCTGGTGCGCCAGCCCGTGAACGTGCATCGGGTGCTCGAACACGTGCGGCGGCTGGCGGAGACCGGCTTCGGCCGCAATCTGCGTCTGGTCGAGCGCTACGATCCGTCGCTGCCGGCGGTCGGCGGCGATCGCGACAAGCTCGTCCAGGTCTTCTTGAACCTCGTCAAGAACGCCTGCGAGGCGGCGACGGTATCCGGCTCGGAGGTGCGGCTCGTGACCCACTATCGCCACGGGCTCCGCATCGGTCAGCGCAACAGCCGTGAGCGCCTCGAACTGCCGATTACCATCGAGATCTGGGACGACGGCCCCGGGGTGCCCGACGAATTGCAGGCGCACCTCTTCGAGCCCTTCGTGACGGGCCGCGCCACCGGCACCGGTCTCGGGCTGTCGCTGGTCGCCAAGATCGTCGACGACCATGGCGGCGTGGTGGACTTCCAAAACCTTCCGAACGGCACGGTGTTTCGCGTGAGCCTTCCGGCGCACGCGGGCGACGAGGGTTGAGCGTGGCGGCGAGCGAGCGGACGATCCTCATCGCTGAGGACGACAACGCGATCCGCACCGTGGTCAGCCGCGCCTTGTCGCAGCAGGGCTTCCGCGTGCAGGCGACGCGTGCGGCCGCCACGCTCTGGCAATGGGTCGAGGAAGGCATCGGTGACGCGGCGATCGTCGATGTCATGCTGCCGGACGAAAACAGCCTCGACATTCTGCCGCAGATCAGGAGCCGGCGCCCCGACCTGCCGGTCATCGTGATGAGCGCGCAAAACACGCTCTTGACCGCCGTGCGCGCAACCGAGCGCGGTGCCTTCGAGTACCTGCCGAAGCCGTTCGATCTGGCAACCCTCTTGGGCGCCGTCCAGCGCGCGCTGCAGTCGGGGAAGGTTCAGCCCAACGGGCATCGCGCGCGGCTGGAGGGTGAGGAGAACCTGCCGATCATCGGCCGCTCGCCGGCGATGCAGGAGATCTACCGCATGCTGGCGCGGCTCGTCGGCACCGACCTCACCGTGCTGGTTTTCGGCGAGAGCGGGACCGGCAAGGAGCTGGTCGCGCGCGCGCTCCACGACTATGGCCGCCGCCGTCACGGACCCTTCGTCGCCGTCAACATGGCGGCCATTCCGCGCGAGCTCATCGAGAGCGAGCTCTTCGGCCATGAGAAGGGTGCCTTCACTGGCGCCAACACCCGCAAGGCGGGCCGCTTCGAGCAGGCGCAAGGCGGCACGCTGTTCCTCGACGAGATCGGCGACATGCCGATGGAGGCTCAGACGCGCCTCTTGCGGGTGCTGCAGCAGGGCGAGTTCGTGCCGGTAGGGGCCCGCGAGGCGATCCGCGCCGACGTGCGAATCCTCGCCGCCAGCCACCGCGACCTCAGGGCCCTGGCGGCGCAGGGGCTGTTTCGCGAGGACCTCTTCTACCGCCTCAACGTCGTGCCGATCCGGCTCCCGGCGCTGCGCGAGCGGGTCGAGGACATCCCGGCACTGCTCGAACACTTTCTCGCCGCCTGTCACGACCAGGGTCTGGCACTCAAGTCCTTCGACCCCGACGCGATCAAGGTGCTGAAGGCGCACACATGGCCCGGCAATGTCCGCGAGCTCGAGAACCTCGTGCGCCGGATCGTCGTGCTCTATTCCGAGGACGTCATCGCGGCACCCCTGGTCGAGGAGGAGCTCAAGGAAGCGCGTGCGCCGGTGCCGGAAGGCGCGGCTCTGGACGACAGCTTGGCCGCCGTGGTTTCGCGACACGTCGAACGACGCTTCGCGACCGCGCCCAGGGTCGACGACGTATCGGAACTCTATCTCGAGGTCCTGCATGAGGTGGAGCGGCCGCTGATCCTCGAGACGCTCGCTGTAACCCGCGGCAACCAGCTCCGCGCCGCCCATATCCTCGGTCTCAACCGCAACACGCTCCGGAAGAAGATTAGGGAGCTGGACATCGACGTGGTCCGCGGTCCACGCTGATCTTGGAACGTGTGTCGACATGGCGGATTGCGATGAGCGAAGGCGCGACGGTGCGCACGGGCTTGCACCGCGTGGCTCACTGGCTGGAGCAGCGCAGCGTTGCCGGCCGCATGGCCATCTTGCTCGCGGCGCTCGTGGCCCTCGGCGGCGCGATCTCGTGGATCGCCATCACCGCCGGGCCGGCCGACGGCAGCGACGTGGGCACGTTGCTGTGGCTCTTGAACCTGAACCTCGCGATTTTGGTGTTGCTCGCCGTCGTGGTCGGGCGCCAGGCGCTGACTCTCTACAGGGCGCGGCGGCGGGGCAAGGCCGGCACGCTGCAGACGCGCATGGTGACCATGTTCGGCGTCGTCGCGGTCACGCCGGCGGTATTGGTCTCCATCTTCTCGCTGGTCTTCTTCAACTACGGCCTCGACACGTGGTTCGGCGAGCGCGTGCAGCGCGCGCTGACGACGTCGCTGAACGTGAGCCGGGCCTACCTGGAAGAGCACAAGGCCAACATCCGCGCCGATGCGTTCGCCATGGCGGCCGATCTCGGCGCCCAAGCGCCGCTCCTGGTGGCGGCGGACAGCCGGCTCAGTCGGCTGCTCGACGCGCAAGCCGCGTTGCGTGCGCTGACCGAGGCCGTCGTCTTCACCGCCGATGGTCGCGAGCTGGGGCGTAGTGGGCTCACTTTCGGCATCGAGGTGAGCGAGATCGACCCGGGCTCGATCGAGCAGGCCGACGCGGGCGACGTGGTCATCCTCACCAGCGACACCGAGGATCGCGTGCGGGCGCTCGTGGCGCTGCCGGGCCTGCTCGACGCGTTTCTGGTGGTCGGCCGCTTTGTCGACGCCGAGGTGCTGGGCTATGTCGCACAGACCGAGCGCGTGGTCGGCGACTATCAGGAGATCGCCGCCGAGCGGGCCGACATCCGCTTCACCTTCACGCTGATCTTCACCACTGTCGCCCTCTTGCTCCTGCTGGCCGCGGTTTGGGCCGGTGCTGCCTTCGCCGACCGCATCGCCACGCCGATCGCGCGGCTCGCCGGCGCCGCCGATCGTGTCCGCGCAGGCGATCTGGGGGCTAGGGTGGGCGAGGAACCGGCGACCGAGGAGGTGACCACGCTCACCCGCGCGTTCAACCGGATGACCGAGCAGCTCGCCGCCCAGCACTACGCGCTCGTCGCTGCCAACCAGGAGGTCGACGAGCGCAGGCGCTTCACCGAAGCCGTGCTGAGCGGCGTCAATGCGGGGGTCATCGGCGTCGATCACGACGGCGCCATCGTCTTGCCGAACAGAACCGCCGCGGCCTTCCTCGGCCGTCAGCTCGACGAGCTGACCGGCCGGCGTTTGGTGGACGTTTTCCCGGAGGCGGTCGGCATCCTCGCGCATGCGGCGCAGCGCCCTGAAATGCCGGCACGCGAGCAGGTCGATGTACTGCGTGAAGGTCGCGTTCACACGCTCCTGGTGCGGGTCGAGGCACAGCTCGCGGAGGAGGGCGTCCGAGGCTACGTGCTGACCTTCGACGACATCTCGGCGCTCCTGCAGGCGCAGCGGCAGGCGGCCTGGGCCGACGTCGCCCGACGCGTCGCGCACGAGATCAAGAACCCGCTGACGCCCATCCAACTTTCGGCAGAGCGGCTCGCCCGCAAATACGCACCCCTCGCCGGCGACCAGCGCGCGCACTTCGAGCGGTCCGTCGCAACGATCGCCGAGCAGGTGGAGATCATCCGGCGTCTCATCAACGAGTTCTCGACCTTTGCCCGGATGCCGCCGCCGCAGGTGAAGCCCGAGCCGGTTGTCGACATCGTCAAGCGGACCGTCGAGCTGCAGCGCGCGGGCTTCCCCTCGATCGACTTCGAGGTCGAAGCGCCTGAGCCGGATCTGGTCCTCTCCTGCGACAGCGGCAAGCTCGCTCAGGCGCTGACCAATCTCCTGCAGAACGCCGCGCAAGCGATCCTCGAGGCCGATATCGCTGACGGTCGGGTCGTCGCATCGGTCGAGCCGCGGGGGCCTGAGATCCTGATCAGCGTGACCGACAACGGCCCCGGCTGGCCCACGGGCGATCTCCAGCGGCTCACCGAGCCCTATGTCACGTCGCGGCAGGGCGGGACGGGTTTGGGGCTCGCCATCGTCAAGCGGATCATGGACGAGCACGGCGGACGCCTGTTGCTGGAGGCGCGAGATGGCCGCGGGGCCATCGTGACGCTTGCCTTTGCGGCCGGCGCGCTCGATAGCGTGGCGGCATGACTGCAGATATTCTCATCGTTGACGACGAAGCAGCCATCCGCCTGACGATGGCAGACATTCTGGAAGACGAGGGCTACGCCGTTCGTCAGGCCGCGGACAGCCGCGAGGCGTTGGGCGCGATCCAAGGGCAGCCGCCCGATCTCGTGCTCTTGGACATCTGGCTCGAGGGCAGCGAGCTGGACGGCATCGAAGTGCTGGACGAGGTGAAGCGCTTCGACCCGGAACTTCCAGTGATCATGATCAGCGGCCACGGCACCATCGAAACGGCCGTCAGCGCGATCCGCAAGGGCGCCTATGATTTTCTGGAGAAGCCCTTCAAGGCGGACCAGCTGATCGTCGGCGCGGAACGCGCGCTGGAAGCGGCCCGTTTGCGGCGAGAAGTCGCCGAGCTGCGGCTTCGGGCGGGCGCGGACGATGCGCTGATCGGGCGCTCCACACCGATCACCCAGATCCGGCAAGCGATCGACCGGGCGGCGCCGACCAACAGCCGCATTCTCATCACCGGTCCCGCCGGCAGCGGCAAGGAGGTGGTCGCCAGACTCGTGCACGCGCGCTCGCGGCGTAGCCAGGCACCCTTTCTCGTCATCAACGCCGCCAATCTCGAGCCCGAGCGGGTCGCCGTCGAGCTCTTCGGCACCGAGGAGCGGGGGCAGCAGGGTGGCACGGTGCGACCGGGCATGCTCGAGCGCGCGCATCGCGGTACGCTCCTGATCGATCAGGTGGCCGACATGCCGCTGGAGACGCAGGGCCGCCTGTTGCGCGTGCTGCAAGATCAGCGCTTTCGTCGGGTCGGCGGCCAGCAGGAACTCACCGTCGATGTCCGGATCCTCGCCGCGACCCACACCAGCCTCGAGGACGAGATCCGCGACGGGCGCTTTCGCGAAGATCTCTACTACCGGCTCAACGTCGTGCCGCTGCACCTGCCGCCGCTCAGCCAGCGGCGCGAGGACATCCCGCTGTTCGTCGAGCATTTCACCGACCTCTTGACCCGCGCCGCGGGCCTGCCGGCACGCTCGTTCTCGTCGAAGGCGATGGCGATCCTGCAGGCGGCGGATTGGCAGGGGAACGTGCGTGAGCTCAGGAACACCATCGAGCGCATCCTCATCCTCGCCGCCGGCGATGCGCGCGAGCCCGTGGGCATCGAGGACTTGCCGGCGGAGCTCGTCCAGGGTGCCAACGCGGCCTTGGACATCCACGCGGCGGACTATGTGACGCTGCCGCTCCGCGACGCCCGCGAGCGGTTCGAGCGCGCTTATCTGAAAGCGCAGCTCGAGCGGTTCGGCGGGAATGTCTCGCGGACCGCGCTATTCGTCGGGATGGAGCGGTCAGCGCTGCATCGCAAGCTGCGCTCGCTCGACCTGCAGAGTGGCGACGGGTGAGATGAAGGTGGTCGTCTGCGGTGCCGGACAGGTCGGCATGAACATCGCAAGCTACCTCGTTCGCGCCGGCCACGACGTCACGATCATCGACCAGATGCAGGACCTCGCGCGGAAGCTCGGCGAGAGCCTCGACATCAAGGCGATCGCCGGGCACGCCTCGCATCCGGACGTTTTGGAAGAGGCGGGCGTGCCGGACGCCGATATGTTGATCGCGGTGACCTACGCCGACGAGGTCAACATGACGGCCTGCCAGGTGGCGCATACGCTGTTCGACGTGCCCACCAAGATCGCACGGATCCGCCAGCAGGCGTACTTGCAACCGCGCTGGAACGACCTCTTCCGGGCCGACCATCTGCCGATCGACGTGGTCATCTCGCCAGAGTTCGAGGTCGCGCGCACCATCGCACGGCGGCTGGAGATTCCGGGCGCCGTCGAGGTCATTCCATTCGCCGACGATCTGGTCCGCCTCATCGCCGTCCGCTGCAACGCGAACTGCCCGATGCGGGACACGCCGCTCAAGCAGCTCGCCTTCCTGTTTCCCGATCTACACCTGACGACCATCGGCATGGTTCGGGACGGCCATTTCTTCGTGCCGAGCGGCGACGATCAGATGCTGGAGGGTGACGACGTCTACTTCGTCGTCGAGACCGCGCGCATGGAACGGGCCATGAGCGCCTTCGGCTACGAGCAGCCGCGTGCGGAGCGCCTGGTCATCGTCGGCGGCGGCAATGTCGGCAGCTACCTCGCGGACGTGCAGCACAAGAGCCACCCCGAAGCGTCGATCAAGGTCGTGGAGGCGCGGCGCGATACGGCGGAAGCGCTCGCCGCCACGCGACCGTGGCTCAACGTCCTCCTGGGCGACGCGCGTGAGGACGATCTCCTGGCGGAGGCCAATGTCGGCAGCGTTGATGCGCTCGTCTGCGTCACCAACGACGACGAGGTCAACATCATGGCGGCGCTCTTGGCCAAGCGCAAAGGCTGCCCGCTCGCCTTCTCGTTGGTCAATCACGGCAACTATGCGCCGCTCCTGGGGCCGCTCGGCATCGACGTCACGGTCAACCCGCGGGAGACCACAGTGTCGAGCGTGCTGCGGCATATTCGCCGCGGCCGCATTCGAGCGGTCCAATCGATCGTCGACGGTGCTGCGGAGCTTTTCGAGGCGGAGGCTTTGGAGACCTCACCACTCGTCGGCTTGCCGCTGCGCGACGTGAATCTGCCCGCCGGTGTCATCGTCGCTGCCGTGGTACACGGCGACACCGTGATCACGCCGCGCGGCGACACCGTCATCCGCACCGGCGATCGTGTCATCGTGGCGGCCCGTGCCGCCATGGTGAAGCGGGTGGAGAAATTGTTCGCCGTTCGCCTAGATTACTTCTGAGCGGGGGACGGGAGAGGGACACAATGGCCGGGATCGCCTACGTCAACGGCCGCTACCTGCCCAAAGCGCAGGCGACGGTGAACATCGAGGATCGTGGCAATCAGTTTGCCGACGGCGTCTATGAGGTGCTCAAGGTCATCGACGGTCGCCTTTCCGACGGCGACCGGCATTTCGCCAGGCTGCATCGCTCCCTTGCCGCGATCGAGGTCGACCCGCCGATGACCGATCGGGCGTTGGAGCAGGTCATCCTGGAGACGGTTCGACGCAACCGGCTCGAAGACGCGACGGTCTACGTGCAGATCAGCCGCGGTGCCGCGCCGCGCGATCACCTCTTCCCGCGCGATACGTTGCCGTCAATCATGATGACGGCCCGGCGTTTGAAGCGCCCCGACCCGAAGGCCTACGCGGACGGCGTCGGCGTGGTGACGGCCCCCGACCTCCGGTGGCTGCGATGCGAGATCAAGTCGGTCAGCCTCTTGGCGAACGTGCTCGCCAAGCAAGCGGCTGCCGAGGACGGCTGCTACGAGACGTGGCTGACCCGCGACGACGGCGTGGTTACCGAGTGCAGCGCCTCCAACGCCTACATCGTGGACGCCAGCGGTGTTCTGCGGACGCACCCGCTGTCGTCGCTGATCCTCGGCGGCGTCACGCGCTCGGTGGTGCTGGAACTCGCCCGGGCCGAGGGACTGCCGGTCGAAGAGCGGGCGTTCACCACGGCGGAGGTCGACACGGCCCATGAGGCCTTTTTGACGAGCACCAGCTCGTGGGTGATGCCGGTGGTTCGCGTCGACGGCCGTGCGGTCGCCGACGGTACGCCCGGCCCTGTTACCCGCCGACTGCAGCAGGCTTACCAGGCTCACGTGTTCGGCAATCGCGCACCGACCGGGTTGTCGGTTGCGGCGAGCGCTGCTGCTGGTTAGGGTCGGCTAGCCTATGCTGCACTGCGGCGTCGCCCACCTGCGGCGATTGATGCTACTCGAAGGGTTCGACCATGCCGGCTGAAAAAACGGCCAACCTGCAGGACGTGTTCTTGAACCACGTCCGCAAAAACAAGATTGCCGTCACCATCTTTCTCATCAACGGTGTCAAGTTGCAGGGCGTGATCAGCTCGTTCGACAACTTCTGCCTGTTGCTGCGGCGAGATGGACATGTCCAGCTGGTCTACAAACACGCGGTATCGACGGTGATGCCAGCGGCGCCGATCCGGCTCTACGAGCCGGGCCAGGATGCGCAGCCCGCCGCCGCGCCGGCCCAGCCTGCCGCAACGGCGTCGGAGTAGCCGCAACGGGCACGCCTGCGCCTGGCGCCGACAGCAATCGGGCAGTCGTGGTCCGCCCCGAGGTGGACCTCCGCCTTGCCGAGCAGCTCAGCGCCGAGCGGCTCGAAGAGGCGCGTCGGCTGACCCGCGGACTTGGCGTCGACATCGTCCTCGCCGATCGCTTTCCGTTGCGCGAGCCGCGACCGGCAACCCTGATCGCTGGCGGGCGGCTGGCCTGGCTGAAGGAGGTGGTGGCCGACGAGGCGATCGAGCTGGTCGTCGTCGATGCGTCGCTCAGCCCGATCCAGCAGCGCAACCTGGAGCGGTCGCTCGAAGCCAAGGTGATCGACCGGACCGGCCTGATCCTCGAGATCTTCGGCGAGCGCGCGCAGACCGCGGAGGGCCGGCTGCAGGTCGAACTGGCGGCGCTTACCTATCAGCGCTCGCGTCTTGTTCGCTCCTGGACCCATCTTGAGCGGCAGCGTGGCGGTGCCGGCTTCATGGGCGGCCCTGGCGAACGCCAGATCGAGCTCGACCGCCGGCGTATCGACGACCGCATCACGCAGATCCGTCGCCAGCTCGAGGATGTGAAGCGCACGCGTGGCATTCAGCGCGAGGCGCGCGGGCGCGTGCCGCTGCCGGCTGTGGCGCTGGTCGGCTACACCAACGCCGGCAAGTCGACCTGGTTCAACCGGCTCACGCGCGCCCATGTGCACGCCGCCGATCAGCTCTTCGCGACGCTCGACCCCACCATTCGCGCGGTGCGTCTGCCGACCGGGGAGCGCATCGCGCTGAGCGATACGGTGGGCTTCATCTCGGACCTGCCCACACAGCTCGTGGCAGCCTTCCGCGCGACGCTCGAAGAGGTGCTGTCGGCCACCGTCGTCATCCATGTCCGTGACATGGCGAGCCCGGCAAGCGAGGCGCAGATGGCCGACGTGGAGAGCGTGCTCGCCGAGCTCGGGCTCGACCGTGCGGCGCAGGAACGTCGGGTGATCGAGCTCTGGAACAAGGTGGATCGCCTCGACCCGGCGGCGCGGGCGACGCTCGAAGCCCGGATCCCCGGGGGCCGCGCAGTGCTCGGCTCGGCCACCACGGGCGAGGGCGAGGCCGCGCTCTTGGCCCTCGTCGCCGAACGCCTCGGGCGGTTCCGCACGCGCATGGTGCTGCGGGTGCCGGTGAGCGATGGTGCCTCCGTCGCCAAGGCCTATCGCTTGGCGGCCGTGGTCGATCGGCGCGAAACCGAGCGCCAGGTGGAACTCGATCTCGATGTGCCGCCGGAAAACGTCGACCGCCTGCGCCGCTTTGCCGAAGCCGGTGCCTTCGATCTGGAGCTGACGGCGACGCACGAGCGCAGCGCCGCGTCCTGAGAACCGCTCGACCGTCACACATTTGCGCTAAAGATCGCGGTGCGCACCGTCGGGCCGCTCTGCCGATGGCGTACGCGATTGCCAGGGAGCACGTCGATGGCGCGTCGCCTCAACCGTTTCCACGTCGTCGTCATTGGCGACTACAACGACGACGACGCCCACGGGATCGTTCGCGACAACCTCTATTACTGGCTGGACGCCAACGATATCTCGATCCTCGGTTTCGACCGGGTCGATGTGCGGCCCTTCAACACGGTCCAGACCGGCTACATGCTGGCGCGCCGCGCGCTGAACCCGCTCTCGCAGTCCGAACGCGAGGTGTTCTTCGTCAACACCGCACCGCGCATGGACGACGCGCGCGCTCGCGCCAAGAACCAGGGCGAGGGCTTCGTCGCGGCACGGCTGGCGAACGGCAAGCAGATCTTCGCGGTCAACAGCGGCTTCTCCCTCGCCTTCGTCAAACGCGCCGTGGTCTCGCTCAAGGCGATGAACGTGCCGGACGACGCTGGTGACATCCCGATACTGGTGGACGCGCTCAGGGCTGGGGGCGTGGGTCTCGATGCGACCGGTGCCGGCCAATTTCGCTCGGGCTACATCTATCCGGTAGCCACCGCGCGGGCGCTCGCCGCCGTCGATGAGCCCCTTAGCCCCAGTTTCAAGGGCCTCTTCGGGCCGGACGTCGATCCGAGCCTGCTGCCGGACATTCCGGACGACGCACTTGTCTTCCGCGACGGTTACGGCAACCTCAAGACGTCGGTGCAGCCGGCAGCGCTGGAGCCGCACTATGGCGCCTTGGCGGTCGTCGCGTGCAACGGCCAGGAGGTGATCGCGCGGATCAGCCCGGCGATCTTCGATGTCGCCAACGAGCAGTTCTCCTTCGCGCCGGGCAGCACGATCCTCGCCTACGGCCCCGACGAACGGCGCCAGTTCACCGAGATCGTGCTGCGCGGCGGCAACGCGGCCCGCGCCTTCGCCCGTGCGGTCGGCGAGGTCGAATTGCGCCTACCGAACGAGGGTGCCGCGATAACGTGGCGCCTCGCCGAACCCGCCGACCTCGCCCGGCTGGGTTACAGCGACGACGGCACGCCGCCCGAGGCGTTGCTCGAGGTTTGTCGGGTCGGCTAGGACGCCAGCCGGTCGGCATGTGATCCGAGGCGAACGCCCCGAACATGCCCGGCCAGATCGAGTGCCAAAAAGGGTCGTTATCTACGGTGACACAAACGTGTGGGTTTTGGCGCATTCTGCGGTGCGGAGAAGGTCCGGTTCGAGCCAAAAATGCTTGATGCGGCGTCGCGGCAAAAGTCGACTGGAGAAAGAATGGGTGCTAATGTTCCTTAATGGCAAATGAATTTGATCAATTCTTAGTTGATCGTGTGCAGCCCCAGCACAGGGCGATCATAGAGCGATTTTGTGAGCAGATGGCCGACGTCGGGCCGGAGGCATCGCGACGTATGCGTGGTGGAACCGAGAAATACTATTCCGTTCCCGTTTACACTGTAAAACGAGATATCGTTGCGATCAGCCCAACAAAGACAGGCGTGACTTTTTCGTTCACCTATGGTGCGAGTTTCGAGGATCGGCATGACAAACTGACCGGCTCCGGGAAGCGGTCAAGAACCGTTAGAGTGTCCAAGATTGAGAAATATCCCGAAGAGGCGATGGCCGACTTCATACAGCAGGCGGTTACACTTGATCTCGCAGAAGGCCGCTAGTTGAACGGCAGCTTCGTCCCGCAGACCGGACATTAACCCCTTGCCAGAACCTATGCGCCAAAAACGGTCGTTTTTGGCGCCCCCGCAACGGTCGCGGAGAGACGCGCGCCCGGACGCGCCAAAACCCCCGGTCAAAACCAATGCGGTTTTGGAGGGGTTCCGGCACGTTGCGGGCGACCAGACGGCGCGTCCAGATGGTCGTCCCCATCGGAATGCGCCGGCGCCCTAGATCAACAGCTTCATGCCCTCGTGCGTGGCCTTGAAACCCAGTCCCTCGTAGAAGCGCAGCGCGTCGGTGCGCGACTTGGTGCTGGTGAGCTGGACCATGCGGCAACCGCGCTCTCGGCAGCACTCGATCTCCCAGGCGATGAAGCGGCGCCACCCGCTCGAACTGCGCTGGGCGGGCGAGGGCCCAACGATGACCCGGCGCTTGGCAGAATCTGCCGACTTGGCGCAGCTCGGCTAAAGAGAGGATGGCACGCCACACGAAGCGCTGCTGGAGGTCTGTCGGGTTGCATGAGCCGGAGGCAGTGCCAAAGGTGTGCCGCACGAGCGCAGTGCCTTCTGGCGGCCACAACATGGACGCTCGCTGTTGTCCGTGTTAGGAAACTCAGGATGTGTATGTGGCCTCAGAGTGAGGCCCGTCATCTAGCGTTCGGTTCAACGAGGTGACGCGCTGAGGGAGGGCCGACCAGGATGGACGTGTCCAGTCTCCGTAAGACCTTCGAGGATGCTCACGCCGCCGATTCCGCGCAGCACCAAGATGAGATCACCAAAGTTCTCGGTAGCGCGACATCGTTGGGCAAGGACTTCGACGACATCTGGCCGAAGGCCGTCCCGGTGCTCACCGCGGTCGCCAACCTCGTGCGCTTCATTCCGGGCATCGGCAACGCCGCGCCGGTCATCAACGGCCTGATCGCGGTTGGCAACGCGATCTACAAGGAGACATCGGCAAAGAGCTGACGCGAGCAGGCGACTCTGCGTCGGTTTCGTTTGTGGCCCCGCCTAGAGCGCGAGCTTCATGCCCTCGTGCGTGCCCGTGAAACCCAGTCCCTCGTAGAAGCGCAGCGCGTCGGTGCGCGACTTGGTGCTGGTGAGCTGGACCATGCGGCAGCCGCGCGCGCGGCATTGCTCGACTGCCCAGGCGATGAAGCGGCGGCCGAGGCCCGTGCCGCGGGTGGCGGCGGCGACGCGCACGCTTTCGAGCTGGCCGCGCCAGGCGCCCTGGTGCGAAAGACCGGGGAGGAAGGTGATCTGCAGGCAGCCGACGATGCGGCCCGCGTCGTCGGCAACCGCGAGGAGGTGGTTGGGGTCCGCGTCGATCGCCTGAAACGCGGCGAGGTAGGCGGGCGCCGGCGGGTCGGTCACCAGCTCGCGCTTGGCGCCCAGCGCGTCGTCGGCGAGCAGGCGGACGATGGCGTCCAGATCGGCCATCTGCGCGCGCCGGAAGACAACGTCGCTCATGGGTCCTCCGCCGCCTTGGCCTCCTGCCACAGCCCCTCCATGACGCCGAGCTCTACCTCCTCGGGCTTGAGGCCCCCCTCGCGCAGGCGATCCTCGATGTGCCCGAAGCGGCGCTCGAACTTGTTGGACGCCGCTTGCAGGGCCTCCTCGGCGCTGACGTCCAGATGCCTCGCGAGGTTGACGCAGGCAAAGAGGAGGTCGCCCAGCTCCGCCGCCACCCGGCCGCGGTCGCCGCGCTCCATCTCGAGCTCATGCAATTCCTCGCGCACCTTGGCGGTGGCGCCGGCAGCATCGGGCCAGTCGAAGCCAACCCGCGCGGCGCGCGCCTGGAGCTTTTGCGCGCGCTTCAGCGCCGGCAACGCCTTGGGCACGTCGGCGAGCGCGTGATTGGCAGTGCCGGTCGCGGCCGCCCTGGCCGCGCGTTCGGCGCGCTTGGTGTCCTCCCAGGCAACGCGCTGCGCGTCTGCACCGTCGACCGCAGCGCTACCGAACACATGCGGGTGCCGGTCGAGCATCTTCTCGGTGATCGCCTGGGCGACGTCGTCGAAGCCGAAGGCGCCCTCCTCCTCGGCCATGCGCGCGTGGTAGACGACCTGGAGGAGGAGATCGCCCAGCTCGGAGCGCAGGTCACCGAGGTCGCCGCGTTCGATCGCATCGGCGACCTCGTAGGCTTCCTCGATGGTGTAGGGGGCGATCGTCTGGAAGGTCTGTTCGACATCCCAGGGACAGCCCGTGTCGGGGTCACGCAATCGGGCCATGACCTCGACCAGCCGGGCGATCGGCGGGGTGTCGGGGTCGGGGGACGGTACGGGCAAGGCGCCACTCCTCCTAGAGCAGAGAGCCCACTAAAGCAGGGAACCTTGGGCCGGTGCCTTGGGCCGCGGCTTGCTCGGGCGTTTCTTCGGGGTGGACTCGCCCGTGCGGACGGGCACCCGGCCATCGGTGAACTGGAGCGCCAGCGTCGCTTCTCCCGCGGCCGCCTCGGCGCTGCCGACAAGCCGGTCCTGGGCGTCGCGCACGAGCGCGTAGCCGCGCGCCAGCGTCCGCTGGTAGCTCAGCGCGTCGAGCCGCGCCTTGAGGCCCGCAACCCTGGTCTCCGCGCGTTCCTTGAGCCGCTCGGCGGCCGGCACCAGACGCGCGCCGGCGCGTTCCAGGCGGAGTTGCGAGCGGTCTACCATCTGCGCACCGGCGCGGCCGAGATCACGCCGCGCCGTCTGCAGGCGCGCCTGCCGCTCACGCAACTGATCGGCCGGCGTCCGCAGCCTGGAGATCGCGGTGGCAAGCCTGCGGTCGGCATCGTCGATGCGGCGTCGGGCGACGCGCGGGCCGCGTTCGCTCAGCGTGTCGAGCGTCTGCGTGGCGGTGGCGAGCCGGTGCTCGACCGCGTTCTGCAGCCGCTCGCCATCGCGGCGGATGCGGGCGCCAAGCTCGGCCGCGACCGGCACCGCGTGCTCGGCGGCGGCGGTGGGGGTGGGCGCGCGGAGGTCGGCGACGTGGTCGATGAGTGTCGTGTCGGTCTCATGCCCGACGGCCGAGATCACCGGGATGGCGCTACGCGCGACTGCGCGCACCACCGCCTCGTCGTTGAAGCCCCAGAGGTCTTCGATGGAGCCGCCACCGCGAGCGACGATCAGCACGTCCGGCCGCCGCGGCCAGCCGTTGAGAGGGAGCGCGTTGAAGCCGTCGATGGCGGCCGTCACCTCGGGCGGGCAGCGCTCGCCCTGGACGGTGACGGGCCACACCAGCACCGGCCGCGGGAAGCGGTCGCGGAGGCGGTGCAGGATGTCGCGAATGACGGCACCGGTGGGCGAGGTGATGACGCCCACGACATCGGGGAGGAACGGCACGGGCCGCTTGCGCTCGGCGGCGAACAGGCCCTCGGCCGCGAGCCGCTGGCGGCGCTCCTCGAGCTGGGCCAGGAGCGCGCCGGCGCCGTGCGGTCGGACGTCCTCGACGACAAGCTGATACTGCGAGCGGCCGGCATAGGTGGTGAGCTTGCCCGAGGCCACCACCTCGAGCCCCTCCTCGGGCTTGAGCGCCAGCTTCTCGAAGCGGTTCTTGAAGCAGACGGCCTCCAGGACGGCGCTCTCGTCCTTGAGGGTGAGATAGGCGTGGCCCTGGCGCGAGACGAACAGCTTCGAGACTTCGCCGCGGACGCGGACGAAACCGTAGGCGTCCTCGATCGTGCGCTTGAGCGCGCCCGCAAGCTCGCTGATCGCATATTCCGGGACGTTCGAAGGAGGGCTGGTCTCGGACAAGGGCGGTGGCTTGATGCTCGTTGCGTGCACATGCCGAGCTTGCCGGTCGGCGGTGTCTTCACGCGCGACGATGCCCGGTTCCTCATCAAGCTCTAGCATGGCCCCGCCGCGCTGTCGCCTTCGGCGCCGGCGGGCTATGCTCGCTCACGAAGGAGAATTGCCGCGTGCCCGCCGATCCCGATCAAGAGCAGCTTTCCGGTCGTGTCATCGACCTGACCATTCGCCTCCTGGTGCTGGGTGTGCTGGCGGCTTGGTGCTTCGCGCTGCTGCGGCCGTTTCTCGCGATCATCGTCTGGGGGGCGATCCTGGCGATCGCGCTCTACCCGGTGTTCAACTGGCTGCGGCCCAGGGTGCGGGACAGCGACGTGGCCGCGGCCACGATCCTGACGCTCGTGGGGCTCCTCGTCATCCTCGGGCCGGTGACGCTCTTGGCGACGGGGCTCGCCGGGAACGTGGAGACGCTCCTTGCGAGTGGTCTTGAGATTCCGCCGCCACCGTCGAGCGTCGCCGAGTGGCCGGTCGTGGGTGCGCGTCTCACCGAGCTCTGGACGGAGGCCTCGAGCAATCTCGAGGCGTTCCTCGAGCGCTTCGAGCCGCAGCTCCAGGCGGTGTTGACGGCGGTTCTCGGTGTCGCAGCGGGCGCCGGTCTGACGCTGCTCGAGTTCATGGCGTCGATGGTGATCGCGGGCGCAGCGCTGGTGCAGCGCGACGCGCTCGGCAAGTCGCTCGAGCGGTTCGTCAAGCGGCTCTCGCCCACCCGCGGCGTCGGCTTCACGCGACTGGCGGCGGCGACGGTGCGCAATGTGGCCCGCGGGGTCATCGGCGTCGCCGTGCTGCAGGGGCTCCTGCTGGGGCTCGGCTTCCTTGCCGCCGGCATCCCGCTGGCTGGGCTCTGGACGCTTCTCTGCATCTTCCTCACCATCATCCAGATCGGGCCGACCCTCGTCGTGGTCGGCACGCTGATCTACGCTTGGCTGTTGCTCAACACGGGGACGGCGGTGCTGTTCACCCTTTGGATCGTCCCGATCTCTCTGCTCGACAACTTCCTGCGGCCGATCGTGATGAGCATGGGCCTGCCGGTGCCGATGCTGGTCATCATCATCGGCGTGATCGGCGGGACGCTGCTGCACGGCCTCATCGGCCTCTTTATCGGCCCCGTCATCCTGGCGCTCGGCTATGAGCTCCTGCGCGCGTGGACGGCTGAGGGCGCGCCTCCGTCCGCCAAGGTCTAGTTCGGCAGCCCTGCGCGCTCGAGGTCGCCGAGCAGCTTGTCACGGTAGCGCGGTGACATGGTGCGCCAAGCGCTCTTCAGTCGCGATATTGCTAGCTGCGGGCGCAAGGCGCGGGCCTCTGCCAGCTCCCGGTGGGAGTCGTCTGTTCGCTCTTGGCGTAGGAACACGGCCGAAAGAACCAGATGCGTCAATGGCGCAAGCGTTGGCCACGTTGCCGCCTGGCTCACCAGCGGTTCCGACTTGCTGTAGTCATCGAGGAAGTAATAAAGCAAACCCTTCACGAACAGCTTGAGTCGCAGAAGAGGTCCCTTGGGGCTGAGACGGATCGACTGGTCGATCGCCGGCATGGCTTCTTCAGCTCTTGCGCCCCAGAGCAACGTGCCCGCGAGGTTCATGTACGCCGCTGACGAGCTGGGATTGAGCGACACCGCCATGTGCGCCTCATCGATCGCTTGGTCGTACTTGCCTTGGAACATGCAGACGCGGCTCAGCGCAATGCGCGCGATGCTGCTCTTCTCGTCGGATTCGACAGCCTTCGATGCGTGTCGTTGCGCCTCCTGCAAAATGTCGTCGAGACCTTCCGTATCGCCGAAAAGCAGCTTACGCAGTTGCAGTAGTGCGAGTGTAGCTTGGACGCCGGCAAAGCCGGGCACTCGGCCGCTGAGTTCGGCCAATTGGGCCTTGGCGATCTCGGCATCCTCTTCTGTGAACTTGTAGAAGTGCCACATTGCCCGCTGGAAGGCGTCCCAAGTCGTCATGCGGCCTTGCTTTTGAGTCGCCTGATCGCGCTCGGCTTCCTTCAGCCTGTCGTCGATCCGGGCGACGATCGTACCAGCGACGTCCTCTTGCAGATCGATGACGTCGTCGAGACTCCGGTCAAATCGGTCGGCCCAAAGCTGTTCGCCGGCTTGCGCATCGACAAGTTCGGCCGTCACCCGCACGCGATCCCCAGACTTGCGCACGGCGCCCTCGACGACGTAGTGCACGCCCAATTCCTTGCCGACGCGTCTCACGTCAACGCGCTGGGCCTTGTATGCGAAGGTGGAACCGCGTGAGATCACCATCAGCCAGTCGATGCGTGATAGCGCCAGAATGATCTCGTCGGTGACGCCGTCAGCGAAATACTCCTGCTCGGGGTCGCCGCTCTGATTTTCAAAAGCCAGGACCGCGATGGCCGGCTTTTCCGGCAAGGCCGGATGTTCGCTGATCGCTTCGTCCGACAGCGCGCTTGAGGGTACGGATGCGTCCGTTACCGGCGTTGACCGCGCGCGACCTTCGAGCATCAAAGGCGGTCCGTGTTTTGGCCAGTCGACGTTGTGGAGTCTTAGGTAGTTGCGGAGGAACGCGGCGGCGTAGAGGATTGCCCGACGCCGTAGATCGTCGTCGATTTGCTTGTTGGCGAAGTTCAGCCCAGCAGCGACCTGGGCGAGTTGGAACTGGCTCTGCATGTACGACAGTCGGTGGGTCTGATTTCGATCAACCCAATCGAATACTTCTTGTCGCAGACTTCCCAGTAGTTGCACGAGCCCAATGTCGTCGCCGCGCAATCCGCTATTGGGCTGAAAGCGATCGAACGGGCAAAGTACGTCCAAGATTGATGCCCAGTGCGACGCATCGGCTTGGCCACGGGTATCCAAAAGAAAGGCAAGCGCGAAATACGCGTGATCGTAGAATAAGAACTGCCTATCTTCGTAAAAGGCAAGGTCAAGCAGGTAAAACTCGTCCAGCTCGGTGCCAGCCTTGCTTACAAGAACGTTGAACCCGTGCAGATCACCATGAATGTGCCCGGTGAGCGCGCGAAATCTCAGGCTGCTTGTGGGCTCGGACGCCGAGACGGCGAAGGTGAGAGGATTCGGATACCAAGTCCCTTCGCAGGTGAAGCTCGGCGTCTCGGGCGGCAAGCCGCAGACTTCCTTTAGGACCGCGTACAGCCGGCCGTGCTCTGGATCGAGCCGGTAACCGAGCCAGCTGCGCAACAGCGTTTGCGGCGATTGGAGCCCCGGCGCGAGCTCCGTGGCCCGGTTCCAGTCGTCCAGCAATGCGCGGGCGAGCCGCCTGGCAGTGCTGAGTTGGCGGTCGTGGTCGCAGGCAAACCACGGCATGGCGAACTCGAGGCCGCGACCGGCAACGGTGGAGAGTATCGCAAGAGCCTCGCCTTGATGCGCCGTCCGCACAACGGTGGGCAGGTGCCTTGTCGCGAAGTCGGGGGCAGCTTCGAAGGCCTGCAGATGGCGCTCCGCTTCCGACTTCTCCTGGCCGGCCGGATCGGGCACTTGATCGAGCTTGAGGATGGCCTGTCCCGTAAAATCCCTGCTGGTGACATCCGTGACGAAGACCAACGCGCCGGAACTACCACCGCTCAACTGGCGAGTGAGGTAGATCTGGTCCCCGACACCCCACTGCTCACCAATTACGGGGCGGAGCGCCGCATAGGCCTCCGGCCAGGGCAATCCGAAACTGACGTCCTCCGGACGCTCGTCCATCCCGTCACACCGTTCACGTCAAGGCGTCGTGAATCGCCTCTTGAATGCTTGAGAAGCGAGCAAGACCTTCGGACTTAAACTGTGCCGGGCCGCAAGACGGCGGTCAACACGATCGCGCTTCCGCCTCACCGGAGATCGATCGCAGCACGCCGAACAGGTCGTGAAATAGCCGCACGGATTCAGTGCTGGGTCAGTCGTAGCACCGTCGGCTCGTTCCCGCGGTCGCTGTCGAACTGGTCCAGCGACATCGCCTGGAAGCCAAAGAAGGGGGCGCCGACGCGGGCCGGCGCCCCTGCCCTAGAACCAGGCGCGGGGCTCGATGCTGCCGAGCACGTCGAAGCCGCCGTTGCCGTCGGGGCGGAGGACGAAGGCGACGCCCATGGGCTCCGGGTAGATGCCGGTTGCGGCATCGAACGGGTCGTCATGGCCGACGAGCACGATGTTGAAACCCTCCGGGGGCTCGGCGGCGAGGTGGGGGGTCACCCGCTCGCGCATCGCCGCCATCTGCTCATCCGTGTACTCCTCGGCCGGCTCGAAATTGAGATCCGAGGTCTTGATGTAGCGGCCGAAGGCTAGGTCGGCGGTCTGCCAGGAGCGGCAGTACTCGCTGGAAATCACCTCTGCGACGGGGATCCGGTAGTAGGTGAACGCGGCACCGATGTTGCGCGCGTCCTGCCAGCCCGCTTCGCTCAGGCTGCGCTGGGTCGAGCAGTCGCCCATTACCGCGTCCACCTGGTCAGCATAGTCGATCTCGGTCGCGGCGTGGCGGATGAAGATGACGTGTCCGCCACCCTGCAGGGCCTCAATGAGCGCCTCGGGTGCCTGGCCCTCGTTCGCGGCAGCCGTGCCGCCCGTCGTGGCCAACGCCAGAGCGCCGAAGATCGCAAGAGCGCTCAGCCGGCTCTTCTGCATCATGTCCTCATCCCTTTCCTCGATGGGTTGTCAGCCGGGGGCGACGCATTCGAGCGCCGCAAACCGTGCCGACTTGGTCCTGTAAACAGAGGCAAGAATGAGATCAATCACCTTCGGAGATGTCAGGCTTCATTTTATTTGTAATTATTGCAATTCATAATATGGATTGATAACAAGAAATAGTATTAGAATAATCAAAGAGTCTTGGTAATTGCTGGCTGGGCGGGCCGACAGGCACCCGCACGACGGCGTTGTCCGCGTGTGGTGTGGTCGTTAGAGCAGGAGCGTTCGTTGATGCGGGAGGTGTGATCCGTGCTTGAGGCTCGTCTGGCGGTCGGCGTCCTTGTCCTGGTCCCCGCCGTGGCGGTGGCACAGCCCTTCAGTGTGGCACCCAGTTACAGTTGTGGCGGAGAACTCAGCCCCATCGAGCAGACCATCTGCACGACGCCCTTCCTCGCCAACCTGGATGTCCATCTCAGCCGCCAGTACCGCTATGCGCACAAGCGGCTGGGCGCATCGGTGCGGGACGACCAGCGGGCCTGGCTGAACGCGCGCAACGCTGCCTGCGGTGACTTGGGCGTCGATGCCCGCATCGGTTGTCTGGCGGACCAGTACAACACACGGCTCGAGGCGCTGAGCGCGGCCGTCGACGATCCGGCGCCGGCCGCCGCGGATTGGAACGGCGCTTGGTCCAACGCCTTCGCCGACCTCACCATCGCACCCAGCGACAACGGCGCCACGATCTCGGGCTCGGCCGTCTACATCACACCCAATGTGTGCGGGGCGGGGCCCAACCTCGGCACGTTTGACGCCGACCTGGCGGCGACGGCACTGACCGGCGCGCAGCTCGCGGCAGACGGCGGCGAAGGCTGTGCGTTGAAGCTCCGGCTACGCGGGGCGCTCATCGAGGTCGAGCAGGTCGAACCCTTCGCCTGCGCGGGCCACCGGGTCAGCTTCGGCGGTATCTACAGCCAGGGTGGGGTCCAGACGACGCTCGATTGCGGCTGAGCTTCGGGCTGGAGAGCGGCGCCGCGGCGACGCGACCGCTTGAGCCGCTGGCGCGCCTGCCGCAGGATGGCGCGGTCATGTCGTCGCTCGTGCGCTCCTTCGCGTTGCTAGGTCTCTTTGTGCTCGCCGCCTGTGCCGCGGAGCCGCGCGTCCGGGCCAATATCGAGAGCTTCAGCACGCTGGGCGAGGGGCCCGTCAGTGGCACCGTCGTGGTGGTCCCCGCCGCGGACAAGGACGCAGGCTCGCTCGAGTTTCAGACCTATGCGGAGCGCGTCGATGCGGCTCTCGAGCGGCGCGGCTTTACGCCTGCCGTCGAGGGGGCGGCGTGGCGCATGACGCTCGATTACGGCATCGGTGATGGGCGCGAAGTCGTCGACAGCTACTCCGTCCCCGCCTTCGGCTATGGCTACCGCGACTACAGCTGGGGCACGCGCGCGAGGCGTGGCTATTACGGCGCCTATTCAGGCTACCGAACCGAGGTCTACTCGCGAACCGTCTACCGGCGCTATCTGGACCTGGCGCTCGCCGACGCCGCGACCGGCGTCGAGGTCTGGCAGGTGAAGGTCGTCAGCGACGGGCGGTGCCCACAGCTCGAGCCCGTGTTCGACGCGCTGCTCGCCGCTGCCTTCGACGGCTTTCCCGCGGCCCAATCCCGGGCGGTCGACGTGAAGTTCGAGGCGATCTGCTGAGAGCCGTTAAGGGCTCTGCCGCAGGAACGCGCCCACAACCGCGAGCGCCTCGTCCCGCAAGAGCTGTGAGGTAGGCATGCGGCGCGCATCGATCGGCGTAGCGATCTCGTCGCGGACGAGCGCGGCTGGCACTGGCCCGAGCTGCTTCTTGGCCTCTGCTGCGAGGGCCGCATTGTCTTCAGCGGACGCGGCGTAGACGACCCGATCTAGCCGCGCGGCGTACACCGCTGCGGTACACATCGGGCATGGCTCCGAGGACGTGTAGAGCGTGCAGCCGGCAAGGTCCGGCTTGCCGAGGCGAAGGCACGCATCGCGGATTGCCTCGATCTCGCCGTGCGAGGTCGGATCGGGTTTGGCGTTGGCCTGGTTGACGCCTTCACCGACGATGACGCCGTCCTTGACGATCACCGCGCCGAACGGACGCAGGCCCGGCTCGCTTAGCGCGCGGCGGCTGAGCTCGATCGCGCGCGCCATGAAGGCGGCTTCGTCCGCGCTCAGAGATAGCCCTCCTGGACGAGTGCCTCGGCGATCTGGACGGCGTTGAGAGCGGCACCCTTCCGCAGGTTGTCGGAGACGCACCAGAAGCTGAGCCCGTGCTCGACCGTCGGGTCGCTCCTGAGGCGCGAGACGAAGACGGCGAACTCGCCGACGCACTCGATCGGCGTGACGAACTCGTAGCTCTCGTGGTCGTCGAGCACGACGATGCCCTCGAACTCCATCAAGGCGTCGCGCGCCTCGGCGAGGCTTATCGGGTCGTGGAACTCGACGTTGACGGCCTCCGCATGGCCGACGAACACCGGCACGCGCACGCAGGTCGGCGCCACCTGGATCGACGGATCGAGGATCTTCTGCGTCTCGACGACCATCTTCCACTCTTCTTTGTAGAAGCCGTCGGCGACAGGCACGTCGATCTGCGGGATGACGTTGAAGGGAATGGGCTTTTTGAAGATCTGCGGCTCCTGGCGATCGTTCATGTAGATCGCCTTGGTGTGCTCGAAGAGCTCATCCATCGCCTCGGTACCACCGCCCGACACCGACTGGTAGGTGGCGACAACCACCCGCTTGATGCGGGCCACGTCGTGCAAGGGCTTGAGCGCCATCACCATCTGGATGGTCGAGCAGTTGGGGTTCGCGATGATCCCCCGCTCGCGATAGTGCCCAAGCGCCTCCGGGTTCACCTCCGGCACGACCAGCGGGACGTCCGGGTCCATGCGAAACTGCGAGGTGTTGTCGATGACGATACAGCCGTCGCGGGCGGCGATCGGCGCGTACTCCGCGGAGACGGAGGCGCCCGGCGAAAAGAGGCCGATGTCGACGCCGTCGAAGTCGAAACCTTCGAGCGACTGCACCTTAAGCGTGCCGCGCTCGCCATAGGATACCTCCTTGCCGGCCGAGCGGGCCGACGCGACGGCGATGACGTCGCTCGCGGGGAAGTCGCGCTCGTCGAGGATGTTGAGGATCTCGGCGCCGACAGCGCCGGTAGCGCCGACCACGGCGACACGGTAGGTCATGACGGTTGCCTCGCAACAGGTGCAGGGGCGCCCTACTGGGCGGCGGCAAGCTCCACGGTAATGGCCTCACCCATCTCGCTCGTCGACACTTCCGTGCAGTCCGGGGCCATCAGGTCGCGCGTTCGCTTACCGGCACTCAGCACACGCTCGATGGCGCCTTCCAACAGCGCCGCCTCCGCCGGTTCGTCGAACGAGTAGCGAAGCATCATGGCGAGCGACAGCAGCATCGCCAACGGATTGGCGTGACCACGGCCGGCGATGTCGGGCGCCGAGCCGTGCACCGGCTCATAGAGTGCCTTGCGCCCGCCATAGGCATCGGATTCCCCCAGCGAAGCCGACGGGAGCATGCCGAGCGAGCCCGTGAGCATCGCCGCGCAGTCCGACAGCAGGTCGCCGAAGAGATTGTCGGTGACGATCACGTCGAACTGCTTGGGCTGGCGGACGAGCTGCATGGCGCAGTTGTCCGCGTACATGTGGCTCAGCTCGACGTCGGGATAATCCTCAGCGAGTAGGTTCATCTCCTCGCGCCAGAGGACGCCCGATTCCATGACGTTGGCCTTCTCGACCGAGCACAGCTTCTTGCCGCGCTTCTGCGCGAGCTCGAAGGCCACCCGGCCGATCCGCACGATCTCGTGGGTGTCGTAGACCTGCGTGTTGATGCCACGGCGTTGACCGTTGCCGAGCTCGCTGATGCCTCGCGGCTCGCCGAAATAGACCCCGCCCGTGAGCTCCCGCACGATCATGATGTCGAGGCCCGTGACCAGGTTCGGCTTCAAGGAAGATGCATCGACGAGCGCATCGAACACCAGGGCAGGGCGCAGATTGGCGAACAGCCCCAGCTCCTTGCGCAAGCGCAAGAGGCCGCGCTCCGGCTTCTGCTCGAACGGCAGGTCATCCCATCTGGGGCCGCCGCACGCGCCGAGGAGCACGGCATCGGCAGCCTTCGCCTTCGTAACGACTGCGTCGGTCACCGGCACGCCGTGGACGTCGATCGAAGCGCCGCCGACGAAGTCCTCGTCGATGTCGAACTCGAGGCCGCGCGTCCGCGCGTACCAGTCGAGCACGCGGCGGACTTCGTTCATGACCTCGGGGCCGATGCCGTCGCCCGGCAAGAGGAGGATCGAGGGCGCCATCAGGCAACTCCACCAAACCGTTGTGGTTGCCCGGATAGCGCGCCGTGCTGCCGTGGTCCAGCGCGTCACGGCCGGGCCGGCCTTACCAAGACGGCTTGTCAGCTCGGTCGTCGGCTGGCACCCACGGCGCCGTTCGTTGCCCGCTTTCGGAGGACCCGATCGATGCGCGACTTCTCTAGGCTCCTGTGCTTGGCCGTGCCGCTCTTGGCCCTGAGCTTGCTGCTCGCCGCTCCGACGCCGGGGCGTGCCCAAGACGGGCTCGCGCTGCAGACCGCGACGGCGGAGGAAGGCTTCGCGCTTGCCGTCGAGCTTGCGCGGCGGAGCGTGACCACGACCCAGCCGGACAGGGACGTGCTGTTCGAGCTGCGCGAAGCGTATGCGCGCGATCCCGCCCTACTGATCCAGGCGTCGAGCGTCATTGCCGACTATTTCGCCATCGTCGCCGCCGCCAACGATCACTGGCGCGGCGACTAGCGCCGTCCGGTCAGTAGGTCGACGAGCAGCGGCAGGCGATCCTGGCCCCAGAACAGCTCGTCCGCGACGAGGAAGGTTGGGACGCCGAACACGCCTAAGGCGACGGCCTCGGCGATCCGCTGTTCATGTGCGGCTTCGCAGCGGCCGGAGGCCAGGGTGTGGCTGAATGCGACCTCATCGAACCCAACGTGCGCCGCTTGGGCGACCACGTCCTCGACGGACGCGAGCGGCTGGCCCTCGCCGAAGCAGAGCTGCCAGAGGCGGCGCGCCAAGGGCTCGACATCGCCGAGCAGCTCCGCCGCGATGCACGCCATCGCGAGCCGCTTCCAGGCGTCGTCGGCCAAGCCGGGGTCGTTGAACGGGATGCCATAGTGGCGCGCCCATAGGCCGACATCGCGCGCCCGGTATGCCGGATCATATTGGCCACGAAGAGCGGTGTCCGTGAAGGGATTGGGCCCGGCGCGCGCGATCAGCTCGGGGCTGTAGACCGGTTTCCAGATGAACTGCGCGCCGGTGATTTCGGTGACGCGGTCGAGCTGGCTGGAGGCGAGGTAGGAGTAGCGGCTGCCGATACCGAAGTAGAAGTCTACGGCCGTCGCCATGCCGGTTAACGCCTCTGTCGACCCGCTACCCCGCCGGGCGCAGCCAGCGCTGACTGATGTGGTGCGGGCTCTCGGAGGTTGTGCAAGGTCACCCGCTGCCTCCCGCCATGTCGGGTGCGCTCTTGTCCAGACTACCAACGCTCGCGAGGAGACAGCTCACCATAACCACGACCGATGCACGACGGACGACAATCGGTCCGGCGGTACGGGCTCGACAGCACTTCACTGCGGCGGCTTTGCGAAGATCGTCTTCCAGTCGTTCTTCATGCTGATCACGACCCAGCCCTTTTGCTTCGCCTCGTCCACGAGCGCTTGCGAGAACGCGCCGACCTTCGTGTCTGGCAGGCCGTCGGCGGGGCCGTAGGCGTACGCGCGCTCTGCGTCGTCGTGGAGCACCAGCATCTTTAGCCGCACACCGTCGCCGGCCCCGGTCCACTCCAGCATCTCCCGATCACCGTCCGAATTGCCGAACGCGGCGTAGGGCCGCTTGCCGATGAACAGGTTGATGCCGATCGCCTTGCCGTCGTGATTGACGGTGAAGAACTCCTCGGGTTCGCGCATCAGCACGGGTTCGCCGTGTCGGTACTCGTATTCGGTGACCATGCTCGAGCCCACGACCTGTTCGACCGGGACGCCATAGATGCGCTCGCTGAAGGCGCGCACGAACGCCTGGCCGCCGCCGGTGACGATGTAGGTCCGAAAACCGCTTGCGCGTAGGTACGCCATGACCTCGCGCATCGGCTGGTAGGCGAGCTCGGTGTAAAGCCGGTCGAAGCGCGGGTGCTTGGCCGTCGCGAGCCACGCTCGAGCGATCTCCAAGAACGCTTCGGTGCTCATCCCGCCGTGGGTGGCGGCGATGATCTGTGCCCAGTCCCCCTTCGTGAAGTCGGCCATGTCCTTATGGTCGGCGGCCAGCACCGTCTTGAACGGCTCTTGGTCCCGCCATTCCGGATGCTGAGGCGCCAGCGTCGCTACGCGGTCGAGCGCGAACACCAACTCCACGTACAGCGGATGGGACACCCAAAGCGTGCCGTCGTTGTCGAAGGTGGCGATGCGGTCGGCGGGTGCCACATAATCGGCGCCGCCTTCGTTGGTCACCGTTTCGACGAACTGCAAGATCGCTTGCCTCGCGGCCCCCTCGTTCCATGAAGGCAGCGGGTCGCCGGACTGTGCAGCGGCCCCAATCGCCCAGCCTAGGACCGCGGTGGCGAAAACGACTGCGCCGGCTCGCTGCACTAGTTGCGACATCAAGGCGGCATTCTTCCCCGAAGCGGTGCTCCTGGTAACAGTGGGCGCCTCATCACAGACGCCCGCCTGTCCTCTGGTCGTTTCCAGCTACCCCGCCGGGTGCAGCCAGGGCTGGCTCAGGCGGTGCTTGCTCTCGAAGCTGTCGATCTGCTGTGCCTTGACCATGGTGAGGCCGACATGGTCGAGTCCTTCGAGGAGCCGGCCGCGGCCATGATCGTCGATCTCGAACGCGAGCTCGCGGTTGCCCATCGGCCGGACGATCACTTTGCGGTGCAGATCGACCGTGAAGGTGGGGTCGGGCGCCTCGTGCGCCTCCCGCTTGAGCGCGTCGACCTCCTCCTGCGGCAGGATCACGGGCAGGATGCCGTTGTTGAAGCAGTTGTTGTGGAAGATGTCCGCGAAGGACGGCGCGATCACGCAGCGGATACCGTAGTCGAGAAGCGCCCAGGGCGCATGCTCGCGTGAGCTGCCGCAGCCGAAATTGGCGCCGGTGATGAGGATGGACGCCTCGCGGAAGCGCGGATGATTGAGGACGAAGTCGGGGTTCTCGCCGCCGTGGTGATGATAGCGCCACTCCTCGAACAGCGCCTTGCCGAGGCCGGTGCGCTTGATGGTCTTCAAGTGCTGCTTGGGGATGATGGCGTCCGTGTCGACATTCACCGCGTCGAGCGGAGCGGCGATGCCGGTGTGGATCGTGAAGGGTTGCATGGTTCCGTCCAGGCTGGCGGCTTCGAGGCGTGGTTCTGACGCCTAGGCGCCGCCTAGGCAAGCGGCTCGCGCGCGACACGGCACATCAGCCGTAGGCACGCAGCCGGCGCGTTGGGCATTCGGCGCCCTAGGCCCGAGAAAGAGGCTTAGGCCGGAAGCGGAAGTGCGTGGGCGGGCGCTGATCGCGCCTCGGTGTCGATTTCTCGGTCTCCGGGGCCGGCGGCATGCGTGCTCGCGTTCCGACGCTCCAGCTCTTGCAGCAGGGCGAGGAGGGCCTCCATGGCGGCGGCGTCCGTGACGCAAAGCAGCCGCACCGCGCCGGGCTCGTAGACGGCAATCCGCGCGTGCATGCACCTCTCCTCGCTGTTGGCGGTCCTGCACCGTGTGCAGAAACCCTATCAAGCGTGAGTGCCGGCGCGCGCCCATTTCCGTTCATGGCATTTCGTCGCGACGTCGATCGCGATCGGGCGGTGCGTGGAGCAATCGCGACGGCGCGCCAGGTGCGGCACAACAGCGTCGCTGGCGACCGCACGTTGGGCGGCGACGCACGCCCTAGACGAGCGTCCGGACGTCCGTCAGCTTGCCGGTGACGGCTGCCGCGGCGGCCATGGCGGGGCTCAGGAGGTGGGTGCGGCCGCCCCGGCCCTGGCGGCCCTCGAAGTTTCGGTTCGAGGTCGAGGCACAGCGCTCGCCCGGCTGCAGAATGTCCGGGTTCATGCCGAGGCACATGGAGCACCCGGCCTCACGCCATTCGAAACCAGCGTTCAAGAAGACCTGGTCGAGGCCTTCCTCCTCGGCCTGGTGCTTCACGAGGCCCGAGCCCGGCACGACCATCGCGCGGACGTTGCTCGCGACCTTGTTCCCGGCGATGACCTTGGCGGCCGCCCTAAGGTCCTCGATGCGGCCGTTGGTGCACGAGCCCAAGAACACCCGGTCGACCTGAATGTCGCGCATCGGCGTGTTGGGCTCGAGCGCCATGTACGCCAGGGCCTTCTCCATCGCCCGGCGCTGCTCCTCGCTCTCCGCGGCCTTGGGGTCGGGCACGCGACCCGAGATCGGCACCACGTCCTGGGGGCTCGTGCCCCACGTCACCTGCGGCTCGATGTCCGCGGCCTTGAGGGTCACCTCGATGTCGTAGCGCGCACCCGGGTCTGACGGCAGCGTTCGCCAGTGGGCAACCGCCTGCTCGTAGGCGCCGGCCTTCGGCGCCTTCGGGCGGCCTTGGATATAGCGGAAGGTGGTCTCGTCCGGCGCGATCAGCCCGGCCCGGGCTCCCGCCTCGATCGACATGTTGCAGATCGTCATGCGCCCCTCCATCGAGAGGGCACGGATCACGTCGCCGGCATATTCGATGACATGGCCGGTGCCGCCAGCCGTGCCGATCTCGCCGATGATGGCGAGGATCACGTCCTTGGCGGTGACACCGAAGCCGAGCTCGCCGTCGACCGCGATGCGCATGTTCTTCGGTCGCCGCTGTACCAGCGTCTGGGTCGCCAGAACGTGCTCGACCTCCGAGGTGCCGATACCGAAAGCCAGCGCGCCGAACGCACCGTGGGTCGAGGTGTGGCTGTCGCCGCAGACGATCGTCGTCCCCGGCAGCGTGAAGCCCTGCTCGGGGCCGACGATGTGCACGATGCCCTGGCGGACGTCGTTGACATGGTAGAGCTCGATGCCGAACTCCTCCGCGTTCTGCAGCATCGCCTCGATCTGCACGCGCGAGGTCTCGTCCTTGATGCCGTGGACCCGGTCCGGGTCGGTGGGCACGTTGTGGTCGACAACGGCGAGGGTGGCGTCGGGCCGGCGCACCGCGCGGCCGGCGGTCCTGAGGCCTTCGAACGCCTGGGGGCTCGTCACCTCGTGGACGAGATGCCGATCGACATAGAGGAGGCACGTGCCGTCGTCGTGCTCCTCGACGAGGTGGCTCTCCCAAATCTTGTCGAAGAGGGTCTTAGGCGCCGCCATCCTGTCCTTCCCGCTCTTTGGGCCCGCCCGCGGCTGCCCCGTTTGGCCTACTCGGCCGCCGGCTGCGGCGCCGCTGTGGCCTTGGGCGCGCGCTGCTCGACGCGTTCGGCGATGCGCGCCGACTTGCCGCGGCGGCCGCGCAGATAATAAAGCTTTGCCCGCCGCACCCGGCCGCGACGCACCACCTGAATGGAATCGATGCGTGGGCTGTACAGCGGGAAGACGCGTTCGACGCCCTCGCCATAGCTGATCTTGCGGACGGTAAAGGCCGAGTTGATGCCGCGATTGCGCCGCGCGATGCACACGCCCTCGAAGGCCTGCACGCGCTCGCGCGTGCCTTCGATGACCTTCACATTGACCCGCAGGGTGTCCCCGGGCGCGAAGGTCGGAACCGCGCGCTCGGCGGCGAGCCGGTCGATCTGCTCGCGCTCGAGCTGCTCAATAACATTCATCGTACCGCATCCTTCCGCCGGGGCGCATCGCTGTTGCGCGCCGATGATCCAAAGCTCACTGCGCCTCGCTCGACGCCTCGAGCTTGGCCCAGAGGTCCGGGCGTCGCTCGCGGGTCAACCGCTGCGCTTCCGCCAGCCGCCACGCGCGAATGCGTTCGTGGTGGCCGGACAACAACACGTCGGGAACCGTCAGACCCTCGAACACCCGCGGTCGTGTGTAGTGCGGATATTCGAGCAGCCCCGCCGCAAAGCTCTCCTCGGCGAGACTAGCCTCCGATCCGACGACACCGGGCAACAGGCGAACGCACGCGTCCAGGAGGCAAAACACCGCGGGCTCGCCGCCTGAGAGGACGAAATCACCGATGCTCACCTCCTCGAGGTCTCGAGCGTCGATGAGCCGCTGATCGATGCCCTCGAAGCGGCCGCACACCATAACGATTCCGGACCCCGCGGCAAGCGCCTGCACGCGCCTCTGATCGAGCGGCCGACCGCGTGGGCTCAAGACGATTCGCGGCCGATCGTCGGGCGCCACGGCATCGAGTGCAGCGGCCAGCACATCGGCGCGCATCACCATGCCGGCACCGCCGCCGAACGGCGTATCGTCGACGCTTTCGTGCCGATCCGAGGTGAAGCGGCGCAGGCCCAAGGTCTCGAGGGACCATACGCCCGTTTCGCGCCCGCGGCCGACGAGCGAGTGGCCGAGCGGGCCCGGAAACATCTCGGGAAACAGGGTCAGCACGGAGGCTCGCCACGTCATGCCGGCGTGCCCCCTTCGAGAAAGGCCGGTTCCGCCATCACCAGGTGCCCCGCGCGGGGATCGACCTCGGGGAACTGGTCGCGGGAGAAGGGTAGGACGAGATCCTTGCCGTCCTCGGTGATGATCTCGACGACGTCGCCGGCGCCATGGTCGGTCACGGCGCGCACCTGGCCCACGACATTGCCGGCCTGATCGACGACGGCGAGCCCCTTCAGATCCTCGACATACCACTCGTCGTCGTCGGGATCGGGCAGTCGGTCGCGGTCGACCCAGAGCTCGGTCCCGCGGAGCGCTTCGGCCTGGGTGCGATCGTCGACACCCTTGATGCGCGCCACCGAGCTGCCGCGCGCCGAACGCACGCGAACGATCTCGAAGCGGCGGTCGCCGCGCGCGTTCTCGAGCGGACCGTAGGCTGCAATCGCTTCGGGGTCGGTCGTGAAGGTGCGCAGGCGAACCTCACCGCCCACGCCGTGGGCAGCGGTCACCACGCCGAGACAGACCCGACGGACCCGCTTCATCACATCAGGTCAGGCCGACTTCTCGGCCTTGTCGTCCGCTGGCGCATCCGCAGACGCCTTCTCCTCTGCCGGAGCGTCCTCGGCTGGAGCCTCGTCCGCTGCGGTCTCGTCGGCAGGCGTCTCTGCCGCAGGTGTCTCTGCGGCAGACGGCTCCTCGGCGGGCGCTTCTGCGGCGGCGTCCTCGGCAGGGGCCTCTGAAGCCGCCTCCTCAACGGGCGCCTCCGGCGCATCGGCGGTGGCGGGCGGGGCTTCCGCGGGTGCTTCGGCAGGCGTTGCCGCCGCTTCGGCCGCCGCCGGCGTTGCCGCAGCCGCCGCCTCGGCCTTCTTCACCGCCTGCTCTTCGGCGCGCTTGCCGGTGCCGCGATGATAGGTCGGCACGCCCTTGGCGTTCTTGGGCGCGTTCTTGAGCCCCTTCGCGTCGAGGAAGCGCGCCACGCGATCGGAGCACTGCGCGCCGTGGGAGAGCCAGTGCTGCACGCGCGCCTCGTCGAGCACTAGGCGCTCGTCGTTGTCCTTGGCGAGCAGCGGGTTGTAGGTGCCGATCTTCTCGATGAACCGTCCGTCACGGCGGGCCCGGCTGTCGGCGACGACGACCCGGTAGAACGGGCGCTTCTTGGTTCCGCCGCGAGCGAGGCGGATGGTCACGGCCATGGGCTTGGCTTTCTATGGGTAGGTTGGGTCAACGGTGGGGTGGCAAGAGGCCAGGCGGCAACTGGCCACCCGGCAGGGCCGGCATGGCGCCGCGTCGGCCCATCTTCTTCATGCGCTTCATCATCGTCTGCATCTCCTGATACTGTTTCAGGAGCCGGTTCACGTCCTGGACGCTGGTGCCGGAGCCGGTGGCGATGCGTCGCTTGCGCGAGGCGCCGAGCAGGCGCGTGTCGCGGCGCTCGGCCGGGGTCATGGAATCGATAATGGCGGTCTGGCGAACGAGGATGCGCTCATCGACATTGGCCTCGGCGAGCTGCTTCTTCACCTTCCCCACGCCGGGCAGCATCCCCATCAGGCCGCCCATGCCGCCCATCTTCTTGATCTGCAGGATCTGCTTTCGATAGTCGTCGAGGGTGAACACCCCCTTCTGCATGCGTCGGGCGAGCTTCTCGGCCTCCGCCTCGTCGACCTCCTCCCGCGCCTTCTCGACCAGCGAGACGATGTCGCCCATGCCGAGGATGCGCGAAGCGACGCGTTCCGGATGAAAAGGCTCGAGCGCGTCGAGCTTCTCGCCCTGGCCCACCAGCTTGATCGGCTTGCCCGTGACATGGCGCATCGAGAGGGCGGCGCCACCTCGCGCATCGCCGTCCATGCGCGTCAGCACGATGCCGGTGATGTCGAGGCGCTCGTCGAATGCGTGCGCCGTCTTGACCGCATCCTGACCGGTCATAGCGTCCGCGACGAGCAGGGTCTCCTGCGGGGCAGCGGCCGCTTTCACCGCCGCCACCTCGGCCATCAGCTCTTCGTCGATTGCGACCCGGCCGGCAGTATCCAGGATGACGACATCATAGCCCTCGTTGCGGGCGGCCTGGAGCGCGCGCTCGGTGATCGCCAGCGGTGCCTGGCCCGGGACGATCGGCAGGCCATCCGCGCCCACCTGACCGGCGAGCACGGCGAGCTGCTCCTGTGCCGCCGGGCGACGCGTGTCCAACGACGTAAGGAGGACGCGGCGGCGGTCCTGCTTGACGAAGCGCCGCGCCAACTTGCCGGCGGTGGTGGTCTTGCCCGAGCCCTGCAGGCCCGCGAGTAGCACCACCAGTGGTGGGTTCGTCGGCTTGACGAGCTCGACGCCCTCACCACCGAGCAGCTCGACTAGGCCGTCATGGACGATCTTGACCACCATCTGGCCTGGCGTGACCGACTTGATCACCTCCTGGCCGACGGCGCGTTCCTTCACCGACGCGACGAACTCCTTCACTACCGGCAGCGCGACGTCGGCTTCCAGCAACGCGATGCGCACGTCGCGCATGGCGGCCTCGACGTCGGCCTCCGCGAGCGCACCGCGTCGCTTCAGGCGGTCGAAGACATCGGCGAGCCGGTTCGAGAGGTTGTCGAACATGGTACGTGGCCCCGGCGGGACCCATCGCTCCGGAAGACATGGTTGTCGGCAGAAAAACGGACGCGTTTTCTAGGCGCGGGCGGTCCTTTGCGTCAAGCGCGCGTGGCCCCATGTAACGGTGCGGAGAGCAGGTGAGCGCGATGACCTTCGCCTTCGACAATACCTATGCCCGGCTGCCCGAGCGCTTCTTCGCGCGGTTGCCGCCAACGCCGGTGGCCCAGCCGGCGCTCGTCAAGCTGAACGAGCCGCTGGCCCGAGCGCTCGGGCTCGACCCGGCACTTCTGGCGTCCCCCGATGGCGTCGGCATGCTCGCCGGCAACGCGGTGCCGGACGGTGCCGAGCCGATCGCCATGGCCTATGCCGGCCACCAGTTCGGCTCGTTCGTGCCGCAGCTCGGCGACGGCCGGGCGCTCCTCCTGGGCGAGATCGTCGGTGTCGACGGCGAGCGTTTCGATTTGCAGCTGAAGGGCTCGGGCCGGACGCCTTTCTCGCGCATGGGCGACGGCCGGGCTTGGCTGGGCCCGGTGCTGCGCGAGTATCTTATCAGCGAGGCGATGCACGCGCTGGGCGTTCCGACGACCCGAGCGCTGGCCGCCGTCACGACGGGCGAGCCGGTTCATCGCGAGATCGTCCTGCCCGGCGCGGTTCTCACACGCGTTGCCCGTAGCCATGTGCGTGTCGGCACGTTCCAGTACTTCGCCGTCCGCGAGGATGTCGACGCGCTCCGCCGGCTGGCGGACTACGTCATCGCCCGATCCTACCCGGAGGTGGCCGAAGCCGACCGGCCGTACCGAGCGCTGCTCGACGAGGTGATCGCCCGGCAGGCGGCGCTCGTGGCGCAGTGGCTCTGCGTGGGCTTCATCCACGGCGTCATGAACACCGACAACACCTCGGTGGTCGGCGAGACCATCGACTACGGCCCCTGTGCCTTCATGGACGCCTATGATCCTTCCACCGTCTTCAGCTCCATCGACCAGACCGGCCGCTATGCGTACGCGAACCAGCCGCGGATCGCGCAGTGGAACCTCGCGCGCCTCGCACAGGCGCTGTTGCCGTTGTTGGACGAGGACGAGACCCGCGCTGTCGAGCAGGGGCAGGCGGCGATCGACGCCTTTCCGGCACTGTTCGACCGCGCCTATCTCGACGGGTTGCGCAAGAAGCTGGGCCTCCTCGAGCCGCAGGACGACGATGCCGAGTGCCTTACCGAACTCCTCAAATCGATGGCCGAGGCTGAAGCCGACTTCACCAACACCTTCCGCGCCCTCGTCGCCGTCGCCGAGGGAGACGAGGGGCCCGCGCAAGCGGCGTTCGCGGGTTTCGACGCGTGGGCACCCCGATGGCGTGAACGGATGGCGCGGGAACCGGCTGCTCGAGACGCGCGGCTCCGCGCGATGCGCGCCGCGAATCCCGTGATCATCCCGCGCAACCATCAGGTGGAAGCCGCATTGACCGCTGCGGTGGCAGGCGATCTGGGGCCGTTCGAGCGGTTGCTTGCCGTGTTGGCGCGACCCTACGACGACGATCCCGCCAACACTGCCTACCGGCGGCCCCCAGCCGCACATGAGGAGGTGCGCCACACCTTCTGCGGCACGTGAGGCTTTGGTTGCGTTGTTGCGCCGCAGCCTTTTGTAGGTGATAACACCCGCGTCAGTCTCGCTCCGATCCGTTTCCGTCCGTCTGCCAAGACCTCGGGGGCACGCGACGAGGGTTGGCGCGGCCGCGCGGCAGAAGGGCCGCCGGCGACGGTTAAGAAAGGACGACGGTCATGCCGACCGGGACGGTAAAGTGGTTCAACGCCACGAAGGGTTATGGGTTTATTCAGCCCGACGAGGGTGGCAACGACGTGTTCGTGCACATCTCGGCGGTGGAGCGCGCCGGCCTTGGGACGCTCCGCGACGGCCAGAAGGTCGAGTTCGAGGTGCGCCGCGATCCGAAGCGCGGCAAGTCTTCGGCGGAAGAACTCAAGGCGGTCTGATCGGCGCGAGCGCCGGCCAGCCTTTTCCCAAGTATTCGGTCGGTTGCCGGCGGTTGCCGGCCGGATACGCTGTCGAAGCTGGCAGCTAGCTGCTAGGCAGCCTCGGCTCGCTCGCTTTCCTCAACCAGGCGACTGCCATGGGCAGCGGCGATGGCATCGGCGATCGCCGCGCGCCCGTGCGGGGTAAACCAGCCCCGCCGCTTGAAGACATCCGCCACGCGATCGACGAGCGTTTCTGCGCAGAGCGCTTCGCCCATGGCGAGCACTGCGCCGCTCGTCTCGTCGGTGACCTGCCAAGGGCCGAGCCCAGCCGGAGGCGTTTCGAGTGCCACGCTGAGATAGGGGCAGGCGAAGCGTAAGGCCAAGCCGCCGTGCTCGCGTTCGGCCGCGCGCCAGTTGTCACGCAAGCAGATGCCGGCATCGTAGGGACATCGCCCACAAACGCGCGCGGGTGCGGTGGCCTGTTGCATCATGCAAGACGTCTCCGGGACGAACGACATGGATTCTGCGGCAGAATGTCGCACATCATAACGGCGCGTCGATGCGGACCAAGGTCGGACCTCCGATCCACATCTGGGTCGTTCACGCGTTGGCTAGCGCGCGGCGAACGCGCGGCAAGACCGGGTCCACCGGGACGCCGGAACGGTAGGCCGCCGCCATGGCGTCGACGATCTCGGCTTCACGCACGCCATGGAAGTAGCCGCGCCGCCGGAAGGTCTCGGCGGCGCTCCGGAAGGCGTCCAGCGGCGGGGCCAGATGCCCGTCGGCGATCGCCACGTTGCCGCGCCCCGCGCCGAGGTCGGTGATCGTCCAGGGTCCCAGGCCGGCATAGGTCGCCTCGAAGCGCAGCTCGATGAGCGGGCAGCGGAAGTTGAGCTCCACGCGGCCGCTTCCGGCCGGCGTACCCCGCCAGTTGTCGGCGACACACAAACGCAGGTCGAAGGGGCAGCGCTCGCAGATGGAACAGGACGACCGGCTGCGGTCGGCCATGGCAAAGCCTCAGGCTTGCCGCACGGCGCACGGCTTCATGCTGCGGCACCCTGTCGCATTTGAGCTATTCCGTCGAGAGCCACCAAGGAACTACACGAAAGGTGTTGTCGGTGTATTCAGGGTAGCGCGTCGGCCGACGGAGGACTGCGGCACGGCACGCTTTCTGCCGATCGCGATGTGGACTCGATCGGTGCTGTCTTCACCGACGCCGACGAGGCAAGCAAGCACGACCACCAGGGAAGGGTTGCGCCGCGCCGGAAGGAAAGATCAGCCTGGAGTTCATCGCCGCGGAACTCGACCGCATCATGGGCAAGCAAGGGGCTTCGCTGAACGACGTGGCGGTGTTGTTGGCGATGACGGAGCCGCTGGAAGGGACCGTGCAGGGCATAGTCGACAAGGTTTGCGCCAGAGAGAAGGGCCGCGCTTGTTGGATAAGTCTTGAAGAATATTCAGTATTAATTGATTTCTCCTGAAAATTTTTTGAATAATGCAACATTAAAATTAAACAAAATGTCTACCTATCTGTTTGAGAATGGGCAAAATACCTTTTATTATGTTTTGCGAAGCTGCATTTATCTTGAATGCTTATCCTTCTTAATCAAATATTTCATCCATTATTTCGAACATGTCAAGCTGGTCAGCATCTTCATCCTCACGCTTTAACCAGCGAAGGACGTCAAAAGCCCGTGTTTTATCAGAAGAGGGGTGAAATTTCATTGCTTTCATTTTCATGTCCTTCATATGAATCATTTCATGCAGTATAAAGAAGTTTCGGGAAAAAAGCTTTGCTTCGTCAGGATCTTTTATCCTGCTGGTAATTGCTTCTCGCTCACGCATTCGTAGAAAAAAGAGAAATGCAGGCTCAATGATAAATAACTCGTTCTTTTGCGGCAGCCATTCAAGTATTTGAATTTTTCGCCTCTTTTGAAAGTCTTTCAGCGCACCAAGCATAGCATTAATGGAAGGCTTGGGAGGAACGCGCGCGGGATGAAGGTTCAGCTTCTCAATTCGTGCATCTATTTCAGCGCGGCTTAGAGAGAATTTTAGAGGATCAACTTGAAAGCATGATAAGACAACATCATACGTGGGATATCTGCGAGCCGTTTTTCGCGCGCCCTCGGTCAATATTTGATGAATGTCGCGCATCTGCGAGTAATGCGCAGATGCCACATTGAAAAGTGCATTTATGCAATCATCCCGACCAAACGTAATGTTTTTCTGCTTAGCCTGTCGTATCGTCAGCGAATTCTTGTCAATCAGGAGCTGCTGACCAAATTTGCTGCGCAATTATTGGCAAGCCTACGCACTCACGGGCTAGCGTTTGAATAAGCTCGGTGCTTAAATGGGCGTTTATGAATTGGAAACCTCGGAAAAAAATCTGCGAAACGTCTTCATTTGACCAGTTGCCAGCTTCAAGGTGAGTCGTGCGGCCAACGAGATCTTTATTTGAATTTGCGATGTCTATGATATGGTGGGTAGTACCGATCACAATGACAGAAATTCCCTCATCGCAGAAGATTTTCCACTGCTGAAATATGGTTTTTTGTGTTTCTTCATTTAGATAATGAAAATCCTCCAAAACGAGTATTCGCTGACTCTGCTTAAGCAGGGGCACCAAGTGTGATGGGGAAGGGTCGGCCAATACGGTTTCTCGTATCTGTGTCGCTGCATGTTGGAGGCCGCCTTCGAGTCGCCCCCGGCCCAAAACACGCGCTAAGAGGTTCCATCCAATCTCGTACTCGCCCTCCACGGCCAAACGCGCGTCACTTGTGTCTGTACTGCTATCGTTCGTGATCCGCACGGCGCCAGCCTCTTCGAGGGCGCTGCGCCAAATTGCATCAGACGATCTTGTATGATCTGAACGAACAATTATTGGTGCCAATTTGGCTTCGTTGAGAACGTTTCTAAAAAGAGAACTCTTTCCGGTCTTGGATGGCCCAGTAATAAGAACAATTTGTCCTTTATTGTCTAAACTTGTGCGCAGTCGTTTTTCGAAAAGGCCATTGTTTCGTCGGACGTACGTGATAGTGGGGGTTCCGTTTGTTTTGAAGAGTTGCGTTATTTCTTTTGGTGCAATATTTTTCATAGATTGTATCCGATAGATCTTCTGCGTGAAGGAATGGAAGCAAGGCGCTTGAAACGGATCCGCGAGTTTTTGGCACCTTGCACGTAAGTTTGGCATGCATGTTATCGGAAATTCCGCCCCTTGGGCATCGCTTCTTGGGCGCGCTGGGGTTTCTCGGCGAGGCGTCGGTCGCTGCGTGCGTCTGGCGAGGGCTTCTTGACGGCATCGGCCCGTGCTGCGGCTCGTTCGAAGGTGCGGACGAGCCGTGGATCGGCGGCGGTCTTGCCGCGGTGGCCCTTGCCCGCGCGCTGGTCGGTAGCGGGGCGTTTGACTTCATCCGATGGAGGTATCGCCTTGTCGACGGCCTCGTAGGCGGCGTCGGGGTCGTCCGTGAGGAGCGCGAGCTTGTCGGTGAGGTCGATGAGCCGGCGCGCGACCAGGTGGATGACCTGGCCCGTGCGCTGCACCTGGCCCTCACAGGCGAGCAGGCGGGCGGCCATGACGATGGGGCGGTAGCGATCGAGGAGCTTGGGCCAGACGACGAGGTTCACGATCCCGGTCTCGTCCTCGAGGGTCGAGAAGACGACGCCCTTGGCAGAGCCCGGTCGCTGGCGGATGAGCACGAGCCCTGCCGTACGGAAAGGCGCGCAGTCTTCCGCCTCTTGGATGGCGCCGCAGGTCCGCCAGCCCTCTTGGGCAAGGAGCGGGCGCAGCACCTCGCACGGGTGCGCCTTCAAGGAGAGCCTGAGCCAGGTGTAGTCCTCGACCACCGCCTCGCCCAAGGGCATCGGCGGCAGCTCGACATGCGGCTCGGGGTGCAATGGCGGCCGATTGGAGCCTGCGGGTGCCGCGAGTTCCGCTTGGTCGAAGAGCGGCAGCGGCTGGTCCTTTAAAGCCCTAACCGCCCATAGAGCCTGCCTGCGGACGAGATTGAGCGAGCCCATGGCGTCGGCTTCGGCGAGGCGTTCGAGCGTCGCTAGATCGAGTGTCGCACGCCGCTGTAGATCCTGGACATCGGCGAAGTCGCCGGTCGTCTCGCGCGCCTTGATGAGGCGCTCAATGGCGTCCTGGCGCAGGCCCTTGACCTGACGAAAGCCCAAGCGGAGCGCGTGGCGAGGGCCGGCGACGTGCACCGGACGCGGCTCGAGGCTGTTGTCCCAGAAGGACCAGTTGACGTCGACCGGGCGCACCTCGACGGCGTGGTTCCGGGCGTCCCTGACGATCTGCGCGGGGCCGTAGAAGCCCATCGGCTGGGCGTTCAGGAGCGCTGCCGCGAAGACGTCCGGGTGGTGGCATTTGAGCCAGGCCGACACGTAGACGAGGTGCGCGAAGCTCGCCGCGTGGCTCTCCGGGAAGCCGTAATAGCCGAAGCCTTTGATCTGCTGAAAGCAGCGCTCTGCGAAGGCGGCGTCGTAGCCGCGCTCGACCATGCCGTCGACGAGCTTCTTGTGAAACTGCTCGAGCTTGCCGTTCTTGCGGAAGGACGCCATCGAGCGGCGTAGCTCGTCGGCTTCGGCGGGTGTGAAACCGGCAGCGACAATGGCGATCTTCATCGCCTGTTCTTGGAAGATCGGCACGCCCATGGTCTTGCCGAGCACCTGCTTCAGCGCGTCCGAGGGAAAGGTGACGGGCTCCTCGCCGTTGCGACGCCGGAGATAGGGGTGGACCATGTCGCCCTGGATCGGGCCGGGCCGGACGATCGCTACCTCGATGACGAGGTCATAGAAGGTTTGTGGCCGGAGCCGCGGCAGCATCTGCATCTGCGCCCGGCTCTCGATCTGAAAGACGCCGATGGTGTCGGCATTGGAGATCATCGCATAGGTAAGCGGGTCGTCATCTGGAATCCAAAAAAGTGAAGGTGTTATACGCTTATGCTCATGTAAAAGATCAAATGCGCGACGGATGCAGGTGAGCATGCCGAGCGCCAGCACGTCGATCTTGAGCATCTTGAGCGCGTCGAGGTCGTCCTTGTCCCATTCGACGACGGTGCGCTTGTCCATCGCCGCGTTCTCGATTGGCACCAGCTCGTCGAGGCGCGACTTGGCGATGACGAAACCGCCGACATGCTGCGAGAGGTGGCGCGGAAAGCCGATGAGCTGCTTGGCGAGCTCGATCGCCATGCGGATCGTCTCGTCCTGCATGTCGAGACCCGAGTCCCTCAGCTTCGCGGGATCGAGGCCTTCGGTGGACCAGCCCCAGACGGTCCGGGCGAGCGCGTCGACGGCATCGAGCGACAGCCCCAGCGTCTTACCTACCTCGCGGATCGCCGAGCGCGCGCGATAGCGGATGACGGTGGCGGCGAGCCCCGCATGCTCGCGGCCATAGGTCTCGTAGATGTGCTGGATCACCTCCTCGCGACGCTCGTGCTCGAAGTCGACGTCGATGTCGGGCGGCTCGTTCCTGGCGGTTGAGACGAAGCGCTCGAACAGAAGATCGAGGTGCGCCGGGTCGACGGCGGTGACGCCGAGGCAGTAGCAGACCGCCGAGTTCGCGGCTGAGCCGCGGCCCTGACAGAGGATCTCCTCGGAGCGGGCGAAGCGGACGACATCGTCGACGGTGAGGAAATAGGGTGCGTAGTCGAGCGAGCCGATGAGCTCGAGCTCGTGGCGAAGCTGTGCCTCGACCTGCTCGGAGAGCCCCTCGGGATAGCGCTCCGCAGCGCCCGCCCAGGTGCGGCGCTCGAGCTCCTGTTGCGGCGTCAGGCCGGCGTAACTCTCAGGCACCGGATAGTCGTAGGCGAGCTCGTCGAGGGAGAAGGTGCAGCGGGCAACGATATCGAGGCCGGCCTGGAGCGCGTCGGGATGGTCCTGGAACAGCCGAGCCATGTCCAAGGCACTCTTGAGATGGCGTTCGGCGTTGGGTTGGAGCCGGGAGCCGGCCTGATCGAGGGTGACGTGCTCGCGGATACAGGTGAGCACGTCCTGCAGCGGCCGGCGAAGGGCTGTGTGATAGAGAACGTCGCCCGTCGCCAGGAGCCGGCACTCGGTCTTGTTGGCGAGATCCTGGAGCCTCGCGAAGCGCGCGCGATCGCGCCCGTCGAAGCGGGGCGAGGCGGCCACATGCGCGCGGTCGGAGAAGACGCAGCGGAGCTCGGTGAGCCAATCCTTGAAGGTGCCGTCGGGCAGCTTGGGGAGGAGGGCGGCGATGGCCAGACCGTCGGCAGCGTCGGCATAGAGATCGTCGACGCCGAGCTGGCACTGGCCCTTGGGGGCGCGGCGGCGACCCTTGGAGATGAGCTTGGCGAGGCGGGCATAGGCCGGGCGGTCGATCGGCCAGGCGAGCAGCGAGCGGCCGCAGGTGAAGTCGAGCCGCACGCCGGGAAGAAAGCGCAAGCCCGTATCCTTGGCGGTGACGTGCGCACGGACGAGGCCGGCAAAGCTGTTCCGGTCGGTGACGGCGAGCGCTTCGAGGCCCAGCTCGGCCGCGCGCAGCACCAGCTCCTCAGGGTGCGACCCGCCCTCGAGGAAGGTGAAGTTGGTGGTGACCTGAAGCTCGGCGTAGGCGGACATGGGAGCGGACGATCAACCGCCGAGCGAGACGACGCGGGCGTCGAAGCGCGTACCTGCGACGGACGCCCGCAAGCGCCTGTCGTCGGTGACGAGCGAGGCATCGGCTGCCTCGGCAAGCGCCAGATAAACGCAGTCGTAAATCGGATGATCGAGCTCAAGCATGATGGGCACGGCCTCGTCGATGAGGTCGTGCGTCCGCACGAGTACCGGCACGCCATGTTTGAGACAACGCATCGTGTCGTCGAGATCGATCCGGTCGATCTCGCCGCGACGCAGCTTCTTCCAGAGCGCGTTCGTGACTTCGAGGATGAGGAGATCAGGCGCCAGCAAGTCGGAAGCATGATCGATGAGCCATAACGCATCGTCCGTCCGCTCCTCTTGAACGAACCACTTCAAGACGACGCTTGCGTCGAGAACGATGGTCAACGATCGCGATCCTCGCGGATCAAGAGTGTGCTGTTCGTCTGTGTACGGCGGGCAGTACGGGTACGGATATCGGCTGCTGCTGCTTTGAACGCCCCGATGTCCACGGGACGAACTGCGTTGGTCACAATGTCTCTCAGCTCCGCCTCGAGGGAACGATGATGGTGCCGTGCTCGGTTCCGAAGGCGCTCGATGACATCATCGTCGAGATTGCGGATGGTGACGTTACCCATGGCCGAGGCTCCGAACGGAACAGTCATGATGATAGCATAATGCAAGCATGTCAGGCGAACAGACCGTCCAGGGTCCAGCGTGGCGGGGCGCCGGTGCCGAAGGCGCCTTCTCGGCGGACCCAGAGGCGGCGACCGTCTGCCAGGTCGAGGCGGTAGTAGTCGCGCGGCTGGCCTTCGGGGTCGCGCCACCATTCGGGCTCGATCCGTTCGGGGCCTTCGGCAGCGACGACATCGGCGAGCCCGCCGCCGAAACGTAGCCGTCGCGGCGCGCCGTCGGGGACCGCGGCGACGACGCCGATCGGTCGTGGCTCTTCCAGGAGACGCAGCGGGCGTGGCCCCCGCGTCGGCCAGGGCGCCGGCGAGGGGGCGTCGAGCGCCGGGACGAGCCGAATGGTGCGCTCGGGCCAATGGCTGTCGTTGGCGCGCAAGCGGCGGACACGGTCGATGCCCAGCCGCTGGGTGAGGCGTTCGGTGAGCCGCGCCTCGGCTTCGCTTCTGGCTTCGCCACCGCTGCCACCATCGGAATGGAGCTGGCGGGCGCCGAGCTGCTCGGTTCGGGTCGCCGCGAGCCGCAAACATTCGATGCCGAAGCCGAGGTCGAGCCCGTCTAGATCGTCGCGAAAGAGGCGAAAGAGCGCCTTGGGTTCGCGGTTTGCACAGGCTGTTCGGACCTGAAGGCGATGCAGCGCGCCGTCGAGGCGTGCCAAGTCGAGCTGCAGCACACGGGCGCCGAGCTGGGCGTGCTCGAGCACGCGGCAGAGGCTTGCGAGTGCTTCGCCGAGTGCTGCTTCGATACCCTCGGTCGTACCCAGAGGCTCGGCCCAGGCAAGGCGCACGGCGTGGCACGAAGGTGCCGCGAGCGCGGTGAACGGCACCTCCATGCGACCCATGAGCTGATGTAGCCGTTGGACGGGAACGGCGCCGAACCGGGTCGTCAGGGTACTGTGCGGGACAGCTTCGAGATCGCGCACACGCTTGAAGCCCAGTCGCACGAGCCCTTGCGCGGTAGCGGGCTCGAGCCTCAGGGCGGTGATGGGCAGGTTCAGCATGGCGGTCTCGGTGCGCGTGCCGGCGAGCACGCCACCCGTACCGAAGCGTGCCCAGGCCCAGGCGGCGGCAGGATTGGCAGCGCTCGCCGCACGCATCGCGAAGCCCAAGGGCGCGAGGCGTGTTTCGAGATCGGCCATGAGATTCGCCTCGCCGCCCGCGAGATGTGCGCAGCCGGTGATATCGAGCAGCACGCCGTCGTCGCCGTCGGTGGCAGTCCAAGGGGTATAGCGACCGCACCAGAGTGCTAGTGCCTCGAGGGCTTGGGCATCACGCTTGGGATCGGCGTCGGCCACGGCGAGCCCGGGGCAGATGGCGCGGGCATCGGCGAGGCCCAGACCGCAGTGCAGCTTGGTCGCCGCGGCCTCTCGGGTGAGCGCGTAGAGCCGGGGGCCGCTCGCCTCCATACGCAGCAGCGCGAAGGGCTTTCCCGCGTGATCGGGTTCACCCGTGCGCCGCAGCTGCAGCCGAAAACGATCCGTGGGCCAGGTCGGCAACCAGATCGAAACGTAGCGTCGGCTCATCGAAGACCACCTCGAAACGGCGCGGAACAGCGCCCTTGGCGCGCCAGAGTTCGGCACTCCAGGTGAGCGGACCAAGCTCGCCGGGCCAGCGGGAGAGGGACGGTGCGGGTCGGACCCGCCAGCGGGTGACGGCAGCGCTGGGCTCGAGCAACGTGGCTGCCGGCCTGAGCAGCAGCCCGACGCCACCACCGGTTTCGGCGGCGAGGTGCAGCCGGCGGCTCCTGAAGAGGTCGAGCCGCTCCACCTCGCCGACGACGGCGGTGACCGCGGTCGAACGCAGCGCCTCTTCCATGGCCCAGAGGACCTGCGCGTCGTTCGCGCCGTCGACGAGGAGAATGCGGTCGGGATCGAGACCGAACGCCATGAGCCCCGGGCCGTGGAGCATGCCCTCGTCACGGCGCCGCCGGCGGTGCTGGCACCAGACAACGAGACCAGGCCGGACCCGGGCAACGCGCCCGGCGAGTGCTGCCGTAAAGCCCGCAGCACCGCGCCCACCAACCTCGTGTATGGCTTGGAGCCGCAGACCGCCGCCGGGAAGTGCGCGATCGAGGGCCACGGCGCCCAGCTCTGCTACGGTGGCGCATGTTCTGCTGCAGCGTCCGCCAAGCCGGGCCATGGCGGCCCGCAAGGCCAGAAGATCGGCGGTAGGATCGGACGCAGCCGACAGCAGGCATACGTCGTTCATGGCACGCACCACCGCTCCTCAAGCTTGAGACGGATCATCTTTGTTCTTGAAATGTTCTATAACCGTTTTGATGTCTGTCAAGCAGATAGAACAAAAATAGAACATGCCCGGCAGCCAGGGGGCCACGCGCCCTGGCGCGGTGCGCATACCAGGATGAGCGCTGGGCCTCGTAACGCTTGCAAATCCTATCAAAACCTTTGATTTAGAAACCCGCGGTATACGCCGTAAACGCAACTGCGTCCGACCCGTCGTTGGCCCACGGACTGTTCGCTCTCTCGGGAGCGCTGTCCATGTAGCGTCATCTCGGTGGACGCTCGATCAGGTTACCGATGGCCGTGTCGTCGCACGTCGGCGGGCCGCAGTGACGCATGGTCGTTGATCGCAATCGCGCGGCTCTCGCGCCTGGCCTGGAGTGTGGCCTTGGAAAAGATCCAGCAAGCGATAGAGCGCGCACGCCAGCAGCGGGCGACTGTGATGGCCGGCCCCGGCCGCGCTGCCGCATCGACGATGAAGCCCAGCGCTCCCCCTGCCTCATTGGAGGCCGTACGGCACCGTTTCCAGAGCGTGACGCTCGATCCGACGCATCTCCGCCAAACCCGCGTGGTCGCTGCCGATCTGGAGGACGCGCGGGCCGACATCTTCCGCAGCCTGCGCACGCAGATCGTTCTGCGACTGGAGACCCTCGGCGGCCGCAGCGTGGCGATCCTCAGTGCCCGTGACGGGGAAGGCAAGACCCTCGTCGCGACCAATCTCGCCTTCAGCCTCGCTCGGCGGGCCGAAGGCCCAGTCTTCTTGGTCGACATGGATTTCCGGCGGCCATCCGTGTGCAAGACCCTCGGCATCGAGGCCGCCCATAGCGTGTCCGACTATGTGGAGGGAAGCGCCGACCTCGAGGAGGTCGTCGTCAACGTCGAGAACAGCAACTTGTATGTCCTTCCGCAGATGCGGCCGATGGTGCGCGCTTCGGAGCTCATCGCCTCCACGCGTGCCCGCGATCTCGTGCGCGAGCTCGTCGGCCAGACTACCGGCGGCTATGTCGTGGTCGACTGTCCGCCCTTGCTGCTGACCGACGAGCCGCTCGCCGTCCAGACCTTTGTCGACAGCTGCATGCTGGTGGTGGAGCAGCGTCGCACCCGCCGCGAGGACGTGCAGCGGGCGGCAGAGCTGCTCGATGAGACCAAGTACATTGGTTGTGTTATGAACCACGCCGACAGCGTTTCCGATTACATGACCTATGGCTATCGCTGAGCACAGGGTCGCCGAAGCGAGGTAACGAGCGTGTACGAGGCTCATTTCGGACTACAAGAGAAGCCCTTCTCGCTCCTGCCAGATCCGCGCTTCCTGTATGCTGGCCGCACCCACGCGATGGCCATGCACATGCTCGAATACGGCCTCGCCGAGCAGACGGGCTATGTCGTCCTCACGGGTGAGGTCGGCACCGGCAAGACGACGCTGCTTCGGCATCTGCTGCACTCCGTCGACGCCAACGTGCTGGTCGGTCTCGTGACCAACACCCACGAATCTTTCGGCGAGCTGATGAAGTGGATCATGCTCGCCTTCGATCTCGACTTCGTCGGCGGTGATGCGGTTCAGCAGCATCAGGTCTTCACGGATTTCCTCATCGAACGCTATGCGCGCGGTCAACGTGTCGTGCTCATCGTCGACGAGGCGCAGAATTTAGGTCGCGACGCTCTCGAGCAGTTGCGGATGCTCTCCAATATCAACGCTGAGGCAGACCATCTGCTGCAATTGATCCTAGTAGGCCAACCCGAGCTGCGTAGAACGCTGCAGCAGAGTGATTTGCGCCAATTCGTTCAGCGTATTTCCATCGACTATCATCTGAAGTCACTCGATCTCGAAGATACCCGTGCCTACATCGAACATCGCCTGGCTACTGCTGGTGCTGGCCCGGCCCTGTTCGATGATGCGGCGATCGGTGCTGTCCACTATTTCTCGCGTGGCCTGCCGCGGCTGATCAACTCGCTGTGCGACTTGGCATTGGTTTATGCCTTCGCAGAAGACCGGCAGGATGTTGATTTCGACATCGTGTTCAACGTGATCGAAACGAGGGTGCAGGACGGTCTCTCCACCTTCCGCCCGTTGCCCGAAGCGTCGTCGCGAGCGATCTCCCGCGAGCTCATCCTCCAAGGCGTCGACGAGGACCCAGCGAACGTGACCGCCAACTGAGCGGGCGGCGCTGCGCAGCCGGGTGGGCGGACGCGGCTCTAGCCGCTCTCCAACGCATCGCTCTGCATGGTCGCTCGGCGGCCATCACACGTGAGCGCGGTCCGCCAAGCGCTCGAAAGGCGCGCCGAACAGCGCATGTGCGCAGACGGGCTCCTCGATGGCACCGATGCTGCGGTACATGGCCCGGGCTCTCTCGTTCCAGGGTTTGGATATCCACCAGAGAAAGATGGCACCCCGTTCGCGGGCATTGACGGCGACGGCAGCGAGCAAGGCGCGCGCGATCCCGCGGCCGCGCGCTGCCTTGGTGACGAAGAGATCCGGCACGTAGAAGCCACGGGCGGCGAACGTCGATTCGTACGCGGGGTGAAAGGTGGCATAGCCGACCGCAGCGCCACCCTCCTCGGCGAGCAGCGTCTCCAACCAAGCATTGTCGCCAACGAGATCCGCTCTTGCACTGGCGGCCGTCATCTCCTGCACCGGCTCGCGTAGCTCGCTGTTCAGCGCGTTGACCAACGCCGCCAGGCTCTCTGCATCGCGCGCTTCCGGCCGGCGGATGCGTAGCGCCTCGTTGCTCACGTCAGCCTTCGGCGGTGGCACTCGCGACGACGCCGGAATCGTGCAGTCGCGCGACATCGTGCTCAGGCAGGCCGAGCACGTCGAGGAGGATCTCTTCCGTGTTTTCGCCGAGCCTTGGGGCTCGGCGCACCGGCACGGCTTCCGCGTCGCCGAAATACAACGGCGAGCCTGGCATCAGATACCGTCCGATTTCTGGCTGTTGGACCGTCTCGAACAGCGGGTTGGCCGTCGAGCAATCGGGGTCGAGCTCGATCATCTCACGGATCGTGCGGTAGGGCGCCCAGGTGACGCCGGCCTCGTCGAGCCGGGCCCGCACCTCGGCGAGCATGCGCGTCGCGAACCACGGCTCGAAGATGCGCGAGATCTCGCGGCGCGCACGGAAGCGGTTGCCTTCGTCGGAGAAGTCGAGCTTGAGCCGCTGCTCGAGCGCCTCGATCTGGTCGGCGAGCTCGGTCGCCTTGAGGAGCGACTGCCACTGCCCTTTGCTCAGGCCCACGACCATGACCTGCTTGCCGTCGAGCGTGGCGAAGTCGCGGCCGAACGCGCCATAGAGATAGTTGCCGTCGCGTGGCCGATCGGTGTCGTTGACCATGACCTCGGCGATCATGCCCAGATGCGAGACCATCGCGAGCGCCACGTCCTTGAGCGCCAGCTTGACCAGCTGGCCCTGGCCGGTGATCCGCCGATGGCGCTCGGCGGCGAGCAGGCCGACGCAGGACATTTGTCCCGCAATGCAGTCCCAAGCTGGCAGCAGGTGATTGACGGGTCGCGGAAAGACGTTGGGGCCCGTCATGTTGGGCAGGCCGACCTGCGGGTTCACCGTGTAGTCGACCTCTGAGGTGCCATCTGCGCGGCCGGTGAGGTTGACCATGATGAGGTCGGACCGCTGCTCTTTCAGCCGTTCGTAGCTGAGCCAGCCCTTAGCCGGGAAATTGGTCGAGAAGATGCCGGTATTCTCGCCCGGCGCGGTGATCAGGTTGGTGAGCAGCTCTTGCCCTTCTCGATTGCGAAGATCGACGGCGATCGACCGCTTGCCCTTGTTGAGGCCCGCCCAGAAGAGGCTGTGCTTGCCGTCGAGGGTGACCGGCCAGCGCGTGTAGTCGAGCCCGCCGCCGATCTGATCGAAGCGAATCACGTCCGCACCCATTTGCGCCAGTGTCATGCCGCCGGACGGCATCGCGACAAAGGCCGAGCCCTCAATCACGCGTAGCCCGCTGAGAATTCCTTGCATCGCCTCTCTTTCGCCAGCGCCCGCGGGTCGCGCTTCTAAGGAATGTCCCGGGTCCGAGCACATTGCCGTGCGCCGCGTCGCGCTTCAACGTCAGTTTTTGCCGAACGGATGTGTGTGCCCGCGACCTACGGGCAGCCAGCCCGGCTGGGACCAGCGTCGTTGTTCACCCGGGGCGTCGCCGTGGAGGACCGGTCTCGGGCGACGGTTCCGCGTTCTCGTTGTCGGGAAGGATCTCCGCACGCTCAAGGCAGTCCAGCACCCACACGTCGAAACGCGCGTGCTCCAGCGCCGAAAGCGCCGGGCTGGACGCGAACATCCAGCCCCGGAAGGCCTCTTCCGGCGCACTCTGCGGCGGCACGTCGTCGATCTCGAGATAGACTGCGCTCTCCGGCGAATCGGTCGGCGGTGCCTCGTAGCATGCGCGCGGGGTGATCAGCAGGCTCCCGAACGTCATCGTGTCGCCGACGACGATGTCGAACGTCGAGACCCGCGCCGTTTGCTTGTCGAGCCCCTGGAGCCGCGCGATGTCGCGTGGGAGGTCCACGTCGGCCCAAGCCGACGGCGCCAGCAAGGTGAGGAGGGCAACGAAAGATGCGCGCACGTTCAGCCTTCTTCAGAACCCGAAAAGACGAACCGGCCGATCAAGTCCTCGAGGTTGATCGCCGACTGCGTGAACGCGATCTCGTCGCCGTCCGCGAGCAGCTCCATCTCCGCACCCGGCTGCAGGTCGACATAACGGCCCCCGAGCAGGCTTTCACTCAGGATCCTGGCCGAGCTGTCGCTCGGCAGCTCGACGTCGTTCGCCACGCTCAAGGTAAGGATCGCCTGAAACGAGACCGGATCGAGCCGGCTCGCGAGCACTTGGCCGACCTTGATGCCGCTGATCCGGACATCGGAGCCGACGGTGATCCCGTCGATCCGGTCGAAGGCGGCGTCGACGCGGTAGCCGCCGGGGTCGGCGACGTCACTCGTCGTGTAGGCGTAGGCGACGAAGCCCAAGGCGACGATGAGCACGATCGCTCCGAGGATCGTCTCGACGAGGCTACGCGACATAGTGGGTCCTTGCTGAGAGCTGGCTAGGAACTCCTAGCCGATGCCGGCTCCACGTCCAACAGCGCACGGGCGAAGGCATCTGCCTCGAACGGGCGAAGGTCGTCGATGCCTTCGCCGACGCCGACGGCGTGCACCGGCAAGCCGAAGCTCTCGGCGAGCGCCACGACCACGCCGCCGCGCGCGCTGCCGTCGAGCTTGGTCACCACGAGCCCGGTCACGTCCACCGCGTCCCTGAAAAGCTCCACCTGGCGGTGGGCGTTCTGCCCGGTCGTCGCGTCGAGTACGAGGATGCTGGCGTGCGGTGCCGCGTCGTCCTGCTTCTTGAGCACGCGGGCGATCTTCTTGAGCTCGTCCATCAACGTCGCCTTGTTGTGCAGCCGGCCGGCCGTGTCGACCAGGAGCACGTCGAGCCCGTCGGTCTTGGCTCGCACCAGGGCGTCGAAGGCGAGGCCGGCGGCATCGGCACCGGGTTCCGCCTTGAAGAGCGCAACACCGGCGCGCTCGCTCCAGACCTCGAGCTGCTCGATTGCGGCCGCCCTGAAAGTGTCGCCGGCCACCACGCCGACCCGCCGACCGTCGCGCGCGAGCTCGGCCGCCAGCTTGCCGATCGTGGTCGTCTTGCCCGTCCCGTTCACGCCCGCCACGAGCACGACGAAAGGCCGGGCGCCTTCGACGCGGAGCGGCTTGGCGATGGGGGCGAGCGTCTCGGTGATGTAGCCGGCGAGCGCTTCCTTGACCTCGATGTCCGAGACGTCCTTGCCGAAGCGATCCTTGGCGAGGCGCTGGCAGAGCTTTCCGGCCGTCACGACCCCGAGGTCCGCCTGGATCAGAGCTTCCTCGAGCTCTTCCAATGTCTCATCGTCGAGGCGCCGCTTGGTGAAGATCGCCGTGACGTTGTCGGTCAGTGATTGCGAGGAGCGCTTGAGGCCGCCTCTCAGCCGTTCCCACCAGGACGCCATCAGGCGGCGATCCGGCCGTGCAGCACGCCGCCCTCGTGGCGCGTTGCGTGCACTCTGACGATCGCGCCCGCGGCGCCGTCGCCGGCGAGGACGATGGGGGCGAAGTGCGGTGTGTGCCCCCGCCCGCCGCGTTCGAGCAGCACGTCGTGCTCCTGGCCGATGAGCCGGCCGCAGAGCTGGGCGAGTGCCGCATCGCCGGCAGCGCGCAACCGCGCCGCACGCTCCTTGATCGCGGCCTTCGGCAGTTGCGGCATGCGTGCGGCGGGCGTTTCCGGTCGTGGCGAGTAGGGGAAGACATGGAGGAAGCTCAAGCCTGCCTCCTCGACCAGCCGCAAGGTGTCTTCGAAATGCTGCTCGGTCTCGGTGGGGAAGCCCGCAATGAGGTCGGCGCCAAAGGCGAGCTCCGGGCGGCGCGCCCGCAGTCGTTCGGTCAACCGGATGACGTCGTTGCGCGCGTGGCGCCGCCGCATGCGCTTGAGGATCAGGTCGCTCCCCGCCTGAACGCTCAGATGCACGTGCGGCATGAGCCGCGCTTCCGTCGCGATCAACCGCTCCAGTGTCGGGTCGACCTCAGCCGGATCGATCGATGAGAGGCGCAGCCGCTCGACCTCGGGCACGAGGCGCAACAGGCGCTCGATCATCGAGCCCAAGCTCGGGCGACCCGGCAGGTCCTTGCCGTAGGAGGTGAGATCGACGCCTGTCAGCACGACCTCGAGATAGCCGGCCTCGATGAGCTTCCGCACCTGCGCGACGATCGCGCCCAGCGCTACCGAGCGGCTGGCCCCGCGGCCGTAGGGGATCACGCAGAAGGTGCAGCGGTGATCACAGCCCTGCTGCACCTGAACGAACGCGCGGCTGCGGCCGTCGAACCCGTCGACCAGATGCTCTGCCGTCTCGCGCACCGCCATGATGTTGCCGACTTGCACCGGCGGGGCCGCCTCTCCAAACAGCGCGCGCCAGGTTTCCTGGCGCAGCTTCTCGGCATTGCCGACGACGCGGTCGACCTCCGCCATCGCCGCATAGCGCTGGGGGTCGATCTGCGCGCTACAGCCGGTAACGACGATGTGCGCGTCCGGGCGCTCGCGCCGTGCCCGGCGGATCGCCTGGCGAGCTTGCCGCTCAGCCTCGCGGGTAACGGCACAGGTGTGGACGACGACCAGGTCGTCAAGCCCGGCTGCGGCCGCGTGCGCGCGCATCACCTCGCTTTCGAAGGCGTTGAGGCGACAGCCGAAGGTGAGGAACTCAGGCGCGCTCAAGGCTCAGCTCGTCCAGATCGATCATACCGCTGAAGACATGCGCCGTGGGGCCTCGCATGAGGACGTGGTGGTCAGCCTCGCGCCATGTGATCAACAGCGGGCCGCCGTCAAGGTGGACGGTGGCGCGTCGCTCGGCGAAACCGCGGCGGTGCGCTGCCGTGAGCGCTGCACAGGCGCCGGAGCCGCAGGCCTGGGTGACACCGGCGCCCCGCTCCCAGACGCGCAGACGCAGCTCGCTTGGGCTCCTCACCTCGACGATTCCGATATTGGCCCCTTCCGGAAAGAGCGGGTGCCGCTCCGCCAGCGGCCCTAGGCTCCCCAGGTCGACCGCGTCGGCGTCGAGGACCAGGAAGGTGGCGTGCGGGTTGCCGACATTGCAGCACGCGGGGCCGTTGAGCGGCCCAACCGAGAGGTCGACGCGTGCGGTATCGGGCCCCTCGCGCGCGAGGGGGATTTCGTGCCAAGCCGTGCGCACGGGTCCCATATCGACCTCAATGTCGTCGCCCTCGGCGCGCCAGGGGAGGCGACCTGCGACCGTTTCGATGACACCTTCTTGGGCGTGTGTCAGCTTGGCGACGCAGCGGGTGGCGTTGCCGCAGGCCTGCGCCTCCTGGCCATCGGCGTTGTAGATACGCATGAACAGATCGGCTTCGGCGCTCGGCTCCAGCACAATGAGCTGGTCGCAGCCGACGCCTCGCCGTCGGTCGGCGAGCGCCCGCACCGCGGCGGCGTCCAGCGCGACGGCATGCTCGCGCGCGTCGACAACGACGAAGTCGTTGCCGAGCCCGTGCATCTTGGTGAACATCAGCCTGGACATGCCGCGGATAAGGCACGACTGGCCCCGCAGTGCAATGGGTGCGGCGCGCGGGCGTGCGCGGCTCTTGTCGGATCGGAACGCAAGAGGGCAAGGTCGCGGTGGCGAACATCACTCGCGCGCTGCGTCTTGGTAGGCATCCTGCCTCGATGAGATAAAGCAGCGAGGATTTCACGGGCCACGCGGCATGAGCATCGAACTCTGGTTGATCTATCTGCTGGCGGCCGTCGGCCTGTCACTGACCCCCGGACCGAACGGGCTCTTGTCGCTCACCCACGGCGCATGCTTCGGCTTTCGCCCGACGATCTTCACCGTGCTCGGCGCGGCGTTGGGCTTCTTCGTGCTCATCGCGGCCTCGCTTGCCGGCATGGGCGCGCTGCTGGCGGCTTCCGAGCAGGCCTTCACGGTCGCCAAGTGGCTTGGTGCTGTCTACCTAGTCTACCTTGGCGTTCGCATCTGGCGCTCACCGGCGCCCGTGATCGCCCGCGATGCGGCTGCTTCCGGAGTTCGGCGGATGGGCCCCTGGCGGATGTTCGCCCAGGGCTTCCTGGTGGCCGTCTCGAACCCGAAGGGCTTGCTCTTCTTCGCTGCCTTCCTGCCGCAGTTCATCGTGCCGGGCGTTCCGTTTGCGGTGCAGCTGCTGGTGTTCGGCGGCACCTTCGTGGTCGTCGAGATCGTCTACGAGCTGGTGCTGGCCGGCCTCGCCGACCGCATCGCGCCGAGGCTCGCCCGCTACGGCCGCTGGTTCAATCGCGCGACTGGCGGGACGTTCATTGGCGTCGGTGCGGCGATGACCACCGTCAATCGTTAGAGCTTGCGGGGATGACATCTCCCGACCGACATCGAGTTCGCTTTCGCGCTTCTTCGGAGCCACGCGCTAGCGGTCTCTGCCTCGTCCAATCACGTACTCTAGTGGTGCGCTGTCGTGTGCCAGCCGCGTCGACGTTGGACCTGGAACCGACCCTTGAGCATCGATCGACTTCGGCCGCCTTGCGGATGAAGCTGTCATTCGCCTGGGCTATGAGCGTCTATGGCTTCGCGGTCGGCTCACTATCCCCAGCGACAGCGTGCGCCACGGCGAGAAGCGACTTGATCGCCGGCCGCCGATCGAGCGAACGCCACGCTACGCATGTCTCCAAGGTGATCGTCGCCAGCGGCGTCGCTTCGGGCGACGGGAAGCCGAAGGATGGAAAGTCCTGTGGCACAATGGCTGGGCCGTAGCCCGCCGCCGACAAAGCGAGTGCGCCGACCGCGGTGTCGGCCTCTGCCGCGCCAAGCGTGTCATCGCTGTCGCAAGGCGTGCGGTCGATCTGTCCCATCATCACAGGAGCTTCCTGCCGCGGGTAGCGCACCAATGGCCGACCGGCGGTAGCGGGATCGAGTTGGCGGCGCTCCAGCACTGCTCGCCATAGCACGCGCTGCGACAGGCCTGGCGCGTGAAGCGGCGGATGGGCGAAAGCGGCGTCTATGCGACCCTGTTCCAGAGCGCGCTCGAGGCCAGCCGTCGTGCTCTCAGTCAGCAGCAGCCGCGCGTGCGGGTTGTCGCGCCGGAACGCCGCCAGCACTGGAGCGACGATCTGAGCCGCCGCGATCTGGGTCAGCCCAATACGCAGCATCAGCCCAAAGCCGTCGCGCGCCGCCCGCGCGGCTTCCACTGCGCCCCCCGCCGCGTCCAGCACACGCCGCGCACCTTCGACAAAGGCCGAGCCGGCCGCCGTTGGAACCACACCGCTTCGGCTACGCTCAAAAAGCCGCGCGCCAACAATCGCTTCCAGCCGCCGTAATCGGGCGGTCAGTGCTGGCTGGGTCACAGAGAGGCGGCGCGCGGCGCGGCCGAAATGGCGCTCCTCGAACAGCGCCACGGCCGCGGCGTGGTCCTCAAAGCCGGGCAACTCGATAACCTGAGTTTATCGAAACTATCACTGGGCGATATTGAGTGAGGTGGCGGCTGCGGGCAAGTGGCAGCAGTACGCCACGGTCGAAGGAACGCAGTTCATGCCGTCACGCTTCTCGATTGCCATGCTCGTTGCCGCACTGGCGCCCGCTGCTGTCTTGGCGAACGATTTGGCGTCGCTGTCCACGGGCTTCGACGACACTTCGGCGCTGGCGGCGTGGTCGGAACACGCGCCCGAGGGCTTCACGCCGAAATGGGCGCCGCCGCGTGTCGAGGACGGGACGCTAGTGTTGCAGCCGACATCCGGCGGCTGGTTCGAGGACCTGCAAGGGGGGCATCTTTATCGCCAAGTCGACGGTGACTTCATCGTCACAACACGCATCCGCGTGACTGGCACGACCGCCGACCTCCCGCAGACGCTGTTCTCGTTGGCCGGACTGTTCGTGCGCGCCCCGCGCGATGTCTCGGCGGCGACGTGGGCGCCGGGCCAGGAGAACTGGCTGTTCTTCTCTATCGGTACATCCGCGCCGGCCGGCGAGCCGCAGTTTGAGATCAAGACGACGACGAATTCGCTGTCGACATTGAAGATCCTGCCTTCGCCGACAGGCTGGGTGGAGCTGCGCGTCGCCCGTCATGCCGAGCTGTTCACGCTGATGCACCGCGCCGAAGGTGTTGCGGAATGGACGGTGATCGACCAGATCATTAGGCCCGATTTGCCGCAGATGCTCAACGTCGGCCTGACCGCCTACTCGGACTGGGGCTCGGTAGCGCCCATCTACCCCGATGTCATGCAGGTTAACACGCGAGGTGTGCCTAATAGCGCGGACCTGATCGCGCATGTTGACCGAATCGACTTCCGCCGCCCCGCCGTGGGCCGCATTCCCATCGCTAACGTCGATGCGCCAGCATTTGTGGACGCTATCGAGACGCGCCGCACCGACCTGATGGCGGACTAAGGGGTCTCCATTCCGGATTTGGCATTTGGAGCGTCCGTATTGGGTTGGAGCGGCACCTCGCGGCAATGCCACTCGATCGACGCTCAGGGTTCGTTTCGGTCGTCTGGGTGAAGCGGCGCGGAAGCCCACCATCGGCCGGACGCGAGCCTCCGATCTCTAACCAGCGATGTATCCACCGAACGTTCCTGTGCCTACCCAAAGCTGGCGTTGGCGAGGAGTGCTTGGCGTAGGCGGCGGCGGTAGGCGTCGCGGTCGATTTCGACGCCGCCGAATTGCCGCAGATGATCCGTCATGAACTGGCTGTCGAGCAGCTTGAAGCTGCGCGCCGCCAAGCGCTCGACGAGATGCACGAGCGCCACCTTGCTGGCATCGCGTTCGCGGGAGAACATGCTCTCGCCGAAGAACGCCGCACCCATCGAGACGCCGTAGAGCCCGCCGACGAGCTGGTCGTCACGCCAGGTCTCGACGCTGTGCGCGTGACCGGCGGCCGCGAGGCTGCAGTAGGCGGCGATCAGCTCGTCGTTGAGCCAGGTGCGGTGGCGACCCGGTGCGGGCTCGGCGCAGGCGCGGATGACCCCTTCGAAGGCGCTGTCGACCGTCACGCGGAACCGGTCGCTGCGGAGCACCTTCTTGAGGCTCCGCGGGATGTGGAATTGATCGAGGGGTATAATGCCGCGCCGTCGCGGCTCGACCCAGAAGATCTCCTGATCATGCCGGTCGTTGGCCATCGGAAAGATGCCCACCGAATAAGCGCAAAGCAGGGTATCGGGGCGCAGCTCGCTCATGGCGTGCCGGTTGCTACCTCCCGCGTGCCCGTGCCTCGAGGAACCGCCCGAGCCATCCCGTATCGTAGCGGTTCGCCTGCACGTCCTCGGCCGTCAGCAGTTCCCGCAACAGCGGGATCGTCGTTCCGCAGCCTTCGATGACATATTCCTGGAGTGCACGCAGTAGTCGCTTGCGGCAAGTCTCCCGATCGGGCCCCCAGCTAATCAGCTTGGCGATCAGGCTGTCGTAGTAGGGTGGCACGACCGCACCTGCGTAGAGCGCGCTGTCCACGCGGATCCCTGGTCCACCAGGCGCGTGGTAGTAGGTGACGCGCCCCGGCATGGGCAGCAGGGTCTCCGAGTCCTCAGCCGTGATCCTGAGCTCCATCGCATGACCATCGAAGCGGATGGCATCCTGGCCCAGGCGGAGGGGCTCGCCTGCGGCGATCCTGATCTGCTCGACGACCAGATCGATGCCCGAAACGAGCTCCGTGACCGGATGCTCGACCTGGAGCCGCGTGTTCATCTCGATGAAGGCGAAGGTGCCGTCCTGGTAGAGGAACTCGACCGTCCCGGCACCGCGATAGCCGAGCCGCCGCATCGCCACCGCGACGCGTTCGCCGAGCTCGTGACGCTGGGTGGCGGTCAGGATCGGGGCGGGCGCCTCTTCGAGGACTTTCTGGTGCCGCCGCTGCAGGGTGCAGTCGCGCTCGCCGAGGTGCACGGCATGCCCTTGCCCATCGCCCAACACCTGCACCTCGATGTGGCGCGGGTGATCCAGATACTTCTCCAGATAGACGCGGTCATCACCGAAGCCCGCGAGCGCTTCGCCGCGCGCCGTCCGGTAGGCCTCTTCGAGGTCCGCCTCGCTCCACACCAGCGTCATGCCGCGGCCGCCACCACCGGCGACGGCCTTGATGAGCACCGGGTAGCCCACCTCGTCGGCGGTAGCGGACGCCTCCTCGAACGTGGTGAGCGGTCCCGGCGAGCCCGGCACCACGGGTAGGTCGAGCTCGAGCGCCGCGCGCTTGGCTTCGATCTTGTCACCCATCGTCCGGATGTGCTCCGGCCGTGGCCCGATGAAGGCGAGGCCGTGGTCCTCGACCATGGCGGCGAAGTCGGCGTTCTCGGAGAGAAAGCCGTAGCCCGGATGGATCGCGTCGGCGCCCGCGATCTCGGCCGCGGCGAGGATGGAGGCCTTGTTCAAATAGCTCTCGCCCGCCGGCGGCGGGCCGATGCAGACGCTCTCGTCGGCGAGCCGCACGTGCATCGCCGCGGCATCGGCGGTCGAGTGCACCGCGACCGTCTGCACGCCGAGGTCGCGGCAAGCGCGGAGGATGCGCACCGCAATCTCGCCGCGGTTGGCGATGAGGATCTTTCGGAACACCGTGCGGCGCCTCAGGCGAGCACAAGCAGGGGCTCGCCGAACTCGACCGGGGCGGCGTTGCTGGCGAGGATCTCGACCACCGTGCCGGCCTTGGGCGCGCGGATCGGGTTCATCACCTTCATCGCCTCGACGATGAGCAAGGTCTGCCCCTGCTTGACGGTGGCCCCGACCGACACGAACGGTGCGGCTCCCGGCTCCGGCGCCAGATACACGGTCCCCACCATGGGTGAGGTGATGAGGCCTTCGCGGGGCGCCTCGCGGGCGGCTGCGGGTGGCGTGGACGAAGGCTGAGAAGCGAGCTGAGGCGGCGGCGGCGCGGCGGCGGGTGCCAGGGCCTCGCGCCGGACCACGCGCACGCGGCGGTCGCCGTCGGCGAGCTCGATTTCCGAGAGACCGGTGCGGTCGAGCAGCTCGGCCAGCGTTTCGATGAGCGAAGAATCGACGTCAAGCTTGGTCATGTGGGACTGTCGGCGGCGAGGAAGCGGAGCGCCAGCTCATAGCCCAGCACACCACAACCGCAGATGACTGCGTCAGCCACCGGCGCCATGTGCGAGTGGTGGCGGAAGGGCTCGCGCCGGTGAATGTTGGTGACGTGCACCTCCACGATGCGGCCATCGAAGGCGCGAAGCGCATCGGCGAGCGCGATCGAGCTGTGGCTATAGCCGCCGGCGTTCACGATGAGCGCGTCCTCGGTGGCGCGGGCGGCCTGTACGCGATCGATCAAGGCGCCTTCGTGGTTGCTCTGAAAGCAGCTCACCTCCAGGCCCAGCTCGGCGCCGAGTGCCTGACACCTGACCTCGACGTCGGCGAGCGAGGTGCCGCCATAGAGGCCGGGTTCACGCTCGCCGAGCAGGTTGAGGTTGGGGCCGTTGACGATCAGGACGCGCCGCATTTCAGGCCTTCACGTCGATCACCGTGCGCCCGCGCACCTGCCCCTTGAGAATGGCGTCGGCGATCGCCGGCACCTCGCCGAGCGGAACCACGCGCGTGATCTCCGCCAGCCGCTCGTTCGGCAAGAGCTCCGCCAGCCGCCGCCAGGCGAGTTCGCGTTGCGCCATCGGCTGGTAGACGCTCTCGACGCCGATCAGGCGTACCCCGCGCAGGATGAACGGCATGACGGTGGTCGGCAGATCGGCGCCACCGGCGAGGCCGCAGGCGCAGACCACACCTTCGTAGGCCATCGTCTTCAGGAGGTTCGCGAGGACCGTGCTGCCGACCGTGTCGATGGCTGCAGGCCACTGCGCCTTGCCGAGGGGCGCCTTGCTGGTCTCCGTGAGCGTCTCGCGCGGGACGACGTCGACGGCGCCCAGCTCGCGGAGATAGGGCTCGAGCTCCGCCCGGCCGCTGACGGCGATCGGTCGGAAGCCGGCCTCGGCGAGCAGGGCGATGGCAATCGAGCCGACACCGCCGCCGGCCCCCGTGACCAGGACGTCGGCGCCCCCAGCCACGCCCTCGCGCTCGATCTGCAGGAGCGAGAGCATCGCCGTGTAGCCGGCGGTGCCGATCGCCATCGCTTCGAGTGGGGTGAAGGCTTCGGGGAGCGGTACAAGCCAATCCGCCTTGACGCGGGCGCACTCCGCGAGGCCACCCGAGTGGCTCTCGCCGACACCGAAGCCATTGAGCACCACCTGATCACCCGGCTCGAAGCGCTCGGACGCGCTGTCGACCACGGTGCCGGCGAGGTCGATGCCCGGCACGGAGGGAAAGCTGCGGATGATCCGCCCCAGCCCCTTCATCGCGAGGCCGTCCTTGTAGTTGACCGTCGAGCAGGCGACGTCGACGACAACGTCGCCCTCATGCAGGTCGTCGAGCGTCAAGTCGGTCCGGAGCGTCGGTACGGGTGCCTCGGCATCGGTGACGTACCAGCCGCGGAATATGTCGGTCATAAGGAGCCCTTCCAGCAGGGAGAGGAACGTCTCTACCCTCAAGGTCGTGGTCTGGGCAATCGACGCGGCTCGGATTTGCGCGCATCAGACCGATCCTCTAGAACCCGCGGGTCGTCCGGTGCGCCGGCAACAAAAATGGGGGAGCGCGTGGACGGCCTCAAGTCATTCGTGCGCGTTGTGGACGCGCTCAACGATCGCATCGGCCGCGCCGTCTCTTGGCTGACGCTGGCGATGGTACTGATCGTCTTCTTCGTCGTGGTTGCCCGCTATGGCTTCGCCTGGGGCCGGGTGTGGATCCAAGAAAGCTATGTCTGGCTGCACGGCGTCGTGTTCATGCTCGGTGCCGGCTACACGCTGCTGCACGAGGGCCACGTCCGGGTCGACGTGTTCTACCGAGGCGCTTCGATCCGCTACAAGGCCTGGGTCGACCTCTTCGGCGCGCTCTTCCTGGCGCTGCCGATGATGATCGTCGTCTTCATCGCGGCCCTGCCCTATGTCGAGGCGTCGTGGGTGCGCTTCGAGGCGTCGCGTGAGGCCGGCGGTCTGCCCGGCCTGTTCCTCCTCAAGACCATCATCCCGATCTTCTGCGTGCTGGTGGGCCTTCAGGCGCTGGCGCTTGCCGGGCGTGCGTGGCTGATCTTGAAGGGCGAGCCCGAGTTCCTTGCCGAGGCCCAAGCGAAGCAGGCGGAGATCGGCGCGTGAGTGACGTGCTGATCGGCGAGCTTCTGAGCCTCGCCATGTTCGTCACTGCCTGCGGCGTGCTGATGCTGGGCTTCCCAGTGGCCTTCTCCCTGGCCGGCACGGCGCTCGCCTTCGCCTTCATCGGCGACCTGGTCGGCGTGTTCGATCTCAGGCTCTTGGGCGGCCTCGCGTCTCGCTATTTCGGCGTCATGGTCAACGAGGTGCTCGTCGCTGTGCCGCTCTTCGTCTTCATGGGCGTGATGCTCGAGCGATCGGGCATCGCCGAGCAGCTGCTCGAGACCATGGGTCTCTTGATGCGCCGCATCCGCGGCGGCCTCGCGATTTCGGTAACGCTCGTCGGCATGCTGCTCGCGGCTTCGACCGGCATCGTCGGTGCCACGGTCGTAACGATGGGGCTCTTGAGCCTGCCGACCATGCTGAAGGCCGGCTACGACCCCAAGCTCGCCTGCGGCACGATCTGCGCCGCCGGCACGCTCGGCCAGGTCATCCCGCCATCCATCGCGCTCGTCATCCTCGGCGACATCATGCAGGGCGCCAACACCCAGGCGCAGTTGGCGCTGGGGAACTTCGCGCCGGACCCGGTCTCGGTGGTCGATCTCTTCGCCGGCGCGATGCTGCCGGGCCTGTTGCTCGTCGGGCTCTACATCACCTGGCAGTTCATCGTCGCCATGGCCCGCCCCAAGATGGCGCCATCGCTCGAGCTCGATACCGACGATGCGATGCTGGGCAGGGTGCTGGGCGCGATGCTGCCACCGGCGCTCCTCATCATGGCGGTGCTCGGCTCGATCCTTGCCGGCATCGCCACGCCGACCGAGAGCGCTGCGGTCGGCGCCGTGGGCGCCATGGTCCTCGCCGCAGTGCGCCGGCGCTTTAATGTCGGCGTGCTGCAGCATGTCATGCAGTCGACGACCAAGATCAGCTCGATGGTGTTCGTCATCCTGCTCGGCGCCAGCGTCTTCTCGCTCGTCTTTCGCGGTCTGGGCGGTGAGGAGATCGTCCACGATGTGCTGACGGCCATGCCGGGCGGCGCCTTCGGTGCCATGCTGGTGGTGATGGCGCTGATGTTCGTGATGGGCTTCTTTCTCGACTTCATCGAGATCGTCTTCGTCGTGGTGCCGATCGTGGGCCCCGTGCTCTTGATGATGGGCCTCGATCCGATCTGGCTCGGGGTGATGATCGCGGTGAACTTGCAGACCTCGTTCCTGACACCACCGTTCGGCTTCGCGCTTTTCTATCTGCGCGGTGTGGCGCCACCCGAGGTCAAGACCACCGACATCTATCTCGGGATCGCCCCATTCGTGGTCATTCAGCTGATCGGGCTGTCGCTCGTGGCGGCCTTCCCGGCGCTCGCCACTTGGCTTCCCAGCGTCATTTTCCGTTGAGCGGCGTGCCGTCGCTGCGTGCGTTCGAGCATGCAGCGACGGCGCGAAGGCTTGCCTAGCGGTAGTAGCCGACCGCGCAGATGTCGTCGCCCACCTGGGTGACGAGGCTTACCTTCTCGATCGGCTCGGTCTCGCCGGGACGCGGCCACATATAGCCGACTTCGACGATGCCGTCGGGCTCGGCACCTTCGTACATCGCCTCGCCGAGTGGTGTTCCCGCCTTGTCCTTGAGGTCCTTGAGGCTCTGGCCAACGAGGTCGGCGTTGGCGCCGTGGGCGATGAACATGCCCTCGGCGTCGCCACAGAACGGATAGAGGTCCCTATCCTTGAACTCGGGATTGTCGCCGGCGTTGATGGCCGCAAGCGTTCCGTCGCGGTCTTCCTTCATCGCGGCGATGGTCGTCTCGAGCATGGCCTGGGCCTCGTCGGCGGTGCCGAAGTCCGAGGCCGAAGCTGCGGTCGCCATGCCGAGACACAGTAGGGCTGCCGCCGCGGTGCGGACGTGCATCATGGTTCTACCTCCCCTAGCGATGGTGGCGCGAACGAACCCCTCGCTAACGCGACCATCGCGCGCATTCATTTCGAGTAGATCGTATGGGGTCAAGTGCATATGGCCCCTGCAGCGTGGTGCGCGATGCCGAGCGGTCGTCGGCTCAGATGTTCGATGATCCTGGATGCGGTCCGTCCGAGCCCGTGTCGAGCCAATCCCGCAGTTCGGCGGCGACGCGCGTCGGTTGTTCGAGCGGCAGCAGATGACCGCCGCCTTCGATGACGGCAAGCTTGGCACCTGAGAGGCCGGCGACGATGCGCAGATGAGTCTCCACCGGTGTCACGACGTCCTCGGCGCCGCAGATGACGACGCTCGGGCAGGTGATCGTGGCGAGGTGAGGGCGCGGATCGGGCCGATTGAGGATTGCCTCCACCTGGTGCGCGTAGCGCTCCGCGCCGACGTGCCGGGCCATCGCCCGCGCCAAGCCGGTGATGGCGGGGTCGGCACGGCCAGCCGCGCCGAACAAGAGCGGGATCAACGTCTCGATCTGCGCGTCGAACGCGCCTTGGCGGACACGGGCAACGGTTGCCTCGCGCATCGCGCGGAGGGCCGGCGCATCGGGATCGACGCTGGTCGACATGAGCGCTAGCCGCGTCACCCGGTCGGGCGCCCGACGGACCAGCTCGAGCGCGACCAGACCGCCGAGCGACAAGCCGCACACCGCAAAACGCGCCGGTGTTTCGGAGAGGACGGCCTCCGCCATCTCATCGACGGAGGCGCCGTCCAGAACGCCGTCACGGGGCTCGAGAACCCGTTGCCCAGCGAGCGCTCGGGCAGTCCGCTGGAAGAGCCGCCCGTCGCAGGCGGCTCCTGGGAGAAAGAGAACCGGCTCCGCCACCGTCAGCCGTTCGCCGCACCGCGACGTGAAGGCAGCGCGGCTGGCGGGCGCCGGCCCTCGTGCATCAGCCCTGGGTGGGCGTGGCGTACTGGTAGTCGAGACCGCGCGCGTGCGAGAACGCCTCCTCCGAGACCTCGGACCAAGCGGTCGCGGTCTGGCGGAACTGAAGCATGCTGTCCATCACCTCGCGCGACAGCGGATCCGTGGAGGCGAGATCGTTCATGACCTCGCCGGCGAGCCCGCCGAGGCCCGCCAGGACCTCGTCCGGGAAGGCACGCAGCTCTACGTTGTGCTCGTTCACGAGCTTGTTGAGGCTGTCGTTGTTCCGGGCGGTGAACTCCGAGAGCACAACCTGGTTCACCGAGCGGTTGGCCTGCTCGACGATGGCCTGCAGGTCTGGCGTCAGGCTGTTCCAGGCGTCGAGATTGATGAAGTTCTCGAGAACCGTGCCAGGCTCGTGCCAGCCGGGGTAGTAGTAGTACCGCGCCGACTTGTAGAGGCCGAAGGCGAGGTCGTTGTAGGGACCCACCCACTCGGTCGCGTCGATCGCGCCGGACTGCAGCGCCGGCGGGATCTCGCCGCCCGGCAGGTTGACGACATTGCCGCCCGCTGCCTTCACGACCTCGCCGCCCAGGCCCGGGATGCGCATCTTGAGGCCGTCATAGTCGGCCATCGAGTTCATCTCTTTGTTGAACCAGCCGCCCATCTGCACGCCGGTGTTGCCGGAGGGGAAGAACTTGGCCCCCATCTCGGCATAGACCTTGTCGGCCAGCTCCTGACCGCCGCCATACTGATACCAGGCGTTCATCTCCTGGGCGTTCATGCCGAAGGGGATGGCGGCGAGAAACTGCGACGCGTTGACCTTGCCCTTCCAGTAATAGGGGGCGCCGTGGCCCATCTCGACGGTACCGCTCTCGACGGCGTCCATGCTCTCGAAGGGGGGCACGATCTCACCGCCGCCATAGACGGTGATCTGCAGGCGGCCGTCGGACATCTGGCCGATCATCTGCGCCAAGAGCTCGGCACCGGTCCCCAGGCCCGGGAAGTTTTTCGGCCATGTCGTGACCATGCGCCACTCGTAGGTCTGCTGGGCGATCGCCGGCTTGGGGAAGCTGGAGGCGGCGACCAAGCCGCCCGCGGCGGCGCCGCTCGTAGCGAGCGAACGGATGACGGATCGACGTTGCATGGGTTTCTCCCTGACGAAACACGTTGTGTCGCTGTGCCGTTCGTTGGCTCGGCACGACGTAGGTCGCCAGCTTTAGCGTTACCGTCAGAGCAGCGCTAGTCGGTCGGGTCGAGCACGCGCCACCGGCTGCCCTCGAGTATCTGCAGCGGTTTGAAGCGCGTCTTGTAGGCCATCTTGGCCGAGTGCTCGATCCAATAGCCGAGATAGACGAACGGTTTGCCGCGCCGCCGCGCCTCCTCGACGTGGGCGAGGATCACGAATGTACCCAGGCTGCGCTTGGCCTCGGCCGGCTCGAAATACTTGTAGACGCCGGAGAGCCCGCTCTGGACCTCGTCGGTGAGGCTCGCCGCCACCAGCCGGTCGTCGGCATGGCGGAACTCGACGAGATGCGTTGTCACCGGGCTGCTCTCGATCATCCGACGGTAGCTGCCGCGATCCATGTCGGCCATGCCGCCGTCACCATGTCGGCCCGCGATGTACCGCCTGAATAGCTGATAGTGCTCTTCGGTGAAGCCGGGTTCGGTGACCCTGACCGTCAGATCGGCATTGCGCTTCGCGATCCTGCGCAAGCCCCGCGACGGCTGGAATGCCGCCACGTCGATGCGCACCGAGCGACAGGCTGCACAGCGCGGGCAAACCGGCCGGTAGAGAACGTTCTGGCTACGCCGGAAGCCGGCCTCCACGAGGATCTCGTGGCGGTGCTCGACGTCGCCGCCGTGCAGCACCGTGAATAGGCGGCGCTCCTCGCGGCCGTCGAGATAGGGGCACGGCTGCAGCTCGGTCGTGGCGAAGGTCGCCAGTCGGGTCGCCGACCGTGGGCTGTCGGCGTCGGGTGGACTCAGGGGATCGCGAGCCACGGCATCACCAAGGAGAACGTCAGCCACAGTACCAGTGTGAGCGGGATGCCGGCGCGTGGATAGTCCCCGAACCGGTAATTGCCGGGACCCATGACGATGAGATTGGTCTGATAGCCGAACGGCGTGGCGAACGAGCAGTTGGCGGCGAAGGCGACCGCCAGCGCGAAGGGCAGCACGTCGGCACCGAGCTGCTCCGCGAGGCTGACCGCGATCGGGGTGAAGAGCACGGCGCACGCATTGTTGCTCAAGAGGTTGGTCAGCAGCGCGACGGCGGCAAAGAGGGCGGAAAGCGCGACGACGACGGCGCCGTCGCCGGTGAGCAGCGCCAGCGCACCCGCGACCAGCTGCGCGCCGCCCGTGGCCTCCAACGCGGTGCCTAGCCCGATCGCCGCCGCGATGGTCAGGTAGACGCCGCCATCGAGCGCGCGCGCCGCCTGCCGCAAGTTGACGCAGCCCGTGACCAGCAGTGCCACGACGCCGGCGAGCGCCGTGATGACGATCGGTAGCAAGCCCAGCGCTGGCGGCAGTAGGATGCCGGCAAAGATGACGGCCGCAGCGGGCACCCGATCGGGACGTGGCAGGATGTCGGTCGTACCGCCCAACAGGACGACGTCGGGGTCGGACGCGAGCCGGCGCACCGCGTCGCTGCCGCCCCGCACCAGCAGGATATCGCCGGCGTCCAGTCGGATGGTGCTCATCCGCGCGCGCAGCATCCGCGCCCGCCGCTGGATGCCGACGACGCGGACGCGGTTGCGTGCTTCGAAGTTGGTGAGTTCGAGATTGAGGCCGACCAAGCGCGAGGCGGGCTTGACCATGATCTCGCCGAGCGAGACGTCCACGCGCGGCTGGGCGTCGTCGTCGCCCGTCGCTTCGGCTCGAGGCGACGACTGCTTGGCGAGCAGGTCGCTCAGCGCCTTGCGTGTGGCTGCGACGAACAGGATGTCGCCCGCTTCGAGCCGCAAGCCGTCGAAGGGCGGCAACAGCATGCGTCCGTCACGGCTGATGCCGCGCAAGGTCACGTGCCGGAGTGCCGGGAAGAAGCCGCCGATGCTCTCCGCACCGATCAGCGGGCCGCGCTGGCCAAGCACCACTTCGGCGATGAACTGGCGACCGCTACCTGGCTGGCTTTCGCGGACCTGCCCGCGTGCGGCGCCGCCGCCCAACCACATCCAAAGGGCGATGTAGGCGGCGCCTGCAAGTGCCAAGAAGGCGCCTGGGAAGCTCAGATCGAAGAAGCCCAGCGTGCCGACGCCGAGGCGCTGCAGCTCGGCCGCGACGAGGAGGTTGGAGGACGAACCGACCAGGGTCAGCATGCCGCCCAACATGGCGGCGTAGCTCAACGGCAGCATGACCCGGCCGGTGCCGATCCGGAGCTGCTCCGCAAAGGCGCGCATGATCGGCACGAAGATCACGACGACCGGCGTATTGTTGAGGAACGCGCTGCTCACGATCACCAGCCCGAAGGCGATCGCCAGTGTTCGTATCGGCGCCGTTGCGGCGCCTTCCAGCAATGGGCGGGCGAGCGATTCGATGGCGCCGGTCAGCACCATCGCTTGGCCTACGACGAGCAGGGCCATGACGGTCAGCACGGCCGGGTTGGCGAAGCCGGCCAAGAGCTCGGTCGGCCCAAGCCGACCGTTCGGCGTTTCGAGGGGGGCTAGCTCGAACAGCAGCAGCAGCGCGATGAGTGTCGATAGCGCGGTGATCTCGGGGCGCCAGCGCTCGCTCGCGAAGGCGGCGAGCGCGCCGACGACCACGAGGAACACCGCGATGAGGTGAAAGGACGCTCCGGACACACCGTCGCTCATGGACTGATCGAGGCGCCGCATCGCTGCGAGCTCGACGCTCCTTGGCGCAGCCTGATCGGCGTTGCAAGTCCGGGGACCGGGAAGGCCGCGCTTGGGCGGCCTTCCCGGGAGCGGTCAGCCGACCTGACGAATCGGCTCGGCGTTCATGCGTCGCAGCCCGTTCACCACACGCTCAAGCAGCGACAGGATCCCTGGGTTGGAGGCATCGTAGAACACGTCGTTGGGGTCAACCGGCAAGGTGCGTTCAAGCCGCGCCAGCGCCAACTCGCTCAACCCTTGCAGGGTCTCGAGCGTGTCGTCGCCGCGCATGGCCAGTTCCTGCTCCAGCGTCTCGATGATGTCGTCCAAGCGACTGCGCTCGGCGTAGAGAGCATCTTCCGAGGACGTCGCTGCGGCATTGAACGCTGCAATCTCATGGCGCGTCAGTCCTGCGTGCAGCAACGCATCCGCAGCCCACGGGGGCAGTATCGCATCAGGCTGCGTCGCGTGTGCCAGCTGGTCGCGCTCGGCGCGCAGCATCGCCAGGCGACGCTCGATGAGTCGAACGTTTTCCACGATGGCCATCCCGCGTTCCCCCAATCGATAACCCTGCCACGACGGGCAGTGTTCGCAAAACACCACTATCTCATTTCCACATCTATTTTCACGGGAGAAGGGAATATAAGTCAAGCGTGGTATTGGTTGATATATGAGGGGCTTTTATTTAGAAAGTTCCTAAAATTTTAGCGAATTTTGCCAACCGTATCGGCTGATGCTAAGGCGGTCAGATGACCGAGGCGAGTGCATGACAAAGTTGAGCGAAGGGCCCGGCGGTAGGTCCAGCGACGGCGAAACGCGGGCGCGCGACGAGGTGCGGCCGCGCTTTTCCTTGGCCACTCGCCTGCGCAATTACTTCCTTGCGGGCGTCATCGTCGTCGCGCCGATCAGCATCACCTTCTTCATCGTCTGGCAGGTGGTGCAGGTCGTCGACAGCAATGTGCAGAACCTGCTGCCCGACCGATACAATCCGGACACCTACCTGCCGTTCAGCGTACCGGGGGTCGGCGTCGTCATCATGGTCGGCCTGATCACGCTGGTCGGCATGCTGACGGCAGGCTTTCTCGGGCGTACTGTAATGCGCACGGGTGAGCGGATTTTGAACCGGATGCCGGTGATCCGTTCCATCTACGGGACCCTCAAGCAGATCTTCGAGACCGTCTTCTCGCATACCTCGCAGTCCTTCCGCGAGGTCGTGCTGATCGAGTATCCGCGCCGCGGCATCTGGGCGATCGGCTTTGTGACCGGCGTCACGCGCGGCGAGATTCAGGAGCGCGTGGAGCCGGAACTCATCAACGTCTTCCTGCCGACGACGCCCAATCCGACCTCCGGATTCCTCCTCTTCGTGCCGCGTGCGCATGTCGTGCGGCTCGACATGACGGTCGAGGAGGGCATCAAGATGGTCATCTCGTCCGGCATCGTGGCACCCGATCCGGACCGGCTGCCCGTGCGGGATCCGGGCAGCGGTCAACCCGCGGCGAGCCCACCCGTCACCGTGGGCTGAGGCGCGAAGAGGGCGCGCGGATCGAGGCTCGAGCCGACCGCCGGCTCGTGCGCGAGCCAGGCAACGTCGTGCTCGAGGTCGAGGACGCGAAACCCGCTGCGGCCGCTTTGCCGCAGGCCCAGAAGCTCTCCGCGACCGCGCGCTTCGAGATCGGCCTGAGCCAGCGCCAGGCCGTCGTCGCACTGGCGCAACAGGTCCAGCCGGGCCTGCTGCGGCGGTGTCAACGGCACGCCGTGCAGCAGCACGCAACTCGCCGGCTGACCGGCACGGCCGATGCGGCCACGCAGCTGGTGCAACTGCGCGAGCCCGAAACGCTCCGCGCCATCGACGACGATGATCGACGCGTCGGGAACGTCGATGCCGACTTCGATCGCGGTGGTCGCAACCAACAGGGGCCGCCTACCGTCGCGGAACGCCTGCAGCCCGTCGTCGCGTGCGGCGCGGTCGGCTCGCCCAGTGAGCCTGGCCACGCGCTCCGGCAGCAGCCGCTCGAACGCCCGGGCGCGCTCGGTCACGCCCGGCATGACATCGTCACCGTCGATCCGCGGAC
>JANQNY010000049.1 GCA_028279345.1 Geminicoccaceae bacterium
GCCGCCATCGCCCACGCCATCGACGCCTTCACACCTCGCGAATGCGCCAACTACTTCACCGCCGCCGGCTACGAACCAGAGTGATCGGAAAACGCTCTAAATCCGATCGACCGCATCGATCTCGGCGACGAACTGTTTATGCTTCGAGGTGATCGGCCTAATCGTGAGGGCACACAGTAATCCCATCAGGTTATGCGGAGGCCATTCTTGGGAGCGCGCTCACGGCGCAGCGGAAGACATGGGCGCGCCGTCTCGGTCCAGCAGTCGCGGTGTTGGCATCGCACGTCGGGCAACTGCGGGTTTGAAACGAAACAGCTGGTGGTGTGCACGTCGGCTACCTGAACCTTACCGGCCCATACGTTGAAGGCTGCAACTTCTCTTTAAGGTCGCGGGCGGTAGAGAAGTCGGATGGACGCAATGCCCGGTTGGTCCGTGGTGTTGCCCCCGTTGGACTGGAACGCGCCGGTTGGTGAGGTGGCGCGGATTAACTCCCTGGGGGAGCCCATGCCGAGCCGGCTGTGAGAGTGGTTCTCGTTGAAATCCTCGAACCATCCGTCGAGCTGCCGAAGCACGGTTGCGGCGTCCGGCAGCGCGTTAACGCGGACGGAGCTCGAGCCGCCGGGCGTGGCGTGCGACCCGGCCGGGAACGGCATGGCTTGCATCGAGGACGCGCGGCGCCAAGCAATTACTATCCGATTATGTCCTTTAACAGATAGTATTGGCAGGCATGGTGGAGACGCATTTGAGACGAGGATATTGAGATGGCGAATGGTGACGACGGAGCCCAAGTCGGGCGCACGTGGCCAGATCTTGCGAGCAATATGATCCGCGGCCCGCTCGCGTGGGTGCTAGCCATGTCGGTAGTGGCAGTCGTCGCGGTCTACGTAGTCACGCCTTTCCTCCCAGGCTGCAGGACGGCCCTCTTTCTTGGGCCGAGCGGTGCAGATTGTGGCCCCCCGGTAGAAGCGCTCCCTGCGGCCGTGGTGGTCGCCTTCACCGAACCATGTCGGACCTACAACGGCTGGGTGCCGTTCGATGATGGCGCGGGCAAGTTCATGCTCGGTGCTGGCTCTGGAACGCTCCGAAACGGTGGACCGCATAGTCAAGGCGAGGCAGGGACCGACACACCATTGACCCCGGTAAGAGCCGGAGAGCAAGGCGGTGCAGAAATACACGCGCTGGAGGAACCAGAGATGCCAGCCCACCGCCACCAAGTGGGAGACCGCTTTGCTGTGCGTATCGGAACGCAGGACGGCACAGGTCATGCGCGATGCGATACTCTCGCTGGACTGGGGGCGTGTGCGATCAGCCATGATCTGATCCACGAGGAGTCTACCCCGATGGGAGGAAGCCGCCCCCACAACAACATGCCGCCCTACATCGCGCTCTACTTTTGCAAGAAGGCGAGCTGATGGGCACGCTGCGCCCTCTCACCGCCGCTGAAGCGCTCGCGGCAGTCCTGGGTGCGGCCCCTGCGTTGATTGTCGCGTCCGGCGCGCAGGCGGAACGGCGGTTCTGGGAGTTCTTCACGGTCACGATCCGCAACAGGAACACCCGCGCCGCGTACGCGCGCGCGGCGGCCGAGTTCTGCGCCTTCCTGGACGGCATGAGGGTGACATCGCTCACGGCCATCCAGCCGATCCACGTCGCGGCCTATGTCGAAGCGCTCGGCACCACCCACGCGCCTGCCACGGTCAAGCAGCGGCTGGCGGCGCTGCGCATGCTGTTCGACTGGCTGGTCGTCGGCCAGGTGCTGCCGTTCAATCCCGCCGCCTCGGTGCGCGGCCCCAAGTACATCGTGAAACGCGGCAAGACGCCGGTGCTCGAGCGCGCCGACGCCCGGCTGCTCCTGGAGCGCATCGACACCGCGACCGTGGTGGGCCTGCGCGATCGCGCTTTCATCGGCCTCCTGGTCTACAGCTTCGCCCGCGTCGGGGCGGCCGTGGCGATGGAGGTGGGGGATTTCTACGCCAATGGCTGGCGCTGGTGGATCAGGCTCCGTGAAAAGGGCGGCAAGCACCACGAGCTCCCCGCGCATCACAATCTCGAAGCCTGGCTCCACGAGTATCTGGAAGCAGCCGGGATCGGCGAGGAGGAGCGGTCACCGCTTTTCCGTTCGGCGATGGGCAGGACCGGGCGACTCTCCGAGAAGCCGTTAGTAGCCCGTAACGCACTCGATCTGGTGCAGCGGCGGGCGAAGGACGCGGGGCTCGGCGGGCGCATCTGCAACCACACCTTCCGCGCCACAGGCATCACAGCCTATCTCGAGAACGGCGGCACGTTGGAGATGGCCCAGGCGATCGCCGCGCACGAGAGCCCGCGCACGACCAAGCTCTATGATCGCACCGCCGACGCTGTGACCCTCGACGAGGTCGAGCGGATCATCCTATGAAGCGTGCAGAAATCCCGCTTTCAAGAACTGATCTCTACTCGGTGCAGCTTTCTATGATCGATCTCTAACTTTAACCTAATTTCAGTTTCTACGATGGTATTCATGCAATTAGACAATACGCTCATTGATATCCTCATCCCACTAGTTGCCGCCACCATAGGTCTTTCTGGAGCATTTCTGGGTGCTGCTTTCGTAAGTCGCCAAGCATTCAATCTGGAGCGCTTCAAGTTACTCTCAGATATGCATAGAGAAATTACGGTCTTTGAAATGATGAAAGTCCGCGTTGACTCACAAAATGTTCTTGATAGATATCGAGATTATAATCCACGTGAATTATATGATTCAAATAAACTAATCAATGATCTAAAAGATGTTTGGGTGCTCATCGGCTTCTATGAACGCCTTCTGCCGCAATGCGCCACAAAAACATAGATCGACACATCGCTACAGAAATGTTCTGTGCTCTCTTTTTATATTTCTATATAGGGTATTTCCAAATTCAGCTTAAGGAGGCAAAATGAGGTGCTTGCTCGACTCAGATGGATTGTCTGTACGATCTCTTTTAAACTTATGCGCGCCAAAATGACTGGCAGAAATGGGTTCAACAAGCCGAAACGGACGTTCGAGACAAGTTCCATAACACGCCGAAAGCGGTCCTCTGAGTCTGCCGACCTTGCGCCGACTTCTCCAAGATCTCGGTAGTTATTGATGCGTGCAAAAAACACGAATTGTGGCCGGTGCGGCGTCGGGCGACGTGCGCCTGGTCGTCAAGCGTGTAGCGCCATCACATGAGCGTAGGTCCGTTGCGGATCGAAGCGCTGCCGCGCCCCGAGCGAAGCCTTACGCACGCTTCGGGCGGTACGTCGCCTTCGGCGATCGCGCCCAGCGTGCCCGCTATCGGGAGACCAACGGTCGGGCGTGCTCTTGAGCGCTTTGTCGCATTCAGGCCGATTCTGTTGAAAAACTCAGAAACGAATACTTGGCCGCCGACATCCTGGGCTTGGACGCGGCCGCAGCCCCAATATCTAGTGGCTGGGTCGCCCGTTCTTGAGTTTTTCAACAGTATCGGCCGCGGGCGGGCTTCACGGCGCGCTTTCCAGGAGGGGCGTGAGCGTCCGGCGTCAGCGCTCTGGATGCGTTGTCCGGAGTTCAGTTACGCTGCTGCAGCAGCTAACGCCAAGGCAGCGACTCGTCGATCCGGGTGATCGTGTGACCGGCTATACGGCACCGGACGTTGAGCCCGCGGTTGGCGTTCGGCCCACTGAACGGTATCTCGCGTATTGCCCGACGCTGGTGGCGTCGCCGCCCCGGCAACGGACGTGCCTGACGGTGTTCTTCAGCCGGTCGCAGTAGCGTTCGCTTCGGGCGCAACCCTTGCCCGAAACACTACCGACTTCCCACCGTCTTCGACGACAACCTCGTCCGTCTTCCGCAGCGCCCGCCAGGCCCGCGAGAACGTCGACTCCGACCCGTACCCGGCGTCGACGAAGGCGGTCTTGATCTGCTTGTGCGTTGCACCCGTCTCCGCGAACCGCTCGCGAAGCAGCCCTAGGATCTTTTGCTCGTTCGGCGTCTTCAGTTCCTCAAGGAACTCGTCGAGGCCGAGGACCAGAGACGTGCCGCCCTCCGGTAGCTTGATGCGGTCCAGTGAGGCATAGATTGCGTCGAAGGGCTCAGCGTCCTTCATCTTTGAACATTCCAGCTTTACGCCGATCAGCTTTCCCTCCCCCATGGCCTCGCACTGGATCATCACGTCGGCAGCACCGCGCAACGCGCTGGAACCGCGCTCGACGCTACCACCGCTTTTGCGGGAGTGGTGGAGCACGAGCACCGTAGCGCCGGTCTCCCGCTTCAGCCTGTCGAAGCCTTCGACGACGTGACCCATGTCGGTCGCGCTATTCTCGTCGGCGCCAAGCGCGACCCGCGCGAGGGTATCGATGATGATCAGGCCCGGCTTGAATGAAGCATCATTGAGCGTCGCAAGCACCGCGACGACGCTCGCAGGCTTCATGATCTCGATCGCCGAAGCAATAAAGCGCATCTGCTCCGGGCTAGGCGCCGGCATGCCGTGCTTCTGGTAGTGCGCCTGGAGCCGACGCTTCAGCCCCAGGACGCCCTCCGCCGCGATGTAGAGTACAGGCGCTTGGCGCGTTTCCCGCCCAAGCCACGGCGTCCCGCTAGCGATCGCCAACGCCATCGACAACGCGGTGAAGGTTTTGCCGCAGCCCGGTTCGCCGTAGAGCACCCCGAAGGCTGGCGCGGGCAAGACGCCTACGATCACCCATTCGAGGTCGGGGAGGGCGTCGACGTCTTCGGCGCTGAGTAAGTTGAGCATTTACTGCTCATTGCGCTGGCTTGAGCTGAAGCTGACGCCATTCGACGGCCCACTCTGTGTAATCAAGCTGTCCAAGTGATGAGAGATGCCAACGAAGCCGAACTTCGTCACTCAATCTCCAGTATCTCGTCAGGTATAGAATCTGCGGAAATACTGATGGATCCTGATACGGCGGATTTCCATCGTCGTAAAAATGGACTTGTCCTTTTTCTTCTACCCAATGTTCTGGATCCAAGGGCGTTGGTTGAGTGTTCGTATTGATTGCAGCGATTGGGCAATACTCGCGATCGAAAACAACCAACCCGCCGTCGGGCAATGCGTAGAGGCCATATGGCAGTAGCCGCCACCATCGGTGGTGTACGAGCCAACGAACCCGCTCGATGTGGTGATCGGGGCATTGCATGTCGTATGGAGGGTCGTACGGATGCGACTTAGCCTCGGAACCGAGCCAGCGTCGACGCATCATCGCACCCCCTCGCTGGTCCGCGTCGTGGCTTCGGCGATGAAGGCCTGGACGTCGCTCTCCCGGAAGCGGGTCGAGCGGCCGACCTTCACGGGCTGAGGGAAGCCGGGCACGTGCCGCACGTGCCGGTAGATCGAGGCTCGGCTAAGGCCGCCGAGACGGATGCACAGGTCGCTCAGGGGGATGAGTCGGTCGTTCATGCGTGTTGCTCCGTGCTGCACCATGCAGCCTACGGAGGTGACGTGGTCGGCGGAGGAGCGTCCTGCGAAGGCAGAAAGCTCACGTTTCTTGGGTAGTTCCTGCCTTCATGGCGCTACCGAGCGGAGTGGGCCGTGTTGCCTGGCCGCTGGCTGCTCGCTGTGCGATGGCGTTTTGAAGGCGCTGGAGCATGCGAGCGTCCTGAATATCTTCATCGGTGATCTTGTCACGAGCGGCCTTACATGGATTTCGAAATCCGCTCTCAATACCTAGGACCTGAAAGATGTCGTTCACCATTTTCGTGAACAATGTCGAAGGTTTCCCATCGCGATGGCCTATCGTTGGTCGCTTCAGTTTGGCGCGGACGAAATGCCCAGCTACCTGATCTGCCACATAATACGCTCTTATATTTCTACCTCGACCCGTTTTTCCAAATAGATTCATCTCAAAATCAATATCAGCTGCTATATCTTTGAGCATTTCGTGCATATGAACTGCGTCCTGATGCTTAATGGGCGCCTCTCTGGTAAGCTCGTCTGGTACATCCCAAAGGGCTGTCTTCAATCTACGTAATTCTTTTCGAATATCATGAATTTTTTTGAGAGCCGCAGAAGCTTCCCTTTTTGTTTTAAAGCGTGATGGGGACGGAAAAGAATAATCCTTGCCGCCCACTATTGTATCTTGCACGGGTCCCACGCGTTCAAAGATCGCACGAACTTTCGCTCCGACGTCACTCGCTTCGTTCTGGCTCATGTCCAGCTTCAATCTGAAGAGATCCCGAATTGCCGTCTGGGGTCGTCGCGTAGGCGGCCCACTCCATCATCATTGCCCGACGCTTCTCGAAAAGGTCCGAGCGCCTGTACGCTCGCTCAACCTTGTTCTTCACGACGTGCGCCAGCGCGGCCTCTTTGACCTCGTGCGGGTAGGAGGTGGCTTCCTCCGCCCAATCGCGGAACGTGCTTCGGAAGCCGTGCACGGTCACGGGCACGTCGAGGCGCTTGAGCACAGCGGCGAGCGTCATGTCGGAGAGAGGGCGGCCGGGCTTAGTCGACGGGAACACGAGCGTGTCAGGGTCGGGGCGTTCGCCGCGCGCCTTGCGCAGCACGTTGATCGCAGCGTCGGAGAGCGGCACCCGGTGCTCACGCCCTGACTTCATGCGCTCAGCCGGGACGATCCACGTCCGCTCGTCGAGATCGATTTCGCTCCATGTCGCGCCGCGAACCTCGCCCGATCGGGCCGCGGTCAGGATCGTGAACTGAAGCGCGAGCGCGCCCAAGCCGCCCACACCAGCGATCCGTTCGAGCAGCTCGGGCAAGTCCTGCCAGGGCAGGGCAGCCAAGTGGCTATCGCGGTGATTCTGCTTCGGGAGTGCCTTTTCGATACCCTCGACGGGGTGGACGCCATCGCCCATGCCGTTCGCCCGCGCCCAATCGAGCACGTTTCGGATGCGCTGCTTCACGCGGCGCGCGGTCTCCGGCTTCTCCAGCCAGATGGGGCCAAGGGCGCGAAGTAGATCGGCCTGGTCTATGGCGAACACGGGTCGCTTGCCGATCCTGGGGAAGGCGTAATGTTCGAGGGAGGAGAGCCACTGGGCGTTGGCCTTCGCGCTCTTGTTTGCGGGCACGATGTGCTCGGCATGCACCGTCCGCGCGGCCTGTTCGAAGGAGATCGACCTCCGCCGCTCTTTGTTGCGCTCGGCGACTGGATCACCCCCTTGGCGAGCGACCATACGCAGGAGCCGCGCCTGTTCGCGGGCCTCCGCGAGGGACACATACTGGGTGCCACCAAGGCCGATGTCCCGGCGCCGCCCGTGCACGACCGTGCGGAGCAGGTAGCGTTTCGCTCCCGACGGATCGACCTCTAGGTAGAGGCCGTTCCCGTCCGCGTACCGGCCCGGCCTTGCCGCGTTGACAGCTGGCACTGACAGTCGCTTGTCCGGATGCCGCCCACGGGGCTTGCCGCTGTTCGCCGCAGCGCCGTCTACCATCACATTCCACCCCCTATTTGACCCCACATTATCACTGAGATAAGGCGGTGCATAGGGAGGCGGGACGCGACACGCTGAGATCGCCGAAGTGTGTGCTTCCAAGTGGTTAGCAACGAAATGGGCTGTTATGAGACGTGGCTAGACATTCCTATGGCGGACACCGCCTCCGCCATACTCAGACGCTCGATGATGTTTCCCTTTGCTTTCCGTAACGGCAAGTGCTCGCCGAAATGGGGCGCTCGCGGTCACGCCCATCGACATCTTACGATCACGGCCGTCGCGCTCGATACGCCGCGACATTGGTCCTGTTTTGGCAGCGCACCGTGCAGAATCGCCGGCTCGAATTTCTCGATGTGTCGAAAAAGGCGGCGCGGCACCGACTATCCTCGCAAAATCTGATGCGCCCCGCATGTCCGTCGCCGATCAAACGGGCGAGCGCTTCAGCGCAGATCGAGGTCCACATTTCGACGAGTCCCGTGTCGGACGGGTGGTGATGGAGCCGCCAGACGCCGTTCTCCTCCGCTAGATGCGGATTCGCAGGATGCTTTGCGAGCATTGCATTGAGAGTGTCCGCCGCATCGGCCGTCCGCCCTTCGATGAGCGATCGAAACACCTGGCGCAGCGTCCTTGCGAGGTCGAGGAAGCCCTGCATGTGGGATGCCCGAAGCGCCTCTAGCGAAGGCGGATCCTCTTTGAGGATGCTCGCAAGCGCCTCCGCGAAGTCGGCGCCGTTGGATCGCGACTGTGACTCCGCAGCGAACGCGTTGGCGAGACCAGCAGCCACTCGGAGACCGGTGTTTTCGTAACTGCTCAAATTGATTTGACTCATGACGCTGGCAGTGTGATGTAATGCACTAACGAAAGTTAGGTCGTTACTTGCGTCTCTGACAAGGAGGAATTCCGCCATGTCGCCGGTTCTCGATCACACCATAGTCCACGCCAGCAGTCCTGCGAAGAGCGCCGCCTTTCTGGTGGAAGTTCTCGATCTTCCTGCTCCAAGAATCCTCGGGCATTTCACGGTCGTGCAGGTCGGCCCCAGCTCACTCGACTTTCTGCAGGCAGACGAACCGATAGCTTCCCGGCACTTCGCGTTCCGCGTGACCGAGGAAGACTTCGACGGCGTACTTTCGCGCCTAAAGGCCGGCGAGATCAGCTACAGGGCCGATCCATTTCATCGACTTCCAAATCAGATCAATCATTGGGATGATGGGCGCGGCGTCTATTTTGACAACCCGGACGGGCATGTCCTCGAAGTCATCACAAGATCCTATGGAAGCGCGGGATGCGCCGCAAAGCACCCTAACCCCTTGTTGGATTGCAACTGATGCGCGAGGCCCTTGCAGTCCGGGCCGGCGTTCGTGCGGCGACCAGGAACGATGTCGAACCGCTAGCGTGCATGTGGCACGAAGGCTGGACAGACGCTCACGGCGGCCTTCTTCCCGAAAAGCTCGTTCGTGATCGCACGGGCGAGAGCTTTCGAGCGCGTCTGACCCGGGGGCTTTCGGCCGTCCGCGTCGCAGGCGAGGAAGGCGGGCCCTTGGGCTTCCACTGGACCCGCGCCGAAGAACTCTATCAGCTTTATGTCGATCGTTCGATGCGCGGGGCAGGCGTCGCCGCGACCCTGATCGCGGACGCCGAGACCCTCATCGCAATGCGTGGCGCCAAAGCCGCGTGGCTCGCCTGCGCGATTGGAAACCTACGCGCGGCGCGCTTTTACGAGAAGCATGGGTGGCGTCGCACGCGGGTTGATACGCTTGGACTTTCGACGGCGGACGGCCTCTGCCCTCTCGACGTCTGGCGGTACGAAAAGACCATCGAGAAAAAGTGAGGGCACTGCGACCAGCCGGGCTTCCAGCCCAAGATATCTGACGCGGCGAATACCCTGGGTCGGGCCAGCTATCGGATCGGGATCAAGTCTTTCCTTTTGGCAGCGTCTGGACCATCGCAAGCATCGAACGACCGTATCGGGTGAGTCATGATCGTAGCGCTACAGCGAAAGAATAGTTCGTATTTTTTTCGCGCGTGGCCCGCCATTTTGTTTAACTAAAATGTTGATATTACGTCATTACTTTTCGATGCCTTCACGAGGTTACCACAAAGGCAACTGAACCGCACCGGGTTGTCCGGAGGCTGGTTGGTTTGAGTCCTGCGTGGCCAACGGCTCGTGCACCAGCGCAGCGTAGAAGGCGGCTTCGGCCTCGGCTGTGGGATGTGGCCGATGGGCTCGAGCAGGCGGCGGTGGTTGAACCAGTCGACCCATTGCGAGCAGCAGCGAAGCCATCCGACAGCGAAGCTGCGGCCTTCAGGAGAAGGCCGAGGGCGAGGGTGGCGAACTCGACGGCCTCGAGCGAACGCCACGGGCCGCGCCTTCGGATGACCTCGGTCTTGAAGAGGCCGATGACGGTCTCGGCGAGGGCGTTGTCGAAGCTGTCGCCGACGCTGCTGACCGACGGCGCGATGCCGGCCTCACCGAGGCGCTCGGTGTAGGTGATCGAGACGTACTGGGCGCCGCGATCGCTGTTGTGCACGGAGCCTGCCGGCAATAGGCCGTTGCGCGTGCAGGGCCTGGTCGAGGGCGTCGATGACGAAGGCCACGTGGACGAAGCCCGCCCGGGTCGCGACGTACGTGAGGTCGGCGACCCAAAGGACGTTGGGGCGCGGCGCCTCGAAGTCCCGGTTCACGCGGTCGAGCGGACAGGATGCCGCCTTTTCGCTCCGCGTCGCGCGGATGGTCTTGCCGCGGATGATGCCCTGAAGGCCCAGCGCCCGCATCAGCCGGGCCCCAGAAATGCGGTATGGGGCGGCGGGCGACCTCGATCCCTTCGCGCCCCAGCTGCCGCCAAACTTTGTGCACGCCATAGACCCGGAAGTGCTCCTCCCGGACCCGTTGGATCTCACCGCATGGCCCGCGCCCGCACTTCCGGTGCGTACCTCCTCTGCCTCGTCATCGCTCCATCCTCTTGAGGTCTGGAGCCTCCGGCAAACCTGGTGCGGTTCAGTTCGCCTTGCGTAGCGAGATGATGCGATGCTCGTCGTCACGTAATGCATAGACGCAAACGTGAAGGCGTCCCTCCACTAAGCCATATGCAATGCGACGCTGCTCGCCATAGTCACGCCGGTCGTCGATCTCGTCGTGAATGTGCGCACGCAACGCACCGACGGCGAAGGACATTAGCAGCCTACGAAGCTGGCGGTTCCGCCGGTCCTTAGCGGAGTCAAAGGTGATCTTCACAACGGGCCATACGCCAATGGCGTACTCTTATCAGCCGCGCGTCGCCGCGCGCAGACGCACGAGCGCCAGTACCGTGTCGATCGTGGGCGTCGGCAGCTCCACCACCTTGCCCAGCTCCTGGACGGCGGTGACAAGGGCGTCGAGCTCGAGGGGGCGGCCGCGTTCGAGGTCTTGGAGCATCGAGGTCTTGTGCGCGCCAACGGAGACGCCGCCGTCGATGCGCTTTTCGACGTCGATGGGAAAGCGCACGCCGAGCTTCTCGCCGATCGCCTGGGCTTCGAGCATCATCGCCTTGATGACCCCGCGCGTGCCGGGGTCGGTGCCGATGACCTCGAGCGTGGCGCCCGTGAGCGCCGAGACGGGGTTGAAGGAGAGGTTGCCCCAGAGCTTGACCCAGATCTCGTCCCTGATGCGCGGGCGGATCGGCGCTTTGAGGCCGGCTGCCTGCAGTGCCTTGGCGAGCGCTTCAACCCTTTCGGTCCGCTCGCCCGAAGGCTCCCCCAGCACGTAGCGGTCGCCCGAGACGTGGGTGACGACGCCGGGTGCCGAGACCTCGGCGGCCGGGTAAAGAACGCAGCCGAGCGCGCGCGCAGGGCCGATGCCCTCCCACTGCACGTCGCCCGGGTCGACCGAGGCGAGGCGGTGGCCCTCGTAGGCGCCTTCGAGCTTGTAGAAGTACCACCAGGGCACGCCATTGACGGCCATGACGACGCAGGTCTCAGGCCCCAGGAGCGGCTGCATGAGCGGCACCACGCCCGGCACTTGATGGGCCTTCAGCGTGACGATGACGTAGTCCTGCGGGCCCAGCGTCGCGGGATCGTCGGTGGTCTCGACGTCGACGGTGGTCCGCTCGCCGTCCTCGATGAGCGTCAGGCCGTGCGCCTGCATGGCCTCGAGATGTGGGCCGCGGGCGATCAGGCTCACCTCGGCACCGGCTTGGGCGAGCTTGGCGCCCAGATGGCCACCGATGGCGCCGGCGCCGTAGATGCAGATCTTCACCCGGCGAGACCAAGCTTCTGGGCGAGACCGATGCGCTGCATCTTGCCCGTGGCGCCCTTGGGGATTTCCTCCACGATGAGGATCTTCCGCGGCACCTTGAAGTCGGCCAGATGCTCGGCGGCGAAGGCACGGATATCCTGCTCGCTGGCGTGCTGGCCGTCCTTGAGCACCACGGCGGCGGCGATGTCCTCGCCGAGTTTGTCGTGCGGCACGGCGAAGGTGACGACCTGCTGGACCGCCGGATGGTCCATCAAGAGGTCGTCGACCTCCAAGGGCGACACCTTCTCGCCGCCGCGGTTGATGATCTCCTTCAAGCGGCCGGTGATCTTCAGATAGCCGTCGGCATCGAGCACGCCCTGATCGCCTGTGCGGAACCAGCGGTGGTCGGCAAGCTCGAAGAAGGCCTGGGCGTTGGCGTCGGGGTTCGCCTCGTAGCCGGGCGTGACGTTGGGACCGGAGATGACCACCTCGCCGATCTCGCCATCAGGCTTGAAGATCGGCTCCGCGTCCTCGGCGATGCGGATGGCGGGGCCGGCGGCGATGCCGACCGAGCCTGGCTTGCGCGGAGCCGGGGGCAGGGGGCTGGAGGCCATCTGATGCGCCGCCTCGGTCATGCCGTAGCTCTCGATCACCGGCGCGCCGAAGACCTCTTCGAGCCGCAGCATCACCTGCGGCGGCAAGGACGCCGAGGACGAGCGGATGAAGCGCAGCTTGGCGCGCTCGATGATCTCGCGGTTGCGGTCGGCGCGCGCGAGGATCGCTTGGTGCATGGTGGGCACCGCCGTGTACCAGGAGGGCTTCACCTCATCGAGCCACCCGAAGAAGCGAAGCGCGTTGAAGCCCGGTGAGCACCAGACCGAGCCGCCCGCGCCGAGCGAGGCGAGCACGGCGGCGATGAGGCCGTGGATGTGGAAGAGCGGCATGATGTTGAGGCAGCGATCCTCCTCCCCGAGGTCGAGGATGTCGCCCACATGGCGTGCCGATGCGCAGACATTGCGGTGAAGGAGCGGCACGATCTTGGGCCGCGACGTGGTGCCCGAGGTGTGCAGCACGAGTGCGGTGTCGTCGCTATCGGCTGTGCCGGCGACGAGCGGCTGGCTGCGCTCGGCATCGTCCGGCTCCAGCTCGAAGTCGCCCGCGGCGTGGCTCGCCGGCGTCAGGCGGAGCAGGCTGCAGCCATGGCGGCGCGCGGCAGCGACGGCCGGCCCCTCCTCGTCGGCGGCGACGATCAGCGCCTTGGCCTTGAGGTCGGTGAGGTAGAAGTCGAACTCCTCCTCGCGATAGGCGGGGTTCAGCGGTGCCGTGACGGCGCTCGTCGCAACGGTGACAAAGCAGGCGGCGAGCTCGGGACCGTTCGGGAGGACGATGGCGACGCGGTCGCTCCGGCCGATGCCGTAGCGGTTCAGAACGGTGCGGGTGTGGTTCGCGAGGTACTCGAGCTGGCCATAGGTGAGCCAGTTGCGGTCGGCCGCACCGATGGCGGGGGCGTCGGCCGGGCGTCCGCCGATGAGCTGGGCGATGGTTTCGGCCATGATCGATCGTCCTCCCCCGACGCGCCATTCTTGTTGGTCGACACATGGCGTCGGCAGCATGTGCGTGCGCTAACCTAGCCGAGAGCGGCGCGCCGATGAAGCGGTGCGCAAGGCTAACGCATGGTCCGGGCTTATCCGGCTGGCGTCAGCAGGCGCAGGCGGCCGGCGCGGCCGGCGAGTTGCTGCTCGCCCAGATCGCGAAGCGACGCCGGGCCTTCGAGGACTGCAGCCGTCGTTTCGGCGACGAGCACGCGGGTGCCGAGCCGCTTGTTGGCCTGCTCTAGCCGTGCTGCGACATTCACGACGTCGCCATAGACCGTATAGGTGAGCCGTTCGGCGCCGCCGACGACGCCCGCCGTTACGCTGCCCGTCGCGATGCCGATGCGGACGTTGAGCCGCGTGCCGGCAAAGCTCTCGGCGTGTGTCATGCGCTCGATCGCGACGGCGGCAGCGATGGCACGGTCAGCGTGGTCAGGCTGGGGGATGGGGAGGTTGAAGGTGGCGAGCACACCATCGCCCTGGAAATGCGCCACCGTGCCGCCATGGCTGTAGATGATCTCCTCCACCCGCTGGAAGAAAGCGTTCATCATCGTTACCAGGCTCGCCGGCTCACGGCCTTCGGAGAGCCGCGTGAAGCCCTGGATGTCGAGCATCAAGACCGTGGCGATGCCGCTTCGCGGTGGCACGTTGCCGGCACCCTCCACCAGTTCGGCGGCGACGGCCTCCGGCAAATAGCGGCCGAAGAGCGTCTTGACCGTGTCGCGTTCGGCGCTCGTGGCGAAGACGCGAACGAGCGTACGCCTGGCGCGGAGCGAGGTGAGGCCCACGACCAGGCCGGTGGCGGCGACCGCCGCGATGCGGAAGACGTTGTCGCCGAAACCGAAGCGCGGGTCGTCGCTCAAGGGCACGCCGGGCCAGGCGCCCCGCATGACCGTCAGGTAGAAGGTCGTGTCGAGGACGGCGAAGGTGGCGAGCCCGGCCAGCAGCGCCCAGGGCGTGTAGCGCATGCCGGCGAGCGCGATGAGGACGAACAGCACGGTGAACACCGGCATCGTCGCGAACTCGTTGGGCGGCGTTTCGTAGGCGAAGAGCTCGACGAGCAGTGTCGAGTAGTACCAGAGCACGTCGATGACGACGAAGAACGGCGCCCAGGCCGTGGCGAAGATGCGCGGGTGGGTGACGGCAAGCGATGCTATGCCGATGGCGAAGTAGAGCAGCACCATCAGCACGAGCCAGCCGCTCATCGGCGCATCCGCCTGGGCGCGGCTGGCGATGAAGAGCAGCATGGCGCCGACGAACAGGCGGAGCCCCGCGGCGAAGCGCTGCGCGGTGCGCTCGGCTTCGAGGAACAGGCGGCTCGTCAGGGCCAGGGTGGGGTCGACCTGCATGGGTGAAGGAAAGCGCCAGAACAGCTTCGCGTCGCGCTATGCCTTGGTCGTCGAGGGCCGCGCCGAACCGCTCCGGTGACGCGATGGCAACCGCTGCGCTAGATTGAAACCTCCCTTCGACCCCAGTGGGGGCCGCCATGTACATTCCGACCGTCCTGGCGACCGCGCTCGGCGACCGGCTGGCCGAGAACTACACGCAGATCTTCGGCCGCGTCCGGCCCGAATATGCCGATCTCTTGCGCACCACCGCGAAGGTCGTGCTCGAGCGGATCGCGGGCAGCGACGCGCTCTACCATGACATGGACCACACGATCATGGTGACGCTGGTGGGGCAGGCGATCCTGCAGGGCCGGCTGCTCGCGGAGCACGTTCAGCCCGAGGACTGGGCGCACTACACCATCGCCACCCTCGTCCACGACATCGGCTTTCTACGCGGCGTCTGCCCGGGCGACACGCCGGGCCGCTACGTCATCAACGCGGCGGGCGAGACGATCACGCTTCCGCGTGGCGCCTCCGATGCGGCGCTCGCACCCTACCATATCGACCGCGGCAAGCTCTTCGTCCTGAACCGCATGCGGCACTTCGAGACGATCGACCCAGAACGGATCGCACGCGGCATCGAGCTGACCCGCTTTCCCGTGCCGCTCGACAACGACCACGACGACACGTCGGGCGAGCCCGGTCTGGTGCGCGCCGCAGACCTCGTCGGCCAGCTCGGCGACCCACACTATCCGAGGAAGCTCAAGGGGCTGTTTCACGAGTTCGAGGAGACCGGCGTCGCCGCCCAGCTCGGCTTCGCGACCCCAGCGGACCTGGCGGACGGCTATCCGCAGTTCTTCTGGGGCACCGTCGAGCCGTACATCAAGGACGCCACGTTGCACCTCGACCGGACCGACGACGGCAAACGCTGGCTCGCGCATCTCTACAGCCACGTCTTCCTGGAAGAGCACGTTCGCAGGCGTCAGGGGCCCGAGCCGGCTGGCGGCGAGGATGGCGCTGGGCCTGTCGGGTAGATGGTGTCCGCCGTTGTTGTCCGATGAGCTCTGGCAAAGGCGTTGTGTTCGCTCGGCGAACGAAGCGGTCGTCTAGTCGTATCAACCAGCTCGCCGCTCCCCACCCAAACCGGCCATTTCGTCTTCCGGTTTTCAAGTGCGAAGCATGCCACCCTCTCGAACCGGCATGCAGGGTTCAGCGATGTCGGCAAGATCAACGTGTCGCGCCCGTGCGGGCGTGCGAGGACGGCTGTTGGGTGGCCAGGCGGTCAGGGGAGCCGCGGCGCGCCGCTAAAGGGCACGGCGGCATGCCGCGGCGGTGGTCGACATTGCGAATAGGATGGCCGCAACGGCAACGATGGTTGGCCCCGTTGGTGTGTCGAACATGAGGGCGGCCTGGAGCCCGCCCGTTGTGGCGATGATGGCCACGAGCACGGCCAACGCTGCCATGGTTTCCGGATCGCGGGCGAACGGCCTCGCCGTTGCGGCCGGGATGATGAGCAGCGAGGCGATGAGCAGGGCCCCAACCACCTTTAGAGCGACGGCTACGACGATGGCGAGGCCGACGGTCAACAGAAACTGTTCAGTACGGGGATGGACGCCGCCCGCGAAGGCTAGGTCCGGGTTGAGCGTTGCGGTTAGCAGACGGCTCCACCGCAACCACAGCAGGCCGACCACGACCGCGGCACCAGCCCAGATCACCAAGAGATCTTGGCGGCCCACGGCCAGGATATCGCCGAACAGATACCCCATGAGATCCATGCGCACGTTCGGAAGGAATGACATGGCGACCAGACCGAACGCCAATGCCGAATGCGCCAGCACGCCCAGAAGCGTATCCATGGCGAAGCTGCGACCGCTCAACAACGCGACAGTCGCCGCCATCAGTAGCGACACGATCATCACGCCGGCGAAGACGGAAACCTGGAAGGCAAGCGCCAGAGCGACACCCAGGATCGCTGCGTGCGCCGTGGCATCGCCGAAATAGGCCATCCGACGCCAGACGACGAAACAGCCAAGCGGGGCCGCTGCGAGCGCGACGCCGATGCCGGCGAGCGTGGCGCGCACGAGGAAGTCGTCGAGCATCAGGCAGCACCCTCACGCACGCCGTGATGCCGGTGCGGATAGAGCGCGAGTGCGCCTTCCGTGCCTCTGCCGAAGAGAGCGTGATAGGCCGGCATAGATGCGACCTGCGCGGGGGCGCCCTCGCAGCAGATGCGCCTATTGAGGCAGATGACGCGATCCGAAGCCCGCATGACGACGTGCAGGTCGTGGCTCACCATGAGCACGCCGCAGCCCGTCTCGTGGCGAACCTCGTCAATGAGCTCGTAGAAGGCCGCCTCGCCGGCCTGATCCAGCCCTTGGGTGGGCTCGTCGAGCATCAGGAGATGAGGCTCCGACAAGAGCGCGCGGGCCAAGAGCGCCCGCTGGAATTGCCCACCCGAAAGCTCCGTCATGGCGCGCCGCTCCAGGCCTTCGATCCCGACCCGCGCCACCACGGCACCTTTGCGCGCGCGATCGGCACGTTCGGGCAGGTCGAGGAACCTCGCCACCGTCAATGGCAAGGTAGGGTCGATCGCGAGGCGCTGCGGGACGTACCCGACGACGAGATCGGTCTTTCGCTCTACCGTGCCGTCGGTGGCGTGGACAGCGCCCAAGAGCGCGCGCAACAGCGTCGTCTTGCCCGAGCCGTTCGGGCCGAGCAGCGTCACGATCTCGCCCGCGTCGACGTGGAGGCTGATGTCCTCGAGAACGACACGGCCGCCCAGCGCGACCTGGAGACCCGAGGCGCTGACGAGGCTCACGCGGCGGGACCTTCACGGCAGCCGGCGCAGACGCCCTCCGCCTCGAGGACCGTGCGCTCGATGGCGAAGCCCGCGGCGCTTGCCGCTTCGTCGAGTGGACCAGGGCGCGCCGCGACCGAGGTCTCGATCGTGAGGTCGCAACGCCGGCAGATCATAAACGCTGCGACGTGCGCCTCGTCGGGGTGATCACAGGCGACATATGCGCGCCGGCTGCTGAGTTTGTGGGCGAACCCTTCGCTGACGAGAAAGTCGAGAGCCCGGTACGCCGCGGGCGGCTGCGCAGGTAGGCCGGCCGCGTTTAGCTGCGCCAGCACATCATAGGCGCCGAGCGGCTTGCCGGCCGCGCGCAGGGTCTCCAGAACCCGGCGCCGGATGGAGGTCATGCGCTGCCGTCCGCTCGTGCCCAAGTGGCCGTTCTTCGTCACATCGAGCGTCCCATTTCTGCCCGTCCTATTGCAACATTATAACATAGCGACTACGGCCTAGAGCCAACGACTGCAATTGACAGGAAGGACACCATGCGAACCAACGCCCTGCTTGCCGCTGGGCTCGGCATCGCGCTTGCCGGACCTGCCATGGCCGCGCCGCGCGTCGCCACCGACATCCCGGCCGTCCATTCCCTCGCCGCGCGCGTCATGGCCGGCGTCGGTGAGCCCGGACTCGTGATGCCGCCCGGTGCCTCGCCGCACGGCTACGCCATGAAGCCTTCGGAAGCAGCGCTGCTCCAGGAAGCGGACGTCGTCTTCTGGGTAGGCCCGGAGCTGACGCCCTGGCTCGCGCGTGCGGTGGAGAACCTGAGCCCCGACGCGACATCGGTCGAGCTTCTGGAAGCTCCCAATGTCACGCTCCTGCAGTTCCGCGAGGGCGCTACCTTCGAAGCGCACGACCACGATCACCACGGCGACGATCACGCCCACGACGACGATCACGCCCATGACGACGATCACGCCCATGACGAAGATCACGCTCATGACGACGATCATGCCCATGACGACGATCATGCCCATGACGATGAGCACGCCCAAGACGACCACGGGCACGACCATCATCATGAAGGCGTCGACCCGCACGCCTGGCTCGATCCGGTGAACGCCCAAGTGTGGCTCGACGCGATGGCGGCTGCTCTGTCCACCGCCGATCCGTCCAACGCATCGACCTATTTCGAGAACGCGGCGGCTGGCAAGGCCGAGTTGGACGCGCTGATCGGCGAACTCGACGCAGACCTGGAGCCGCTGCATGGCGCTGACTTCGTCGTGTTCCACGACGCCTATCACTATTTCGAGGATCGGTTCGGCATGGAGGCCGCCGGCGCCATTTCGCTCGGCGACGCAGCGGCACCGAGCCCGGCGAGGGTCGTCGAGATCCGTGACGCTATTCGCGACCTGGAGGCAACCTGCGTCTTCCGCGAGCCTCAGTTCGAGCCGGGCTTGGTCGCGACGGTGACCGAGGGTACCGATGCCAGCGTGGGCCAGCTTGACCCGCTGGGCGCCGGCCTCGAGCCCGGCCCGGACCTCTACCCGACGCTCCTGCGCAACCTCCGCGACGAGCTTGTCGCCTGCCTCGGCGCCTGACGGTCGCGCGTTAGGCAGAAAGCTCCCGCCGCGCCCGCTCGAACCATGAGATCACGCGGTCGCGGTGGGCCTCGCCATAGTGCTCGACGAAGCGGCGGGTGCGGTAGGCGCTCGGGTCGCGGAGTTCGGCGATCCGCTCGTCGATGAATGTGGGCGTCAGCT
>JANQNY010000072.1 GCA_028279345.1 Geminicoccaceae bacterium
CACCACGTTGGCCGGAACGCCGCGTGCCTCAAGCGCTGCAGCAGCCACCTCGCCCGCTTCTCGCGCGCGATGGACGTGAACGCACACCGCGAAGCCCGCATCCGCAGCGACGTCGACCAGGGCACGGCCGATGCGCCGCCCGCCACCGGTGACGAGCGCCCAGGGACGGCCCGTGTTCGCGCTCACGGCGCAAAGCCGTCCGGCGCCATTTCGAAGTGTTGGAATTCGAAGCCGGGCGCCACGGTGCAGCTGACGAGCGTCCAGCTCCCGAGCGGCCTCGCCTGCTGCCACGCGCCCGGCGGCACGACGGCGTGGCCAACGTCACTCGCCAGCAGGTCGGGGCCTATGCGGTAGCTGGCGCCGTGGCCGTCCGTTGCGATCTCAAGGAGGAGAGCCGAGCCCGCCTGGAAGTGCCAGACCTCCGTGCTGTCGATCCGGTGCCAACGCGAACGCTCCCCGGCGCGGAGCAGATAGTAGATGACCGTGACCGGAGAGCGGCCGCCGTCGCTTGCTTCCGCACGATGCGTTTCCGCATAATGGCCGCCCTCGGGATGCGGCTCCAAACCAAGCCGCCGGATGAGGTCTTCGGGGGTCATCGTGGGTCCGCCCCGGCTGAATACCGACGGTGTCCGGATAGCGTCTTCCGGCGCCTGTCGGAACCGTCAACAGGTGGAAGGAGTGGTGCGTGCCAGCACAGCGCGTGACCGTGATCGGTGGAGGGCTAGCCGGCAGTGAGGCCGCCTGGCAGCTGGCGCGCGCCGGTGTGCCCGTACGTCTCGTAGAGATGCGGCCAGTCCGAGGCACCGCGGCGCATCAGACGGACGGGCTCGCCGAGCTCGTCTGCTCCAATTCTTTCCGCTCCGACGATGCGCTCAACAACGCCGTGGGCCTGCTGCACGAGGAGATGCGGCGCCTCGGTTCGCTGGTCATGGCGATGGGCGACCGGCACAAGGTGCCCGCGGGCGGCGCGCTCGCCGTGGATCGCGAGCACTTCTCGGGCGCCGTTCAGGCGGCCCTCGAAGCGGAACCGCTCGTGGAGATCGTACGCGACGAGAGGACCGAGCTGCCGGACGCCGCCGACGGGCCTGCGATCATCGCCACCGGCCCCCTGACGTCGACGTCGCTCGCGCAGGCGATCATCAGGGCGACGGGTGAAGACCAGCTCGCCTTCTTCGATTCCATCGCACCGATCGTCTACAAGGACACGATCGACTTCGATATCGCTTGGTATCAGTCACGCTACGACAAGGCCGGCCCGGGCGGCGACGGCCGCGACTACATCAATTGCCCGCTCGACGAAGCCCAATACCATGGCTTCATCGACGCGCTGCTCGAGGGCGAGAAGCACGCGTTCAAGGAGTGGGAGCAGGCTACGCCCTATTTCGAGGGCTGCATGCCGATCGAGGTGATGGCCGAACGCGGCAGGCTCACCTTGGCGCACGGGCCGATGAAGCCGGTCGGGCTTACCGACCCACGGACCGGACGGCGCCCCTTCGCGGTCGTTCAGCTCCGCCAGGACAACGCACTAGGCACGCTCTACAACCTGGTGGGCTTTCAGACCAAGCTCGCCTGGGGTGCGCAGAAGCCAGTGTTCCGTTCGATCCCGGGCCTAGAGAACGCCGAGTTCGCGCGGCTCGGAGGCCTCCACAGGAACACCTTCATCAACAGCCCGCGCCTCCTCGACGGCGAGTTGCGCCTGAAGGCGCTGCCGCACATCCGCTTCGCCGGCCAGATCACCGGCTGCGAGGGCTACGTTGAGAGTGCGGCCATTGGTGGGTTGGGCGCGCGGTTCGCGGCTGCGGAGCTTCGGGGGCTGACGCTCGAGACACCGCCACCGACAACGGCGCACGGCGCGCTGCTCGCCCACATCACGGGCGGTGCCGACAGCGATACCTTTCAGCCGATGAACATCAATTTCGGCCTCTTCCCACCGCCGGAGCACGCCATCAAGCGACGCGAACGCAAGCCCTGGCTTGCCCGTCGCGCCCTCGCCGACCTCGAAGCGTGGCGCGCCGGGCTCCAGCTCGCGGCTTGAAGCTCGTGCGGATTCCTGCGCCCGACCATTGGCCGCTGAATGGACCGTCGACCTGATCGGAAGAGGCGCGCTAGCGAGCCGCGCGAGCATCGTCGTGTGACACGACCCGGCACCATCGGTATGACAACGGAGCTTTCGCGTGCGTCGAATTCGTAGGGAGGCGCTCATTCCGTTCGCTCTTCCTACCGCCGAGCCACGCCGCTAACGTTAGGCCAACAGCGACGTGCACTGGCACAGCGGCAATGTTGCCGCGCACCGCGCCACAGTTCGATTTGGTCGATATTGTTGAGAGAAAGTCATCTAATGCGAGTATTAGAGCGCTTCGGCTCGGGCTGGCGGTTCACTATCCAGTCCCCGCAATTCTTCGGCGCGCACAAATGACTTATTGTTTTCCGTTACTGGGCTTGATCTCGGCGTTTCTGTTTTTTATTCTTATAGTTTTAGCTGTTGTAGAAGAAGATAAACGAACTGTTATTGTGACGAATATCTTCGAAGCCGTTTCCGATCAAGCCGCCGACGAGGCCGCGTCCGGCTCACCAACGCCATCGGCCATTGGCACCACCGCACAAGAGCCGGCCACCCCACGCATGGCATCCGGGGCTGATGCTCCCGCGGCATTAGCTCCGACGGCTGACGACAGTGGCGATTCAGCTCTACCGCAACAGGACCAGCGGATCATCGACGCGGCGCTCGTCACTGTGTTCGTTGTACTCTATGCCTTCGTATTCTTCATTTTCACATTCTTCAATGTTGCCCTGGTCGCCTGCGTATTGCGTATCTTCGACGGGGTTCCGGCGGGGCTTGGCTACGGGCTTGGGGTCGCCGTCCAGCGCCTACCCGCCATCATTGGCTGGTCGCTCATTGTCGCGCTTGTCGGGATGGCGCTCAAAATCATCGAGTCCCGCGGCTCCATATTCACTCGATATCTCGCGATCTTCGGAAGCATCGCTTGGGGATTGGCGACCTTTTTCGTCTTCCCGATCATGGTCGCGGAAAACCAGGGGCCCATACGCTCAATCCGTGGGTCGGTCAGCTTGATCAAGGGTGTTTGGGGGAAGTTTATTGTTGTCAATATCGGCACCCGCTCGCTGCTTGGTTTAAGCCTGTTCTTGATTGGTGGATCAGCAATGCTATTTGCGTCGCTTACGACGCAGAACAACGTCATGACGAGCGGGCGAGATGTTGCAATCCTTTTCACAGTATTTCCAGGGTTGGCGGTCATTGCACTCTTGTGCATCAGCGCGATTTCAACGATCGCGCATGTTGCGCTCTACTATTATGCACGGGAAAAGCAGGCACCGCCTCCCTACGACGATGTGGTCTTGCAGAACGCGATCAGACCCAAGCGCGCCTGACCAGCCGCCGCCCAGCGCAATCGCGGCCGGCATCTTCGCGCAGCCTCCGCATCGAACCCGCAGCCTAGTGCCGGCCCATTTGCGGCTGACCTGCACCCGCGTCCTCGTCGAGCACGACAGCCGAACCCACCCGTCGCTGTTTGAGCAGTTCGCTGCCCGCGGCCGGCGCCGCGGGGACCCGACAAGGCAACGAGCCTCCAGCGCGGCTCACGCAGAGCGGCATTCGCGGCACCTCCCGCGCGCTGCTTCGAACGCCGCCACGGTCTCCCCGCACTGAGAAGAGCGCATTAAGAGCCGCGCGCAAATTCTTGTGGAAAAACCGAAAACCGGCTTGCGCTCAGCCACCAGCTGACGCACCGTTGTGGCACAGTGTGGCGGGAGGGGCTGCTACACAGCGCACCACCAAAGGCCGGATGACCGACCTCAAGCCTTACCAGATCCGCGGGACCATGCAGGCGCTTCCAGCGCTGCGGATCGAGCGTCCCGACGAGCCCGACTTCTTCTCCCAGCTGCGCGACGAGGTCCTACGCGCACCGGGGTTCTTCAAGAACGCGCCGATCATTCTCGACGTTCAGGCCCTCGCAGGCACGTCGCCATTGGATCTACGCAAGTTCGTCGCCCGTGTTCGCGCGTGCGAGCTGCAACCGATCGGCGTCACCAACGGCGATGAGGTCTGGAACGACGCCGCCCGCTCGGTTGGCCTGAGCGTTTTGGCCTCGGGTGGCCAGCCCAAGGCTACGGAAGCACCAGCGAGCGAGCCGCCGACGGTCGCGGAGCGACCGGAGGCATCACCAGAGGTCAACGGTGCGGCGGTGCCGACGGCCCCGAGCAACGTGCTCGTCGAGCACGCGGTGCGGGGCGGCCAGCAATACTGCGCCCGCCAAGGCGACCTCATCTGCTTGGCCGCCGTGTCCAATGGCGCCGACGTCGTGGCCAGCGGCAATGTCCACATTTACGCGCCTTTGCGCGGACGCGCCTTCGCCGGCTTCGAAGGCGACCGAGGGGCGATGATCTTCTGTGATCGGCTCGAGGCGGAGCTCGTCAGTATCGCAGGCTACCACCTGGTGAGCGACGAGCTGCCGTCTGCGGCGATCGGCAAGCGTGCCCGCGTGCGGCTCGCCGACGACGGGCTCATCGTGGACGTCATGACCTGATCGGGCCCGACCGGCTCGCAACCGAGGAAGGAGAGCGCTCCTTGGCCACCATCATCACCGTCACCTCAGGCAAGGGTGGTGTCGGCAAGACCACCACGGCCGCGTCGATCGCCGCCGGGCTTGCCCAGGCGGGCAAGAAGACGGCCGTGGTCGACTTCGATGTCGGGCTGCGCAACCTCGATCTCATCATGGGGTGCGAGCGCCGCGTGGTCTTCGACTTCGTCAACGTCATCCACGACGACATTCGCGTGCAGCAGGCGCTGATCAAGGACAAGCGGCTCGAGAACCTCTACGTGCTGCCTGCCTCGCAGACGCGCGACAAGGACGCGCTCGACCGCGACGGTGTCGGGCGGGTGCTCGACGAGCTGCGCGCCGAGTTCGAGTACATCGTCTGCGACAGCCCGGCAGGCATCGAGCATGGCGCCTTGACGGCACTCTACTTCGCCGATGAAGCCGTCGTCGTGACCAACCCGGAAATCTCTGCGGTGCGCGACAGCGACCGCATCATCGGGTTGTTGAACAGCCGCTCCAGGCGTGCCGAGGAGAACGGCGATCCGGTGAAGCAGCACTTGCTCTTGACCCGCTACGACCCTGTGCGGGTCGAGGAGGGCGAGATGCTGACCACCGAGGATGTCTTGGAAATCCTCGCAATTCCGCTGCTCGGCGTGATCCCGCAGGATCGGAGCGTTCTCGCCGCCTCCAATCTCGGCACGCCGGTGGTGCTGGACGATCGCTCGCCAGCCGGGAAAGCCTATGGTGACACGGTCCAGCGGCTGCTCGGCCACGATGTGCCGATGCGGTTCATCGACCGCAAGCCCAATGGCTGGTTCCAGCGACTGCTGAGGAGAAGCGCGTGAGACTTCTCGAGTTCTTCATCGGCAATCGGCCGCGCTCGGCCGATGCCGCCAAGGATCGGCTGAAGCTCATCGTCGTGCGGGACCGTGCGGCCACTGGCGAGGGACCGGACTTCCTGCCGCTCCTGCAGCAGGACCTGATCGAGGTGGTGCGGCGCTATGTGGAGATCGACGATGACAAGGTGGTCGTCGACGTCGACAAGCGCGACAACCTCTCCATGCTCGAGGTGAACATCGAGCTGCCCGGGCATTTCGGGCATCAAGAGCGCGAGCGCGCGGCCGCCGTAGGGGGCTGAGCCCGTCACACTGACGCGGCTGGACGCGTCCTGAGCCTAGCGGCTATCGGTTCAGCCGCAGCTCAGGAGGGCGTCATGGACAGAGACCTGCTGGAGGAAGGCCTGCGGATCCGCAAGGCCGTGCTTGGTGAGGCGCGCATCACTACCGTCTACGACGAGGCTGACGCCTTCAATCGGCCGTTCCAGGACTTCCTGACCGAGTACTGCTGGGGTGCTTGCTGGAGCCGCCCCGGCCTCGACCGGAAAACCCGCTCGCTGTTAAATCTGATCATGCTCATCGCGCTCAATCGCCGCGACGAGTTTCGTCTCCACGTGCGGGGCGCGCTGCGCAACGGCGTGAGCGAACAGGAGATTCAAGAGGTGATCATCCAGGCCGCCGTATACTGCGGCGTGCCGGCCGCCGTGTCCGCGATGAAGGACGCGAGCGAGGTGCTCGCCGACGCCTCTGCCTAGGCCTGTTGAGCGAAGTTCGAACTACCTAGTAGGTCCGGGCCGAGCGTCGAGTTGCCCGACGCTATGCGAAGGAACCCCGTCGATGAGCATCGTTCCCGGAGCGCTCCACGAAGGCTATGTCCGCTTCCGCCACGGCCGCTACCAGACGGAGCGGAGCCTCTATGCGCAACTGGCGGAGGGCCAGGCACCGCGCGTCGCGCTGCTCGGTTGCGCGGACAGCCGCGCCAACCCGGACATGATCTTCGATGCCGAGCCCGGCGACATGTTCATCCTCCGCAACGTCGCCAATCTCGTGCCGGACTATGAGCCCGACAGCGGCTTCCATGGGACCTCGGCGGGCATCGAGTTCGCTGTACGCTATCTCAAGGTCGAGCACTTGGTGATCATGGGGCACGCCTCCTGCGGCGGGATCAAGGCGTGCATCGACCACGACGGACGCGGGATCTCGGCCGGGGTGTTCATCGACCACTGGGTCGACCTTGCGAGCAAGGCGTTCGCCGAGGTGCGGGCCAACAACCCCAACCTCGGGGGCGAGGAGCTGCAAAGAGCCGTCGAGTTCACCTCGATCCGACACTCGTTGGCGCGGCTCGCGACCTTCCCGTTCATTGCCGAGGCGGTGGCCGCGGGCACCTTGCGCCTGCACGGTTCCTGGTTCGCCATCGCCACCGGCGAACTGCGCTGGCTCGACCCGGCAACCGGCGACTTTCGCCGGATCGATGAGGACACCCTTGCGGATAAGGGGCCTGCCGCCTACATCTAATTGATCTCAACGGGGTGCCTTCGGGCTGAGATGCGCGCTTGCGCGAACCCGCCGAACCTGAACCGGATCATGCCGGCGTAGGGATTGGGATCAGCACTTCCGAGCGCATGTTCCCGTCATCCCTGTCTTGCCGGCGCGGGAGGATGGTTGGACACGCTCGGCGCTCAAGACGCGACCGACTGGACCGAGATGAGCGCGCAGCTCCTCGACCGGGTGCGCACGACCGCACCACAGGTGCACGTGCTGACCAGCACCGTCGCGCAGTCGCTGTCCGCCAATCTTCTTCTCGCCGCCGGGGCCCGGCCGAGCATGTCGGGAGCACCCGGCGAGATCGAAGCCTTTGCCGCGCGCACCGGGGCGCTGGTCGTCAATCTGGGTATGCTGGACGCCATGCGCCGCGACGCCATCGACCGGGCACTTCCCATCCTCGAGACGCGCCGCGTGGGCTGGGTCTTGGACCCCGTCAAGGTAGAGCGCTCCCCGGACCGGCTGGCCTACGCCCAGGCGCTGATCGCGCGTGGGCCCAGTGTCGTGCGGGCGAATGCGGGCGAGATGGAGGCCGTCGGTCGCGTCTATGGTCCGGTCATGGCCACTACGGGGCCCGTTGACGTCATCGAGCACGAGGGACGCCGTCTCGTCATGGGGAATGGCGATCCGCTGATGGCCCGGGTGACCGCGATGGGTTGCGCGGGCACGACCCTCGTCGGCGCTTTCCTTGCGGTTGAGGTAGACGCCTTCGTCGCCGCCGGTGCTGCACTCCTGGTGCTCGGCGTCGCGGGCGAAATCGCCGGCGAACGCGCCGGTGGCCCCGGCACCTTCCCGCCCGCCTTCTTGGATGCGCTCTACCATCTCGACGCGACAGCCCTCGCTTCGCGAGCGCGCGTACAATGAAGCGGTCGGATCTTCGCCTCTACGCGGTGGCAACACCACAAGCGATGCGCGGCCGCGATCCCGTCGAGGCGGTGCTGGCGGCGATCGCCGGCGGCGCCACGCTAGTGCAGGTGCGCGACAAGGAGAGCGATGCGCGGGCAACGGTCGAGCTCACGCGCGCGCTTCGCGCCGCAATGCCCAGAGAGGTTCCTCTGCTCGTCAACGATCGGGTGGACATCGCGCATGCCGCCGGTGCCGACGGCGTGCATCTCGGTCAGCGCGACCTCTCGCCCGCAGCAGCGCGCGCCGTCCTCGGCAATCAGGCGCTTGTGGGCCTCACCATCCACCACCCGCACGAGGCGGTTGCCGACGCGCGGATCGACTATGCCGGCCTGGGCCCCGTCTTCGCCACTTCCAGCAAGGACCCGGGCGACCCGCCGCTGGGCATCGATGGGCTCAGGGCCCTCCGAGCTGCGGTGCGCGAGCGCCTGGAACCTCTGCCCGTTTGCGCCATCGCGGGCATCGACCGCGACCGGGCGCCCGCTGTGATCGGTGCCGGCGTCGACGGCGTGGCGGTCATCGGCGCCCTGTTCCACGCCGACGACATCGCGGCAGCCGCCGTCGCGCTGCGTACCGCGGTCGACCAAGCGCTCGCCAAAAGGACCCGCCGATGAAAACGCCGATCGCGCTGAGCATTGCCGGTTCCGACCCGACCGGCGGCGCCGGTTTCCAGGCCGACCTCAAGACTTTCTCGGCGCTCGGCGCCTATGGGTGCACGGTCATCACGGCAGTCATCGCGCAGAACACCCAAGGCGTGTCGGCCATTGCTGGCGTCGAGCCGTCGATGGTCCGCGCACAGCTCGATGCCGTTTTCGAGGACCTCGAGGTCGACGCGGTCAAGGTGGGCATGCTCGGCACAGCGCCCGTGATCGAGGCGGTGGCCGATGGGCTGGCGCATTGGCGGCCTCGCTGGATCGTCGTCGATCCGGTGATGGTGGCGAAGAGCGGTGACCGACTGTTGGCCGCCGAAGCCGCGGAGGCCCTGCGCGAACGGCTCTTGCCGCTCGCCTCAATCATCACGCCCAACCTGCCGGAGGCTGCCGACCTCTTGGCGGTCGAGATGCTTCGCTCACGATCGGAGATGGCCAATGCCGCAGCGCGGCTGCAGGCGCTCGGGCCCGCCAACGTGCTGTTAAAGGGCGGCCACCTCGAGAGCGACGAGAGCCCCGACCTGTTCCTGCACGGCGGCGAGGTGCATTGGCTCGAAAGCCCGCGCACCGCCACGCGCAACACCCACGGCACCGGCTGCACGCTGTCGGCCGCGATCTGCGCGGGCTTGGCTCGACGCCACCCGCTTCCGCAGGCCGTGGCCGAGGCCAAGGCCTATATCGCAGGGGCCATCGCCGCTGCGGACCATCTTGCGGTGGGCCGCGGCCGTGGCCCGGTCCACCATTTTGCCGGGATCTGGGAGGAGCACGCATGACGGCCCTCGCCCGCCGCACGGCAATTGCCGCTGCCGCTTCCAGCATCGCAGCGCCCTTCGTCGCCCGCGCCGAACCGAAGAGGCGTTGGCGCATGGCGACCGCATGGCCCCGCAATCTGCCGGGGCCGGGGGTGAGCGCCCAGCGCGTGTGCGACCGGGTGAAGGCCCTCTCGGGTGGCCGCTTCGAGATCGAGCTTCACGGCGCCGGCGAGCTGGTGCCACCCTTCGAGGTGTTCGATGCCGTGAGCAGCGGCACCGTCGAGTGTGGTCATGCGGCCGCCGTGTTCTGGGCGGGCAAGCTGCCGGCCGCACCGATCTTCCTCGCCGTGCCGTTTGGCCTGGCGCCGCATGAGCACAATGCCTGGATCGACACCGGCGGCGGACAGGTCCTCTGGGACCGCTACTACGCCGATGCCGGCGTGAAACCCTATCTCGGCGGCAATACCGGCATGTCGATGGGCGGCTGGTTCCGCCAACGGCTCGAAGGCGTCGACGACCTCGCCGGGCTCCGCTTCCGCATGCCGGGCTTCGGCGGCCGGATCTATCGCGAGCTGGGTGTCGCCCAGGTGTCGCTGCCGCCCGGCGAGACGCTGGCAGCACTGCAGTCGGGCGCCATCGACGCCGCGGAGTTCGCCGGTCCCGCGAGCGATCTGGCGCTCGGCTTCCACCAGGCCACGACCCACTACTACTGGCCGGGCGTGCACGAGCCCAACGGCTCGGGCGAGGTGCTGGTCGCCCACCGGGCGTTGGACGACCTGCCGGGCGACCTCAGAGCCATCTTCGAGCACGCCTGCGCCGCGGAAAACGCGGCAGCGCTCAGCGAGGCCGAAATGCGCAACACCGCGGCCCTTACGAAGCTCACGGGGACGTTCGGCGTGGTCTTGGAGCCCTTTCCTGAGCCGGTCATCGCCGCGCTCCGCAGCGCCGCGGACGACCTCTACGCCGATCTCGCGGCG
>JANQNY010000080.1 GCA_028279345.1 Geminicoccaceae bacterium
AGGAAGGCGTCTGAGGTTGTGAAGGCGCTGGGGGTCAGCGAGGTGACGTACTACCGCTGGCGCCAGGAGTACGGCGGCTTGTCAGTGACGCAGGCGCGGAAGCTCAAGGATCTCGAGCGGGAGAATGCCAGGCTGCGGCAGGCGGTGGCCGATCTGGCCTTGGACAAGCAGATCCTCATCGAGGCCTCCAAGGGAAACTGATCAGCCCCAACCGTCGCCGTGTTGCGGTGAGCCGGGTGATGGCGGTGCTCGGCGTGTCGGAGCGCCGCGCTTGCCGCGTCCTCGGCCAACCGCGCTCGGTGCAGCGTTATGTTGCCTGTCCACGCGCGGACGAGGATGCGCTCACCGCGGCGATCATCGGGCTCGCCAGCACCTATGGCCGCTACGGCTACCGGCGCATCACCGCGCTGTTGCGTCAGACCGGCTGGATGGTGAACGCGAAGCGGGTCGAGCGCATCTGGCGGCGGCCCTCGGCGGTCTGCTGACCGCCGCCATTGCATGGTCGGATCGCGCGGCCTGCTGGCGCGCGATGGGCTCAAGGTTCCAGCGAAGCAACCGAAGCGAAGCCGTCTCTGGCTCAATGACGGCAGCTGTATCCGCCTGCGGCCTGAGGCACCAAACCATGTTTGGTCTTACGACTTCGTCCTGACGCGGACCCACGACGGACGGCCCGTCCGCCTGCTCGTTGTCATCGACGAGCACAGCCGGCGATGCCTGGCCATCCGTGTCGCCCGGCGGCTGACCAGCGATGATGTCCTCGAGGTCCTAGCCGAGCTCTTCGTGGCGCATGGCGTGCCCAACCACCTCCGCTCCGACAACGGCCCCGAGTTCGTGGCCCAGCAGGTGCGTGCCTGGCTCGCACGGCTCGGTGTCACCACGCTGTTCATCGCGCCGGGAAGTCCCTGGGAGAACGGCTACTGCGAGAGCTTTATCGGCAAACTGCGCGACGAGCTCCTCGATCGCGAGATCTTCTACACCCCGGCTGAGGCGCGCCATGTCATCGAGGCGTGGCGACGGCACTACAACCACGTCCGACCGCACTCCGCCCTCGGCTACCGCCCGCCAGCGCCCGAGACCGCGATCGCGCCAGCCTCGGTTCCGCTACGCTCCAACCCGGCTGGCGCCTATGCCAACACCGTGCTTCACTAACACTGCGCCTGGATCGACTGCTCGGGGCGGGTCAAGGCCGATACCGCTTCCGTCCCATCCAAAACCCTCCAAAGCCGAGTTCTCCATAACCTCGGCCCGGACCGCCTCAGAGGGGGAAGGTCATGAACGGGTCCGAAGGCAGACCGACAGCACTGTGCGCCGGAGCCAGCGGCCGGCGACCTGGTGGCCTCTGGCCGCTTGTTTGAGCGACTGCACATCGACCCACTGGTCTGACTGACCAATGCGCTCGGTCGCATCGCCAAGCACAACATCACTCGGATCGACGAGCCAATTCCCTAGCGTTACGCTGCTCGAGCAGCGTAACTGGCGTCCCCAAACGCCATCCGTGGTGGCTACGCCGCACGCGCGCCCGACGGCAGGAAACCTAAAGATGTCCAGGCTGGCCCTGCTCCATCACGACCTGGAATGGACCGAGGCGCGGCTGGCCCAGGAATTCCGAGCGGCTGGCCACACCGCAACGCTCCTCGATGTTCGCGAGGTCGGTCCGACCGACTTCGACAAGTTCGATCTCGTCCTGAACCGCGTTTACGCGAGCGTCGCTAACCGCGCGTTCGACGACACACGCCGGTGCCTGGAGCTCTTGCGCGCCGCTGGCGAGCGGGGCGTCCCGTGCCTCAATGACGAAGCAGCGACCCGGGCCGACTACAGCAAGCTCGTCGCGGCTCGGCTCATGACCGCGCACGGCATCCGCACGCCGCTCACGATCCGCTGGCCAGGCGCTTGGACCGACGCCGTTGAGGCTTTCATCGATCACGTGGGTTGGCCGCTAGTGGTCAAACGCGACACCGGCGGCCGCGCGCTCGATCTAGGCCGGCCCGGCGATCGAGCCGAGCTCGATCGAACGATGGCCGCGCGGAGCGAGCGGGCCCGGCACTCGGGCTATGCGGGCGACTTCGTGCTCCAAGCGTTCGTCACGAGCGCGCACGTCCATGACTTCCGCGTCGGCGTGGTCGCGGGTAGGCCCGTGTTCGTGTACGGTCGTACGCTCATCGCTCTTGAGACCGGCGAGAGCCCCTGGCTTGCGAGCGTGGCGAACGGGTCGAGGATCGTCGATCACCCGGCGTACGACGCCGACGTCTTAGCGACCGCCGTCGCCGCAACCCATGCCATTGGCGCCGTCTTCAACGAGGTCGACATCGTCGTCGACGCCGCGGGGCCGATTGTCATCGAGAACAATCCAACCCCGAACTACATCGACGAGCCGGCTGATATCGAGCGACTACGAGCCGCCGTAGCAGCGTTGGTCCGGTGGATGGAGGCCCTGCCCGGCCGGGCCGCCGGCGCGCGAGCTGGCTAGCCGCCGCGTCCGCTGCCTGCTTAGGGCGATAGCGTGGGACGACCATGGCGCGACAAGCACCACCGACCGCCGAGGACAAGCATGCGCGCCTGCCGTTGTGGAGCGCGAGCGACACCGCGCGGCTGGCACGCCTGCCGGCGGATTGCTGGATCGCGTGGCAGGTTTCGGATGCGAGCTGGGAGCGGGTCGCGCACCGACGCGCGGCCCGCCGCGCGGCCGATCCGGACCGCAAGCTTGAAGCATCGGTGCTCGCCACCCTGCTCGGCGACCACACGCGGATCGCGTCGGCCGCCGAGGGCGTCGTCGCCGGCGGCCTAGCGGCGAGCGAGCTGCGCTGGTTCCAGGCGCTGCGCTGCCACCACCCAGCGGGTTGGTCGCCCACGACGGCAGTACATGGTCTCGCGCCGGTCGAGGCCGCGCTCGCCCGCGGCCGGGGAGCCGTGCTCTGGTTCCCCTCGCTCGCATTCGCCTCGCTCGCTGGGAAGGCGTCGCTTGCCCAGGCCGGCCTCCGCGTGTTCCATCTGAGCCAGTGGTTCCACGGTCCATCGCGAAGCCGGCTCGGCGTCCGCATCTTCAACCGCCTGCAGCAGACCGCCGAGAGCCGGTTCCTAGTCCGGCGGGTGGTGATGCGGGACGGTCCGGGGCGCCTCGCCGCCAACCGCGAGATCGTGCGGCTCCTGCGCACAAACGAGGTGGTCTCGATCACGGCTGGGGCCGCCGGGGCGCGGTCGATCGAGGTGCCCTTCTTCCGCGGCACTATCCGTGTAGCAGCCGGCGCGGTCTGGTTCGCCAAGCGGGCAAACAGCCCCGTCTTCGCCTGCTTCACGACGCGCTGTCGCGGGGCCGCGAAGTTCGTCACGCGGATCGAGCCATTGCATGACCCGGCCGAGGCGCCCGCGCGGTCGGCCGATGCCGTCGTCGCCGACCTCGCCCGGCGGCTGGAGCGCTACGCCATCTCGACGCCCGAGCAGGTCTTCTGGCGCCAGGATTTCATCGCCAAGATCTCGCGCGACGACGTGTGACCGTCGCTCAGGCTTGAACTCGGGCCCGCATATGAGATGGGGCGCCGAGGGGTGCGTACGGCTCATCGATGTCGGTCACGCCGCCGGGACCATTGATCCGCGAGCGCTTGCACCCACGGCTATCTCCGACGACCTAGGCCGACTACGCAGCGACCCCTGCGATCTCGAGACCGTGGGCGTTGCCGGCCTCGCCCGTTGGCGACCACGCCTGCGCCGCGACGAGTTCAAGTCATCGACGCGCAACGTCGCGCACTTCTTCGACCTCCGCCGCCGTGAACGCGTCGAGCAGCCGACGCCATTCCAGGCCGCCCCAGAACGTGCTCTAAGCCGACCGATGGAACCATGGTGGCGCCGTTGGCTGCATATCGGACGGCGGTCGCCAAAGGGGCGCTAGCGCTCCTTCTAGCCTTATCAGCGCCGGCTGTTGCAAAGTGGCTCGGCGGGTTCTGGACTTGCGGACTGGCCTGGCCGAGCGAGGAGCTATCCGATGTCGCATGCCTGTGGCGCCTACGTACGAATGCTGGAGGCTGGGCTGGCTTCCATTAGGATCATTGAGACGACGGATGGCGAACAGCCTGAAGAGGTCACGATCGTTTTTCGTGTCTACAAGAGCCCGACGGATGGCGAGACGGTCGTTGGCCAATTTGCGGACGGGCTTGAAACCTATAGTGTGCCTGTTGCGGACGCTTTCCTGCAGTGTCACACAGCGGCCAGGACTTGCGGCGCTGACGCAATCCGCGTGGATGACCCTGACGGCCTGTTTCCGCCGATCGCCCGCCCCAGTTTGCCGTGCGACGGGTAGGAACGCACCTTTGGAAGGTCTTCACGGAGCACCGCCCTCGTGACCCCGCTCGTATTTCTCGCCGCCGCGCTCCTCCTCACCTTTCCCGCTCTCGCCGTCGACCCCAACACGATCACCGGCGCCACCCGCGTCATGGACGGCGACACGCTCGACGTTGTCCGTGCGCCTGCAGCGTCTTGAGGCGCCAGAGCGCCGAGAGGCAACGCGCTTCATGGTCGACACTACGCGCGATCGGACCGTCGCCTGCGGGCTCGCAGGCTAACGGAGCGGCGATCGCGTGATCGGCGTCTGCTATCGAGATGGTGAGGATCTGGCGATGCCGGCAGTCGATGCTCGAGCGGCTAGCGATTGTCCACCACACAGCGGCGGACGGTATCGCCAGTGTGAGACCGAGCCAAGCCGGCGGCTCGTGCTTCCGGGGCATGGTTAACGGCGATGAGTGCGTTGGATCGCTGGGAAGAGCTTTCGACGTTGGCCTGGTTCTCCAACGGTGAGCGCGAGCTGATCGTTGCGGCGATTGTTGTTGCCGCGGTCGTGCTCGCATTCTTGGCGCACTGGGTTGTCTTTGCCGTCCTTGGGCGACTGGTGCGGCACACCGGCGGCGTCGTCGAGCAGTCCTTGGTGCGCCGCTTGAGACGGCCGGCCTGGCTGATCTTCACGCTGATCGCGCTTGCTCAAGTCGTCCCAGCGCTTGACCCGCCTGAAGCCATTCTCCCTGTCATTCAGCGGGGCCTCTCGCTGCTCCTCGCGGTGAGCTTCGGCTGGCTTGCGATCAGTCTGATGCGCGCCATGACGGATGTGGTCATTGCGAAGTACGACCGCACCGCTGCGGACAATCTGAAGGCGCGGGAGATCTACACGCGCGTTCGCGTACTGCAGCGCGTGTTGACCGTGATCATCGTGGTCATCACCGTGTCGTTGATGCTGATGGCGCTACCCAGCGTCCGTCACATCGGCGTAACGCTGTTCGCCTCCGCTGGCGTCGCCGGTATCGTCGCCGGCATCGCCGCCCGGCCCGTCCTCTCCAACCTGCTTGCGGGCCTCCAGCTTGCACTCACGCAGCCGATCCGCATTGATGATGTGGTGATCGTCGAAGGTGAGTGGGGCTGGATCGAGGAGATCGAGACGACGTTCGTCGTCGTCCGCATCTGGGACCTCCGACGGCTCGTTGTGCCGCTGACTTACTTCATCGAAACGCCGTTCCAGAACTGGACTCGCAAGAACGCAGACCTTCTTGGCACCGCTTTTTTCTATGTCGACTACACGGTGTCCGTCCCCCGCGTCCGCGAGGAACTGCAGCGCATTTTGCAGGACGCGCCCCAATGGGACGGCAAGGTTTGGGGCCTGCAGGTGACCAATACCAGCGAGCGGACCATTGAGTTGCGCGCCTTGATGGGTGCTCGAAACTCTGGCGATGCATTTGCTTTGCGCTGCTACGTCCGTGAGAAGCTGATCGACTTCCTCCAGCGCGAGTATCCCGACGCGTTACCGCGGCTGCGCGCCGACGTGACTGGCAGTGACCTGCAGCCATCGCCGGAAGCCGTGACATCCGAAGAAACGCCCGGCGCTTAGCGATGCCGCATCGGAAACGGTGTCCGCCGACCGTCCGACGGCGGGCGGTGCGGATGGTGTTCGAGCATCGGGGCGCCGATGCCACGGAACGGACGACGATCAGCTCGATTGCGTCGAAACTCGGCCGCAAGGCCGAGATCTGGCGGGGCCGGGTTCGCTAGGCGCAGCGATCCGACTCCTGAGGCGTTCCGGGGTGCTTTCGCCTGCTGCGCGTGGTTGGGCGGGAAGAAGGTCGCGCCTCGCGCGTTGTCTGGGCGCACACAACGCTGCCGCCCAGAAGAGGAATCGCCATGCACAGCACCGACCCCGCCCGCTTCGAGCATGCCAAGCGTGCCTTCGCCACCCGGCGCGTGCCTGCTGCCGCCATGCGGACGCTGGTGGTCGACGAGCGCCGGCCCCGTGCGGGCGACCTCATCCTCGCCCGCGTCACGGCACTTGGCTCCCACAGCCGGATCGAGCTGCCGACGGGGCGTCGCGCGCTGCTGCGGCCCGGCGACGAGATCATCCTCGCTTATGGCAATCGCTACGCACCGGACCAGTACGAGGCCTATACTCCCGAGCGCCTAGGGCCATGCCACATGGCAGCAGCGGGCGGCATCGCCGCGGTGGCGACCGCCTGGCACGACCGGCTCAAGGGGCCGACGGAGATCGAGGCCCTCGGCTTCGTCGGCGACGGCCTCGGTCGCGTCCTGAATCTCAGGGATTTCGCGCTGCCGGAGCGTGCCGGGCGGCTGCCGCGCGCGCTCGCCGTGTTCGGCACCTCGATGAACGCGGGCAAGACGACGATGGCCGCAGGGTTGGTCGCGGGGCTTTCCGCCGCTGGCCTGCGCGTCGGTGCTGCCAAGATCACCGGCACGGCCGCCGGCGGCGATCTCTGGGCGATGCTCGATCACGGCGCGATCGCCGCGGTCGACTTCACCGATGCCGGCTTCGCCACCACCTTCGGCGCTGACGTCAACGCCATCGTCAGCGGCGCCGCGCGCCTCTTGCGCCACCTCGTCTCGAACGCCGGCGCCGAGGTGGTCGTGGTCGAGATCGCCGACGGGCTCTTCCAGGAGGAGACGCGCGAGCTCGCGGCATCTCCGTCGTTTCGTGCACTGATCGACGGCACCGTGTTCGCGGCCGGCGACGCGATGGGCGCGGTCGCCGGTGCCACGACCCTGCGCGATCTCGGCCATCGGCTCGTCGCCATCGGCGGCGCCATGACGCGGTCGCCGCTGGCCATCCGCGAGACCCGTGCCGGCACGGAGTTCGACGTGCTGAGCCTCGCGGATATCAGTACGCCGACGGTCGCGGCCGGGCTCATGCGTCCGCTGCGGACGCAGAGCCCTGTGGGCCCCGCGGCGTTGGGCCTTTCGCTCTTGGTCCAGAGCGCTTGACCATGCCGCCGACCTTCTCGCCAGCGCGGCGTCGCCGCCTGGCGGGCCTCGTCGCCAACGGCCTGGCACAGTCCGTCGTCGGCGTGGCCCTCGTGCTGGCGACCGGGCGGCTGCTCGCCGGTGACGGTGCGGTGCTCGCGGCAGCGCTCGTGGTCGGCGCGACGACCATCCTAGCGGTCCTGGCCGTCATCCAGGCCGCGCAGGCGGAGGCGTTCGCCCTCGCCTACGTCAAGGAGGTGCGGCTGGGCTTGCTCGACAACGTGCTGACCCGACCCGCCGACCTGCCGACGCCGAGCCTGGGACCGGTGATGAGCCGCGCCGTCAGCGACCTCGCCGCCCTGAAGACCTGGCTCGCTTCGGGTCTCGCCGGCGCAACCGTTGCCGGCGTCACCCTGGCGGGCCTGGTCGTCGGCTTCGCCTGGGCAGCCCCGACGCTGCTCTTGCCGCTCCTCCCGGCCGGCGTCCTCTTCGCCGGCGTTGCGGCGCTTGCCCTCAGGCCCCTCAGACGGTCGATCCGGACGGCGCGCCGCGAGCGTGGCCGTCTCGCCAAGCAGCTGGGCGACCGTCTGCCCACGCGCTTGACCCATCTGCACTTCGGCCGGTTGGGCCCCCTGTGCCGCGCGGTCGAGCGCCGCTCCGATGGCCTCGCGACGGCGCTCGTGACGCGGGCTACCTGGGCGGCGGCGCTGCGCGCGGTGGCGCTCGCCACGGCACCCTTGACGCTCGCCGCCTCGCTCGCCGTGCCGGCGCTCGGGATCGGCGCCGCATCGGCACCCGAAGCCGCGGCGGCGATCCTGCTGCTGGGCGGTCTCGTGGGCACCCAGCTCGGCGTCCTAGCGCGGGCGATCGAACTCAAGCTCGCCGACGGCGAGGCGCGGCGCCGGCTCGGCTCCTTCCTCGATCGGCCGACGCTGCCCATGCGCGCCGATGCCGAACGGTTCGGGCGCCAGCAGGGCGGGACAACCCTCGTCCTCGACAAGCTGGTAGCGGCGCCCGACGCGGCACCGCTCTCCACCCGCATCGAGCCGGGCGAGGTGGTCGCCTTTGCGGGCGGCGATCAGGCGACCAGGCGACGCCTGGGTCTCGTTCTCGCGGGGCTGGCAGATCCCGTCGCAGGCTCCCTGAGCGTGGGTAGCCGACAGGGGGGTCAGATGCGCCGACGCGACTGGTGGCGCATCGTCACGCTCGTCTCCCCCGACGTTCCCACGCTAAGGGCGCAGCTCCGCGCCCGCGTCTGCCTCGGCATGCCGTCGACCGCTCTGCCGGCCGACGTCGACCGGGCGCTCGCGGCAGTTGCCTTGCACGACACGGAACTGAACGACGACCGCGCGGCCGACCTCGAACCACGGCTACGGCTGGCGCGCGCACTCCTGCGGGGTGCGGCGATCATCGTCGTCGACGATCAGGAGCTCCTCGAACGGCGCGAGCTCGTCGCTGTCCTCGCACGGGAGGCCCGCTGCCGAGGTCTCGGTCTCGTTCTGTTGACGCCGCGTACCTGCTCCGACGTGCCCGTCGACCGAGAGCTGACGCTCACGCCGTCCGCAAGCGAAGACGGAGGCGCTTGAGGCGTCAAATCGTCGATGGCCGTCCGCGGTTCTATCGAGATGAGGCGAATAACCTTGGGTTCCGATGGAATGGTGGGTTGCGCCGCGCGTTGTCGAGGCGACCGCGAGATGCTGCGCGGGAACTCTTCTATTCGGGAGATCGGACAATGCAGAAGGCCTTTCCCATTGTTTTACTTGGCGCGTTGCTCACGAGCGGCTGCACGACGCTGGAACGGCTGGAGACGCGACTGCTCGACCGGGGGGCGCCCGTCGAGCAGGTGACCCTGGCGACAGCCATGACGCCGATGAATGACCAATGGGCGCCGCCAAGCCAGATACGCCGGATGACGGCCGACGGCCGCCCGCTGCCGAGTCTCACGGTACAACGCGGCCCCTCCGGCATCCGGGTCGATGAGGGCGACGGCTGCCGGTGGCGCGCCGACGACTGGTTTACGCCAGCGACCGCCTGGCAGAACTGCGGCACGAGCCGAAACTGGCGCACGGCGCAGGCCACCGTCCGGCAGGAGGGCCAGCTCTGGCCCCTCGCGGTCGGCAACACCGCACGGTTCGAGCGACGAGCGGTGTCCGCGACCGGCCGAGTGTCCACGCGAACCCGAACCTGCCGTGTGATCGATTCGGTCGGTGTCGTCACGATGAACAACGGGGTCGTGCCGAGCTTCAAGGTTCGGTGCCAGGACGGACGACGCACGCGGACGACCTGGTGGTCGGACGAATGGGGCCCCGTGGCGTTCGACGAGCGGACCCGCGGCCGTCAGGAACGCTGGCGACGCGCCCTCTAAGCGCGGTCAGGGCGATGGGCGCGCGCCGCGTCGCCTGGCACGGCTACTCAGCGAGCGCATTGCCAGGCGGCTTGCAAGAGCCCATCACCATAGATGGGGTCACGGCCACGGGCGCCGAGGTCCACCGCGTCCCTCGCCAACATCTGCTGTACCGTCTTACGGTCCGCGTCGGGACGGGTGGACTTGGCGACATAGGCTGCGGCGGTGACGAAGGGGGCCGCCACCGACGTCCCGGTCTGCGGGCTGACACCGCCGCCGGGTGCTGCGAGTGGCACCGCGACGCCCGGCGCTGCCAGGTCGACATAGCCGCCCGTCTGCGCTCGGCGCCAGGGGCGGCCGTCACCGTCGACAGCGGTCACCGCGATGACCTCGTCATAGGCGCCGGGGTAGGCGGCAGGAGCGCCCGGACCGCCATTGCCCGCGGCCGCGACCGCGACGACGCGACGCGCGTTCGCCGCACGGAGTGCCTCCTCGACCAACCTGTTGGGTGGGCCCGCGAGGCTCAGGTTGACGACCGAGGCGCCCGCCGCGACGAGCTGATCGAGCGCGTGGACCAAGTCGAACGCATCCGTTCGATCGCCGCTGCCGCCGGCGCCGACGAACGGGTCCGCTGCCACGAGGCGCGCGTGCGGGACCAAGCCTGGGCTCGGGCTACCGGGCCTGCCGACGAGCAGTGCGGCGAGCGCCGTACCGTGCGCCGAGTTGGAGGTACGGGCGTTGCGGCGCGGCATGGTCAGGACCACGACGTTCTGATCTCGAAGCGCCGGGTGGGTGGTCTCGACCCGCGTATCGAGCAGGCCCAAGACGGGTCCGGAGCGGCACGCCGCGCGCGAAGCGGCCTCCGGCGTCCATCCGACCAGCGTCTTCGCCGCGAAGAGTTCGGGCGGCATCGCGGCGATATTGGGCGTGTAGAGATGGTTGAAGTCGACGATCTCCGTATCGCCAAGCTCCGCGAGCTCCGCCCGTGCAGCCGCGAGGGTGCGGCCCGGGGGAACCTCGAACCGGTAGGTGTCGAGCCCGAGCGCCGGCTTGATCGCCCGTTCCAACGGCACGTAGCCGAGGCGGATCGCCGCTTGGAGCGCCGCCGCATCCAAACCGGCGGCGACGATCTCCTCTGGTCGGCTCTCGCCACCGCTGTCCCAAGGCGTGTGCGGACGCAGCAGGCGCGCCAACCGGTCGACCAGGTACGGACCGCCGAACCGGCCTACGCGATCATTGCCGTCGCCGCCACCGCCGCTTCCGCCACCGCCACTGCTGCCACCACCACCGCCGCTTCCACCACCACCTCCGCGGCCGCCGCCTCCGCCGCCACCTCGGCCACCGCCGTTGTCGTCATCATCATCGTCATCGTCGTCGTCGTCATCATCATCATCGTCGTCATCATCGGCCCAAGCCGATCGCAGACCATTGAGGTCGTCGACGACGACGGGCGGTGGCAGCAGCCCGATCACCCACGCCGCGAACAGCGCGACCAACGCATTTCGCCAGCTCAGCACGTCCACCTCTCTTCCCGCTGCCCGGCCACCTGCGTTTGCGCGCGTAGACTTGTCATCTGGCGGTGACTCCGGCCATGCATCCTCCGACGGGCATGTCGCCCGCATACGCTGTACGGTATACTATGAGCTTCGAGTTGGAACGCGAGATCGTCGCCGTCCTGCCGCGGGTCCGCCGCTTCGCGATCTCCCTGTCGCGCTCGACGGACGAGGCCGACGACCTCGTGCAGGCCGCTTGCGAGCGCGCGCTCACGGCATGGCAAAGCTACACACCCGAGACGCGCATCGATTCCTGGATGTATCGGATCGTTCGCAATCTCTGGTACGACCGCCTGCGGCGCCAGCGGACGCGCGGCGTCGAGCTGGAGGTCGAAGCAGTCCTCGATCTCGCCGACCCGACCGCAGACAAGACCGCCGAACACCGGCAAACGCTCACGCAGGTCTGGGACATTATCCACACGCTCCCGCCCGAACAGCGCGAGGTTCTGGTGCTCGTCTGCGTGGAAGAGCTTTCCTACCGCGAAGCTGCCGAGGTCCTGGAAATCCCGGTCGGCACGGTAATGAGCCGCCTGTCACGTGCCCGCAAGCGTGTCGCGATGGCCATGGGAATGGGTGAGGAGGACGAACGTTCTCCCGCTCAGAGAGGAGACCGAGCATGACCGAGCCCGGCTTCACCGACGAGACGCTCATGGCTTTCGCCGACGGCGAGCTCGATGCGGCGGAAGCGGCGCGCGTTGAAGCCGCGATGGAACAGGACCCGGCACTGTACCGTCGCGTGGAGGCCTTCAAGACGACGCGTCGCCTGGTCAGCGAAACGCTCGGGCCACTCGCCGAGCTGCCGTTGCCTCCGTCGCTCGAGCGCACAGTCGCCTCGACCGACACGACAAGCCCAACGAGCAACGTCGTTCCCCTTCCGGCACAACGTGCTCGACCGACCGTCGCGCGATGGGCGCTACCGCTTGCAGCATCGCTTGCCCTGATGATCGGCGGCGGGGGCGGGTACTGGCTCGGTCAGGCAGGCCGAGTTGACCAGGCATTGGTCGCCTCGAACATCGGCCCCGAGCTTCGCCAAGCGCTCACGGAGCAGCCGACCGGCGCGGCTAGGAGCATCGCCGGTGCGGGCGCGGTCCGCATGATTGCGACCTTCCGGAACGGCGTAGGCGAGCTCTGCCGCGAATGGGTGAGCGACGAGCCGACGCGAAGCGTGACCGCGATCGCCTGTCGCGATGCGAACGGCTGGAGTCTCCAGCTTGCGGTCGCAGGGGCGCCGACCGGAGACGCCGGCTTCACGACCGCCACGGGCCTCGCGGTCGTGGAGGCATACCTCGCAGAGATCGACGCCGGACCGACGCTCTCACCGGAAGCTGAAGCGGAGGCGCTCCGCGTCGCTCCGTAGTCCACAGCGTCCTTCGTGTACGGTTGGCGCGATGATGGTTGGTCGCGTCGGCAACGACGACCGGGCAATGCCCGCTGGTGTCGTCCGCTAGTCGAACCACGCGTTTAGGATGACGCACGCCCGATCCCTTTGACGGTCCGCGGGGCCCCTGTTGCGGAGGTGGTCACATGACGCGAACGACCGATGAATCACTGGAAGCGGCCATTCAGAACCTTGTGGAGCGCTCGCCGGCGGAAGCAGCGAAGCTCTTGCGCAAGGTGCCGAAGCGCCGACGGGCGACGGTGACGGCGTTGCTGTCGCAACGACAACGCGCCGAGGTGCTGCAACTCGCCGAACAAACGGCAGGCACGGCCGGTGCGCTGATGACCTCCAGGTACGCGGACCTGCGGGCAGACATCAGCGTCGGTGAAGCGCTGCATCAGCTCGCTGCGGAGGCCGACGCCGCAACCATCTACGCCGCGCCCGTTGTCGACAGCGAGCGCACGCTCTTGGGTGTCGTGGACCTTCGCGACCTCATCGAGGCGGAACGCAGCGCCTCGGTGGCGAGCGTGATGGATCGATCGGCGGCGAGCGCGCGTGCCAACGAACCCGACGAAGCCGCTGCGAGGCGGCTCGTGGAGAACCGCCTGGTGGCCCTGCCGGTTGTGGACGGCGCGCAGCGCCTGGTCGGCATCATCACCCATGACGAGGCGCAAGCGTGCCTCAAGGAGGCCGCCGAGGACGACGCCGAGCGCTTCAGCGCCATCAACGATCTAAAGGGTGCCGAAGTCGAGTACCTCGACGTGCCGTTCCTGGGCGAGGTGCAGCGCCGAGCGCCCTGGATTCTGGGCCTCGCCGCTGCCGGCCTCATGGCGGGCTACGTGGTCCATGCCTATGAATCGGCCCTCGACGCGCTGGTGATCCTGGCGCTTTACATGCCGATGATCGCAGACACGGGCGGCAATGTCGGGACGCAGTCCGCATCATTGGTGCTGCGCGCGGTGGCGACGGGGTCGGTCGGCCTGCGCGATACGGGTCGTGTTCTTCGTAAGGAAACACAGGTCGCCTTGGCACTCGCGGCGCTACTGTTCGTCTTTGCGTTTCTCAAGGTCGCCTTCATGTCCAACGCCGCCGACGTGCCGCTCGGGCTGGGCCTCAACGAGATCGCGCTCGCCATAGCGATCGCCATCTTCGTGGCCGCGTTCGTGGCGACGCTGATCGGCGCGCTCTTGCCGCTGGTGGCGCTCGTCTGCCGGCTGGATCCGGCGGTCGTCGCCGGGCCGGCGCTCACCACGATCGTCGACGTCGTCGGTCTCCTGATCTACTTCCAGATCACGACCACGGTGCTCGGGCTCGATCTGGCCCATTGAAAAGCGAAGGGTCGAGACCGCATGATCGCACACGGCCCGAGCAAGGGAGGAGAGGGCGATGCTGGTCAAGGGTGAGCCATACCGCACGATCTGGCCGCGCGCCGACGGTCAGGCCGTGACCATCATCGACCAGACGCGCCTGCCGCACGTGTTCGCCACCGTCGACCTCGAAACGGCCGCCGACGCCGAACACGCGATCCGTCAGATGCTCGTGCGCGGCGCACCGCTGATCGGGGCGACGGCCGCCTTCGGCGTCTGGCTCGCGATGCGCGCCGACCCGTCCGATGCGGCGCTCGAGGACGCGCTCGCCTTGCTGCTGGCGGCGCGGCCGACGGCGGTCAACCTGCGCTGGGCGCTCGATGCCATGGGCGCGACGCTGGCGCCGCTCGCGCCCTCGGCACGCGCCGACGCGGCGCTAGCCAAGGCCCAAGCCATCGCCGAGGAGGACGTCGTCATCAACAGCGCCATCGGCGATCACGGTCTCCAGGCCTTCGAAGAGATTTGGCGCGCCAAAGGTGAACGCGGGTCGCTCAACGTCCTCACGCACTGCAACGCCGGCTGGCTCGCCACGGTCGACTGGGGAACGGCGTTGGCTCCGATCTACAAGGCGCACGACGCCGGCTTGCCGGTGCACGTCTGGGTCGACGAGACCAGACCGCGCAATCAGGGCTTCTCGCTCACCGCTTGGGAGCTGCTGAACCATGGCGTGCCGCACCACGTCATCGTCGACAATGCCGGTGGCCACCTGATGCAGCGGGGCGAGGTCGACCTCTGCATCGTTGGCACCGACCGCACCACCGCTGCGGGCGATGTCTGCAACAAGATCGGCACCTATTTGAAGGCGCTCGCGGCCAAGGACAACGACGTGCCGTTCTACGTCGCCTTGCCAAGCCCGACGATCGACTGGACCCTCGACGACGGCCGCAACGTGCCGATCGAGGAGCGTGCCGAGGAGGAGGTCACCCAGCTCACCGGCCGCACGGCAGATGGAGATGTCGGCACGGTGGAGATCGTGCCCACAGGCAGTGCCGCAGCCAACCCCGCCTTCGATGTCACGCCATCGCGGCTGGTCACGGGCCTCATCACCGAGCGCGGCACCTGTGCGGCGTCGGCCGAGGGCTTGCGCGGCCTGTTCGCCGACCGCGCGGCTTGAGGCAAGTCGGTCTCGCGTTCACGGCGCTGCTCGCGCTCTTCGCCGGCACGGCGACAGCGGGCGAGGTCGATCTCGAGCGCGGCTTCTGGAGCGAGGCGCTCGGGCGCGAGCTGCCCTACGGCGTCTATCTGGCCGACAGCGACGGCCGCGCCGCGCTCCCGGTGGTCTACCTGCTGCACGGCTATGGCGCCTCACACCGCGAGTGGGTGGAGTTCGGGAGGATCGATAAGCTGCTCGACGAGCTCATCGAGGCGGGCGCGATCGCGCCGCTGATCGCCATCATGCCGACGAGCGACAAGAGCTGGTACGTCGACAGCGCCGCGCGCGGCGGTCCTGGCGACTATGCCACGGCGATCGCGCAAGAGCTCGTGGCGCATGTTGAGGAGGAGCTGCCGGTCATCCCCGGCGCGGCCCACCGCGCCGTCATGGGCCTCTCGATGGGCGGGTTCGGCGCCCTGGTCCTCGGCCTCGGCGATCCCGGCCGCTTCGACCAGGTGGTCGCGCTGAGCCCGGCCGTCTTCGTCCCGGAAGGTCTCTCCTGGGAGCGCTGGTCCTTGGGGACGACGTTGGAGGAGCGCGACATTTGGTTCCCGGGCGTCTTCGGCACGCCCTTCGACATCAACACCTATCGTGATGAACAGCCGACGGCGCTGCTCGACCGCCTCGAGGGTCCGCCGCCACGCGTCCTGCTCGCCAGCGGGGACCAGGACGGTTTCGGCTTCGAGCTCGGCACGGTGGAGCTGTTCTTGGCGCTGCGCCGCCACGATGTGCCGGCCGCGCTACGGATCGATGCAGGAGACCACGACTGGGCCTATTGGCGGGAAGCCACGGCGGAGGCCTTCGTCTGGCTCGACGCGGGCTGGCCCGAGCAACCCTGAAACGGCAAGGGCCCCGCTAGCATGGCGGGGCCCTCGTCAGTCGAGAATGGCTAACGCCTCAGGCAGCGTAGGCGACGAGCACCTTTTCGAGCTTGGCTGTCGCCTTCTCCTCGTCGGTGTTGTCGATCGCCGCAACCTCGCGGGCGAGACGCTCGAGCGCGGCGCGGTACATCTGGCGCTCGCTGTAGGACTGCTCCTGGTCGTCAGCCTTGTGCAGCTCGCGCACGACCTCGGCGATGGCGACCGGATCGCCCGAGTTGATCTTCGCCTCGTATTCCTGTGCGCGGCGGCTCCACATGACGGACCGGCGCGGCTTGATGCGCAACTTCAGCGTCTCCAGCGCCGAGTGGATCTTCTCCTTCGAAGAAAGCTTGCGCATGCCGGATTTCGCAACTTTGTCGACCGGGACACGCAGGATCAGCCGATCCTGTTCGAACGAGACGACGTACATCTCGATCTCGACACCGACGATCGTTTCGGTCTCGATCGCAGTGATCCGTCCCACGCCATGGGACGGATACACGATGTAGTCCCCCGCAGCGAACGCCAGCTTCTTAGCCATTCAGTCCGTTCCTTCGTCAGCGCCAACGCGTTCTTGGCGAACCGAGCACAACTATCCCGCGGCGGCGCAAAGGCTACGCCGCGCGAAGAGACATCACCCTCCGAGGGTTAGCTACACGGGGAAATCTCGGTCCACCAACCTTGGTCGTTTGGCCAAAGTTCAAGGTTGAACGGTTATACCACAAAACTGTCTTTAAAGCCAACGATCGGTCATGCACGGCGCACAAGGGCGCAGTGCCGATGCGTTGGGGCTCAGCTTCCGGCGCCAGGCGTCGGATCGAAGAACTTCTCGAACTTGCCCGGCATGCCTTCGTATTCTTCGGCGTCACCGGGCTGATCGCCCTTCCGCGTGATGTTGGGCCAGGGACCGGTGCTGAATTTCTGATTGAGCTCCAGCCATCGCTCGGCCTCGCTCTCGGTATCGGGGAGAATAGCCTCCGCCGGGCACTCGGGCTCGCAGACGCCGCAGTCGATGCACTCGTCGGGATTGATGACGAGCATGTTGGCGCCCTCGTAGAAGCAGTCGACGGGGCACACCTCGACGCAGTCCATGTACTTGCAGCGGATGCAGGCCTCGGTGACCACGTAGGTCATGGAGCAGGTCCTCTCGAAGCGGTATGTGCGGCGCGGCATAGCGGGTCCGAGCCCGCTTGTGAAGGCGACCGAAGGCAGCGTCAGCGTCGCCCGAACAGCTGCTCGATGTCGGCGCTCGCGAGCTTGATCCAGGTCGGGCGACCGTGGTTGCACTGCCCGCTGTTGGGCGTCGCTTCCATCGTCCTGAGGAGCGCGTTCATGGCGTCCGGCGTGAGCCTTTGCCCGCCGCGCACGCTGCCGTGACACGCCATGCGGGCGGCAAGCGCCAGGAGGCGCTCTTCGAGCGTCGTCGCCTCCCCCGCGTCGGCGAGGTCATCGGCGAGATCGCGGACGAGGGCCACGGCATCGACCTCGCCCAAGGCCGCAGGTACGGCGCGGACCAGAACGGCACCCTTGCCGAACGCTTCGACCTCGAGACCGAGCCGCAAGAGTGAGGCGGCCGCGTCGACAAGCCGCACGATGTCGGCGGCCTCGAGCTCGACCACGACGGGCAGCAGCAAGATCTGCTGCGGCACGCCCGCGGCCAGCTCCTGCTTCAAGCGCTCGTAGACGATGCGCTCGTGGGCGGCGTGCATGTCGACGACCACGAGCCCGTCCGCCGCCTCGGCAACGATATAGGTGCCATGCACTTGCGCACGCGCCTCGCCCAGCAAGGGCGCATCGGTGGGCACAGGCTCGAGTTCGGGCGCCGGCGCCGCCTCAGACTGAACGGCACAAGCCGGCCGCTCGTCTGCGAACGCCGGACGTCGCTCCGCGAGCGCCAGACGGGGCGCTGTCGCCGGTCGCCAGCCGCCACCGCCATCGGCCCCGGCGCGGAAGCGGCCCAGGGCGCCCGTGCTCACGACGCGCGCGGTCTGGTGCCCAGCCTCCGCCAATGCCCGCTTGAGCGCACCAATGATGAGCCCGCGGACGGCACCGGGGTCACGGAACCGCACCTCCGCCTTCGCCGGATGCACGTTGACGTCGACCGCTTCGGGCGCCGCGTCGAGGTAAAGGACCGCGACCGGGTGGCGATCGTTCGGGACGAGGTCGCCATAGGCCGCCCTGAGCGCGCCCGCGAGCGACCGGTCGGTGACCGGCCGGCCGTTGACCACGAGAAACTGATGCCGGCCGGTCCGGGCCGACGCGGTCGGCAACGCGCAGAACCCTTCGAGGGCTAGATCGTCGCGGGCCGCCGTGACGTGCATCGCGTCGTCGAGTGCGGCGCCCAGAATCGCGCGGGCACGAGCGAGCCGATCGCCGGGCACGCAGTCCACCAGCAGCCGGTCCTGGTGGCGCAGCTTCAGCGCCAGGCTCGCGTGCGCGAGCGCCAACCGCCGCACCATGTCGGTCGTCGCCATGAGCTCGGCCTTGTCCGAGCGCAGGAACTTGAGCCGCGCCGGGGTGGCGTGGAACAGATCGCGGACCACGACCTCGGTGCCCACCTGGGCCGGCCGCGGGCGCGGTGCGTCGACCAGGCCGGCGTCGACGTCGAGGCTCCAGCCGTGCTCCGCGGCGGCGACACGGCTGGTCACCGAGAGCCGGCTCACCGCCGCGATCGACGGCAGCGCCTCGCCGCGAAAGCCCAGATAGTGGAGATGCAGCAGGTCGTCGCCGTCGAGCTTGGACGTGGCGTGTCGCTCGACCGCCAGCGGCAGGGCCTCGGCGGTCATCCCATGGCCGTCATCGCGGACCCGGATCAGCGTGCGGCCGGCATCCTCGAGGTCGATCTCGACTCGCTGCGCGCCGGCGTCGACCGCGTTCTCCACCAGCTCCTTGACGACGGCCGCCGGCCGCTCGACCACCTCGCCCGCAGCGATACGGTTGACCAAGGTCGGCGGCAGGCGACGAATGGCGTGCATCGGCTCAGTGTAGCGCTGCTCCCGTCGGAGTGTCACTGGCGCCAAGCCTCGCGCTCGATGCGTTCTCCCACAGCCAACCCGCTCACAGCAGCATCATCAGGCCGACCATCGCCAGCACGTAACCGAAAATCTGCAAGACGGCGCCGCCCAACCATCCCAGCGCGCCGCGCATCGTTCCGCGCACCGCTGGCTGCGCCGTCCGGAGCATTCCCGAGCGATCCACGGCGAAGCCACCGGGGTCGCCGGCGCCGCGCACACCGATCGCCACCATCACGACACCGACCAGAATCACCAGCATCGCCAACATCGGGCGTGTCCTCAGGCTTTCATGAACGTCCGGCCGATACGCTCGCGGCGCCGCCGCGGCTGTGATCTGCGCCACGCGGGTGAGCGCCTGACGCGGGCATCTGCCATGCACGCGTGCCTGCGCGTCGCCCCGCTCCACACGCGACGATGGCCGGAGGCGGGCCAGCGGCCGTTTCGCGGCCTTATGGCCCGCCGGTGTCCAGATGTAGAGGCTCTTGCGACGCGTCCCTACACAAACCCCTGTGGCGTCAACGGGTTGAAGCGCATCTCGGCCGCCCAGCGATCAGCTTTTCGAGGCGTTGGCCCAATTCTCCGTCGCCAAGAGCACCCCCCGAGCACCTGCGCTCCGGCAATGGTCCCGGGTCCGTCCCCCTGCACGTGCGCCATTGGCTGACCCGCCCTGGCGTCAGGGCACTCTGCATCGCGGCAGGCAGCTCCTGGGGCATCGCCATGGCGAGAATCCACGCCGCCAGCAAGGCGACGAGCTGCTCGATCGCGATTTCTTCGATGCACGCGGCCAAGCTCGCCATGTCATCGACGCTGGCGACAGCACCACGAGCAGTTGCGTTCCCAGCTGCGCTCGACCAAAGCCCGCCGCTCGTGAGGTGACGCATATGCCAGCCTCGGTTCCGCCGGACTCAATCCCGGCGGGCGCAGATGCCACGCCGTTCTTCACTAAACGCGTGCCTAAGTCGACTGCATGGGAAATTAAACGTTCAAGTTGAATCAGTTTTTTCTGTCAATACTTCAAGTCGAAAATCACGACAACCAGACTCTACTTTGTGCATCGGCGAGGACGAGGTACGTCAGGGACTGCCGCGATCTCCACTCGCTGTATTCGAATACAGATCAATGGTCGTAGACCGTGCGTGCGAGGCCGCATTATGTTAGACAACCAAAAGTAGGCGAACGGAATCTGAGAGGGCCGCGTCCGTCGTCGCTCCTCTCGATGCGAACAAACGATAACCGATGCGAGCGAACAGGCCCGTGCAACGGCCGATCGACTGAAGGGGACACTCCATCGTGTTGGGCGCTGCCTCGGCCACCTCGCCGCACGTTGCGACGAGAACGACGTCCGACTGGGTGCTGGCAGTGCTCCTCGGGCTGACGATGGTCGGGCCGAGCTATGCGCATGCCTTCACGAGGCACGGATACGTCTTGGCAGCCAGTATTCTGGCCTTTGCCCCGTTGGTGATGTGGTTAGCGACCGTAGCGATCAACAACGGCACGCCCGATCTTCGCCGCATCTTCGGGCTGACGGCGCTGGTGGTACTACCGCTCAGCATATCGATACTGCTCAACGCCACCGGCTACGGGTCGATGCAGTTTGCTGCGACACTGTGGCGAGTCGTCGCATGTGCACTTTACATGCTACTTGCCGGTTTTCTTTTTTACCATCCGCGCCGAGACGAAATAACTTCGATCGCTTTTCCTTTGTTGGTTTTGGTACTGTTTGCATTGTTTGTCAGCAAGCAAATAATCAATCCAGCCGAGCATTGGGGCCGACTGCGGCCAGGAGATCTCCGTGCCAACTATTGGGGTGAGATCTTTCAGGTCGCCGTGCTGGCCGCGGCCTTCGCCCGACCGCGTTGGTTCTTCTACGGCGTCGTCATCATTGCGTTCGGAGGGTTGCTCGCCGTCCAAGCGCGCGGCTCGACGCTCGCAACGGCCATCATCGTCCTCTTTGCCGTGCTCGCTCGCGAAGGTCTTCGTCGCTTGCTCCTGCTGGGTGCGCTGATACTCTTCTTCGTGCTGCCGCCGGCCGTCGCCGCCGACAACCTTGTCTTCGAAGGGAGGCTGTTCGGCGGGATAACCGAGTTCGTCGCCAACGACGTCCTCCGCTTGAACGACCCCAACCGTGGTCTTGGAAGTGGTTTCACCGGTCGGACTGCCGGCTATGAGTTTGCCTGGAACGAGTTTGCCGACAGGCCGCTGTTGGGATATGGCCTCGGACTGACCACCAAAGCCTCGGCCAAGGCCGGAGCCGGCGCAGTCCATAATGGCCATCTCCAGTTGCTGGCGGACCTCGGCCTCCTGCTTTACCTATTCATCTTCGTGACGATGCTTGGCGCACTGGTGCGCAGCGGCGTGCAAGGAAACTGGCTCGTCTTCGGCGGGTTATTGAGCTTTTACTTCATTCTCTCTTTCCAACCACGCTCGATCAACGTCAGCGTAGTGCCGATGGTCGGCATGATGCTGGTCGTCTGGGGATGGCTGCTGCCACGTCCCCTTGTCGAAACGGCAGCGGTCGTTAGAAAAACGGCGAGGCGTCGCCTCGGCGAAGGTTGGCAGTCGCGGGGTGCGAGGCCGAGCACGACTCCGTAAGCGGCGATGTGATGAGGCGGAACTTGTTGGCCGTTCCGCAGTGCTTAACGCGGGTTCCCACCCCGCCGACCTCAGTGCTCGTGCCCTACTCGAACGTGTGCGTCCGGCGTGACCGCACTTGCGGCGTTGTCTCGTATCCGGACTTTGGAGGCTGGTGAGAGCGTAAGCGTCCACGTGCGCTGGTGGACACTTGACGGGGTGCTGCATGGCGCCGCGGCGTCGATGGTCGGAAGACGAGAAGCGGATCGATCGTTGCGGCGACGCGCCTTCCGGGCGCCTCGGTGAACTGTGTCGCGCGACGCTACGACGTCAATGCCAACCAGGTCTTCAACTGGAAGCGGAACCCGCGCTTTGCGCCGGCCGAGACCGGCGGGGACCAAGGCAACCAGCGACCACCAGCGCGCATCGTTACGGATGCTCAGTCCGCTTGGTCCGCCAGACCGTCGTCGCCCAAGTTCCCCGGACCGAACTCCGCCGCCCGTCCCGAGTCAGCGCCGACCTAGCGCGAAACGCGCAGCAGCAGCGTGCGTCGTCGTCTGCTAGCCCAGCCCCTCGGGCTCGCCGACGACGACGATGATCAACGCTTCAGGATCGAACAGCTCGCGTGCCACCCGCTGGACGTCGTCGAGGGTCACAGCCTCGATGTAGTCGTTGCGCCGGGCGAGGAAGTCCTCGTCCAGCCCGAGCGACGACATGCTCATCAAGAGCGAGGCGACGCGGGCATTGCTCGTGAGCCTGAGCGGAAACGATCCGGTGAGGAAGGTCTTGGCACCCTCGAGCTCGTCCGCGGCGATGTCACCTTCGGCGATGCGCGCGACCTCCTCGCGCACCAGCCGCACGCTCTCGGCGACGTCGGCGTTGTTGGTGGCGACACCACCGCTCCAGAGCGGACTCAGGTCGGCGTCGAGCAGATAGCTGTAGGCCGAGTAAGCGAGCCCACGCTTCTCGCGAATCTCGTGCAGGAGCCTCGACTGGAAGCCGCCGCCGCCGAGGATGTAGTTGGCGACGTAGGCCGCGTAATAGTCGGGATCGAGCCGGTCGATACCGGCATGGCCGAAGGCCACCACGCTCTGCGGGACGGCCTGAGGAACCACCACGAGCGTGCCCGGGGCGGGCTCGATGGCTCGGACCTCAGGCGCCGGCGTGGCTGCCGGCAGCTCACCGAACACCTCGTCGAGCACGCCCGCCAGCTCTTCGGCGGTGATGTCCCCGGCAACGCCGACGTGCAGCTTGTCGAGCGCCAGCTGCCGTCCGTGGTAGGCGACGATGTCGTCCCGCGCGATGCTCGCTACCGCCTCAACCGTGCCCTCGGAGGGGTGCCCGTAGGCGTGCTCGGGGAATGCGGTCTCGAAAAAGGCCTGTCGCGCGATCGTATTCGGGTCGTTCTGGCGGCGCTTCAGACCAGCCGTGAGCTGACCGCGGATGCGTTCGATCGGCTCCACATCGAAGCGCGGCTCGATCAGCGCGTCGCGCAAGAGCTCGAAGGCGAGCGCGCGGTTCTCCGTGAGCGTCCGCAGATCACCGGTCAGCGTGTCCCGGTCGGCATCGAAGCTGAGCCTGATCCCGTTGTCCTCGAGCTCCGTCCGAAAGGTGAGGCTCTCACGTTCGCCTGCGCCCTCGTCCAGCAGCGCCGCCGTCATCCGCGCGAGCCCCGCCTGCTCGTCGGTTTCGAACTGCGCGCCGCCCTTGAAGAGGAACGACATGGCGATCAGCGGCACGGACGGCTCGTGCAGCAGGTAGGCGGAAATCCCGCCCGGGCTCTCGACCTTCTCGACCGGCACGGTAGCGCCTGCCGACCCGGCTGTGCCGAAGGCGAGCGTGCCGCTCACGAGCACGCCTGCAAGAAAACTGCGCATAAGCTCACCCCGTCTCACCTTCGACGGGCGACGAAGGCGCCCGCAGCAGTCCCGTCACCGACCGGCCGGCCCGCAGGACGTCCCGGCCCACGGTGTTCACCTGATCGAGTGTGATCGTGGCGAGACGCTCGGGCCAGGCCTCGACGTCTTCGACCGTGAGCCCCGTCGTCAGCGCTACGCCGAAGATGCGCGCCGCACCGCCGAGGCTGTCGCGCGCGTAGACGCTCTCAGCCTGCATACGCTTCTTGGCACGCTCCACCTCTTGCTCCGTGAGGCCCTCCTCAAGCGCCGTCTCGAGCACCTGGTCGATGGCCGCTTCGAGCGTCTCGAGACTGACCCCGGCGCGCGGCGAGGCGTAGATGCGGAAGGTGGTGCTGTCGTAGCTGCTGCCGCGATAGAAGGCGCCGGCCGAGGCGGCGAGCCCCTGCTCGACGACCAGCTCGCGATAGAGGCGGCTGGTCGTGCCGCCGCCCAAGACCTCCGCAAAGACATCGAGCGCGTAGGCGGTCTCCCAGTCGGCCTGCCGCTGGCTCGGGGCCAGATAGGTACGGACCACGCTGGGCTGGGCAACCCTCGGGTCCTCCAGCGTCACGCGGCGTGCGGCCTCCTGCGGCGGCTCCGCCAGACGGATACGCTCGGGCACCGGTCGCGGGGCGATCTTGCCGTAGGTCTCCTCGGCGAGCGGACGCACGTCGGCCGCATCGACGTCGCCGACGACGATGAGGATCGCATTGTTGGGCGCGTACCACGTCTCATAGAAGTCCTTGGCATCTTCGCGGGTGTAGGTCTCCATTTCGTGGAACCAGCCGATGATCGGATCGCCATAGGGATGGTTCAGGAACTGGGCCGCGTTGATCTGCTCGTTGAGGCGCGCACCCGGGTCATTGTCCACGCGCGAGCGCCGCTCCTCGAGCACGACATCACGCTCGGGCAGGACGACCTCGTCGGTGAGCTGCAGGTTGGCCATGCGGTCCGCCTCCATCCGCATGACCAGCGGCAGGCGGTCCTTGGCGATGTTCTGGAAGTAGGCGGTGAAGTCGCTCGACGTCATCGCGTTTTCCGTGCCGCCATTGCGCGCCACGTTGCGCGAAAACTCGCCCGGCTCCAGGCTGTCCGTCCCCTTGAACATCAGATGCTCGAGGAAATGCGGCAAGCCGGACTTGCCGGGCGGGCTGTCCGCCGTGCCCACGCGGTACCATACCCAATGGCTCACCACGGGTGCCCGCCGGTTGGTGACCACGACGACGTCCATGCCGTTCTCGAGCGTGAAGGTCTCGGGATCGAAGATCTGCGCCGCCACCGGTGAGGCCGTGGTCGTCCCAGCGGCCAGCGCCGTCATAAGCAGTAGAGACCTGAGCGGCATCAGCCACCTCCGGGCGTGGTGAGCGGTTCCGTAGCGACCCGCGTGCTGCGCACGGTGACACCGGCGTCGTTGAGCCGCTGGGCTTCGGCGCGCGCGTCGACGGGGGTCCCGTCCTCGCTGGCGTAAGCGCGCCTTTGGAAGTCCAAGATGAACCAGAAGCGGCTTTCGTCCAGACCCGCGAGCTGTGAGCTCTCATCGACGATGCGGCCGCGAATCTCGGGATCGGCCTCGTCGGCACCGGCCGAGGCCAAGAGCGCCGTCTGCCCAGGTGTCGCCTCGGTGGCGGGCAACGCGCCGCCAAGCAACGCCTGCTGCGCCTGGCTACTCGTGGTCCCCTCCTGCGGACGTGTCACACCGGGCTCCGGCGGGCGCAGGCTGAACTCGGGCGGCAGCGTCAGGGGTGCGCGTTCGACGACCTGAAACTCGTCGGGCGCGTTCCGTCCGAGGCCGAGCTGGTCGGCAAGCGACTGGTCGCCGGAACAGGCCGCAAGGCCTAACAGTGACACCGCAAGCGCGGATCTGAGCAGGTGAGCCATCACAGTCCTCCCGACGTCAATGTGGGCTGCGGTGCTGCGGCCGCAAGCCGTCGGCCAGCAATAGCACGGCGCCAACCACGATGGCGCTGTCGGCAACGTTGAACGCGGGCCAGTGCCAGCCGGCATAGTGAAAGTCGAGGAAGTCGACCACGGCACCGTAGCGGACCCGGTCGATCGCATTGCCCAAGGCTCCGGCGATGATCAGCCGGAACGACCAGCGCTGGAGGCGATCGAGCCCACCGCGCCAGAGCCACCAGGCGAGCAAGCCGGCGACGGCAACCGCGATGCCAGTGAGCACCCAACGCTGCACGTCGCTGTCATTGCCCTGGAACAGCCCGAAGCTCACGCCCTGGTTCCAGACCAAGACGAGGTTGAAGAACGATGTTACCTCGATGGGCCAGCCGAGCGCGTCGTAGTTGGCCAGCACGACGATCTTGCTGGCTTGGTCGACCAGCAGGATCAGTACCACGATGATGAGACTCTGCGGCACCGGCGCTGTTCAGGCGGCCGGCCGCCATGCGGCCACCGCCGCTGCGCAACGCTCGCACAGCCGATCGGTGTTGAGGGTCGGGAATTGCTGCCAGCAGCGCTCGCAGCGCTCGCCACCGGCCAGCCCCGGCACGACCGCTACGCCCTCGACCTCCTCCAGGCGGAAGGCATCGGCGGGCGCCGGTGCCTCGGTGAGCTCGATGCCGCTCGTGATGGCGAGCTCGGCGAGGTCGACGCCGTCCAGCAGACGGCGGTCCGCAGCCGTGACGTGGACGGTCGGCCGGGCCTCCAAGGACGCACCGATCCGCTTTTCGCGCCGCTCGATCTCCAGAGCACCGGTCACGACGCGGCGGATGTCGCGGATGCGCCCCCAGCGTTCGGCAAGCGCTGCGTCGCGCCAACCGGTCGGCACCGGCAGGAAGTCTTCGAGATGTACCGAGCCGTCACTATCGCCGGTCCGCGCGCGCCACGCCTCGTCGCAGGTGTAAACCAGGACTGGCGCCAGCCAGCGCACGAGCGTCTCGAACAGGATGTCGAGCACCGTCCGCGCGGCCCGCCGCCGGGGCGCGTCCATCGCATCGCAGTAGAGCGAGTCCTTGCGAACGTCGAAGTAAAAGGCCGACAGCTCGACCGCGCAGAAGCCATGCAACGCGTTGTAGAGGCGGTTGAAGTCGAAGGCATCGGCGGCCTCGCGCACGAGCACGTCGAGTTCGGCCAGCCGGTGCAGGATCCAGCGCTCCAATTCCGGCATGGTGGCCGGATCGACGCGCTCGGTCGCATCGAACCCCTGCAGGTTGCCCAGGAGGAAGCGGAGCGTGTTGCGCAGCCGGCGGTAGGCATCCGCCTGGCGCTTCATGATCTCGTCGCCGATCCGGATGTCTTCGGTGAAGTCGCCCGAGACGACCCACAGGCGAACGATGTCCGCACCATATTGCTTCAAGAGGTCCTGCACCTCGATGCCATTGCCCAGCGACTTCGACATCTTGCGGCCCTGGGCGTCGACGACGAAGCCGTGGGTGAGCACCGCCTCGAAGGGTGCGCGGCCGCGGGTGCCGCAACTCTCGAGCAGGCTCGACTGGAACCAGCCGCGATGCTGGTCTGAGCCTTCGAGATAGAGCGAGGCCGGCCATTTCAGCTCGGGCCGCTGCTCCAGTACGGTCGCATGCGTCGAGCCCGAATCGAACCAGACGTCTAGGATGTCGTCGACTTTCACGTAGTCGGCGGCACTGTAGGCGTTGCCCAGGAACTCCTGCGGATCGCGGCTCCACCAGGCATCCGCGCCCTCGGCGCGGCAGGCCTGGGCGATACGCGCACAGACCTGCGGGTCGCGCAGCACCTCGCCGGTCGTCTTGTGCACGAAGACGGCGATCGGCACGCCCCAGGCGCGCTGCCGGCTCACGCACCAGTCCGGGCGGTGCTCGACCATGCCGCCGATGCGGTTGGCGCCGGACGGCGGCACGAACCGGGTAGCCGCGATGGCGTCGAGCGCCGTCCGCCGCAACCCATCCTCGGCGTCCAAGGCAATGAACCACTGCGGCGTCGCGCGGAAGATCAAGGGCGCCTTCGAGCGCCAGCTGTGCGGGTAGCTGTGGACCAGCGTGCCGCGCGCCAGCAGATTGCCGCAACCGGTGAGCGCTTCGATGACGGGTTCGTGCGCCTTGAAGACATGCAGGCCCTCGAAGCCTGGCACCAGGGCCGTGTAGAGGCCGTCCTCAGCGACCGTATCTGGGACCTCGAGCCCATGCTGCGCGCCGAGTTCGAAGTCGTCCTCGCCGTGCGACGGCGCGATATGGACGAGGCCCGTGCCCTGCTCGGTGGTGACGAAAGCGCCCGCGAGCAAGGGCACATCGAAATCATAGCCGCGGCCGCGCAGCGGATGCGCCAGCACGGTGCCGGCAAGCTCGCGACCTTTGAACGTTGCCACCGACTTCCGCTCGGAAATCCGCGCTTGCGCGCACACGTCCTCGACGAGGGCGGCGGCGACCACGAACCGCTCGCCCGGGTGAGCGAGGCTCCCCTCTTCCACGGCGACCACCTCCAGGAGGCAGTAGTCGACGTCGTCGCCATAGGCCACGGCACGGTTCGCGGGGATCGTCCAGGGGGTGGTGGTCCAGATGACGACCGCCGCCCCTTCTAGGATCGGCAAGCTCGTCTCGACCACGGGGAACCGCACCCAGATCGTGTGCGAGGTGTGGTCTTGATACTCGACCTCGGCCTCGGCGAGCGCCGTCTTCTCAACCACCGACCACATCACCGATTTGCGGCCCTGGTAGAGCGTGCCCTTCAAGAGGAACTTGGCGAGCTCCTCGAAAATGCCTGCCTCGGCATCGAAGCTCATGGTCGTGTAGGGATCGGCCCAGTCGCCGAGCACGCCGAGCCGCTTGAACTCGCCCATTTGCACACCGATCCACTTCTCGGCGAACTGCCGGCACTGGCGGCGGAAGGGGACGATCGGGACCTCGTCCTTGTCCTTGCCCTTCTGGCGATATTGCTGCTCGATCTGCCACTCGATCGGTAGGCCGTGGCAATCCCAGCCAGGCACGTAGGCAGCATCTTTGCCGAGCATCTGCTGGCTGCGGTTGACGACGTCCTTCAGAATCTTGTTGAGCGCCGTCCCCATGTGGAGGTGGCCATTCGCGTAGGGCGGGCCGTCGTGGAGAATGAACTTCTCCCGCCCCGCCGAACGCTCGCGCAGCCGACGATAGAGGTCGAGCGTCTCCCAATGGCGCAGCATCTCGGGCTCGCGCTGCGGCAGGTTGGCCTTCATCGGGAAGGACGTCTTGGGCAGAGCGACGGTGGCGCGCAGGTCCAGGGTCATCGGTCCATCACGGGTGTTGCGGCAGGTCGGGCTGAGGCGCGTGCAATAGGGCAGCGCGCGCGGCGTCGCAATCCGCGGCCATCTGCAGCTTCAGGGCATCGACGTCCGCGAAGTTGCGCTCGTCGCGCAGGAACGCGTGCCAGGCCAACCGCACGCGGCGTCCATAGAGATCAATCTCGCGGTCGAAGAGGTGCACTTCAAGCCGCAGGTCTTGACCCTTGAAGACGGGCCGCCAGCCGAGGCTTGCCGCACCGTCCGCCCAGACGCCATCCGGAAGCCGGAGGCGAACCGCGTAGACGCCCGTGCGCGGCAGCAGTACGCGCCTGCCAACCGTCCGAAGATTGGCGGTCGGATAGCCCAGCGTACGGCCGATGCGGTCACCCTCGACGACGACGGCGTCAAGCTGGTAGGCGCGGCCGAGTAAGGCGCTGGCGAGTGTCACGTCGCCATCGGCCAGTGCTTGGCGAATGCGGGTCGAGCTGGCCGGCGCGCCATCGACGAGCACCGATTCCAACGCCTCCGCCTCGAAACCGGCCTCCGGCCCCAGCCTCGCCAGGAGTTCGGGACCGCCCTGGCGACGGTGACCAAAGCGAAAGCCACGGCCCACCACGAGATGCCGGATCGCCAGGTTGTGACCCAAGACGTCGCTGATGAACGCCTCCGCCGACATGCGGCGGAGCTGGTCGTTGAACGCCAGCACGAACAGCACATCGACGCCCAGCGCCCGCAGCCGTTCCATGCGCATGCGGAAGCCCCCGAGCCGCTCGGGCGCACCAATTGGGTCGAAGAACTCACGCGGATGCGGGCGAAAGGTGACCACGCCGATCGGCGCGCCCAGTCGTACCGCAGCGGCACGCGCTCGCGCCACGATCGCCTGATGTCCGCGGTGTACGCCGTCGAAATTGCCCAGGGCGACGGCAGCACCCCGGGATTCGGCCGGCACGTCGAGATAACCGCGAACGATACGCATGGCCGTCACGTGCCATGCCACCTGGCGGGTGTCAAAGCGGACGGCAGCTTAGAGGTTTAACCACCCCTGTCGAACAACCCGCACACCCCGCTCTAGAGCGAGCGGGGGCGACGACGCGCCTTGGCCCGATAGAGGTCGGCGTCCGCAGCCGCGAGCAACGCGTCCCAGCCCAGGCGCGCGGTGGGCTTGCTGGTCGCGAGCCCCACGCTGCCGGAGATGGCTAGGTGCTGGTCGCCCACGGGCACGCATAGAGTGGCAGCAGCCTCCAGGCGCCGGCACCAAGCGTCTCGGGCGTCCGCAGCCGTGCTGCCCACGGGCAGCATGGCGAACTCGTCACCACCGAGCCGCGCGACCAAGCCGTCGGCGGCGACGATCCTGCTCAGATTGGCGGCGATCTCGCGCAGAACCCTGTCGCCGGCGGCGTGGCCGCCATTGTCATTGACGGCCTTGAAGCCATCGAGATCTATGAGAAAGAGCGTCTGAGAGCGGCGCGCCTTTTCGGCGCGCGCCAGCGCGAGCACGCCGGCCTGCTCGAGCTGGCATCGGTTGGCGAGGCCGGTGAGCGCGTCGCGCGCAGCGGCCTCGCGCAAGCGCAGCTCCGTGTGGGCGATCTCCGCCAGGTCGCACAAGCCGTCGAGGTCCGCCGCGGTCCAGTCGCGCGGCGCCCGGTCGATGGCACAGAGTGCGCCGATCACTTCACCGCCGACGGCGACGAACGGTACGCCCGCATAGGCGACAATCCCAAGCTCACGCACGGCTTCGGCGGCCCCGTCGAGCGAGCACGATACGGCGTCGCACACCGTGAACGGCGCCGCCGTCGCCACCACGTGGTGACAGAATGAATGAGAGAGCTGGGTGTCGTGTCGCGCGCTCGAAGGCACGGGCAGTCCCGACGCGCTCTTGACGTGCCGATGATCGGCGGCGACCAGCGAGAGCATGGCCACCGGCGCCTGGAGCAGTTGGCGGGTAAGGCGCGTGACGCGGTCGAACTGCGGTTCCGGACCTGTCTCGAGCAGGTCCGACTGGCGCAGGGCCCTAAGCCGCCCCGGTGACGTGATGCCGGTGGTCTTCAGGGGTCGCCAGCGCGTCATGGACCTATCCTGCTAGCTGATCGACACACCTATTAGATCAATTTGAAGTACAGGCAATCTAGGAATTGATCCTCCGAACCGGCTCCGAATCCCCGGCGACCGCAGCGACCATGTGGCTGATCTCGTCTTCGGTGTTGAACGCGTGAACCGATGCGCGCACGACCGCCCCGTGACTGGAGAAGAGCGGGTCGAGATGTGCAGGGCCGTCGCTCACCGACACGTTGATGCCAAGCCCGCGCAAGCGCGCCATCATCGCTGGGGGCGTCTCGTCGTCCTTCGTGAAGGTGACGATGCCGCAGAGTTCTGGGCCCCGATCCCAGACACGGACGCCTGGCACCTCCGCGAGTGCTTCGCGCAAGCGCGCGCCCAAGGTCGAGACCCGTCGCCCGATCGCATCGACGCCCAGCTCGAGCGCATAGTCGATCGCCGCCTTGAGGCCGAGCTTGCCGGCGAAATAGCACTCCCAGTTCTCGAACCGGCGTGCGTCGGGACGCAGGCTGTAGCGATCGGCGCTGACCCAGCGGGCGGCGTGTAGGTCGATGAAGGGCGGCTCGAGGCCCTCGAGCCGTTCGCGACGAACGTAGAGAAACCCAGTGCCGCGCGGCCCACGCAGGTACTTCCGCCCCGTCGCAGAGAGCATATCACAGCCGATCGCATCGACGTCGAGCGGCAGCTGGCCGGCCGACTGGCAGGCGTCCAACAGGTAGAGGATGCCGTGCCGGCGGGCGACGGCCCCGACTGCGGCTGCCGGGTTCACGAGACCGCTATAGGTCGGCACGTGGGTGATGGAGATCAGCTTCACGCGCCCGTCGATCATGGCTTCGAGCGCGTCTATGTCCAAGCCGCCCGCTGCGTCGCTGGGCACGGCCTCGACCGTGACCCCTGAGCGCCGCGCCACCTGCAAATAGGCAAGGACGTTCGAGGTGTACTCGGCTTCGGCCGTAAGGATGCGGTCGCCGGCACGGAACGGAATCGCATAGAACGCCATGTCGAACGCGCGGGTCGCATTCTCGATGAACGCGATCTCGTCGGCACGGGCGTTCAAGAGGCGCGCAGCACTCGCGTAGAAGCCCTCAAGATCGTCTTCGGCCGCCGCCTTGGCCTCGTAGCCGCCAATGCGCCGTTCGGCGTCCAGGTGACCCACGACGGCATCGTGAACGCAGTCGGGAGGCAGGCTCGCCCCAGCGTTGTTGAAGTGGATGCGGTGGGTGGCGCCGAGCGTGGTACGACGCAGTGCGTCGACGTCGAGCTCACCCAGTGTCAAAGCTGCGCCTGCTCGATGCCCGTGATGGCCAAGGCGGCGTCGTAGTGGATCGTCGCTTCGAGCAGACGCCCATTCTCGCCGAGCACGTGCGGGAGCCACCAACGGTCCCCGGCGGGCACCACCGCATGCTCCAGGTCGTTGCGCCCCCACCAGCGCACCTCGCCTTCGAGGCTCTCACCGTGGTGCGACCCTGCCGCGCAGCAGCGATAGAGGAACAACAGCCAGTCGAAATCGGCGCGCGGCGAAACCTCGCGGATCACGGCGCGGAGCTTAAGGTCGAGGGCATTGAGCCCGGTCTCCACCTGGAACTCGCGCTGCGCGCAGTCGACCGGCGATTCGTTCGGCTCGATCTTGCCGCCGGGAGCGACCCACTGTCCGCAGAAGGGCGGCCGCCGTCGATGTCGGAGCAGCACGCTGCCGTCGGGGCGCCTGGCATAGACCAGCGTCGCCAGGGTGGGCTGACCCGGCTCAGACATCGAGCGTCTCCAGAAGGTGGGTTGGATCGCTCTCGCGATCCGGACGAGGGGCGTCTGGTGGCGGACGGTCCGAGAAAACCCGCACGTGCGATCTGCCATATCCATGGGTTGTGCGCCCATGGATGACGCCGCTGAGGCGCGCCTGTTCCCACGCACCAAGCGGCTCGCGGGGCCGGAGCGTATCGCCGCCCTGAAAGGCGACGTCGTGCATGGCGGGCATGACTGCCTCGTTCGCCTTCATTGTCTTATCGGCGGGTTCATCATTGCCATGTCTTCGCGACAATGGTGCGATGATGGTCCGCCGCCTCACTGATCGGCTGTGGACAATGTACCGTCAGCAGCGATGAATCAAGCGTGGCTGCGGCTGAAACGGTCGCAACCGTGCGCGGCAGATGGCGGACGCACGCTATGCCGGGTCGAGCGCCTGGCCCGCGGCATAGGCGCACCAGCGACGGATGACGCAGTCTGTGCAGCGCGGGCGCCGGGCAATGCAGGTGTAGCGGCCGTGCAGGATAAGCCAGTGGTGGGCGCCCCGGCGGAAACGCTGGGGAACGACCTCGAGCAGGCGATCCTCGACCGCCGCGGGCGTCTTGCCGGACGCCAGGCCCGTCCGGTTGGCGACGCGAAAGATGTGCGTGTCGACCGCGATGGTCGGTTCACCAAAGATTTCGTTGAGGACCACATTCGCCGTCTTGCGGCCCACGCCCGGAAGCGCCTCCAGAGCGCCTCGATCCGACGGCACGGCACCGCCGTGCAGATCGATGAGCTGCTGTGCCAAAGCCACGACGTTCCGTGCCTTGTTGCGGAAGAGACCCAGACTTCTGATGTGACCCTCGACGCCCTCCACCCCGAGCGCGACCATCGCTTCGGGTGTCGCAGCCTCGGCGAACAACGTTGCCGTAGCCTTGTTCACGCCGACGTCGGTGGCCTGCGCCGAGAGCACGACGGCAACCAACAGCGTGAACGGATCGGCGTAGGCAAGCTCCGTCCTCGGGTTCGGGCGCTCGGCGGCCAAGGCCTCAAACAGCGCGTCGATCGCCTCCGGTGCCATCAAGGTGACTGGTCTCCGCGCCATGCGCTCGCTAGGTCTTTTGGATGAGGCAGATGTCCGTCGACAGCATGCCGAGCAGCGTCCCCGACCCGCCCCTGCTCGATCTCGTCCTCTACCCCAACCCGCCTCTCGGCGACTACGGGATGCTGGTGGTCATGCTGTGCGCAGGGGTCGTCGGCGGCGGCGTCGGTGTTGCCTTCGCCGCGTTCGGGGCATGGCCGGTCACGGGTTTTCTGGGATTGGACCTCATTCTTTTGGGCGTCGCGCTGCACCTTGCGCGTCGGCGCGGAAGGTGCGTCGAGGTCATCCGGCTCGACGCGCAGGGCTTGGTCGTCCGGCGCCTGGGGGCCGCGGGCCAAGCGCTGGGAGAGCTGCGCCTGGAACCGTATTGGGTGCAGGTGATCCTCGACGATCGGCAGCGCTACTGCCCGCGGCTCGCCCTCCGCTCCCACGGCAGGACCGTGCCGATCGGTGCCTTCCTGCCACCGGCCGAGAAGCGTGAGATCGCAGCAGAGCTGCTTTCCGCCCTTGCCCGGCGGCGCGCTCAGCCCTCGAGCCCGAGCACGTCGACCATGCCGTAGAGGCCGGGTGGGCGGTTGCGCGTCCAAAGTGCCGCCTTTACCGCGCCCTGGCTGTAGATGCCCCGGTCGGTTGCACGATGGGTCAGCTCCAGACGCTCGCCTTGGCCACAGAAAAGCACCGTGTGGTCGCCCACGACATCGCCACCGCGCAGGACCGCGAAGCCGATCCGGCCCTGCGCACGTGGGCCCGTGACGCCGTCCCGCGCACGGTCTTCGACGGCCCCGAGCTCGACGCCGCGGCCCTCGGCGGCGGCCCGGCCCAGGGCGAGCGCGGTTCCCGACGGCGCATCCACCTTCCGGCTGTGGTGGAGGTCCAGCACCTCGATGTCGAAAGCCGGATCGAGCGCGCGCGCCGCGCTTTCGACGAGCGCCAATAGCAGATTGACGCCCAGGCTCATATTGGCGGCGTAGACGATCGGAATGTGCTGCGCCGCCTCCGCGAGCGCCGCTTCGTCGTCCAGCTCGAGACCGGTCGTGCCGACGACCAAGGCACAACCGCGCTCGGCCGCAAGCCGCGCGTGGGCCACGGTCGCTGCAGGCGTCGAGAAGGCGATCGCCGCGTCGGCCCCCGTGAGCGCGGCGGCCGCATCGTCCGTCACGTCGCGCCCGAGCGGGTCGCTCCCAACCAGGCCGCCGAGATCCTGCCCGACTGCCGGGTTGCCGGGCGCCTCGACACCTGCGGCGAGCGCGAGCTCGGGATGCGCGAGCACCGCCTCGAGGTTGGCGCGCCCCATGCGTCCGGCACAGCCCAGAACGGCGATCCTCATCGGTCCTCCCCCAAGCAAGCGGTCTTCGTCGCCTAGAGCCGCTCCCGCGCGAGCGCAACCGCCGCCGCCCGCGTCTGGAACTGTGAAACCGGCTCTAAGCCTCTCCGGGGGCTTGTCATCGCCGCCCAGCGCGGCACCGTAGGTGGAATGCGAAGGCGAAGCACCATCGTTGTCACAGCACCGCGGCCGCGCGTCGTCGTAAACCTTAGCGATGCCGGCCGAGATCGCTCGTGAGCACAGCGGGCGCGGCGATCGTCGCAGAGCCCAGCGCCGCGGCGCGCACCGACAGCTCACCCGCCAAGCTCGTCGGCAAGGGCGCATGGCTCGTCGAGAATGCGGCACTTCTCGACCTGGAGGTCGACCAGGCGACCACTGCACTGGCGCGCGGCTCCGGACCGGTCGTCCTGGCCATGGATGCGCTCACCCGCCTCGACACGGCAGGCGCCTGGCTCCTCTACCGGAGCCGTCGCCGCCTCGAGGCGGCAGGACGCAAGGTCTCCGTCGAGGGTCTCGACGGGGCCAGCACCGTGCTGTTGGAGCGGGTCGAGAGCGCCTGCTTCAAACGCGACCTGCCGCCACCGCCCAAGCCGCAATGGCTCGCCGACGAGCTGGCCAAGCTGGGCTGCGCCGTGCTCGATGCGCTCGACGAGATCCAGCAGCTGCTGGCCTTTTTCGGCGCACTGGTGACGACACTGGCGAGCACCATCGTTCGGCCCTGGCGACTGCGCTTCACCTCCTTCAGCGCGCACCTTCTGACGACCGGCCTCGACGCGTTGCCGATCGTCGGACTGCTGTCGTTCCTGATCGGCGTCGTGCTGGCCTTTCAGGGGGCGAGCCAGCTTCGCCAGTTCGGCGCCGAGATCTTCACGATCAACCTGCTCTCCATCTCGATCCTCCGCGAGATCGGCGTGTTGATGACGGCGATCATCGTGGCCGGGCGCTCCGGCAGCGCCTTTACCGCGCAGATCGGTACGATGGTCGTCAACGAGGAGGTCGACGCCATGCGCACGCTCGGCCTCGACCCGATGGAAGTGCTCGTCCTTCCCCGCGTGCTAGCGCTGATGGTGGCACTACCGTTGCTTGCCGTCTTCGCCGACGTCATGGGCCTCCTGGGCGGCGGCCTCTTGACGATCTTCATCCTGGACATCCCGGTCCCGCAGTTCCTGTCTCAGCTCCGGGCCAGCACGGACGGCAGTCAGTTCTGGCTCGGGATCATCAAGGCACCGGTGTTCGCCTTCGTCATTGCCATGGTGGGCTGCCGCAACGGCCTCATGGTTGGAGGTGACGCCGAAAGCGTCGGCCGGCTGACAACCCAGGCGGTGGTCAGTGGTATTTTCCTCGTCATCATTCTCGATGCGGCGTTCTCGATTGCCTACAATGCCCTCGGATACTGAACCTGCAGTCCGTCTCGTGGACATCGTCAACGCGTTCGGCCGCCATGTGGTCCATGACGGGCTCAACCTCGAGATTCGCCGCGGCGAAATCCTAGGCCTCGTCGGTGGCTCGGGTTCGGGCAAGTCGGTGCTGCTCCGCAGCATCGTGGGCCTTCGTCAGCCGCAATCGGGCCGGGTCGTCGTGTTCGGCGAGGACCTCTACGCGCTTGACGCCGAGCGTCGCCGTTCGCTGCAGGCGCGGTGGGGCGTGCTCTTCCAGGACGGAGCGCTGTTCAGCTCGCTCAGCGTCCGCGAGAACATCCAGGTGCCCATGCGCGAGCAGCTTGACCTGCCGCGGCGGCTGATGGACGAGCTGGCGGCGGTGCGGCTCGCGCTGGTCGGCTTGTCGATCGATGCGGCCGACCAGTACCCATCCGAGCTGTCGGGCGGCATGCGCAAGCGCGCCGGCCTCGCCCGCGCGCTCGCTCTGGACCCGGAGATCATTCTGCTCGACGAGCCAACGGCGGGCCTCGACCCGATCGGCGCTGCGTCGTTCGACGAGCTCATCTTGACCCTGCACGAAGCCCTCGGCCTCACGGTCGTGATGATCACCCACGACGTCGACAGCTTGGTGCGCATCACCGACCGGGTCGCCGTACTGTTGAACAAACGCTGCATAGTCGCCACCCTGAGTGAGCTGCGCGCCAATCCGGACCCTTGGGTGCAGGCTTATTTCAATGGACCACGCGGCCGCGCGGCGCTCGCTTCCGAGCATGCGCCCCCGGTTGCGGGAGACTGATCGCCATGGAGACGCGCGCCAATCACATCCTCGTCGGGCTGTTCGTTCTCGTCCTGACACTGACGGCTGCCGCCATCGCCCTCTGGTTTGCGCGGGCGCAGCTCGATCAACGCGTCGACGTCTACGAGGTTGTCTTCAGGACGTCCGTCGCCGGCCTGCAGAATGGTGCCCAGGTCAACTACCGGGGCATCCAGGTCGGGCGCGTTACGCGGATCAGCTTCGACCCGAACGACGTCGCCCGCGTGCTCGTGCGGATCGAGGTCGAGCCGACGACGCCGATCACCGATGATACCGTGGCGCGCCTGCAGCCGCAGGGCATTACGGGCCTCTTCAACATCGAGCTCTCGGGGGGCACCAACGTCAGCGCGCGCCTGCCTTCGCGTCCGAACGACCCCGCAGAGATCCCGGGCGTTCCCTCGACGCTCGATCGCTTGACCACCGACGCGCCCGAGCTCCTGGCGCAGGGTGTCGACCTGCTGAAGCGCGCTTCGCGCCTGCTCAACGACGAGAACTTGGCGCACGTCTCTTCGGTCCTTGCGGATCTGGAGGAGCTGACGGATGGCGTCGCGTCGAGGCGTGTGCAGATCGAGGACATCATCGACCAGAGCGCACTGCTCGTCACGAACCTCCGGGCGGCAACCGAAACCGCGCAGACGAGCCTCGAGCGCCTCGACAAAGCCGCCGCCGTCGTCGAACGTGACATCGACGCTATGCTCGCTGCGGGCACGACCAGCCTCGGCCAATTCGGCGCCGCGGCGGAGCGCATGGAGAGCGCCGCCAGACAGGCCGACATCCTGCTTCGTGACGTGCGAGAGCCGGTGAACGATTTCGCGCAGGGCGGTCTTTACGAGTTCGACGCATTGATCAGCGAGGCTCGCCTCCTGGTTGCCACGGCAACGCGCATCGCCCGTGAGTTCGAACGCGACCCTGCTGGCTTCCTGCTAGGCGGCAGCTTCCAGGGCTTCCAGGCTGACTGACATGCAGCGTCGTTCGGCCCTCGCCCTCGTGCTCGCAGCCCCCGCCGGGGGTTGCGCCGCTCTCAGCCTCGCGACGCGCCCGCCACCCGAGCTCTTCGCGCTGACACCGAAGAGCACCTTCGCCACCGGCTTGCCCGACGTGCGGCGCGTCGGCATGCAGGTCGAGGTGCCGACCGCCGCGGCAGGCCTCAATACCGCGCGCATCGCTCTCAAGCCGACACCGACCAGATTGCAATATTACGCGGGCGCGACCTGGATCGAAGTGTTGCCGGTGATGCTGCAGTCGCTTCTGATCGAGAGCTTCGAGAATACGGGCAGTGTCGAGCCGTTCGCCGCCGCCTCGGTCGGTCCGCGCGCGGATTGGGCGCTCAGGGTCCACATCCGCGAGTTCCAGGCCGAATACGAGAACCCGCAATCGCCACCGCTGGTGCGGATTCGCCTGCTGCCCCGACTGCTGAGGCTGCCACGCCGCGACGAGGTGGGCGCCGCCTCGTTCGAGGCCGTCGAGCAGGCGCCGAGCACCGTCCTCGCCGACATCGTCGTGAGCATGGACGAGACGCTGGGCGCGGTGTTGCGCGATCTGGTCGAGTGGACCTTGATCACGATCGATGCGGAGACCGCCTAGAAGACGCGGCCCAGAGCTAGATAAATCGTCGCATCCTGAGCCTGGCGTGCCCGCATCTATCCTGCCTATTCCGTGACTTCGAGATGCTCGCTGGAATCGATCCAACTTCCGGCGCCGTTGGTCGAGTTGACCGGTGCTCCACCCCTGCTTAGCTCGCGACATCGGCTGGAGGGGTGGTGCCGCGATGATCGTCTGTCTTTGCAATGCGCTGCGCGAGCGCGAGTGCCGCGAGGTGGCGGCACAGCCCGGCACGCGCGGACCCGGCTGTGTCTACCGCCAGCTCGGCTGCCGCGTGCGCTGCGGCGCTTGCGTCTCGACCATGTGCGAGATCGTCGAGCACGCCCGGGCCACGCGCGAGGCCGTCCATCAGAGCCGACTTGTCACAGGAGACGCTTGATGCCCGAACCGACCCCGGTAAAGGGGCACCCCGAAGTGCTCGAAGCCCTCAATCTCGCCCTGAAAGGCGAGCTGACTGCAATCAATCAGTACTTCTTGCACTCACGGATGCTTGAGAACTGGGGGTTCAACAAGCGTAGCGCCGACGAATACAAAGAATCGATCGAAGAGATGCAGCACGCTGATCGCCTCATCCAGCGCATCTTGCTCCTCGAAGGTCTCCCCAACCTGCAGGACCTCGGCAAGCTCTACATCGGCGAGGACCTCAAGAACCTGATCGAGTGCGATCTGCGCTTGGAGCTTGAGGGCATCGAGCACTATCGCCGCACGATCGAGATCTGCGAGCGGCACCATGACTTCGTGAGCCGTGAGCTGATCGCCGAAATCCTCGCCGAAGAGGAAGAGCACCAGGACCACAACAAGACCGAGCTGGAGCTGATCGAGCGCATCGGCATCGAGAACTTCGGCCAATCGCAGATCTGAGAGCCCGCCGCTCCCATCCACGACCGCTGGCCGTGTGCCCCGTCAGCGGTAAGGTCGTGTCCGATTTGCGGTCACGCCAACCGAGCTGAACCAGCTCGACACGCTGTGTGCCGGCGGCTCAAGGAGGCAGAAGGTCCAGGTGCCGGGCGACGAAACTCTCGTCGATCGCTCGAAGACCGTCATCGCCGTAACCTTCGGGCCAACGACCCGCGTCGGCAGCGAGCGGGTTGCAGGCGAGGACCGTGCCGGTGCCCGCAAAGGCGTCCGCCGCCGCCTCGAGGACGCGATCGTCGGTGCTGAAGATCGTCGCCTCCGCGGCGCCCGTCGTGGCGGCGCCGTGCGCGGCACGTTCGATGCTCTCTGCCGTGTCGGCGGCGGCGATCACGAAGGCCAGCGGGCCAGAGCGCGCCGCCGCGTAGACGGTCTCCCGGTCGGTCCGCACCAGGAGCGGGCTCAGCGTTCGTGCCTGCGGGAACCCTTCGATCGGCGCAGCACCCGGCTCGCGCAGCACGCGGCCGAGCGACCGGCTCGCCAGCACCCCCGCCACCGTTTGCGGGTTCTGCACGGCTCCTCGGCGCTCGATCCCGTGGCGCCGATCGGCGACCAGGCTGTCGACAGTCGCGGCTAACGCTCCGGTGATGTCGCGGAGCGTGTACTGCCCCGCATTGGTGCGCACGCCGTCGGCGGGGATGAACACGTTCTGTGGGCGGGCGCGATGCTGACCACCACAGAACAGGAGCGCATCGGCGACGTGGCGGCAGAAGCTGGCGAGGTCTTCGGGTCGGTCGACGATCACCGGATTGGCCCCGGCGACGGCTTGCGTAGCATGCAGCACGCAGAGGTCGGGCGCCGAACGCTTGAGGGCGTCGTCGCCGACCCATAGCCGCACGACATCGGGGGAAAAGCCGGCACCGGCGAGGACCGTGCGCGCCGTCTCGGCCACCAATGCCAGGGGCAGAACCGCCCTCGGCTGCGGGCAAAGCAACACCACCCGCCCGGTGACCATGGCAGCGACGAGCTCCGGCAGCACGGCGCCCAACGGCTCGCGCACGGGGCCCAGGAGCGACACCGGCCGGGCGCCGACCGTAGCCCCGGCCCGTCCCGTGCGCATCGCCTCATAGGCCTCCGCCGCCGCCGCCAGGCCGCGACGGCAAGCGAGCGGGACACTGTGCAGCGCGGCGACCGCCGGCGGTTCACCTGTCGCATGGACGAGGGCCTGCGCCAGGGTTGCGGCTGCCGTCTCCAGCCGCGCCAAGATCTCCAACGCGACGCCGGTGCGGGCGCTGACCGACGCCACCTGCCAGATTTCCTGCGCGCCCGTCGCCGCGGCAAGGTGGGCGGCCGGCGGGTAGGCAGCGTAGCGAATGTCGAGCGACAGGCCGTAAGGGCTGCGCGCGTCCGCGACCCAGCGCGTGGGCGGTGTCCCGTCGGCCGCGAAGCGCCGTCCCGCCAGCTGGGTGACGTCGGCGGCCGAAGGTATCGTCGGGGCGACGCGCTCGGGCGTGGGCGAAGGTCCGCCACGCCGTGCGTGCAGCGTTCGGTCGAGCATGGCGCGATGGCGATCGAACAGGGGCGTCATCAGCCGGTAGGTTCCCCCTCGGCTCAGCCTTCGCCAAGCGCGTTGACACGCTTCCGACTTGCCCGTTGCTTAGCGGCTACGTCAACAGAACGTATGAATGGGAGGCGGCGGTGGCGGCGCAGGCGGTGTCCGAGGCGGTCCTGTTGGATCGACGTGACGGCTGGGCGCGGCTCACGCTGAACCGTCCGGAACGCCTCAATGCATTCAATCAGCAGCTGCACGAGGCGCTGCGCGCGGCGCTCGACACGGTGAAGCGCGAGGGACTGCGCGCGGTGGTCCTCACCGGTGCCGGAAGGGCCTTCTCGGCGGGGCAGGATCTTGCCGACCCTGCCTTCCCGACCGACGAGGACGCGAACATCGGGCCGATCCTCGAACGATGGTACAACCCGCTCGTGTTGCAGCTGCGGGCCCTGCCGATGCCGGTCGTGGCCGCGGTGACCGGTATCGCTGCCGGTGCCGGCGCCAATCTCGCGTTGGCCTGCGACGTCGTCGTGGCCGGCCGCAACGCGCGCTTCATTCAAGCCTTCGCCCGCCTGGGTTTGGTGCCGGATGCCGGCGGTAGCTGGACGCTCGTCCACAAGCTCGGCGAGGCACGGGCCATGGGCTTGGCGTTGACGGGCGAGCCATTGTCGGGGGAAGCGGCGGCCGAATGGGGGTTGATCTGGCGCGCGGTGGACGACGGTGACGTCCTGAGCGTCGCCGAGGACCTCGCTGCACGCTTCGCGCGCGGGCCGACCCGAGGCTATGCGCTCACCAAGCGGGCCATCCACGCAGCCGCCGGCAACGACCTTGCGCAACAGTTGGCGCTGGAGGCCGAGCTTCAGCAAGCGGCCGGTCGCACCGTCGACTATGCTGAAGGCGTGCGCGCGTTCTTAGCCAAACGCGAGCCCGAGTTCGGTGGCTACTGAGCGGAGGCGGTGCCAGCCATGACGGACGAGGACGCCCGAGCCACGGCGTTGCGCTGCGCGGCGGCGATGTGGTCCGCGGACGCCTGCTCGCGGCAGCTCGGCATGGCGCTGGTTGAGGTCGAGCCCGGCCGTGCGGTGGTCGAGATGCCCATCGAAGCGGAAATGACCAACGGCCACGGCATCGGCCACGGCGGCGTGATCTTCGCGCTCGCCGACAGCGCCTTCGGCTTCGCCGCCAACAGCCGCGACCGGCGCCATGTGGCGCATACCGCATCGATCCTCTTCTTGCGGCCGGTTGCCGCGGGCAGCCGGCTCCGCGCAGAGGCGCTGGAACGGACGCTGAGCGGACGCAGCGGCATCGTCGACGTCACGGTGACCGACGAGATGGGTGAGGTCGTGGCGGAGTTTCGAGGCGTGAGCCGAACCACCGGCGACGCCGTCCTCGGCGCCGACGGTGACGACGGCTGAGCTCAGCCACGGTGCGCGTGCCATCGGCAGCGACAGCCACAATCTCGTTGGGAACCAGCGTGTGCGTGCGCCAGCGGTTGCAGTGACCTCGTTGAGGGCCTGGTTGATCTTGCGGATCAGCGATGGGGCGCTGCAGCGGCATGACGAAGCTTCCGGCACTGCCGACGGCGATCGTGTCGTCCGGCGCAAGTTGCACGTCGAAGGCACAGTCGGCACCCTCGAGAGTCAGCGTGAGGGCGATGTCGTGGCTCAGCAAGAGCTGCTGCATGACGACGCCGAAGTTGGTCAGACGCATGCCCTCCTGCGCCTTGTTGGCGGGCGCATCCAACGCGTTGAGAACGGTGCGGCCGGTCGGTTAGCCGGCGAACCCGGGGGCGTTGAAGCCGTCGGCGTACGTCGCAGGCGCGAGGCGCCCAAGCGGTTGATGCGTGACGGTGAGCCGGCTCGGCGTTGGGCGCGGACCGCGCAACGTCCCGTTCATGACGCCTTGGATACAGCTCACCGGGACCGCAGCAGGCGGAGTAATAGCGCTGCTCAGTGCAGTAGAAGGTACAGCACCGAGCAGCGCGAAGCCGACAAACACCGCCTTCAACATAGCACACTCTCAATAAATTCGTTGCAGTGCAAAATACAGAACTGCAAGTCAGTAACATGTTCATGATATCTCCGTTATCTCGCTCGCATGTGATGCGTATCACTGGGCCGTGAAGAACCTGTCGTGCTTTCGAGTAACCCCGCGTGTCGCGGTCGCCTGGCGATGTCGCTGGCGGAGACGGCGGCCGAAGCCCACCGCTCGTGTGCGGCGCGACGCGGCTGCTTAAGGCGCGTCGGGCTTGGCGGGCAAAGCCGAACGGGTCAGATAGGCGACCGTCCACCAAGCGAGGCGACCGCCATGGCCCACTGGCTCTTCAAGACCGAACCCGGAGATTACTCCTGGGATGAGTTCGTCGCCGACGGACGGACGGACTGGGACGGCGTCAAGAACCACCAGGCCGCCAATAACATGCGGGCGATGCGGCTGGGCGAGCGCGCCTTCTTCTACCGCTCGGTCAAGGATCCGGCGGTCTTGGGGATCATGGAGGTCGTCGGTGAAGCCTTTCCGGATCCGGACGACCCGAAGGGCAAGTTCGTGCGCGTGGAGCTGGCGCCCATCGCGCCGTTGGCGGAGCCCGTGTCGCTGGCGGCCATCAAGGCGGACCCGCGGCTCGCCGATCTAGCCCTCGTCCGCCAATCCCGCCTCTCCGTAATGCCCGTGAGCGACGAACATTGGGCGCTGATCTGCAACATGGGCGGTCGATCGGACGATTAGCTCTGCCAGCTCACGGCGCCGCCGTTCAGCTCACAGCGGCGCGCACCTGGGCGGACACCCATTCGCTCACGATCACCGTTACCAGGATGCAAAGCAGGATCAGCGTCACCTGCGGCCACGCTAGGACGTTCAAAGACGCTTGGAGCTGCAGGCCGATGCCGCCGGCGCCGACCAGGCCGAGGATGGTCGATTCGCGGATGTTGATGTCCCAGCGAAAGACGCTGATGCCGACGAAGGCGGGCAGAATCTGCGGTACAATGGCGTAGTCGACGATCTGCGCCGGCGAGGCGCCCGTCGCGCGCACGGCCTCGACCTGGCTCTCGTCGACCTCCTCGATCGCCTCGTAGAGGAGCTTGCCGATGAAGCCGATCGAGCGGAGCCCGATGGCGATGATCCCCGCCAGCACGCCCGGCCCGATGATCGCCACCAGCAAGAGCGCCCAGATCAACGAGTTGATCGAGCGCGAGGCGACGATGATGAAGAGCGCCACGGGCCGCACCAGCCAAGCGCTGGGCGTCGTGTTGCGGGCTGCCATGAAGGCGGTCGGCACCGCGAGGACGATGCCGAGCAGCGTCCCCAACGTCGCAATGTTCAAAGTGTCCCAGAGCGGCCACCACAAGCGCTCGATGTAGGACCAGCGTGGTGGCCACATGCGGTCGCCGATATCAACGGCCTGCACCGGTGCATCCCAGACAAACGCCCAGATCGTGGTCTCGGTCATCACTTGCCAGCACCAGACGAAGAGCGCCACCGTGGCGAAGAGGAGCGCCCACCGGAGCCACTCCTCGCGGCTCGTCCGCCGGGTCCAGATGCGCGTGTCGCCACGGTCGACCGTCGGCATCAGTTGAGCCGCCTGCGGATCAGGCTCGAGCTGTATTCGGCCGCCATGACGATGAGGATGATGAGGAGCAGGATCGCCCCGGCACTGTCGTACTCGTAGCGGTCGATCGCCGTGTTGAGCGTGGCGCCGATGCCACCCGCGCCGACGATGCCGATCACGGCGGATTCGCGGAAGTTGATGTCGAGCCGGTAGAGCGAGAGCCCGATCAGCCGCGGCATGACCTGCGGCTGAACAGCGTAGTTGACGACCTGGCTCCACGACGCCCCTGTCGCGCGGACCGCTTCGACCTGGCGCCAATCGATGTCCTCGATGTCCTCCGCGAGCAGCTTGGCGAGAAAGCCGATGGTCGCGAAGCTCAACGTCAAGAAGCCGGCGAACGGGCCGAAGCCGAACATCGCCACGAAGAAGATGGCGATGATGACCTCCTGGAAGGTCCGCGACAGCGTGATGATCGCGCGACACAGCAGGTAGACCGGCAGCGGCGCCAGGTTGCGGGCGGCGCCGATGCCGATCGGCACGGAGATGAGACAACCCACCACGGTCGAGGTGACCGTCATCGTCAGGCTCTCCACGAGCCCGTCCCAGATGGCGTTGCCGCGGCTGATGAAGTCGGGCGTCAGGAAGCCTTCGACGAAGCGCCAGCCGCGGTCCAGGCCGACGACGATCCGCGCCGGATCGACCGGCACGCTGGCGGCGGCGAGGATGAGGTAGACGATAGCACCGCCGTAGATCGCGAGCCGCCAGCGGTCGTTCTTGATGAGCACCGGCGGCCGGCGCCACTTGCGCGCGGCGGCCGCGCTCACCTGAGGCCCGCCATCCGTTCCTCGGCGCGCTCGGCCGCCTCGGCCGCGTCCTCGACGGCGGTCGCCCGCATCATCGTCCAATCCTCCTCGCCGTAGATCGTCGTCAGCACGCCGTCGTCGAGTGCTGCGGGCGGACCGTCGAACACGACCGCGCCGGCCCTGAGGCCGATGATGCGGTCGACGAACATCTGCGCCAGCATGACGTCGTGGATGTTGATGATGGCGGAGAGCTGGCGCTCCTCGCAGACGTCGCGGATGAGCCGCATGATCTGCCGCGAGGTCTTCGGGTCCAGGGACGCCGTCGGCTCGTCGACCAGCAGAAGCTCGGGGTTCTGCTGGAGCGCGCGCGCGATGCCGACGCGTTGGCGCTGACCACCGGACAGCTCGTCGGCGCGCTTGTCGAACTGATCGCCGAGCCCCACCCGTTCCAAGAGCGCGAAGGCTTGATCGACATCGGCCTGGGGAAAGCGCCGCGTCAGGCTCTGCCAGAAGGGGACGTAGCCGAGCCGTCCCGACAGCACGTTCTCCATCACCGTCAGCCGTTCGACCAGCGCGTACTCCTGGAAGATCATGCCCATGCGGCGACGGACGCGGCGGAGCTCTCGTCGGCCCACGCGGGCGACATCGACACCCTCGAACAGGATGCGCCCGCCAGTCGGCGGCACCAGCCGGTTGACGCAGCGGATGAGCGTCGACTTGCCGGCGCCGGACGGGCCGATCAGGCCGATGAGCTGGCCCGGCTCGAGGACGAACGAGACCTGCCGGAGCGCGTGGTCACCGGTCCGGTAGGTCTTGTCGAGCTGCTCGATGGTGAGCATGGCGGACGCCGGCGCCGCTTGGGGCGCCGGCAGGCCTCAACGGCAAGCGTAGGTGACCTCGTTCGCCTCGTCGATTTGCCGGATGACGGCCCAGTCGTCCTTGAAGCTGATCTCGATGAACTGGTCCTCGCCGTTCTTGCCGAACTCCTCCGCCAGCGCCGAGCCTTCCCAGGGGAAGGTGAAGAACGCCTCCTTGATCTTCTCCTGGAGCTCGGGGGCAAGGTTGTAGACGACGCCATAGCCCGACGTGGGGAAGGTCTGCGAGGTGTAGAGCACCACGAAGTCATCCGGCGCGACCACCTCGCGCTCGATCATCCGCGCCTTGACCGAGTTGGCGATGGTGGCGACCTCGTAGTCGCGGTTGGCGACGCCGAGGATCGAGTTGTCGTGCTTGCCGGAAAACTGCACGTCGTAGTCGTCGCCGGAAGTCATCCCGAACTCCGACTTGATCAGCGCGGTGGGCGCCTTGAAGCCGCTGTTCGAGGTCTCGGAGGTGTGGGTGAGGGTGCGGCCCTTGATATCCTCGACGCTCTCGATGCCCGAGTCCGGGTAGGTGATGATCTCCATCTCATAGCCGTAGGAGCCGTCGGCGCCGGCCATCATCGCGAAGGGCCTGAAGCCCGCGCAGGCGACGGCAATCGGGTTCGAGCCGGTGTTGAAGGCGGCGACATGGAGCCGGCCCGCGCGCATCGCCTCGAGCTGGGCGGCGTTGGACTGTACCGGGAAGAACTGCACGCTCTTGCCGGTGACCTCCGCCATGTGGTCGAGGAAGCCCGCCCAGACGTCGGCGTAGACGGCCGGGTCCTCGACGGGCGTGTAGGCGAAAATCAACGTGTCGGGGTCGATCCACTCGCTCGGGTCGGTCGGGATGTCGGCGACGAGGTCACCGTCCTCATCCGTGAAGCGCGGATCGAGCGCAAAATCTGCGGCGACAGGCGCGCTCAGCAGCACCGCGATGGCTGCGGCGACGCCGGCAAGCGGTCGAGAACAAAACATGGATCGGCCCTCCGATGCGTTCGATTGCCGCGAACCTCGCGATGATCGCGGTCCCGCGGAGTGATCCGACGTTCGTAGCGTGCGCCTCCGCTAGGCGCCAGACCTTGGCGCAGGATGGCGAGCGTGATCCCTGATCAGCGGCATTCGGCAGGCGCCGGGCGCGTGCAGACGTAGGCGCCGATCGCCAGGAACAGCAGACCCACCACGACCAGAACCCAGAGCGGCAGCTCTGTTGTGAAGACGAGGATCAGGAAGCTCCCGGCCATGCCCACGGCCGAGAGCAGCTTGCCGTGCCAGGGGATGGCGCCGTGCTCTTGCCAAGCCTGGAGACTAGGGCCGAAACGTGGATGCTCGAGGAGCCAGCGGCGCGCATCGGGTGAGCCGCGCGTGAAGGCCCAAAGCGCGACGAGCAGAAACGGCACCGTCGGGACAAGGGGCATCCAGACGCCGGCGAAGGCTGCGGCCACGGTCAACCACCCGATCGCCAACCAGAACCGCTGCATCGTGCCACTCCGCCACTAGGCGCGTGGTGGCAGAGACGCTGCGTGGGATCAAGCACGGGCGCCGCAGCACCGCGCTCGTCCCTCGTCGTCAAGCTTCGGGCGTCAGCTCCTGGGTGAAGAGGGTTGCGCCATCCAGGTCCTTGAGCGTCACGGTCATCACCTCCGTCTCGCCGTCGATGTCGACCTGCCCGAAGAACTGCATTCCGGCGCTCGGCGGCAGGTTGCGCTGCCCCTCCTCAGGCGCCTTCACGAACACGACCTCGGGGCCGAAGGTGTTGTCGAGGTCGTTCGGCCCGAACGTGCCCGCGTTGAGCGGACCCGAGACAAACTCCCAGAAGGGCTTGAACGCCTGGTATTGCGCGTTTGCCGGGTCGTAACGATGGGCGGCGGTGTAGTGGACGTCGGCGGTGAGCCAGACGACGTTCTTGATGTCCTGGTCGCGGATGAAGGTGAGGAGCTCGGCGAACTCGAGCTCGCGGCCGAGCGGCGGGCCGTCGCCATTGGCGCCGTTCTCAAAGGCCGTCTCGCCGTCGCGGACGACGAGGCCGAGGGGCATGTCCGAGGCGATGACTTTCCAGGTCGCATCGGAGTTCCAGAGGCTCCGCTTGAGCCAGTCGAGCTGCTCGCGGCCGAGCAGCGCCGTCTCGGGGCCCATCTCGGGCTGGTCGTTCGCCGTGTTGGGGCCGCGGTAGCTGCGCTTGTCGATGCGGAAGATCTCGAGCGACGGCCCCCAGCCGAACCGCTGATAGAGCCGGTCGACCTCGCCGGCGCCGGCCGGTCGGACCGGCATGTATTCGAGAAACGCGCGGCTGCCGCGCGCCGCCAGGAGCGCCACCGACCGTTCCTTGTAGCGGTCGTCCTCCAGGATCTCGGTCGGATACCAGTTGTTGGTGACCTCGTGGTCGTCCCACTGCGCGAACATCGGCACCTCGGCGTTGAAGGCGCGCAGATTGTCGTCCATCAGGTTGTACGCGTAGTTCATGCGGAACTCGTCGAGGGTCTCGGCGACCTTGGCCTTCTCCTCGATGATGATGTTCTTCCAGAGCGTGCCGTCGGGCTGCTCCTTTTCCGCCTCGATCGGGTTGTCGGCGTAGATCGTGTCGCCCGAGTGGATGAAGAATTCGGGCTCGACCTGGCGCATCGCCTCATAGATGCGCATGCCGCCGAAGTCCGGGTTGATGCCCCAGCCCTGGCCCGCCGTGTCGCCCGACCAGACGAAACGGATGTCGCGCCGGGTCGCTGGTGGCGTGCGGAAACGTGCAACGACCGGTTCACTGGCGACGTTGACGTCGCCGAGGTCGGTGCAGCCGACCCGGCAGAAAACGTGCTGGTCGGCCGGCAGACCCTGGAGATCGAGCTTCGCCGTGAAACCGGTGTCCTCGAGCGCCGCGGGGCCGGGGACGATATGGCTGTCCGCGAAGCTCTCCGTCGTCGCCCACTCGACCATCATGCGGCCGGGCCGGTTGGCGCGCGTCCAGATGATGGCGCGATCGCCCGCCAGGTCGCCCATCTGTACGCCATAGGGCAGTGCGATGCGCTGCCGCAGCACCGTCGTCTGCGCCACCGCCAGCTTCGGCGCCAGGGCCGCTGCGAGCCCGCTCGCCGCCGAGGCGCGCATCAACGATCGCCGGCTCCAGGTCCAACGCGTCATCCCAGGTTCTCCCATCCCAATGCAACCCGAAGGCGTTCATGCCGTCGGACTGTGAGCGGCTCGTGACAGACGGCGCCGAGCACCGCGGACTAGAGCCTCAGCCCAGCCGATCGAGGAGCTTGAGCGTCCGGCTGTCGGGCGCGCCGTCGAAAAACCGGTCGAGCGCAGCGATGAACGGCGCCGGCTCGTCCGCGACTTCGGCAAAGAGCGTCATCGACGAGCGAAGCTTGATCGCATCGATCGGGCCGAAGACGGTCTCGGCATCGCCGGGTGCGGCGGCGGCCAGACGCGTCGCTTCGACCAGCCGGGCGCCGAGCGTGGGATGGGCCAGAAAGGCGCGCGCCTCCTCGCCGGAGCGGATGGCGTAGCGCTGCGCCGTGGCGCTCGAGCCGAGCCCGTCGAGCTGCGGGAACACGAACCACATCCAGTGGCTGCGCTTCTGGCCAGCGCCTAGCTCGGCCGTGACGCGCTCCCACACCGGGTCTTGGGCGACAACGAAACGTTCGAGCTCGAACGGGTCAGTCATTGGCCGCTCACGTTAGGCACCCGCGAGCGCACCAACTGCTCCGTGCGCGGGTCGCCCCGCCCCTCGAAGAGGTTCTCGAGCACGGCGCGGTAGGCGGCGGGCTCTGGGGCAATACCCGCAAAGAGTGTCATCGACGCGCGCAGATTGTTCGCCTCGCGCCAGCCGAAGGCGCGGCGCGGGTGATGCGGGATAGCGGCCGCCAAGCCCGCCGCCTCGACCAGCCTCGCTCCCAACAGCTCGTGCACCAAGAAGGCGTCCGCCTCCTCCATCGACCGGATCGAGAAGCGTTGGGCGAGCACGCCGCTGCCGGCGCCCGCATAGGGCGGGAAAACGATGCAAACCCAGTTGGTGCGACGACGCCCTGCCTTCAGTTCGGCCACCGCCTCGGGCCAGGCCGGTGTCTGGGCGCTGACGAAACGGTTGAGATCGAAGCGGTCGTCCACGGCGCTCACCCGGTCACGACCACGCCGCCATCCACCACCAGCGCCTGACCGGTCATCATCCGCGACGCGTCGGAGGCAAGGAACAGACAGGGCTCGACCATGTCGACCGGCTGGAGCTTCTGAGGGATGCACTGCCGCTCGAGATGTGCCGCCACCGCCTCCTCGCTGGCCCAGAGCTCGAGCTGGCGTTCGGTCATCACCCAACCCGGCATCAGCGCGTTGACCCTTATGCCGTCGGGGCCGAGCTCGCGCGCAAGGCCGCGGGTGAGCCCGGTAATGCCGGCTTTGGCAGCGACATAGGCGGGAAAGCCGCTCTCACCCATCATGTAGGCGATCGAGGAGAGGTTCACGATCGCGCCCCTGCCGGCAGCGCGCATGTCGGGAGCCGCATGGCGGACGGTCAGGTAGTGCGGCCGCAGGTTGATCGCGAGCGATTGATCCCACTCCTCATGGCCCCATTCGTGGAGGCCGTGGCGGGTGTCGCGGGCGGCGTTGTTGACCAGCACCTCGATCGGCCCGTGCTGCGCCTTTGCCTCGTCCATCGCCGCAGTCAGCGCGGTCGGCTCGCGGAGGTCGCAGGCGATGAAGAGCGCACGCCGCCCCGTTCGCGCCTCGATCTCGTCGACCAGCGCACCCGCATCGGACCGCTGGACGAACGCCACCTTGGCGCCTTGGCGCAGGAACCCCTCGGTCAGCGCCGCCCCGATCCCCGAGCCGCCGCCCGTCAGGAAGACGCTCTTGTCCGTGAGGTCGTGATAGGTGCTGTTGAGCTGCATCGTTCTTGCCGTGCTCCCTGGCGAGCGCATCCGCATCCCTCATGCCGGACCACGCGGCGGTGGTCGAGGACGCGGATCGTCGGAAGCTGAGAGCGGAAAGGCCTGGCGCTGGCGGGCCGCCTAACCGGCGAGAAGTGCGCGGACTTCGGTCAGTGTGTCGAAACCGATGTGGTTGTCATAGACGAACAAGGCCAGTGTGAGCAGCGCCGCCCAAAGAATGCTCGCCAACGAGCCGATCAGAAAGTATTCGGCGTTCAGTTGCTTGTCGAGCTCCTTGTAGCGAGCGACGGTCTTGAGCGCAATGACGCCGGCAACGACTTCCCAGCGCGCCGTGAGGATGCCGATCAGGATGAGCGATCGCTCGAGGATACCGATCGAACGCCCGGCAGCGAGAGCATTCTGCTCATCGGCTGCCACGGGTGCTGAGGCTTCGACCGATGGGCGCGGCGCGGCCGGCGCGCCGCTGGCCCTGAGGACGGCGCGGCAGAAGGCGTTGCCGCCCCACCACAGCAACGGGACGAACAGGAGATAGCCTGCGATCGTGGCGACGAACTCCCAGCTCACGGCGTGCCGCGCTTTTCGTCGAGGGCCGTCAGTGTCGCCCGGATCGTCTCGATCTGCCGCTCGTACAAATGCCGATGCCCCGCCCGAAGGACGTTATAGAGATTGCGCTCCGAGACCCCGATCCGATGCGCGAGGTCGGCATAGGTCTGCTCGCCTTTCTCGAACGTCTTGATGAAGTAATCACGCTGGGTGTCCGTCCACAGCTCTTCGACATAGCTCATCGTGTAGCCGAGCGTGTTGAGCGCTGCTTGGGTAGTGGGCGCGGCCGGGAGCGAGAAGCGATAGGCGCTCGGATCCTGCTTGTCGTTCAGCAGCGTTCGGGCTTCCGACAGGCCCGTCCCCATCATGTTCCAGGCGCGGTTCGGGTTCACCTCGGTTTCGAGCACAGCTCGACCGACGATGAAGCGGCAGTCGATCGACCGCTCCAGGAAGTAAAGACGCATCGTGTGCACGAGGTCGAAGGCAGCTGATAGATCCTGCGCGAGACCTTGGAATTCGTCGCCCAGGGTGATGGTGAGCGGCGAGACGATGGTCGCGCGGTGCTCTCGGTTGAAAACCTCGATCGCGTCGTTGAATACACGATGCAATAGGGGCGTGGACCGGGCCGACCGGCTCTTCACGAGATCGCCCATGAGGACGGCGACGCGATGCACTCGGCTGGCGACCATCAGGGCCTCCGGCTGCGTGACGCACGATCATATGCACCCGATGTGGTTCATGCAAGTCTATATGAACTCTTTTCGATTCACTAATATTACCCTGATGCTCTTTAGATTCATATCTGTCCTCATGAACGTGTAGCGCCTCGAGCATGTCGGCACCGCCGCCCTCGACCGGCCACAGTCGGCGTGCATCCGGCAGCGCGGGGCGCTATTGTTGTGAGCTCAAGGAGCCCAAGGATCACAGACCCGGGGGAGGGTGCGGACATGTCCAACGTTTCCGAGATGATCGAAGAGTTGAAGCGCAAGCGCGACGAGTTGCGGCTGCAGATGAACCTGGCCAGCAAGGATGCGGAACAGCAGTGGCACGAGTTCTCAGCCGAATGGGACAAGTTCCTCGAGCAGACTCAATTCGAGAAGAGCCGCGAGGAAGTCGGCGAAGCCGCCCGCGAACTGGGCCACAAGCTGAAGGACGCCTACGACCGCTTCAAGAACCGAAACGCCTGACACGCGGGCCGGCGGCGTAGCACCATCATCGGCAGCTTCCTGACCGACGAGCGTCAACGCCGGCCCACCTCACGTCGCCCGTGTCGTGTGGACGGACGCAGTGACTCGACGGCCCAAGCGCGCATTGTTTCGTTGTCGAGCGATCAATTCGGCATTGTTTAGCTGCCTAGCACAGAGAAGTCTGCTACACAGGAGCGTTCAAATGCCCCGCAATATCACTGTAGTCGTAGGCGAAAGGTGCATGGTCCGCTAGCGGAAACCACATCCGTTTTGCCATGCGCCCCCGAATGAAGTTCGGGGGCTTTTTTTTGGAAGGCCCGAAAAAGTCATGCAGAAAGCCAATTCGCCACCGGCTCTGACGACGCTTTATCTCTTGGCAGCAATCTCTCCGCTGACCCTCAACATGATCGTACCGTCGCTCGCCAACATCGCCGAGGATTTGAGGGCGGATTACGCCGTCATCAGCCTTGCTCTCGGCGGTTTTCTGGCCGTGACGGCGTTCGTTGAGCTGGGCGTGGGGCCGTTATCCGACCGCATTGGGCGTCGGCCCGTGCTGCTGGTGGCCTTGGCTGTCTTTACCGTTGCGTCGTTGGGTTGTGCGGTCGCGCAGAGCGCCGAGACGTTCCTCGCGTTCAGGATGCTGCAGGCTGGCGCCATCTCGGGCTACGTCCTGTCGATGGCGATCGTGCGCGACACGCACGAGGGCCCGGAGGTCGCCAGCGTGCTCGGCCGGATCGGCATGGCCATGGCGCTCGCGCCGATGGTGGGGCCGATGCTGGGCAGCCTGCTGGATACCGCTTTCGGGTGGCGTGCGGTGTTTCTGCTCTATGTCGCCGTTGGCGCGGGATTGCTGTGCCTTACATGGTTCGATCTTGGCGAAACCGTGCGGCGACGCTCCGCAAGGGATGAACCAGAGGAGCAAAAGCTAACAAGGCTGCTCAGCGAGCCCATCTTCTGGTGCTACGCACTTTGCACAGCATGCTCCATCGCAGCGTTTTATGTCTTCCTCGCCGGCGCGCCGCTCATCGCCACCTCGGTGTTCGGGATCACCACGGCCACGCTCGGTGTGTTTGTCGGCAGCATCACCGCCGGCTTCATGTTCGGGAGCTTTCTCACCGCGCGTTTGGCATCGCGCCACGCGCCGAGTTCGCTGATGCTGGCGGGCCGGATCGTGGCCTGTGCCGGCATACTCGTCGGGCTCATCCTGATTGAGGTTGAGGCGACGACACCGTTACTTTACTTTGGCTGCACAATATTCGTCGGCGTTGGGAACGGTTTGACAGTCCCAAACAGCAATGCCGGCGCCATGTCCGTGCACCCTCGGCTGGCCGGCAGTGCCGCAGGCATTGCCGGGGCGCTGACATTGTCTGGCGGCGCGGCGGTGGCCACCGTGACCGGTTTCGTTCTCAGCGGCAGCCCATCACCCCAAGGCCTGCTCATATTGATGCTGGTGGCATCCTCCGCCGGATTGGTGACCGCAATCGCTGCGATCCGACTTGAAAGAAAAGCAGCCGAGAGCCTGATCACCTAGTCACGCCCAGTGGTGCGTACGACCGCTTTTCGCCGAGACGCGGGCGCCAAGGTCGTCAGGGCCCTAAGCCGTCCACGGCAGCACACCCAGCTGATACCTTGTGTCAAGCGCCTGGAGCGCGCCGACGATGGCAAGGACCGCGGCTAGGCAGACGACGGCGACGGCGGCAGCGAGGACGGTGTAGCCGCCGTCTTCGAGGTTGAAGACGACGACGCCCAGGGTTTCGGTACCCGACGACCAGAGGAGTGCGGAGACGGTGAGCTCGTTGTAGGCGGTCATGAAGACGAGCAGCGCGCCGGCGGCGGCGGGGGCTGCGAGGAGCGGGGCCACGACGTGGCGGAGGCGGTAGAGGACGCCGGCGCCATCGACCTGGGCCGCCTCGTCGACGGCCTTGTCGACCTGCTGGAAGCCGGCCAGCACGGGCGTCAGCGCAAGGGTGAGAAACCGCGCCAGATAAGCCGCGAAGATGATCCAGAGCGTGCCGTAGATCGAGACGCCGAGGCCCGGCAGCGGCTTCAAGAAGATCAGGATGCAGGCGACGCCCAGGACCACACCCGGCAGCGCGTAGGGGAGATCGACGAGGGGCCGCAGCGCCAGAGCCAAGGGGTTCTTGCGCCAGGCGATCAGATAGGCGAGCGGCAGCGCCATCAGCATGAGCGTAAGCGCTGCGCCAACCGCGAGAATGCTGGAGTTGGCGAAGGCGCGGCGGGTCACGTCCTGGTTCACCAGCACCTCGACATAGTTGGCGAGCGTCGCCGTCTCCGCGGTGAGGCGGACGCCGTAGGCAGGCACGAGCGAGGTGGCGACGAGTGCCAGCAGCGGTGCGATCAGCACCATGAGCGTCAGGAGCCAGGCCGTCGCCTCGACCGGAAGCCGATAGCCGCCAAGCTCAACCCGCCAGGGCCGACCGCCGCCCTCGAGCGTGGCGACATCGTTCCGGCGCAGGAGCCACGTCTGCACCAGCACGCCGACGATGGCGATGGCGGCGACGAGCACCGACAACACGGCGATCTCGGCGATGACCTGCGGGCCGAAGCTGGCGAGGCGTTGGTAGATCAGGACCGGCAGCAGCGTGTGCCGCGCGGGGATGCCGATGAAGGCGGCGATGCCGAAATTGCCGATTGCCGAGACGAAGGCGAGGGCCGTGCCAGCGATCATGGCGGGTGCCAGGAGCGGCAGCACGACACGCCGGAGCGCCTGTCCGCTCGAGGCGCCGAAGACGTGCGCGGTCTCGACCAGCTCGGCGGGCATCTGCCGCAGGCCCGCGCGCACCGTGAGGAAAACGAGGGGCGCGTGCTGGATGCCCAAGAGCAGGATGATGCCCTCGCGCGAGTAGATCGGGTTGGGCGAGCCGGGCGGCGGCGCCAGGCCCAAGGCCCCCAGAAGCGCGCTGCCGGGGCCGAAAAGCTGGGTCCAGGCGAGTGCCGTGATCGGCGGCGGGATCAGGAGCGGCAGGACGAAGCCGAAAACGAGCGCCGTCTTGAGGCGGATGTCGGTGGCACCCACCAGGAGCGCGAACGCGGTGCCCAGGACGAGGGAGATCGCCGACGACCAGAGCGCCGCGTCGAGCGAATTGAAGGTGGCGTTCCAGGTGCTGCGGGCGGTGAGCACCTTTTGGGCGACCGCCGGGTCGAGTGCTCCTCCCGGCAAGATCGCTTCCTGCAGGAGCCGCAAGAGCGGCCAAAGCGCCAGCAGGAGCACGAGAAAAGTGAGGACGGCGAGGAGGAGTGCCTCGCCGTCCGGACGCCAGACGCGCAAACGGCGTTACTGGCCGAAGATCTCGACGAAACGCTCCTTGTTCGCCTGGTCGTTGGCAAGCGCCGAGGCGGGATCGAAGCTCATGAGCGTGATCTCCGTGCGCGGCGGAAAGCCCTCGGGCGGCGTGATGTCGGGATGCGCCGGCAAGTAGCCCTGACCGGCCGCGAGCTGTTGGCCCTCGGGCGAGAGCAGGAAGTCGACGAAGGCCTTCGCGGCCTCGGGGTTGCGTGCGGTCGAGAGGATCGCCACGGGTTCGGTCACCGCCGAAACGCCCTCCTGGGGAAAAACGAACGTGACCGGCGAGCCGGCCTTGGCCTCACGGATCGGCAGGAAGTCGACCACGACGCCATAGAGCTTCTCGCCCGAGGCGACCGCGCGGAAGACGCCGCCATTGCCGCCCTGCGGTTGGATGTCGTTCTCGGCCAGCGCCTCGTAGTAGTCCCAGCCGAAGTCGGGGTTGGAGGTAAGCGTCTCCATGTGGATGGCGGCCGCCCCCGAGGTGAGCGGGCTCGGCATCGCCACCTGCCCCGCGGCTTCCTCGGTGGCGAGGTCATGCCAAGAGGTCGGCTGCATCGGGGCGTCGTTGTTGTGGACGATGCCGGTGGTGATCAGCTTGGTCGAGAAGTAGTGCCCGTCCTTGTCGAACAGCGCCGGGTCAAAGGCGTCGGTCGGCGCGTCGGGATGGGCGAGAAGGCGGCCCTCCTGCTTCAGGCCCTCCATGGTGACGGTGTCGGCGATCAGGAGAACGTCCGGCTGCGGGTCGCCGGCGGCGAACTCGGCGCGGAGCTTCGCCATCACCTTGGTCGTGCCGTCGCGCACCCACTCGACCTCGACATCGGGGTTGGCGGCGGCGAACGCGTCGACCGTGGCCTGGGCGTCGGCGTTGGGCTGGCTCGTGTAGAGCACGAGCTTGCCTGAGGCGGCGAGCACCGGGGCACTGGTCAGCATGAAGACGGCGGCGAGCGCCGCGAGCATGCGCGGGGTCGTCATGTCGGTCCTCCTGGCGATGGCTGCGTCCGGGGCTTAGGGTGCGCCCGTGACAGTTCGGTGACAACGTCGCTCGGAAGCGGCCACCGGGCGCGCGGTTCACCCGCGCGGCGGCAGGACGAAGACCGACCTCCCGGACGGGCAGCGGACGAAGCGGCCTTCGGGTGGCACGTTCAAGGTACCCGGCGCCGCTCGGACGATCGGCACGTAGCCGCCGGCGGCCTGGCTGGCGCAGTGCTCCGCCTTCGGCGGCTCCGGGGCGAGAGCCCGTACGGCGGGCGACAGCTCCGTCGTGGCGATCCGCGTAGGCGTCGCCGCATCCTCGCCCACCGCATGGGGGGCCACGACAAGCAGTCCTGCGCTCAGGAAGAGCAGCGAGAGGCGACGGGTGGTCGAGCGGCAGCCGGGAAGCACGTGGGGACCCCTGAGAAGACGCCGACCTAGGGCGAGGTCGGTCGTCCCCAACCCTGCCATCGACAGATGAAGAAAAGCCTGCCGAGACGCCTTAGCTGGAAGCGCCGAAGCCGCGGCCGCCGGGCTCGCGGTAGGCGCTGCGTGGCGGGCCGAAGATATCGAGGATCCTGGCACCGGCTGGCCCGGCGATGAAGTTGTGCAGCATGCCCGGTGGGATGTGGCAGACGTCGCCGGGGCCGACATCGAGCTCTTCCTGGCCGACGATGAGCACGCCCGAGCCTTCGAGCATGACGACCCACTGCTCCTCCTCGTGGTGGTGCAGCTCGCCGGCCGCGCTGGGGGCGCAGGCGAGCGCCGAGAGCATCACGTGCTTGCCCCAGAAGAGCTGCGTCTCAATCCCGTGCGCGAGCGTTCGCTCGAGCCCGCCCGTGGGCTCGCCGAGGTTGAAGCGTTGCACCGCCATCGTTCCGCTCTCCTGATCAAGGTGCGGTGACGATAGGACAATTGCCGGCTGAGGCGAAGACGCTCTGGTCGTCGGGTGCGCGCGGGCCTATCTCGGCGCCATGAACCAGCGTTCGTTCGATGCGATCGTCGTCGGTGGCGGGCCGGCGGGCCTTGCTGCGGCCCTCGCGCTCAGCCGTGGTGGCAAGGGCGTGGCGCTCGTCGACCCGGTACCGACCAGCCGACCGCCCACCGGCCGGACCACGGCCGTCATGCGGCCGCAAGCGGAGATCCTCGAGCGGCTGGGCGCCTGGCCGGCCGATGCCGGAAAGGCACCGCTGCGCGGCCTCCGGATCATCAACCGCACGCCGGGCGGGCCGGAGACCGACGTCCTCTTCACCGCCGATGAGCTGGACATCGACTGCTTCGGCTGGAACGTTCGGAACAGCGATCTCGTCGACGCGCTGCACGCGGCAGCCGCGGATCGGGTCGAGCTGGTGGCCGCCCGGCTGGAAGGGTTGAGGCGCAGCGAAGGTCGCTGGCGGCTCGAGCTTGATGACGGCGGCCGCCTCTCCGCGTCGCTCGTCGCCGGTGCCGACGGCAAGAACTCCCGGGTGCGCGATGCGCTCAGAATCGGCGTGCGGCGGCACGACTACGGGCAGACCGCCAACGCCGCGCATCTCCGCATCGACGGTCACCACGACAATGTCTCGGTCGAGGTCCACAAGTCGGGCGGGCCCTTCACGACCGTGCCGGCGGGCCCGAGGCAGGTCAGCCTCGTCTGGCTGGAGCGTGACGCGCGCGCCCAGCAACTCGCTGCTCTGGACAATCGCGCCTTCTTAGAAGAGGTCGAGCACGCGGACGAAAGACGACACGGCCGCTTCACGGCGGTCGAGGGGCGCGCCTGCGTGCCGATCGTCGGTCTGCTCGCGCACCGTCTGACGGCGCCGGGTGCCCTCATTCTCGGCGAGGCGGCGCATGCGGTCTCACCCCTCGGCGCGCAAGGCTTCAACCTGACGCTCAGGGACTGCGCAGCGCTCGAAAGCGTGGCGTTGTCGGCGCCCTTTGCGCGCGCCGACGTGCTCAAGGCCTATGAGCGGGCACGTCTCGGCGAAACGCGGCTCTATTTCTGGTTCATCGACATGCTCAACCGCGCCGTCTTTCGCGCGGACCCAGCCGTGGGTCTGGCACGTGGCCTTGGGCTTCAGGCCATGCACGCCCTCGCACCGGTGCGCCGCGACCTGATGCAGCGGCTGATGCAGCCCCAACCCCTCTTCGGCGCCGCCTGATGCCCGACACCCTGACGGTCTACTACAACGGCGCGTGTCCGATCTGCGGCGCAGAAGTGCGCCACTATCAGCGGCTCGCTTCCGCGAGCGGCGCGCCGCTCGACTGGGTCGATATCAGCCAAACGCCCGACGCGCTCGGCGCCTATGGCATCGACCATGATGGCGCCCGACGCCGGCTCTACGCCACCGAGAGCGGCGGCGAGCTTTTGGGTGGCGTCGAAGCCTTCGCGCGGCTCTGGGAGCGGCTGCCGCGCTACCGTCTGTTGGCAGCGGCGGCGAGGTCACGCGTCATGCGGCCGGTCGCGGAGCTCGTCTATGAGCGCATGCTGGCGCCCACCCTCTACCGCTGGAACGTTTGGCGAGAGGCGCGTGGCGGGGTTCGGTGAGGCGGCATCGATGCGCGCTCGGATCTGGCTGGCAAGGCCGATGCCGGCCTCGGCGCGGGCCTCGAACGCCGACGTCGCGCCGGCGTCCTTCAGGTGCTGCGCGTCCTCCTCGTTGTAGGCGATGGCGCTGATGGTGCCAGCGAACCGGCTCGCGACGATCTTGTCGAGCACGTAGAGATTGGTTTCCTGCGCCGGCAGGGCGAGGACCACGGCGCCGACCTCGACCATGCCACGGCGGCGGCGCTCCTTCATGCGCGTCGTGATGCGGGCCCACCACTCGACGTCGGTGGCGTCACCCAGCACCACGCGGCGACCGGCGCGCTGATGCGCAGCGACGGTCAAAGGGTCTGCATCAACCCCGAGCGCGACGTCACCCATGTCCATGCGCAGGCGGTCGTAGGCAGCGGTGCCGACCCGCCCCATGCCGAAGACGACAATGCGCACGGGCCCCAGCTCGTCGAGCGTCGTATCGATCGCCCCTGGCTGCTCGAACGAGCGAAGCCATGGCCTCAGCCGCTCGTAGAACTGATTGTTGAGACTGTTGAGCGGTGCCGCCACGAGGAAGGATAAGGCCACCGCGACGGCAAGGGCGACGAGCCAGGAGGGGTCCAGCCAGCCTTCGGCCGTCGCCAAGCCGACCACGATCAGCCCGAACTCGCTGTAGGTCGTCAGGCTCAGCGCAGCGAGGAACGAGGAGCGCGCGCGCAGACCCAGGCGGCAAAGGAGCCAAACGAACAGCAAGCTCTTGAGCGGCAGCAAGAGCAGGAACAGGACCGCCATGGTGAGCTCGGTCCACCCCGGCAGCCCACTGAGCCCGATCTGCAAGAAAAAGCCAACGAGCAGCACCTCCTTGAAGGCGAAGAGCTGGCCGGCGACGTCGCTCGCACGCGGGTGTCCGGCGAGTAGCATGCCGAGTACCAACGCGCCGAGATCCGGCTTGAGCCCGACGAGCCCGAATAGCGTCGAGCCAAGGCCCACCGCAGCGAACAGGCCGAACAGTGGCAGCAACTCGCCGTGGCCGGAGCGCTCCAGCAGGCGATGCAGGAGCGGGCGCGCGGCAAGCAGGCCCACCAGCAAAACGGCCCAGGGTGAGGGCAACGTACCGCCCGATACCGAGAGGAAGACCACGGCGAAGAGATCTTGCATCACCAAGATGCCGATCGCGACATTGGCGAAGCTCGCACCGAGCTCGCCACGGTCCTCGAACACCTTCACGGTGAAAACCGTGCTCGAGAAGCTCAACGCGAAGCCGAGGAGGAGCGCCTCAACCGGGCTCATGCCCACAAACCACCAGAGAGCCGCCAACGTGCCCGACGTGACGATCGCGTGGGCACTCGCGCCGAGCCAGACCGGCGGCCGGGCGAGCTGCTCCAAGCGCAATTTGAGCCCAATGGTGAACAACAGGATCAGGACGCCGAAATCGCCGATCACGTCGATCGTCGCGTGCGATTCCAGCCCAACGCCCCGCAACACGAAGCCCGCCGCCAGAAAACCCACGAGCGGCGGCAGCCCGATCTGGCGGACGGCCAAACCGAACGTGAACGCCAGCGTCAGCGCCAGCGGAAACGCGAGCTCGTCGAGCAACGGCATGGACGGCATCCGACCGGCGGTGTCCCGCAAGAACCCAAGCCTGTCGGCTGCCGCCCTGCAACCCCTATACGGCCTCTCTCACTCGAGCTGCATGACCCGCATGCCCTACCAGCCCACCACCGGGAATGCTCCCCTGGATGAACAGACGCAGGAGCGGGTGACCAGGCCTGAGCGCCGTCGCCTCTGCGTTCAGGCGGCGCGGCGCAGCTCGCCCCGGGCGGGATAGTCGTTCTGCAGAACGAACTCGGTCGCCTTCAGGATGTCTCCGAATGCGGGCCGAGCGAACGGCATCGTCTGCACCGAGCCGAAATAAAGTGTCCGGTCGGGTCGCACCATGAACAGGCCCGGCTCGAAGAAGACAGGCGGCTCCTCGATGCCGACGGAGGTCTTGCCGCGCCCGCTGGAGAAATAGAGGCCCCAGGCCGCGGCAACGTCGTGGTCCAGCCCATAGCCGACGCTGAGCTCGTCGAGCCGCCACTTGGCCTTGGCCGCGGCGGCGCGCTCCGCGTCGTCACCGGATATGGCGATGGCGTCGACACCCAGCTCGGCAAAGGCGTCGAGCTTGTCATTGAGGTCCTTCAGATAGGTGCCGCAGATCGGGCAATGCAGGCCGCGGTAGAACACGACCATGGTGAAGTTCTGCGGTTGCTGGTCGGCGAGCGACCAGGGCTCGCCGTCGACGGTCGCAACGGTGAACGCGGGCACGGGCTCGCGCGGCTGCAGCTTGCTCATCATCGTGTCCTTTCCTGCTGAGCAGAAGGAGCGCAGAGCGTGGCAAGCGCCGTCTCCGCGATCTGCCTGAGTCGGGCCTCCGGCTCGCCAATCCGCGCGAGCACGCGCAAGCCCTGTGCGACGCCGACGAGGAATATGGCCGCATCGTTCGGGTCGATGTGGACGGCCAGTTGACCACGTCTGCGCGCGCATCGCAGAGCCGCCTGAAGCCGGGCTTCGAGGCGCTCGAAGACAACGCGGACGAGCGCCCCAAAGTCGCGGTCGCCGGGCGCAGTCTCGCAGGCGGTGTTGGTGATCAGGCAGCCGGGCGCCGGTGAGCCGAGATCGCGCGTGGTCAGTTGTCGGAACACGTCGTCGATCGTGGCAAGGTCGGCCTCCGGCTCGCTCAGTGGTGCGAACAGCTCAGCCGAAACCGTTCGTGCATAGTGCTCGAGTGCCGCATCGAAGACGCCGCGCTTATTGCCGAAGGCGGCATACAGGCTGCCGCGGCCGAGACCGGTTGCCCCGACCAGATCGTCGACCGACGTGCCCGCGTAGCCACTCTGCCAGAAGGTGGCGGCGGCACGTTCGAGGACCCTGTCGCGGTCGAAGGCAGGCGTCCGAGGCATGCCGCGAGCATGCTTTTCTGGAACGATGGTTCAAGAAACAAGTCGCACGCCTCGCGCGGTCGTGACGCGACCCAGCGCTCGGGGCCAGGACTTAGGGAAAGGCGCAGGTCTGGGCCGACACCTCGATGAAACCGCGCTCGTCCTGGGCGCGGATCTGGAAGCGCCACTCGCGGTCGCCGTCGACGAGACGATGGGTGAGCGGCAGTACGCCTTCGGCCAAGCTGACGTCGCCGTCGAGCTTCAAGAAGCGGATCGACACGGGCTCGGCAACGTCGAACCAACCCTGTGGCCGACCCTCCTCGTCCTGGGCAGGAGTCCCCTGACCCGTGACCGTGATGCGCTGGTCACCGAAGGTGATCGTCCCCTCGCGGCTGACGGCAACCGGCGTCGTCAGCAGAAAGCGCTTGGTCTCGATGGCGTCGTCGCAATCCTCCACCGCCTGGACCTCGCTCAGGACGAAGCGGAGGCGCTCGACGTCGACCCCCACCTCGAGCCTCCGGTCCATGAGCTGCAGGAGCGCCAAGCGATCGCCGGCGGGGACGTCTTCGCGGTAGCGTTCGGCGATCGCCACGGCACGTTCCCGGGCGATGCGTTCCTGCTCCTGGGCGGAGAGCCCCGCGGCACGCGCGTCGACCAGCGCGGTTTCCGTGTTCTCGAGGGTCGTCGTGAGCCGGCTGATCTCGGCCTCGTTTTGCGCGCGGCCGGTCTCGTAGGCGGCAAAGGCGAGTGCGGCCACGCCGGCGATGGCGCCTAGATAGCGCAACATTCTGAGCTGCACCTGGCGTTGCCGCTGGCGGCGGGTAAAACCTAAGGTCGAATAGCTACGCATGATACCTAGTGGTTTAGCCGGCGCCGTCCTCGCCGGCGAGAACCTTGCGCAGGTCCGGGTTGCGGCGCTCTTGGTGGAGCTTGTAGATCGCCGCGGCAACCTCTTCCACCGATCGCCGGGTCACGTCGATGACCGGCCAGCCGTGCTCGCTGAACAACCGACGGGCGAAGCGCAGCTCCTCGCGGACGCGCTCCAGGTCCGCGTAGTCGCCGCCATACTGGCTCGAAGCATCATCGAGACCGAGCATGCGCTGACGGTTGCGGCGGATGTCGACGAGCCGCTCGCCCTGCACCGTGAGACCCACGACCAGATTGGCCTTGAGCTTGGAAAAGTCGACGAGCGGCGGCCGCTCCGGGACGACGGGGATGTTCGCGGCCTTGATGCCGCGGTTCGCCAGATACATGCAGGTGGGCGTCTTGCTGGTCCGCGACACGCCCATGACGATGACGTCGGCCTCGTTGATCTTATCGGGAAGCTGGCCGTCGTCATGGCGCATGACGAAGTTCATGGCGTCGATGCGCGAGAAATAGTCTTCGTCGAGAACGTACTGCCGACCGGCTCGGGCTCGCGCCTGGACGCCGACCACGTGTGAAACCGTGTCGATGAAGCTGTCGAGCACCGGCACGCACGGCACGCCGCGCTGGTTGCAATGCGTGACGAGCATCTCGCGCAAGGTCGGCTCGACCAACGTGAACACCACGATGCCTGGAAGCGCATCGACGAAGTTGAAGACGCGTTGCAGCTGCGCCTCGGTGCGAATGAAAAACCAGACGTGCTCGACCGGTACGACACCGTCGAACTGGGCGAGCGCCGCGCGGGTCACGGTCGTGACGGTGTCGCCCGTCGAGTCCGAGATCAGATGAAGGTGCAACCGCATGGACAACGCTGTGGCTCCGCCGCGGGTAGTGGGGACAACCGACCGCCGCCGGGCGACCGGCTCGATTGGCTCACGACCGTCTCGTCTTTTCGCACACGGCCATCCGCCTGTGTACGAGCGATCCGGCGTAGACTGACAGTTCGACTTCTCCGCCGTGTTCTACAGGCCCGTCCACGCAATCCCCGTTTTCAGGCGGCCCGCAGGGCGCGCGGCCGTGGCTGCTATTCAGCGTTCGTGCGCAGAGCGGTCCTCAGGCACCCCGATCTTTTCCGCCCACGGTCGGGAGCGGTGATGGATTGTGTATGGCAGCTTATCCCCGCAACGGGCCACCCCTACCAACACGTCCACTTCCTTCATTCTTTCTAGAAGGTTCTTCTAGGGAGCGACCACGCAGCAGAGGACAAGTGCATGCAACGGCTCGTGCGAGCCCTCAAGGGTGAGGTGCTCGATCCGCCGCCGGTCTGGCTGATGCGCCAGGCCGGACGCTATCTTCCAGAGTACCGTGCCGTTCGTGCGCAAGCCGGCGGCTTTCTCGACCTCTGCTACGATCCACCGCTTGCCACCGAGGTGACGCTCCAGCCGATCCGCCGCTACGGTTTCGATGCGGCCATTCTGTTCTCGGACATTTTGGTGATCCCGCACGCCTTGGGCCGGCACCTGCGCTTCGTCGAGAACGAGGGACCCAAGCTGGAGCCGCTCGAGGGTGCCGCGGACGTCGCCCGGCTCGATCCGGAGCCCATGCACGCACGTCTGGCGCCGGTCTACGAGGCGGTAGAGCGGATCCGCGGCGAGCTCGACCCCGATGTCGCGCTGATCGGCTTCGCCGGCGCGCCCTGGACGCTTGGCTGCTACATGGTGGAGGGGCAGGGCTCCAAGGACTTCGCTGGGACGCGGCTGTGGGCTGCCCGTGATCCCGAGCTGTTCGGGCGGCTGATCCGAACGCTAGAGACCTCCATTGTCGCCTACCTCGAGCGGCAGATCGAAGCTGGCGCCGACGTCGTCATGCTGTTCGACAGTTGGGCGGGCGTGCTGCCGGCCGACGGCTTCGTCCGCTGGTGCCAAGAGCCTCTTGCGCGAATCACGCGCGCACTCGGCGCGCGTCACCCGAACGTGCCGGTCATTGTCTTTCCGCGCGGTGCAGGCCTGAACTATGCGGACGCCGCGCGTGCGATCGGCAGCGCCGGTTTGGCACTGGACACCACCGTTCCCGTCGACTGGGCGGCGCAGACGCTGCCAGAGCGGCCGACGCTTCAGGGCAATCTCGACCCGGTGGCGCTGGTTGCCGGCGGCGTCGCGCTCGATGCGGCGGTGGATCGCATTCGCAGCGCCTTCCGGGACCGCCCGCACATCTTCAACCTTGGCCATGGGGTGCTGCAACAGACGGACCCCGACAACGTCGCTCGTCTCGTTCGTCGTCTGAGAGAACCGCACGCATGATCGCCAATTGGCTGCTTTGGAGCGTTGCCCTTCACATCATCGGTTTCGCGGCGTGGCTTGCCGCTCTCTGGTATCTGCCGCGGCTATTCATCTACCACCACGGGACGGCGCCCGGGTCCGAGGCGTCGGAGATCTTCAAGGTCATGGAGCGCCGGCTCCTCAAGGCTATCGCTACGCCGGCGATGATCTGGACGATCGCCTTCGGCCTGATCGCGGCTACCGTGGGCTATCAATGGAGTTCGGGCTGGCTGCACGCCAAGCTCGTTCTGGTCCTACTGCTGGCGGCGATCCACGGGCTGTTGGCTGCCGATCTCAAGCGCTTCGCGCGTGACGAGCGGCCGCGTACGGTGTTCGCCTATCGTGTCATCAACGAGATGCCGACGGTGTTGTTCATCGTCATCGTCTTCCTGGCGGTCTTCAAGCCAATCTGACACAGAACCGGGTTTGACACGCCCGCGGCTTTTCCGTATTCGACACGCGTCCACTCCAGTTTGAGACATCCCGCCCTGGCTACCCAACCGACGACGCGCAGGCGCCGGTCGCGGTCGCGGTCAGATCGTTCCGCTTCCGGGACCTCACCCGACGATATCTTCGACATCGAAAACGAGCTCGACGGCGAAGACGACGTACCGCCGCCTGCCGACATCCCCGGCTCAATGAACCTCTCGGAGCTGAAGCGGCGCCCACCGGGCGAGCTGCTTCGCTACGCCGAAGAGATCGGCATCGAGAACGCGAGTACACTCAAGAAATCCGACCTCGTCTTCGCGGTCTTGAAGCAGCTCGCGCAGACGGGCGTGCCGATTCAGGGCGATGGGGTTCTGGAGATCCTGCAGGACGGCTTCGGCTTCTTGCGCACCCCCGACGTGAACTACGTGGCCGGTCCCGACGACATCTACGTCTCGCCCAGCCAGATCAGGCGGTTCGGCCTGCGTACCGGCGATGTCGTCTCCGGCCAGGTGCGCGCGCCCAAGGAGGGCGAGCGTTACTTCGCGCTGTTGAAAGTCGACACGATCAACTTCGACGAGCCGGAAGTCGCGCGGCATCGTGTGCATTTCGAGAACCTGACGCCGTACTTCCCGACGCAGAAGCTCACGCTCGAGTTCGACGGGCAAAAGGACTTCTCGACGCGGGTGATCGAGATCGTCGCGCCGCTCGGCAAGGGGCAGCGCGCACTCATCGTCGCCCAGCCGCGCACCGGCAAGACCGTGCTCATGCAGCACATCGCGCATGCGATCACCGCGAACCACCCCGAGGTCTACCTCATCGTCCTGCTCATCGACGAGCGGCCGGAGGAGGTGACCGACATGCAGCGCACAGTTCGGGGCGAGATCGTTTCGTCGACCTTCGACGAGCCGGCATCGCGACATGTGCAGGTCGCCGAGATGGTCATCGAGAAGGCCAAGCGGCTCGTCGAGCACGGCAAGGACGTGGTGATCTTGCTCGATTCGATCACCCGTCTCGCGCGCGCGTACAACACCGTGGTGCCTAGCTCCGGCAAGGTGCTCACCGGTGGCGTCGACGCCAACGCGCTGCAGCGGCCGAAGCGCTTCTTCGGTGCCGCCCGCAATATCGAGGACGGCGGCTCGTTGACGATCATCGCCACCGCGCTGATCGATACCGGCTCGCGCATGGACGAAGTGATCTTCGAAGAGTTCAAGGGCACCGGTAACGCCGAGATCGTCCTCGACCGCCGCCTGGCGGACAAGCGAACCTACCCGGCGATCGACATCAACAAGTCGGGCACCCGCAAGGAGGAGCTGCTGGTCGATCGCGCGACCCTCTCACGGATGTGGGTTTTGCGCCGCATTCTCAATCCGATGGGTGTCGGCGATGCGATGGACTTCCTCCTCGACAAGATGAAGTACGCGAAGAACAACAACGACTTCTGGGAGACGATGAACAGCTAAGCAGGCCCGTCGTGGTGACGGCCAAGCCGTTGGCTCACGTCAAGTTGGCCCCGCCGACCGACCCGCTCACGCTGATCTTCGCGGAAGACCCCGTCGTGTCGAACAAGTCTGCCAAATGCGATTAGCACCGGCATTGCGCTGAGCGCTTACGCGGCTTGTCTTGCACGCACGTGCTGGTTGCTCGGGCGCGACGTTGCCTGCTGCGCTGGAAACGACTAGCGCTCGCGTCGTGTGCCGGGTACGACACCGCCCAATCCAGAGGAGGAGAACGACAATGACGGGTTGCCGTCGCTGGGCGCTCGCGTTGGGCGCCGTTATTGTTCTGGCATTTGCTACGACGCCGCGCGTGGAAGCAGCGGATGCTGCGACCATCAACGCGAAGATCGATGCGGCTCTAGTCGAGCTCGAGCAGACCACGCCGGGCGCGAACACGCTGCTGACGACCGCCAAGGGCGTGCTCGTCATGCCCGACATCACCAAGGCGGGCTTCATCCTCGGCGGCGAGTACGGCGAAGGGGGTCTGCGCGTCGATGGCGAGACGGTCGCCTATTACTCGATCGCGGGCGGTTCCTTCGGTTTTCAGGCGGGCGTACAGAACGTCAGCCAGGCGCTCTTCTTCATGACTGACGAGTCGCTGCGGAAGTTCCAGGACGCCAACGGCTGGCAAGCCGGCATCGACGCCGAGGTCACGCTGGTCAAGGCCGGTGCCAATCTGAGCGCCGATACGACCAAGACGAACCAGCCGGTCATCGCCGTCGTCTTTGGCCAGAACGGCCTGATGGCGGGTGCGAGCCTCGAGGGCGCCAAGTACACGCGAATCGAGCGCTGACACGCTAGCCGGCGCGACACCCAGCCAGCGAGCCGATGCGCGAGCATAGGTTCAACCTGCCCGATGCGCTCGTTCGCTGGTTCATGCGCTTAGGCTTCCCGGTTCGACAGGCCGTCAAGCGCCGCCTCGGTTTGGCGCACGGCGGCGCCTTTCTGGCGATGCGGACGGCGCACGATCTCCTGGTCGTGCGCCATTCCTATCGGCCTGGGTTCGACTTTCCCGGCGGCGGTCTGCGCAGCGCACGCGAGGATCCTCGCGACGCTGCGGCGCGGGAGACTGTCGAAGAGCTGGGCGTTTCGGTCGTCGCAACGGATCTCCGCTATCTCGGTATCGTACGCCGGGGCTTTCGAGGTGCGCACGATCGCGACCATCTCTTCGAGTGGCGCTGCGACGCGTTGCCGGCCGTGCGTGTGGACAACCGAGAGGTCGTCTGGGCCGGTCCCCTGTCAGAGACCAACGCGTCCAGGACCGATCTGGAGATCACCGTCCGTTGGTACCTGCGGCGACACGCCAGGGATCTCGATCTTCGCTATTGCTGACGTTCGACCTGTCGGCGTAGACCACGCGCAACAGGCGGACTGTGCTCAGTGCGCGTCGACGCCCTGAATGTCCTGCTGACCCAAGAAGGCGAAGGCGAGCTCACGGGTCGCCGCCATCGCGACGACGGTTCCGTGCTGGTCGTGGATCGCGTACATCCGCTTGCCGTCCTGATCGACGGGCTTCACATAGGCAGCGGCGACGGGAAAGACGTGAGCGACGGCGGGCGTCGCGACAGGCGTGTGTTCTTGCTGCATGACGATCTCCTGTGTCATCGACCCGCGCGCGGCATCGACGACGTCTAGGCCGTGCTTCGGACCCGATCGGCATCCGAAGCTACATTCCACATGCCTTAATTTGGGGCGCGGCGCTTGGCGTACAAGGCACAGGCGGGAGGGACGCCGGCGGTGACGACACTCCAGCAAGCGACGCCGCGGTTGGTCCTGGCGTCCGCTAGCCCGGCACGCGGGGCGCTGCTCGCCGCCGCTGGCCTCGCGGTCGAGCAGCGACCGGTCGCCGTCGACGAGGCGCTCGTCCGCGAGAGCTTGGCTGCGGACAAGGTCGAAGGTGCCGAGGCGGCGGTGGCACTCGCCAGCCTCAAGGGCGAACGCGCAGCTGCTGTCGCGGCGCCGGACGAGCTGGTGATCGCCGCGGATCAACTGCTCGAGACCGCCGACGGGGCCTGGCTCGACAAGCCGCTCACGACCGATGGTCTAAGCGCACAACTCGGGCGTTTGGCCGGTGCGACGCACCAACTGCACACGGCGGCCGTATTGTTCCGTGGTGGGACGCGCGTCTGGCACCACGTGGCGAGCCCGCTCGTGACGCTCAGGCCCCTCACCCCTGCCTTCATCGAGCGCTATGTCGAGGCGGCTGGTCCGACGCTCCTCGGCTGCGTCGGCGGCTATCAGGTCGAAGGGCTCGGCGCGCATATACTCTCCGGCGTGCGTGGCGACTTCCACGCTGTCCAGGGGCTGCCCTTGCTGCCGCTGGTCGCAGCGTTGCGCACACAAGGCGCGTTGGTGGATCTCTAGATGCTGGCGCTCGTCACGCGTGACCCGTGCCACCCACGCCCCCTCCCTTCCGCCCGCGAGCGTGCGATGCCGTCGGGTGAAAGGGCGGGGGTGTGGGTGGTTCGAGCCAGCTTAGAACGCTTCTAGATGTTGGTCCTCGGTCTCACCGGCTCCATCGCCATGGGCAAATCGACGACGGCCGAGATGTTCAAAGGTTTCGGCGTGCCTGTCTTCGACGCCGATCTGGCGGTGCACGACCTGATGGCGCCGCAGGGTGCGGCGGTGGCGGCGGTGCTTCAGATCTTTCCAGCCACGGGCAGCCTCGCGGAGGGTATCGATCGGAAGCGGCTCGGGGCGGCGGTGATCGGTGACGCGCCGGCCCTCGAACGGCTGGAGGGGATCCTTCACCCGCTGGTGCGCCGTGCCGAGCGGCGCTTTCTGGCGCTCGCGCGTCGCAATGGCGATCAGGCCGCCCTGCTCGACATCCCGCTCCTGTTCGAGACGGGCGGCGCGCGGCGCTGCGATGCGACGGTGGTCGTGAGCGCGCCGCCACACGTGCAGGCGCAGCGCGCCCTCGCCCGACCCGGCATGTCGCCAGAGAAGCTCGAAGCGATCCGCGCGCGCCAGCTTGCCGATCGGGAGAAGCGCCGGCGCGCCGACTTCGTGGTCCGCACGGGTAGCGGCCGCGCCCTGGCGCTTGCCGACGTCGCCCGCGTCATGGCAAGCCTCGAGCGGTGGGGAAATGGCGAGGGATTAAGGCAAGAATGAGCCGCGAAATCGTGCTCGACACCGAAACCACCGGTCTCAACCCGGAGGCCGGCGACCGGCTGGTCGAGATTGCCTGCGTCGAGCTGGTGAACCATGTTCCCTCAGGCAACACCTATCATCAGTACATTAACCCCGAGCGGGCGATGTCGGCCGAGGCCTTTGCCATCCATGGGCTCGGCGACGACCTCTTGGCTGAGCAGCCCGTATTCGCCGACGTCGTCGACACGTTCCTCGCGTTCGTCGGCGACGCCACGCTGGTGATCCACAACGCGCCCTTCGACATTCGCTTCCTCGACCACGAGCTCGGCCGTTGCGGCCGGCCGCTTTTCGGCATCGAGCGGGCCGTGGACACGCTGGACATGGCGCGGCGCCGCTTCCCGGGCGCGCCGGCGAGCCTGGATGCGCTCTGCAAGCGCTTCGAGGTCGACGCCAGCGGCCGCACCAAGCATGGTGCCTTGATCGACTGCGAGCTCTTGGCCGAGGTCTACCTGCACCTCATCGGCGGCCGGCAGCCCGGCCTCGCGCTGAGCGTTGTGGCGGATGATGCCGGCGACCGCGACCGACCGCGCCGCGCGCCGCGCCCACCCCGCCCGCATGCGCCGAATGCGGCCGAGCTCGAAGCGCATCGGGCGTTCATCGCCACGCTCGAGGATCCGCTATGGGCCAAGCTCGACTGACCTCTGGTCGCTGGGCGCCTCCCGCAGTGCGCCGGTGAGCAGCACCAGCATGACGAGCGCCGAGCCGAGCACGGCTGCTGTCGCCGGCCAGCCGAACGCATCGTAGACGAGGCCCAGCATGAAGGCGCCTGTGAGGCCGCCCAGGTAGTACGACGTCAGGTAGAGGCCGTTGGCAGCGGCATGATCGCGCTTCGCGGTGCGGCCGACGAAGGCCGTGACGGCGGCCTGGGCAAGGAAGGTGGCGATGCCGATCACGGTGAGGCCAGCCAGCACTGCCGGAAGCGACGGCAGCGCGCTTGCCGCCACGCCCGCGAGGGCGGCGAGCGTCGCAGCGACGAGCGTCGGTCGCGCGCCAAACGCACCGACAACCTTGCCGGCAAATGGAGTTGTGACCACGGCTGGCAGGAAGACGAGATAGACGAGGCCCAGCGCCGCCGGTGCAACCCCGAGCTGGGGGCCGACCAGCCAGAAGTTGACGTAGGTGTAGACGCCCACGAAGACGAACAGGAGCAGGAAGCCGATGGCGAAGCTCGCCCGCAGCCGCGGCTCCGCCCAGTGGTCTCGCCAGGAGGCGAACGGGGAACGGCCGGCGGGACCCTGCGGTAGCTGGTCGTGCAAGACATACCAGGCGAGCAGCGCGCCTGCCGCGTTCAGGACCGCGAAACCGAGGAAGCTCGCCTGCACGCCCACAACGTCGGCGAGCCCAGACGCGATCAACCGGCCGACGAGGTTGGCGACGACGTTGCCGGTGACGTAGGCGGCCATGGCACCGGCCGCAGCGGTCTTGTCGCAACGCTCCGAGAGATAGGTCATCGTCAGCGTGAAGGCGGCCGCCATGCAGGCACCCTGCCAGATCCTCAAGAGGCCGAAGACGAGGACGTCGTCGGTGAAGGCGAGCAGAAAGGTCGGTGCCGACAGCATGGCGAGGCTGAGCCAGACGCCTCGGCGACGGTCGATGCGATCCGAATAGTAGGCGACGACGAGGCCCGCGAGCACCATGCCGATGGTGCTCGCGTTGACCGCCAGGCCCATCGTGCCCGGCTCGACCCCGTAAAGTGCCGTGAGCCGAGGCAGAATGGCCTGTGCGCCGAACAGGTCGACGAGGGTTAGGAAGGCGATCACGCCGATCACGACGCCGCGCCGCCAGACATCGATCGGGGTCATCCCCCCCAGCAGGTCAACGCGCGTCGTTGCCATTCTCGTCGCCCCTCGGCGGCCGGCGTCACATCGCTTCTTGGAAGATATCGACGGCGATCATCTTGACCGGCACGTCGCCCTGGTTCTCCCACCAGTGCGCCACGCCGAGCGCTTCGATCGAGACACTACCCGGGCCGTGCAGCTTGGGCTCCGTCGTGTCGCTCCGATGCTCGATGAGCTCGCCCTCCAGGAAGTAGATCATCGCCGGCCGGTTCGTGTGGCTGTGCACCGGCACGATGCCGCCCGGCTCGACGGTCCAATGGCGCAGACGGAGCGTGCGGCCGTCCATGCCCTCGATCTCGGGGCCGAGATCGATCGCGCCGATGGTTTCGGCGTTGAGGCCCTGGCCCTGCCGCGGGCCGTCGAAGTCTGTCGCGCGGACATGGCCGGCAACGAGGGCGGCGGTGCCGATGCCGACGAACGCGGTGACGGCGAGGCGACGGAAACGCATGGTGAGGCTCCTGGTGAGGATCGGGACGCCCCTCCGACGTCGCGTCCTCCATCGCGGTTACGCGCTGCACCGGAGCAGCGACGCTCACGACGGCGTGTAGGGGCAACGGGTCGCTACTCTGGTCGCGTTTCGGAGGCTTCGGGCGTCGGCTACCTACGCCCGACGGCTGCTGGAAGCGCGGAAGTCGTCAAGCGGAGGGCACCCATGGCAAAGATCAGCGTGAAGAACCCGGTCGTCGAGCTCGATGGCGACGAGATGACCCGGATCATCTGGGCATTCATCAAAGAGAAGCTGATCCTGCCCTATCTCGATATCGATCTGCTCTACTACGACCTGTCGATCCAGCATCGGGACGCCACCGACGACCAAGTGACGGTCGATGCGGCCAACGCGATCAAGGCGCACAATGTCGGCGTCAAATGCGCGACCATCACGCCGGACGAGCAGCGGGTCGAGGAGTTCGGTCTCAAGCAGATGTGGCGATCGCCCAACGGCACGATCCGCAACATCCTGGGCGGGACCGTGTTCCGCGAGCCAATTCTCTGCTCGAACGTGCCGCGTCTCGTCCCCGGCTGGACCCAGCCGATGGTGATCGGCCGGCATGCCTTCGGCGATCAGTATCGCGCCACCGACTTCGTCGTCCCGAGCGCCGGCACGTTGACGATGACGTTTCAGCCCGCCGACGGCTCGGCACCGATGGAATTCGACATCTTCGACTTCCCGGCCGGGGGCGTCGCGATGGGCATGTACAATCTCGATGAGAGCATTCGTGATTTCGCGCGCGCCAGCTTCAACTACGGTCTCAATCGCGACTATCCTGTCTATCTCTCGACCAAGAATACGATCCTCAAGAAGTACGACGGCCGCTTCAAGGACCTGTTCCAGGACGTGTTCGACGCCGAGTTTGCCGATCGGTTCAAGGCACAGGGGCTCACCTACGAGCATCGGCTCATCGACGACATGGTCGCCTGCGCGATGAAATGGTCCGGCGGGTTCGTCTGGGCGTGCAAGAACTATGATGGTGACGTGCAGTCGGACACCGTCGCCCAGGGCTTCGGCTCACTCGGCCTCATGACGTCGGTGCTCATGACGCCGGACGGCGGCACCGTGGAGGCCGAGGCGGCACACGGCACGGTCACCCGGCACTACCGTCAGCACCAAGCGGGCAAGGAGACCTCGACCAACCCGATCGCCTCGATCTTCGCCTGGACACGCGGCCTTGCCTATCGCGCGAAGATCGACGGCACGCCGGAGCTGGAAGCCTTTGCCACCACGCTGGAGCAGGTCTGCGTCGATATGGTCGAGAGCGGCAAGATGACCAAGGACCTGGCAGTGCTCATCGGGCCAGATCAGGCGTGGCTCACCACGAGCCAGTTCCTCGATGCCGTCGACGCGGGGTTGCGCGCACGCTTGGCTGCCTGACCGTCCGGCGTCGGTAGGTCTCGGGCGCGCGGCCTCTCGGTGTAATCGATCGTCCATCCGCGAGCGAGCTTTCGAGGTTAGTCTCTAAAATTCCTCGGAAGTTCGCTCAATATTTTCCTAAGAGAAACAAAGAACTACTTGTAATTGATTGATTTAATAGTTGATTCCGCGTTGAGGTTGTAATAGAGCGGGTGGGTAGGCCCTTCGCGCCTGCCTCCCTGACAGTTCCCGAACGGTTGCCGCCGGCGGGTCTCTTTCGGGAGGCGCCGATCGCTTCTGAAACTGGGGGAACCCCGATGTACGATCTGCACCTCCTCGCCGATGCGCCGATCGTTGCTAGCGAGCCTGAGCCCGAGCGTCAGGACCTCGAGCCACAGGATCGGCTGGTCACTGCCGCGATCCTGGCGGCCACCGCCTTCCGTTTGAAAGACATGGAGGGGCTGCTGCTCGCTCTGCGCGCGCTGGTCGATGCCGTGAGCCGGTTCGAGCGCGGTCGGGACGCCGCTTGACCTCAGCTTGACGCCTTCCTGAACGGGCACCACATGCCGCGTTGTCGGCATCTCCCTGGAGCCCCTTCTTGACGCAAGCGCACCCGGCGGCAGCCGCCGCCGACCTTCTGCACGGCACCACCATCGTCTCCGTCCGCAAAGGCCAGCAAGTCGTCGTCGCCGGCGACGGGCAGGTCAGCCTCGGCAGTACCGTCATCAAGGCGGGTGCGCGCAAGGTGCGTCGCCTGCGATCCGACGTCATCTGCGGCTTCGCCGGCTCGACCGCGGATGCGCTGACCTTGCTCGAACGGTTGGAAGCGAAGCTCGAGCGCCATCCGGGTCAGCTCAAGCGCGCCTGTGTTGAGCTCGCCAAGGACTGGCGCACCGACCGCTATCTGCGGCGGCTGGAGGCGATGATGATCGTCTGCGACGCCGACGAGACGCTGCTCCTGACCGGCGTCGGCGACGTGCTCGAGCCCGAGGACGGTTGCGCCGGCATCGGCTCGGGCGGTTCATTCGCTTTGGCCGCCGCGCGCGCGCTGCTCGACGTCGAGGATCACGATGCGGAGGCGATCGCCCGCAAGGCGATGGCGATCGCCGCCGACATCTGCGTCTACACCAATGGCAACGTCGTCGTCGAAAAGCTGGAACGCGCATGACCGCCCTCACCCCGCGCGAGATCGTCTCGGAGCTCGATCGTTTCATCGTCGGCCAACGGGATGCCAAGCGGGCGGTGGCGATCGCGCTGCGTAACCGCTGGCGGCGTCAGCAGCTCGACGAACGGCTCAAGGAGGAGGTTCAGCCCAAGAACATCCTCATGATCGGCCCGACGGGCTGCGGCAAAACGGAGATCTCGAGGCGTCTCGCGCGTCTCGCCCAGGCCCCGTTCCTCAAGGTCGAGGCGACCAAGTTCACCGAGGTCGGCTATGTCGGCCGCGACGTGGAGAGCATCGTTCGCGACCTCGTGGAGGTAGCCATCAAGATGACCCGCGACCGGCTCCGCAAAGAGGTCCAGGCGCAGGCCGAGGTCGCCGCCGAGGAGCGGGTGATCGCCGCACTGGTCGGCGAGAATGCCGGCCGCGACACGCGCGAGAAGTTCCGTCGGATGCTGCGCGACGGCGCGCTCGCCGACCGCGAGATCGAGCTCGAGGTCCAGGCCGGCAGCGAAGGCATGCCCGCCTTCGAGATCCCCGGCATGCCGGGCGCGCAGATGGGCATGGTCAATCTCGGCGACATCTTCGGCAAGGCCCTGGGCGGCCGCACCAAGCGTCGGCGCATGACCGTGGCCGAGAGCTACGACGTGCTGATCGCCGAGGAGAGCGACAAGCTCCTCGACCAGGAAACGGTCATCAAGCAGGCGATCCAGTCCACCGAGAGCAACGGCATCGTCTTCCTCGACGAGATCGACAAGATCACCGCGCGCGAAGGTCGCGCGGGCGACGTCTCGCGCGAAGGCGTGCAGCGGGACCTCCTGCCGCTGATCGAGGGCACGCAGGTCACGACCAAGCACGGCGTGGTCAAGACCGACCACATCCTGTTCATCGCCTCGGGCGCCTTCCATCTCGCCAAACCCGCGGACCTCCTGCCCGAGCTGCAGGGGCGCCTGCCCATCCGTGTCGAGCTCAGCGGTCTCGACCAGGGCGATCTCAAGCGCATCCTCGTCGAGCCCGAGGCGAGCCTGATCGAGCAGTACAAGGCGCTGCTCGCCACCGAGGGGGTCGATCTGGCGATCACCGAGGATGCCGTGGAAGAGCTCGCGCGGCTCGCCCACGAGGTGAACAACCGGGTCGAGAACATCGGCGCGCGGCGGCTGCAAACGGTGATGGAGCGCGTGGTCGACGAAATCAGCTTCACCGCCTCGGATCGCAATGGTGACGAGGTCACCATCGACGCTGCCTATGTCCGCGATCGCGTCGCCGACCTCGTCGACGCGGGCGATCTCTCCAAGTTCATCCTCTAGCTGCAGGCGAGGTCGGCTGTGGCCATGCCCGCGGGACGCGCCGAGCAGATCGCGGCGCTCGCAGCCTTGGCACTCTTGGCCCTGGGCACCTTCGCGGTGCTGCGCCCCTTCGTTGCCGCCATCCTCTGGGCCTTCGTGATCGCGCTCGCGACGTGGCCGGCCTTCGATCGGCTCCTTGCCGCGGTCGGCGGCAGGCGCACGCTCGCGGCCGCGCTGATGGTGCTTGTGTTGACCGCGTGCCTCATCGTGCCGCTGGGCCTCGCCGGCTTTGGCCTCTCGCGTAGCGTGCCTAACGTCATCACGTGGGCGCGCGAGATCATCGCCGATCCGCCGCCGCCGCCGACATGGCTCATGGAGACGCCGATCCTCGACGACACCATCGGCCTTGCCTGGCAGCAGATTGCCCACCGAGAGTTCAATCTTGCCGGTACGGTCGAGCCCCATGTGGGCAGGATCTCGAGCTTTCTTCTAGGCGTAGCCGCCGCGATCGGCGGTGGGCTGTTTCAGCTCGGCATCAGCCTCCTGATCGCCTTCTTTCTCTATCGCGACGGCGATTTCGTCGCGGGCGAGGTCCGGAGCCTGATGGAGCGGGTCGCCGGCGCCCGCGCCAAGCGGCTGCTGCGCGAGGCGCACGGCACGATGACGGGCGTCATTTACGGCATCATCGGCACAGCCCTGCTCCAGGGCTTTCTCACGGCGTTGGGTCTGTGGCTCGCCGGCGTGCCGACACCGCTGCTCTTGGGCGCACTCGCCGCGGTCGTCTCGCCGCTGCCGTGGGGCGTGGGGCTCGTCATCTGGCCTTCGGCGCTCTGGCTCGCCTTCGAGGGAAACTACTTCGCCGCGGCGTTCGTCTTCATCTGGGGGATCGCACCGGTCGGCGTCGTGGACAATGTCGTGCGTCCGCTGTTCGTCTCCCGATCGAGCCGCCTGCCCTTCGTGCTCGTGCTCATGGGTCTGATCGGCGGCGCGTTGGTCGCGGGCGTCGTCGGCCTCTTTCTCGGCCCCGTCATCCTTGCCGTCGCCTACGCCCTGTTGCGCGAGTGGGCGGCTGAGCATCGCGAGCGCGAGGTTCGCGCGGCGGAGTGAGCGGCGCTAGGGCTCTCGCTGTTGCCGCTCGAAGGTGACCGTTGCCACCCGCGCCCCCGCCCTTCCGCCCGCGAGCGTACGATGCCATCGGGTGGAAGGGCGGGGGCGCGGGCGGCGCAGCCAAACGGGAACGGCCAAAGCGATCAGCGCACCTGCGGCATCACCGTGAACATGTCGCCGGAGCTCCAGACGACGGCCTCGAAGCACGGCTCGGCACCGGCACCGCCGCACCAGCCGCCGTCGCGCGCGACGAGCAGGATCGGTCGGCCGTCCCAATCCAGCATGCGCCAACCCTCCGCCTGGAAGGACCAGGCTTGGTCCCCCACGAAGGCATGCAGCGGGCAGCCGCCACTACCGCAATAGGGCGACGGGACGGCTGTGCAGCTGAAGCCGCGCGCATCGATCAGCGTGTCCGCCGTGCCGTCGCCAGTCAGATCAACCTCGAGGATCGCTCCGCCCACATCGAACACGCCGCCGAGGTCCTCGCAGGCGACGCGCGCCTCGTCGAGTGTCAGGGTCATCGAGTCCGCGGCCACGGGCCCACCAGGCGTGGCAACGACAAGGCACAGGCCCGCCAGGAGCAGCGGGCGCAAGCGCGTAACGACATGGATGCTCGGCATTGATCGGCTCGTCGACCCCGGTTCCGCTCAATCACCGGCGGGTTCAGGCGCCGGCTGACGCGCGCCGAGCCGCTTGGCTCGCTCACGCAACAGTTGAAATATGACATATAGCGGTGGGATTAAGAAGATGCCGAATATGGCCGCTGCCAGCATGCCGCCGAACACCGGCAGCGCCACGGCCAACCGGCTCGCCTCGCCGGCGCCGCCGGCGACCAAAAGCGGCACGAGGCCCGCGAGAAAGGAGAAGCTGGTCATCATGACCGGGCGGAAGCGCAGCCGTGCGCCGTCCGTTGCCGCTTCGGCCAGCGGGCGGCCCTTCTCGCGCTCGATCTTGGCGAACTCGATGATCAGGATGGCGTTCTTCGCGGCGAGCGCGATGAGCACGACGAGCCCGATCTGGGCGTAGACGTCGAAGCTGAGCCCGACGAGCCCGATCGACGCGACCGCACCCAGGACGCCGACCGAAACCGAAAGCAGCACCGGTACCGGGATCGTCCAGCTCTCGTAGAGCGCCACGAGGAAGAGGTAAGCGAAGAGAACCGCGAGTGCGAGGACGATGGTCGTCTGGCCTGCCGCCTCCTTCTCCTGGAGAGCCGTGCCGGTCCACTCATAGCCGAAGCCCTGCGGCAGCGTGGCGCTCGATACCTGCTCCATCGCCAAGAGCGCGTCGCCACTGCTCACGCCCGGTGCCGGCGAGCCGTTTATGGTGACCGAGCGGAAGCCGTTGTAGCGGGTGAGCGCCGAGGGACCGAGCTCGAGCCGCACCGTGGCGATCGAGGCGAGCGGCACCATCTCGCCCGCTCGGTTCGGCACGTTGACCGCGAAGATGTCCTCGACGCTGCTGCGGTAGGGCGCGTCGGCCTGGACGTTGACCTGCCAGGTGCGACCGAACAGGTTGAAGTCGTTGACGTAGAGACCGCCGAGCGTGCCCTGCAGCGCACTGAAGACGTCGGCGACTTCCACGCCCAGCACCTGCGCCTTCTCGCGGTCGAGCTCGAGGAAGAGCTGCGGCGTGTTGGCCGCAAAGGTCGAGAACACGCCGGCAAGCTGCGGCTCCTGGTTGGCGGCGACGATGAGGGCTTGCGTGACCGCTGCGAGATCGGTGACTGTGCCGCCCCTCAGGTCCTGCAGCTGGTACTCGAAGCCGCCCGTCGTGCCGAGGCCCACGATTGGCGGCAGATTGAAGGCGAAACCGGTCGCCGCCGGGATCGCCAGGATCTGCGGCTGCACGCGATCGATGATGGCGGCCACATGATCCTCGGGTGCCGCGCGTTCGTCGAATGGGGCCAGGCTGGCGATGAAGAAGGCGCTGTTGGATTTGGCGAGCCCGCTTAGGAAGTCGTAGCCGACGATCGAGGTGACCCCGAAGATCGCCTCCTCGGCGCCGAGGATTGCCTCGATGCGCTCAACGACCTCCTCCGTGCGATTGACCGACGCGCCTTCCGGAAGCTGGACCTGGGCGAAGAAGGCGCCCTGGTCCTCATCGGGCAGAAACCCGGTGGGCGTCCGCTCGAACAGCCAGCCGGTTGCGAGCAAGACCCCTGCAACGGCCACCAGCGACAGCGCGGACACGCGGACGACACGCGCAACCGCCCATGCGTAGCCGTCGCGCGTCCGGTCGATCGCCCAACTGATCGGGCCCATGACGGCGCCCAGCAGGAGCCCGCCCACGATCCCGTAGATGAGGCCTTCCCAGCCATGAAAGATGTAAGCTGCCACGGGCGCCAGGATGACGCCGATGACCACGCCTTGCGTGACCCGGCCCCGGAAGCTCCCCGCGTGCATGCCGGGGCGCAGCAACATGGCGCAGAGGGCTGGACTTAGGGTCAGCGCGTTGATCGCCGAAATCACCATCGACACCGATACCGCTACGGCGAACTGCTGGAAGAGCTGTCCGGCGATACCGGGAATGAACGCGACTGGCACGAACACCGAGAGAAGGACGAGGGTGATTGCGAGGATGGGGCCGAAGATCTCGCCCATCGCCTTGCTCGTTGCCTGCGCGGGCGTGAGCTCCGGTTCGTCGTGCATCACGCGTTCGACGTTCTCGACCACGACGATGGCGTCGTCGACGACGATGCCGATAGCCAGAACGAGCGCCAGGAGCGACACGGTGTTGGCGCTGAAGCCGATGACCAGCATCACCGCAAACGTGCCGATGAGCGCCACCGGCACCGCAACGATCGGGATGACGGTTGCTCGCCAGCTACCGAGAAACACGAAGACGACGATCGCTACGAGCGCGAACGCCTCGACCAGCGTATGGACGACCTGCTCGATGCTGCTCTCGACGAACACGGTCGTATCGAAGACGACGCCCACTTCGACGTCGTCGGGAAAGCGCTCCGCGAGCCGCTCGAGCTCGCGGTTGACGGCCGCGGTCACCGCGATGGCGTTGGCGCCTGGTGACTGATAGATGCCGATCGCCGCACTGGGGCCGCCGTTGAACCGTGCGGCGACATCGGCGATCCGCCCGCCGAGCTCGACCCGGCCGAGATCGCCGACGGTTACTGTCGAGCCGTCGGGATTGGCGCGGACGATGATCCGCTCGAACTCCTCCTCGGTCGTGAGCCGCCCCTGGGTGGTGATGGTGAGCTGATATTGCTGGTCGTCGACCAGCGGGGCCGCGCCGATGCGGCCGACGGCGGCCTGGATGTTCTGATTGCGGATAGCGTTGGCGACCTGCGTCGGGGAGAGCTCGAACGCGGTCAGCCGCTCGGGGTCGAGCCAAATGCGCATCGAGTAGTCGAGCGAGCTGAACAAGGAGGCGTCGCCGACGCCGTTGATTCGCTTGAGCGCGTCGATGATGTTGATGGTCGCGTAGTTGGTGACGAACAGCTCGTCGTAGGTGCCGTTCGGCGAGTAGACCTGCAGAACCTGCAACAGCGCGGACGACTGCTTCTGGGTGGTGACGCCCTGCCGCTGCACCTCCTCCGGGAGCTGCGGTAGCGCCAGCGCCACACGGTTCTGCGTGTTGACGGTCGCGATGTCGGGATCGGTGCCGAGCGCGAAGGTCACGGTCAGCCGGTAGCTGCCATCGGCGCCGCTCACCGAGCTCATATAGATCATGTCGTCGACGCCGGTGACTTGCTGCTCGATCGGTTGAGCAACCGCCTCCTCGAGCACATCGGCACTGGCGCCTGGATAGACGGCGTTAACCGAGACCTGCGGCGGGACAATGTCGGGATATTGCGCGGTGGGAATGGCAGTGATCGCAATGGCGCCTGCCAGCGTCATCACGATCGAGATGACCAGCGCCAGTCGCGGGCGCTGGATGAAGACGTCGAAGATCATGCGCCAGGCGCCTCGGCGATCGGCGTCGCTTGAACCTGCTGGCCCGGCCGGACCTTCTGAATGCCCTCGACGATGACGCGCTCACCTTCTTGCAGGCCGTCGCTCACCACCACGTCGCCGCCTTCGCCGCCCTCGCCGAGCGTGACGGTCCGTGCCTCGACGGTGTCGTCATCGTCAACCACGAGCACCTGCGTGCCCACTTGGCTCACGAGCAGCGAGGCCGCCGGAATGACGATGGCCTGGAGCGGCTCGCCGCGCTCGATGATGACGTTGACGAACTGCCCCGGCGTCAGCAGCTCGTCGGGATTGGGAAAGGTCGCGCGGATCTGCAGGGTATCCGTGCCGGCGTCCACCTCCACCTCGGCGAAGTCGATCGTTCCCGGATGCTCATAGAGCTCGCCGGTCGGCAGCTCGGCGCGCACGGCGACCTGCATCTGCCCACCTTGCTCGAGCGCCTCCTGCCGCACCTCGGTGAGGATCGCCTGACTCACGGGGAAGCTGACGTAGAGTGGGTCTTGGCTAACGATCGTCGCGAGCGCGCCACTATCCGGCCCGACATAGGCGCCGATCGAATAGGTGTAGCGGCCGATGCGACCGCTGATCGGCGCCGTGATGTCGGTATAGCCGAGGTCGATCTCCGCCGACTGGATTGCCGCTTGGGCTTCGAGCACGCCGGCATCCGCAACGAGCTTCCGGGCGCGCCGTTCGTCGACCTCGGCGGCGGGAATGTTGTTGCCCCTCAAGAGTTCTTCGCCCCGCGAAAGCTGTGAAGCCGCCGTCGCCACCTCGGCTTCGGCACTCGCCAGCTCCGCCTTGCGCTGGTCCAAGATGGCCTGGTAGGGCGCCTTTTCGATGACGAAGAGCAGGTCGCCCTCCTTGACGAGGGCACCCTGCTCGAACAAGCGCTCCTCGATGAAGCCCACCACTCGCGCGGTCAGCTCCACGCGGTCGATCGCCTCAGCGCGGCCGGTGAAGCGATCACGCGGCGTGACGTCTTCCGTTGCCGCCACGGTCACGCCGACCGCGGGCAGCGGCGCCTCCTGGCCCTGCGCAGGCGCGGTCGCGGCGAGGACCAGCAGCGGCGTGATCACCAATGCTCGCCGACACCAGCGAAACGAACGACAGGCCTGCATACGAACCCCCCTCAGACCAGAACACGAATGCGGTGCGGTTAGCACACCCGACCGCAAGGCGGGAGTCACCGCGGCTGGAGGTGTAAGGCTCCTGGTTGCATGAGACAGTAAGGGGTTTTCGGGATCACTCCGGACCTAGGCCGAAGTTCGCAAGTCTGCCTACCCGCACCATTTCGAAGCTGATTGGAAGCGCTGAGGGGATCAGCGGTCTTGGAGTAGCGCCACCGACGCCCACCTGCAGCACGCATTTGGGCGTAACGGCGATTTAGCAAACCAAGCGAAGTAGCTCACGCGGAGGCGCTGTTTGTCTCCTCCTCTGACGAATCAGAGGTGGAAGAAGCACTTAACGCGGTTTTCGCGAATCTCCGCTGTAGCGACCGTTCGTAAGGCTTGTCCCGTGTTTCTTCATTCACCGCATCACGCACTGCTTTAAGACGGTCCCTTAACGTCTTCGTCTTAACCGAGTTATTTGACACGAATGAATCTCCCCATGGGCAAAACCTGTATGTCAGAGTTCATCCGCTCGCTCAATGGCATTGATCACCTCAGAGAGTATAACCTCCTCCTCTCTCGCGTAGGAGATTCCGGAAACAATCTCGTCCAATGAGCCCACACGCCTACTCCATCGCAACACGCTGCCGTCAGCGCTCTTACGCTTCCGCATCTTAAATGCCATCATAAAAAATCTAGGTGCAATACCATGAAATGACTCAAAACTCGTACCTTCTTCCAACTCTGACTCTGAAATTAGGTCTCCGTAAATCCCAAGCGCAAGGCTCTTGGGATAAGGTTCAATAAATACAACTCTCTTCAAACCGGCTGCCAAGATCTGCCTCGCACACATATGGCATGGAAAAGTTGTGCAATACAAAACACCTCCCTGTACCGAAATTCCACGACGAGCAGCGTCAACGATCGCGTTCATTTCTGCGTGAACAACACGGCCGAATTCTATTAAGTTTCTTAGTCTCATATTACTATAGCCAACATTTGGATCTTTTTCAAACTTGCTAACGATCTCTTCGTCCGGAAGATTCTTCACATCTTTTTCGAACCAACCTGCGCGTTTAAGCGAGACGAGTACCTCTTTCACGGTCTCATTTCTCATTCGAGCATTCTCATCGTGACCACGAGCGCAGTCTCGTGGATCAAAATGATCCTCCTCCCATGGTAAACCTCCGCCTCTCGCGGGAACCTCGTTGCATCCCGTGGCAAGCAACTCTCCACGTGGGTTGGTGATTGCTGCTCCTACTTGTCTTGAAAGATCTGCTGATCGATATGCAGTTGCTTGTGCCCAATACATTCCCATCTCATCTCGCTGCGGCGTATGAAATGGAAAACCAAAGCAGATCTTAAAAAATCTTTCTATCTCCTCATTCATCTCGCGGCCAACCATAAACCTCAAAAAATAGTCTGCTTCTGCAAACGCATCACTCACATTTTGACCAAATTCATCGTCTTCCTGATAATCTCGCGTGACAATCTGTTCCGCATCTGCCCGATGTTGCTCTACATCGGTATCGCCTATTGATGAAGCAATGCGCCTAGCAAGATTCGTGACTCTATCTCTTCGTCGTTCAAAAACAGAAATCACAATAAAATGATCGCGATAGATTTTTCTAAACATTTTAATTTCTTCCGGATTTTTTAGAGAACGAAGAATATAACAACGTGGTCCGAGAATATTTTTCGGATTCTTCGTATCTTTTTCACGAATTTTTCGAATTTCATCGACACTTAGCGCGGCAACGGCAGCCATGTTTGATGTATGACGCCTAATGGCATTGCCAGCACTTATCAGCTTTTCTATTCGTTCAACTTCCGTAGAGTTTTCATCGGGAAGATCTAGGCGTCCACCAAATTCGACAATTTTCGCGCTTAAGGTTATTATTGAACATTTGTATCCATATGACTCTATTTCTGCTTGCAATAAACTGCATACGCGATCCAAATCAGTGCCGACAGCGCTGACTAGACCTATAAAGAGTTCTGCAGTTTGTTCATTTTCATCAACATGCATTTTTGTTATGCTCTCTAAATGTGTTGAGGATTTGCTCTAAGAATACTCTTGCCAAACGCAGTTTGGAAAGCGGGACTTTTAGTAGGAGCTACAGAACATCGTGAGGCGAAAAACCGGCCTCACCGCGGCTATCCTTGCCTTCCGCTTGAACTGTGCCAGCGGCGCGCTACCGCCCGCCGCCGATGTCGAAGCTGGTGGCGGTCACGTAGCTCGCGTGGTCGGAGCAGAGCCAGAGGACGGCTTCGGCGACCTCTTCGGCGGTGCCCGCGCGGCCGATCGGGACGCCGGCGCCGAGCTGGCCGAGGCGGTCTCCGACCCCCATGGTCGCGTGGATCTCGGTGTCGATCAGGCCCGGCTTCACGCCGCAGACGCGCACACCTTCGGCGGCCACCTCGCGGCCGAGCTGCTCGGTCAGCACGTCGAGGCCGCCCTTGGCGATGCCGTAGGCCACCAGCTTGACCTCGCCCGCGCGCCGCGTCGCGATCGACGAGGTGTTGACGATGACGCCGCCCTTGCCGCCCCTGGCGCGGCTCATGCGCCGCACCGCCTCGCGCGCGCAGAGGATGGCGCCCACGAGGTCGACCTCGAGGACGCGGCGCACCGTTGCTTCGTCGAGGTCGGCTAGCGGCTTTGCCTCGTGGACGATGCCGGCATTGTTGACGAAGGCGTCGATCGGCCCGAGCTCGGCCTCGACGCGATCGAACATGCCCGCGATGGAGGCCGTGTCGGCGACGTCCGCCTGCACCGTGACGGCCCGCCGCCCGGCCTGGCGAACCGCGCTCGCCACCGCGTCCGCGGCGTCGCCACGGCCGGCGTAGTTGATCCCGACATCGTAGCCTCGTCGTGCCGCGAGCCGGCACGCCGCCGCACCGATCCCCCGGCTGCCGCCGGTGACGAGCATGACCTTCGCCATCAGGGGCGCCCTCCCGGCCTCGGTCCCCGGCTACCAGGTGCCGGTGTTCTCCATCGAGGCCCAAGGCTCCAGGGCGGCCTGGGCGTCACCCTTCTGGAGCAGCTCGATCGAGATGCCGTCGGGGCACCGGATGAACGCCATCCGTCCGTCGCGCGGCGGCCGGTTGATGATGACGCCGTTGTCCTTGAGGTGCCGGCAGGTCGCGTAGACGTCGTCGACCTCGAAGGCCAAGTGTCCGAAGTTCCGACCCTGCGGGTAGTCCTGCGGGTCCCAGTTATAGGTGAGCTCCAGCGCTGGGGCGCGACCCTGGTTGAAACTCTCGACATCCTCGTCGGCGGTGAGGAAGACGAGCGTGAAGCGCCCGGCTTCGTTCTCGACCCGGCGCACCTCCTTGAGGCCGAAGATCGTCGTGTAGAACCGCAACGACTCGTCCAAGTCCTTCACGCGGACCATCGTGTGCAGATAGCGCATGGTGCTCTCCCAGAGGGTGCGCTCGGTTCAGAACTCCGGCGCGAGGGTGACCTTGAGACCGTCGAGCGCGTCAGACCATTTGAGCTGGCACGAGAGGCGCGACGTCTCCTGGACCTCCAAGGCCTCGTCGAGCATCAGCTCCTCCTCGTCGCCGACCTCGGCCAGCTGTTCCGCCCACTCGGGGTCCACATAGACGTGGCACGTGGCGCAGGCGCAACAACCGCCACAGGCGGCTTCGATCGGCAGATCGGCGTCGCGGATGATTTCCATGACCGACCAGCCGGCGCGGCCCTCGATCTCGTGGACCTGGCCCTCGCGGTCAGTGACGATGAGCTTCGACATTGGTGCGTTGCGTTCCCAGCCTTCTGCGTTTGGAGCCCCGTAGCCGCAGGACGAAGCGGCCGTCAACAGGGCGACAGCGGGCGCTCGACCTGGCCCGGGTTCGCCATCGACATCCAGCCGATGGCCTCAAGGACATACGCCCAAGGCAGCCGACGTCCAGGAACGCGGACGCCATGCCGACTTCGTTGCCGTTGCACCCTACTCGGCGGCGCGCGCTGTGGCGGGCGCGTCCTGGATCGACAGGAAGGCGCCGATGGCGCCGAGGTTCAAGAGATCGGAGACCCCGGCGTTCATCGGCACGATCTGCACCGAGCGGTCGAGCCCCATCAGGATCGGGCCGATCACCTGGCCGCCGCCGAGCTGCTGCAAGAGCTTGGAAGCGATGCTCGCCGAGTGCAGCGCCGGCATGATCAGAATGTTGGCGGGCGCGGTGAGGCGCGTGAACGGGTAGAGTTCCAAGAGGTCCGCATCGAGCGCCACGTCCGCTTCCATCTCGCCATCGAACTCGAAGTCGGCCCGGCGGCGCTCGAGCTCGGCAATGACATCACTCTGCTGCGTGGCGACGTGGACCGCCCGGTTGCCGAAGGTGGCGAAGGAGACCGCCGCGACCCGCGGCGTGAAGCCCAGCATGCGCACGAAGGCCGCCGCCTGTATGGCGATGTCGGCCGCGACCTCGGGCTCCGGCAGCTCGTTGACCGCGGTGTCCGCAAGGAAAACGGTGCGGCCGCGCGCGATGACCATCGATAGGCCAAACATCTGCTTGCCGGGTTTGGGGTCGACGACGCGCAGCAACCCCTTGAGCGCGCTCGTAAAGTTGCGTGTGAGGCCAGTGACCAGGGCATCGGCGTCGCCCTGCGCCACCATGCAGGTGCCGAAGATGTTGCGGTCGCTGTTCACGAGCCGCACGCAATCGCGAAACATGAAGCCCTGTCGTTGCAGCCGCTCATATAGGAACTCGGCGTACCGATCGCGCGCGTCGCTCAAGCGCGCGTTCTGGATCTCGATACCCTGGGCATCGCCGAGGCCCATGGCCGCCATGGTCGCCTTGATCTCCTGGTCGCGGCCCACCAGCACCGGCGTGCCCAGGCCGCCATTGCGCCAGGCCATCGCTGCCCGGATCGCCGCTTCTTCCTCACCCTCCGCGAACACCATGCGCCGCGGATGAGTCGAAACGGTGTCGATGATCTGCTGCATCCGCGACCGGGTCGGGTCCAGCCGGCCCCGGAGCTCGGTCTCGTAGGCGCGCAGGTCCAAGATCGGCTGGCGGGCGACCCCGCTCTCGTTGGCGGCCGCGGCGACCGCCGGCGGCACCTTCCAGATGAGCCGTGGGTCGAAGGGCGTCGGGATGATGTACTCGCGCCCATATTGGAGCTTGCGGCCGCGATAGGCGGCGGTCACCTCGTCGGGCACGTCCTCGCGCGCGAGGTCGGCGAGCGCGCGCGCTGCGGCGATCTTCATCGCGTCGTTGATGGTGGACGCGCGGCTGTCGAGGGCGCCGCGGAAGATGTAGGGAAAGCCAAGGACGTTGTTGACCTGGTTGGGATAGTCGGAGCGGCCGGTGGCGACGATCGCGTCCGGCCGCACCAGCCGCGCCTCTTCAGGCGTGATCTCGGGCGTCGGGTTGGCCATCGCGAAGATGATCGGATCGGGCGCCATCGACTTGACCATGTCCGGCGTGAAGGCGCCCGCGACCGAGAGCCCGAAGGCGACGTCGGCCCCTTCGAAGGCTTCGGCGAGCGTCCGGCAGTCGGTTGGCACCGCGTGCGCCGACTTCCACTGGTTCATGCCGTGCTCGCGGTCCTGATGCACGACGCCTTTCGTGTCGCACACGAGCACGTTGGCATGCGGCAGGCCCATCGCCTTCATGAGTTCGACGCAGGCGATGGAGGCCGCACCCGCGCCGTTCACCACCATGCGGGTGTCGGCAAGCTTCCGGCCGGTCAGGTGCAGCGCGTTCAACAGTCCGGCCGCCGCGATGACCGCGGTGCCGTGCTGGTCGTCGTGGAACACCGGGATTTCGACGGCTTCCTTGAGCTGCTGCTCGATGATGAAGCACTCGGGCGCCTTGATGTCCTCGAGGTTGATGCCGCCGAAGCTCGGCGCCACGAGCCGGCACGCCGCGACGAACGCGTCGATGTCCTCGGTCGCCATCTCGAGGTCGATGCCGTCGATGTCGGCAAAGCGCTTGAAGAGGACGGCCTTGCCTTCCATCACCGGCTTCGCCGCGAGCGCGCCGATATTGCCGAGCCCGAGCACGGCCGTGCCGTTGGAGATCACGGCGACCAGATTGCCCTTGGAGGTGTAGGCGTAGGCCGCCGCCGGGTCCTTCTCGATCTCGAGGCAGGGAACGGCCACGCCGGGCGAATAGGCGAGCGACAGGTCGCGCGAGGTGTTCAAGGGTTTGGTGGGCGTCACCTCGATCTTGCCCGGCCGCCCGCTTCGGTGCAGCTCCAGCGCCTCTTCGTCGGTGATGCGGCCCTCCTGCGCGCTCGAGGGTGGAGCGCCAAAGCCGTGGCGGGCCGTTACCATGCGGTTTTCTCCGAACGTTCCCTGATCCTTATCCCTCCTCTAGCGACAGGCAGGCGCACGACAAGGCCGCCCGCCCGCTTGAACCCGCTTCGGCGGTGCCCACTTTAGGGTCGCTTTTCGGGTGAGGGCCCAAGATGAACCTGATGCGCACCGGCATCCTGCTCGCGGCCATGACCGCCTTGTTCCTCGCCGTCGGCTACGCGCTCGCCGGCGAGGGCGGCATGCTCATGGCGCTCGTCTTCGCCGCCGGCATGAACGTCTTCGCCTACTGGAACTCGGACAAGATGGTCCTGCGCATGCACAATGCGCGCGAGGTCGGGCCGGGCCAGGCGGGCGAGCTCTACGCCATGGTCGAGCGGCTTTCGCGCAATGCGGGGCTGCCCACGCCCAAGATCTACGTCATGGAGGATGCGCAGCCCAACGCCTTCGCCACCGGCCGCAACCCCGAAAACGCGGCGGTGGCCATCACCACGGGCCTCATGCACAGCGCGCCGCCCGAGGAGATCGCGGGCGTCATGGCGCACGAGCTCGCCCACATCAAGAACCGCGACACGCTGACGATGACCGTGACGGCGACGCTCGCCGGCGCGATCGGCTTCATCTCGCAGTTCGCGCTCTTCTTCGGTGGCCGCGGCGGCGAACGGCCCAACCCGATCTTCGCCATCGCCATCATGATCCTGGCACCGTTGGCCGCTGCGATCGTGCAGATGGCGATCAGCCGGGCGCGCGAATACGAGGCGGACCGCGTCGGCGCCGAGATCGCCCGCGATCCGATCTCGCTGGCGAACGCGCTCCGGCGCATCGAGCACATGGCCCACACCGGCGGCCGATCGGGCCGCGGCGTGATGATGCGCCGTGCCGAGGAGAATCCGGCGACCGCGCACATGTTCATCATCAACCCGCTCGCCGGCATCAACGCGGACAACCTCTTCCGCACCCACCCCCCCACCGCCGAGCGCGTCCGCCGCCTCACGGCGATGGCCCAGCACGGCGGCCCGGCAACCCCCGTCACCAGCGACGCCCCGCGCGGCCGCTCCAGGATCCCGACGACGGGGAGCTGACTAGCTACGCAGGTGGACCGTGTGGCGGATTGAGCGCTCGTCTTGTGTATCTGCCGCGCGGCCTGCCTCCCCTCGCTGGGAATCGCTCGCCGACGCACTATCCTGGCTAGTGAAGGTCGGTTTTTGATGTCGGCTGCAAACCCGCACGCTCGATTGGAGAATCCCGCATGCGTTCCGTCCTGTTGAACCGGCGAACCCTGCTCGCCACCGGCGGCTCCGTCGTGGCGACCGGGATGTCCGGGCTCCTGGTGCCCGCCCGTGCGCAAGGTCTCGCAGCGACCCCCTCGATGCGGGGCGGGTCCAACAACTACCGTCCGGGTGCGCCGATTGTGGAGCGGATCGGTGGCGGCGGCTTCTGGACGAGTGGCACCGTACGCCGCGCGGGCGACGGCGCCCCGCTGGCGGGTCAGCGCATCCAGATCTGGGCGCACACGACCGAGGGGCACGAGCGTGACTGGGAGAGTCATGGGGCCACGCTCACCGATGCAAACGGCATGTTCCGTCTCGAGATGCCCCAGATCGTGCCGGCCTTCGGCCAGCCCCACGGCCACCTCGCCTATGACAGCGGTGAGTACGAAACCGTCTTCCTGCGTCCCGTGATGTCGAGTGCGCGAGACACGAGCCTAGAGGCGCACTTCGTTCTGCAGCCGGCCTGACTGGTTTGGGCTCAACGGGATGCGCCCAGCTCGCGCGTCCCTGATTTGGGTTTCGCTTGCTGTCGCCGTTGCGGTGCCCATTGCTGCTGCGGCGGTGAGCCCGTTGCTGGCATGGCGCGAGCCGGTCTACATCGCGGCCGGGTTCGCCGGGATTGTCGCGCTCGCCCTGATGCTCGTGCAGCCTTTGCTCATTGGCGGCTATCTGCCAGGCTTGTCGGCCTGCCGCAGGCGGTGCGTCCATCGTTGGCTAGGGAGCGCTCTGGTCGTGGCGGTGGTGGTCCACGTCGGGGCTCTGTGGATCACCAGCCCGCCCGACGTCGTCGACGCCCTGCTCTTCGTCTCACCGACACCGTTCTCCGCATGGGGTGTGATCGCCATGTGGGCGGTCTTCGCCGTCGCGGTCCTGGCCGCGCTCCGCCGGCGGTTGCGCCTACGACCGCGCACTTGGCGTCTCGCCCACACGTCCCTCGCCCTGGTGATCGTCGGTGGCACCGTGATCCATGCCCTCCTGATCGAGGGGACGATGGAGACCGTGTCGAAGGCGGCACTCTGCGCGCTTGTCGTCGTGGTGACCATCAAGGTCCTGGTCGACCTGCGGGTGTGGAGGAAGCGAGCGACGTCGCGCTGACCGATGCCCATACGCGACACACGACTGGCCGTTTGTGGTTTGCGACGATGGCGGAGCGCGTGGCGCGCCATAGCGGCGCCGTTCGCCTTCGTCGCCACAAGCCGATGCCCCTAGCCGGCGCGCGCCACCAAGCCTAGAAGGCGCGGTCGATAGCACGGGAAGAGTATGATCGAGCCTTCGGCGCCACCCTCGCGCTTTCGGCTGAGCCCCGTCGGGCTCGTCTTGGCGACCCTCTTCTTCTGCGCGTCGCTCACGCCGTCTTTGGCGCCGCGCGATCCCGTCATGCAGGGCATGCTCACGGGCATCGTGGCACTGCTGGGCTACGAGCTGGGCCTCCTGCTCCAACGGCTCTGGCGGTTCACCGAGTTGCCGCGCCTGCCGCCGTCCTGGGGTCGGCTCGTTCTACTTGTCCTTCTGGCCGTCTGCGCTGCGTCAATGGCCTACTGCCTTGCGCGCGCCGCTGATTGGCAGAACGTGACGCGGGTGATCTTCGGCCTCGAGCCAATCGGCACCGCGCATCCCGCGACCGTCGGCTCGATTGCGTTTGCGGTCATCCTAGGCGGCTGGCTCGCCTTCCGCTTGCTCGGCATCGCCTTCGACCGCCTCGCCGCCGTGCTCAAGCGCGTGCTCCCGCCCCGCGTCGGGCTCGTGGTGACCTTCGTCGTCGTGCTCTGGCTCGTTTGGGCCGTTGCCGACGGCGTGCTGGTGCGCCGCGCGTTCGAGGCTGCGGACGCGTCCTTCGAGGCCGCCGATCTCTTCGTCGAGCCGAACATCGCTCGACCGATCGACCCGATGCGGACGGGCAGCGCTGAGTCCCTCATCGATTGGGACGAAATGGGCCGCCGGGGCCGTGAGTTCATCGCCCGCACACCGACCGCAGAAGAGATCGCGGCGTTCCACGACGGTGAGGTCTTGGAGCCGATCCGCGTCTATGTCGGCAGGCGCTCGGCCGACACGCCCGAGGAGCGCGCCCAGCTTGCGCTCGACGAGCTCATCCGGCTCGGGGGCTTCGACCGCGCCGCGCTCGTCGTGGTGGTGCCGGTCGGCACGGGTTGGATGGACCCGGGCGGCCACGAGACGCTCGACTTCATGCTCGCGGGCGATGTGGCGACCGTGGCCGTGCAGTACTCCTACCTCACGAGCGTGCTCTCTCTCCTGGCACATCCCGAGTATGGCGTCGCCCAGGCGAGAGCGCTGTTCGACACGATCTACGCCTACTGGACGCAGCTGCCGAAGGACTATCGGCCCGTCCTCTACGTGCACGGCCTGAGCCAGGGCACGTTCAACTCGCAGATGACGCTGCCGCTGCTCGACATGCTGGGCGATCCGATCGCCGGCGCGATGTGGGCCGGCTCACCCTTCATCAGCCCCTTGTGGCAACGCGTGCGTGACGGTCGCCGGCCGGAAAGCCCGGCCTGGCGGCCGGTGTACGGCAACAGCTCGCTCGCGCGCGTGCTCAACCAGCAGGGGGCCGGCAGCGAGATCGACGCGCCATGGGGCCCGATCCGCCTCGTCTTCCTCAACTATCCGAGCGACGCCATCGTCAACTTCACCTTCGACAGCGCTTTCCGCCGCCCGGACTGGATGCGCGAGCCGCGCGCACCGGACGTCGCGCCGGAGTTCCGCTGGTATCCGCTCGTCACCATGTTCCAGCTCGCGCTCGACATGGTCATCTCGCTGCAAGTGCCGGGCTTCGGGCACTACTACCACGCCCCCGACTACATCGAGGCCTGGGCCGAGCTCATCGAGCCCGAAGGCTGGAGCCCCGAGCGCGCAGCGGAGCTCAAGGCCATCTTCGCCGAGCGCGGCCCGGCTTGGTAAGGCGCTTTGTGTTCACAGGCGTCGTCCTGATCGCCATCTTGGGCGTGGCGGTAGCGGCGCTCGGCCTCAACACGCTCAGGGCTTTCTTGGGGTGGTCGGCCGTCACCTACACACCCGCGGAGCTCGCCGAGACGTTGCGCCCAGGCTATGTCGTCACGCAGCCGCCCGGCACGGGCCCGTTCCCGACGGCGCTCCTGCTCTCGGGGTGCGGCGGGCCGAAGGACAACCTAGACCGTCTCGCCCGGGCGCTTGCGGACGCGGGCTGGGCGTCGGTGGTCGTGGACAGCCACGGCCCTCGTGGCCTCGACATGGCGGAGCAATGGCGCCTCGTTTGCGCCGGTCAGCTTCTCACCGGCAGCGAACGTGCGGCCGATATTGCGGTGGCGCTCGACGACATCCGAGGCATGGAGCTGGTCGATCCCGACCGCCTGGCGCTGATCGGCGCGTCGCACGGCGGCTGGGCCATCCTCGATCTCTTGGCCCTCATCCACGCAGGTGAGCAGCCGCCGACCTTGACGACTTGGCCCGCGAGCCTCCGAGCAGACGCGCTCGAAGGCGTCCGCGCGGCCGTGCTGTTCTATCCCTATTGCGGCGCGTTGAGCCGGGCCGCGCGAAGCGACGGCCTCGTGCCGGTGCCGATGCTGTTCCTGCTCGTTGAGGACGACCGCATCGTCGACGAAGCCGACTGCCTGGCCCTCGCGGAACGGCAGCTTGTTGCCGGCGCGCGCGTCGACGTCGAGCTGTTCGACGGCGTGACGCACGGCTTCGATCAAGCCGAGAAGGCACCGCTGAGCACGCTCGACTACGATCCGCAGGCAGCGGCGCAGGCCATCGCCAGTACCCTTGAGTTCTTGGACATGACGGCCGGACGCTGAGACGGCGGAGCCTTTCCCAAAAACGATCGAGCCCGATGCACGCTGGCGCCGGTCGGACTGCGTGTGGGAAGTGCGCCCTCCCAACGCGCCGAGGAGAACCCGGCGGCCGCGCCCATGTTCATCGTCAACCCGCTCGCCGGCATCAACGCCGACAACCTCGTCCGCACCCATCCCCCACCGCCGTCCGCGGCCAGACGAGGATCCCGACGACGGGCAGTCGGAGGGCGGCGATGGCGCAGTCTCACGCGGTAAGCCTAAGTCATCTGAGGACGGGGAGCGATCTAAACGGGCCAAAGCCGTTATGGGTCAAGCCCGCCAGGAGCGGACTTGCGACCGCCACGATCAATCCGCTGTTCGATGGCGGTAATGGGCTGCTTACCGGACCCAAGTGGATGCTCGCACGAGCAAACATAGGCTAGCCAGCGCCACCGCAAATAGGTAAATTTACCTTAGAAGATCATCTGCGTCCGAGAGAATACAATGCAGGATGATGGTGAGCGTGAGACGGTGGCCTACAGACCGCGGCTGCAAGAGCCAGTCGGCGACGGCCGCCCGAGCACGGAGGGTGACGTGCGCTGGCTCGTGCGCGCCCTCGCCGACCTCGGCCGTTGGCCCAGGGCCGCGACGGAGCGGTGCTATGTCTGTTGCGACCTCCGCGATGCGGTTCAACGCTATCAACGCAATCGTGGCTTGTGTTGCGATGGCCTCTTGGTTCCGGGCGGCGAGACCGAGCGGACGATGCTGGTGGAACTGGTTCGCCTCGGCTCGGCGGCGGCTGGATGAGCGCCGTCGAGCGGCGCCGGCGCGGTCGTGCAGAAGCCGGTGTCCGCAACGCGCGCACCTTCTTCGACCTGGCCGAGCGCGCGTTCGATCTTGTCGGGCTGGACACCGCCGCCGATAACCTGCGGCGCTACCGCAGCGGACGCGGCGGCACGCGACGCTACGACGACGACGAGATCGAGGCCCATTTGCCAGTTGCCGAGGCCGAGGACTTCAATCGGACCCAGTTCGAGTCGCGTACTTTGGCGGGGCTAACCGAGAAGCAGGACGCGAAGGAAGCGATGCTCGGCGTCAAGGACGGCGAGACCCGGCGTTTCACTGATTACTGGCACGCCGGGCTCAACTATGGCGGCACGGTGCGTAGCCGCCCGGCGGCGAGCGTCGGTCGGTTGTTGAACGCCGACACGTTCGCGAGCTTCGGTCAGGGCGAGGTGCGCTCAGAGGGCGATTTCACGGTCAGTCGCCGCGGTGACGACCTTACGGTCGAGGGCGTGATCGGACACGGCTTCGACCCTTCGAAGACCGACAACCTCTACGACTTCAACGCAGGCGCCATCGGCGGTCGCGCGGCGTCCCGGCTGGAGCAGGCCGGCGAAGCGGTGCCCTTCCGCCTGCAGTACGACCGCCGCCAGGACGTCCGTGCGCTCGTCCGCCGCGAGCCCGGCGGCAGCTTGACGGTCCGTGACGTCCGCTGGGGTCGCGTGCAGTGAGCTGGGGACGATGGCTGCGTCGCGCGCTTCTGGCCTCGGGCCTCCTCGCAGTCACGCTCTTTCTCGTCCTGTCGATCGTTCCCGCCGTGGCCTACCGCCCCTGGTGCCATGCCGAGGGTACTTACATTGAGGGTCCGCAACGGACGGTCTGGGTCGATCAGATCGAAACGCTGATGGACGAGGGCGGCATGCTCCACGTCCGACGCGGCGACCACATCTATCAGCCCTATTTCGAGACCTTCGACGGTTGGTTCGTGGGGGAGCAAGAGCCGGTGCCCGTGACGCGGTTCGGTATCCGGCGAAACATGGAATGGCGGATTGTCTCGTTCATGGTCCATGATGTGCGGCTATGGGATGAGGCGCCCATCGAGCCGGTATCTGCGCTACACACCGCGATGCGTGACCGCGCCCCCGTGTATGGGATCGATCCGCCGATCGACACGATCGAGGAGAAGGCCATCTACGACGATTGCGTGGTCAAGCGCGCCGCCGCCATCCGGGTCGAGACGCTGGACTGACCTCGAAGCTCGGCGGTCGCGCCAACTCTGTCCGGTCTGGACGACAGATCGGCCATTCGCCCGAAGGCGTTCGTCAAGGCCGGTATGGGTCAGCTTCGCCCGAAGCCAGACGGCGCTGCTTGGACCGCAAGAGGCCGGGGAGAGCCCAAAGCAGGACCAGCGACGCTGGCCTCGGCAAGCTGACTATCCGAATGATGCAGGTAACCGCTGAGCGACTGGCGGAGCGCGATGGCGGCGTTGAGCGCCGCCAGCGTCAGGCGCACGTCGATCCATGTCCGAAGGACCCGCGGTCAGGAGACTGCGGCGGAGCGTAGCCGACGACGCGCCGCGACCAGACGTCCATGATCATGGCGACATCGACGAAGCCCGCAACGATGGCGACGTAGGTCAGGTCGGCGACCCGCAATCGGTTGGGACCATCGACGATATCGCCGCGCCGGTCCGGGAAGATAGGCAGGTCATGGCCGCGTCGGGGCGGATTGAGACCGTGCGCGCGCATCAGTCGCTTGAGCTTGTTTTTGTTCACCGCCCAGCGTTGCGGATGCAGCGCTGCCAGCATCCGCCGCCCGCCATAGACTTCGAACTCGCCCTTTGATGGCGTGCATCGCCTCGCGGAGCGCGGCGATCCGGCCTTCATACTCCTAGACGAGGTCGGCTGCCTGCGTGTCCTCGTCGAAGGCGCCGGCCCCGCACTTGTCGACCTAAACGCCGACCAGGTTCCGCGGCAGGTCGTGCCTCTTTGCCGGCTCGTGCAGCGTCTCGCCATGGCTTTCATCCTTCGAAAGCCCGACTACCGGGTCAATTCCATCCAGATTGAGCGTCCGGCACTAGGCGCGCACTCCACTCCAACGTCGCGCAGAATCAGTTTTCTGAGAAAAAGAGCCCGTCTGTATGCCTCTATCTGCATCATTAATTTGGAGCATCTAAACAAGAAAGCCATAGATTGTATTAGCCGTCTGGCGCACTATTCCGCCCCAATAGATCTTTGCGAGATGTGTTGGCGCGAATGTTACGCAAATGATGACTACGGCTAGAATATAATTTGCATTTGCTAATTTAGCACATCTAATTTTCTTTGCACTTATTGCTATCGCAAAAATCATGAAGCTGCAATACGTACTGATACTTATCCAACGTCCCCAATCAATTGCAATAAAATACAATGGAGAGATTAACAAAACTGGCATAATAGTTATTAGAGTCGCCATTAATTTATTATTAGCTAAGTAAATTAAGTAAAAAAATGGGAGAAGAGGAAGCAACTGTGACATCAATAGATGAGAAAAATTCGCGAAAGACGCTTGAGTGGCAACAGCATTAAAAGCGTATCTCAGGTCGTATTCTAGCCATTTAATTGCACCTTCACACATATGAAATTGCAACCCTCTTTCAATCAAAGGCTGGCAAACTAACATAGAATCGGAAACATCAGGTTGACCAATTGCTATAAGAAATACCAGCACAGATATGATAGTTGTGAGGATAAGTGCTATACCAATAGAATAGGCCTCGCGTATCGCTGGATCAGCTAGAAGAAACATAAAAACTAAAACTGGCAAACAAAGGAGCATTGCTTCATGCGAGGCGACTGTAAAAATGAAAAAAGCTAGAGATAAAACCACTTTACTATAGTTATGCTGGATGATACCCAACGCGAACATGCCAATAGCAACGAACACTAACAACTCTTTTCGTACAGCACCATGATGGTCTACAGGCCAAATGAAAACAAACATGGCGGGAGAAAATACAAGAACTAGCAGTAGAAAATCATTGACTAAATGTATGATCCTAAGCATTAGGTAGAAAAGCAAGGTGACAAGCATAATTTGACTTATAATGACTAGAGTAAGTGGATCAATTTGCGTAAAATCAGAGAGCCATAGGAATAAATCGCCGGTTATGCCCCGCCGTATCGTCCCGTTTTGAGAATTGATCAACCAATCGCCTTGCTTAAATGTATGTCCGCCAGATGTATAGTCGACGTAAAGTTGCCGAACTAAATGTAAATAGGAAATAAGAAAAACAATATAGATAACCGTTCGTAGAAATTGAGTGCGCAGAAACGGCAGCGCCACGGAAATTGATTGAGCATGCATTGTGTAATCTGTGTCCGTTGGGGTGCTTGCTAGCGGTACGCGCTGGTGGTGGGTCCGTCGAGCAAGAGTTGGGCGGTAGGGATTGCAAGCAGCCTTTCGGCTGTTTGCACCGTTTCGTCTTCGTATTGCTCCAGTGATGGTTCCGGCCCAGCCGGGGATCTGAAGCGGACGATCGCAGCACCGCACGACCCGCATCTCAACCGCCATCATTGCACAGGAAGCAGGCTAGCGGGCGGCTCTCATGACCGGCGTCGGCGGCAATCGCGCGGATTGTCGACCATACGGAGGCGGGGACGTAGACTTGCGCTCGCCCGCTACAGGCCGAAGGCGGTCCCGCCGCGTAGCCGCCTGCCTGCTGCGAACGCGCATGTGGAGCGGCGGCATCGACGCCGCTGGCGGCCTCCGGAGAAGCTGAGGCGCCTGCGTACATGGGCCACGCGCACCGCGCCAATGCGCTCGCTATGCAGGAGGTTCCAACTGCGAGGAGAACGAGGCATTGTCGGTCGCGGCGCTTGCGCGTTGGCGTGGAGATAAGGATGACCATTCGCTCTGATTGGCCAGCGTGGATGCGGCGCCCGGCGCAAGCGCTGCTCGGCCTAGCGCTGCTGCTCGCCGCCTGCGATGACGGCGGGACCCAAGCCCAGCAGCAGACGGCGTCACCAGCACCGAAGGTGGAGGTCGCGGAGGCCACGTCCGCCCAGATCCCGCTCACGCGCGCGTTCGTCGGCACGACGGCGGCGATCAAGCTCGTCGAGGTCCGCGCCAAGGTGCAAGGCTATCTCGAGGAGCGCCGCTTCACCGAAGGCGCCGACGTGAAGAAGGGCGATGTGCTGTTCGTCATCGATCAGCGGCCCTTCCAGGCCGAGGTCGAAAGGAGCAAGGGCGATCTGGAGCACAACCAGGCGCAACTCACCTTCGCCCAACAGCAGCTCGACCGGTATGGCAAGCTCGAGGCGGACAGCTTCGCGTCGGTGCAGCGGCTCGAATCGGTGCAGAGCGACGCGTTGCAAGCAGCGGGCGACGTCACGGCGAGCCAGGCAGCACTCAGGAACGCCCAGCTCGACCTCGAATACTCGACCATCACCGCACCGATCGACGGCCGCATCGGCAACACGCTGGTCAACATCGGCAATCTGGTAAGTGCGGAGAACACGCTCTTGACGACGCTGGTCCAGCTCGACCCGCTCTACGTCTATTTCAGCCCGAGCGAGGCGGCCTACCAGGAAATGGTGCCCTATCAGGCCAAAGCGCCGCTGCCGGTCTCGATCGTGCTGGCGACGGGCGCTGCCTACCCTCACACCGGCACGATCGACTTCGTCGACAATCAGGTCGATGCCGGCACCGGAACGATCCTGATGCGCGCGGTCGTCCCGAACCCGGACAAGGCCCAGCGACCCGGCCAGTACGTCCAGGTGCAGGTCACGCTGACGGACCAACACCAGGCGATCCTCGTGCCGGCGCAAGCTGTGGCGCTGGACGAGGCGGGCCATTACCTCTTCGTCGTCGACAAGGACGACAAGGTCGAGCGCCGGAACGTCAAGCTCGGCCCACTGCACCAGGGCAGCTACGTCGTCGATGAAGGGGTCAAGGCCGGCGATCGGGTGGTCGTCAGCGGGCTTCAGAAGATCCGTGGCGGTGAGCAGGTGGAGGTCACCCAGGCCGCGACCGCAGGTGCTCAAGGCACGAAGACGGGCGCGTCAGGCCAACAGTCCGCAACGCAGTAGGCGATCGGTCAGGCAGCCGGCACGCGATCGCCCCTGTCCCGCAGCCGTTCGATCAGCACATAGAAGACCGGCACGACGAACAGGCTCAGCACGGTCGCGGCGAACATGCCGCCGAACACGGCGGTGCCGAGCGAGTGGCGGGCGGCCTCACCAGCGCCGGTGCTGAACACCAGAGGCGCCACGCCGAAGATGAAGGCGAAGGCGGTCATCAGGATCGGCCGCAGCCGGATGCGGGCGGCTTCCATCGCGGCCATCTCGATCGAGAGGCCCTCCGCGCGCCGCCGGCGGGCGAACTCGACGATGAGGATGGCGTTCTTGCTCGCGAGCCCGATCAGCATGATGAGGCCGATCTGGCAGTAGATGTCGTTCTCCAGCCCGCGGAAGGCCTGCGCGCCGAGCGCGCCGAGCATGGCGAGGGGCACCGCCAGGATGACCATGAACGGCATCGACCAGCTCTCGAATTGCGCGGCAAGGCACAAGAAGACGAAGACGAGCGCCAGCGCGAAGATATAGGGCAGCACATTGCCCGCCTGGATCTGTTGGTAGGCGGTGCCGGTCCAAGCGTAGCCCATCGTCTGGGGCAGCACGTCTGCCGCCACCTCTTCCATGGCCTGGATCGCCTGGCTGGAGCTGAAGCCCGGCGCCGCTGCGCCGTTGATCGGCGCCGAGCGGTAGAGGTTGTAGTGCGTGATATTTCGGGCCCCCACCTCGGGGTGCAGGGTGACGAGCCCGCTCAACGGGATCATGTCGCCGGCGACGTTCCGCACGTAGATCTTCGAGACGTCCTCGACGGTCGCGCGAGCGTCGGCCTCGGCCTGCACATAGACCCGGAAGACCCGACCGAACTTGTTGAAATCATTGACATAGTAGGCGCCGAGATAGGTCTGTAGCGCGGTGAAGACCTGGTCGACCGAGACGCCCTCGCTGAGCGCCTTGGTGCGGTTGAGATCGATCCGGTAGGTCGGCGTCTGGGCCGAGAAGGTCGTGAACAGGCCGGCGAGCTCGGGCCGTTCGGAGGCGGCCGCGATGAACGCCGTCGAAGCCCTCTCGAGGTCCGCCAGGGACCCGCCCGAATAGTCCTGCAGCTCGAACTCGAAGCCGCCCGTGGCGCTGAGGCCGGGGATCGCCGGCGGGTTGACGGCGACAACCACCGCGTCGGGGATTTGCGCGAACTGGGCATTCACGGAGGGCAGGATGTGGGTCAGGAGCTGCTCGTCGGCACTCTGGCGCTCGGACCATGGCTTCAGCACCGGAAAGAGGGTGCCGACATTGGGCGCCGAGTTCGAGTTGAGCAGGCTGAACCCACCGAAGGTGACCACATGCTCCATGCCGGGCGTGTCCATCAGGACCTGCTCGACGCGGTCCACGATCTGCTGCGTGCGCTGCAGCGACGTGCCTTCGGGCGCCTGCACGAAGACGATGAAATAGCCCTGGTCCTCCGCCGGCACGAAGCCGGTCGGCACCGTCCTGAAGAGATAGAAGGTGCCGACGAGCGCCAGCACGAAGAGGGCGAGGATGACGTACCAGTGCCGTGCCAGAACACCGACGAGCCACTCATAGCCGTGGGTGAGGCGGGTGAAGCCGGCATCGAAGCGGCGCGCGAGCCCACCCTCCTTCTTGCCTTCGGCGCGCAGCAGAACGCCGCAGAGCGCCGGGCTCAGCGTCAGCGAGTTGAAGGCCGAGATACCGACGGCAAAGGCAATGGTAAGCGCAAACTGCTCGTAGAGCCTGCCGGTGATGCCGGGCGTGAAGGCGACGGGGACAAACACCGCCATGAGCACCAGCGAGGTGGCGACGATGGGTGCCGTCACCTGCTTCATGGCATTGGCGGCGGCGACGTGCGGGTCGGTGGTCTCGCTCTCCAGATGGCGCGCGACGTTCTCGACGACGACGATGGCATCGTCGACGACGAGGCCCACGGCGAGGACCATGCCGAAGAGCGTCAGCGTGTTGATCGAGAACCCCAGCGCCAGCAACGCGGCGAGCGTACCGATCAGGCAAACGGGAATGGTGATTACGGGAATGAGGGTGGTCCGCACCCCATGCAGAAAGACGAAGATGACGAGGACGACCAGGCCGATGGCGATGGCGAGGGTGGTCAGCACCTCTCTGATGGACGCCCGCACGAAGCGGGTCGTGTCGTAGATGATCTCGTATTCCAGGCCTTCGGGAAACCGCTCGGCGAGCCGGTCCATATCCGCCACGACGCGGTTCGCCAGCTCGATCGAGTTGGCGTCGGCCAGCTGCAGCAGTCCCAACGGCAGGGCGGGCTCACCGCTGAGATTGGCGTTCTCATCGTAGAGTTCCGCCCCCAACTCGACGCGACCGAGATCGCTGATCCGGACGATCCTGCCGTCTGGCTCGGCACGCACGATGATGTTCGCGAACTCCTCGACGGTTTCCAGCCGGCCCAACGTGGTCAACGTGAACTGGAACATTTGTCCGTCGGGCGCCGGCGGCTGGCCCAACGATCCAGCCGCCACGACCTGGTTCTGCTCCGAGATCGCATCGGCCACATCCTCGGCGGTCACACCGAGGCTCGCCATCTTCGCGGGGTCGAGCCAGATTCGCATGGCGAACTTGCGGTCGCCAAACATGATGACCTCGCCGATTCCGGGAATTCGGCTGAGGACATCAAGCACATGAATGTTGATGTAGTTGCTGATGAATAGAGGATCGTAGCTTCGGTCGGGTGAATACAGAGCAGGAACGATGGTAAGGTCGGTCGACTGTTTCGAGACGGTGATGCCGGCCTGAACGACCTCCTCCGGCAGCTGCGACTCGGCGACTTGAACGCGGTTCTGCACGTCGACGGCGGCGATATCGAGGTTGTAGCCGATCTCGAATGTCACGGTGATCGATGCCGTGCCGTCATCGGCACTCACGGAGGACATGTAGACCATGCCCTCGACGCCGTTGATCTGCTCTTCCAACGGTGTGGTGACGCTCGCTTCGACCACGCTGGCATTGGCGCCGGTAAAGGTGGCCGAGACCACCACGGTAGGCGGCGCGATGGGTGGGAACTGACCGATGGGGAGGAAGGGCAGGGAGACCGCGCCCACCAGCACGATCACGATCGCCAGGACCGTCGCGAAGACCGGCCGATGGATGAAGAAATCGCTCAACAAGGCGGATGCCCCCCAACGCGCCGCTTGGCGCGCGTCCATCGCCTCGTCGAGGATCGCCTGCTGCCGGAGCATTCAGCCACTGAGCAGATCCGAGTTGTGCGGCTCGATGGCGCACAAGGCGACGCCTTGATTTTGCTGGATCGCCAGATGGGATCAGAAATCATCGGATCGGCTCTGAGCAAAGGCTGAGACGAGGACAGTCGGCGGCTTGTCCTTGACGAATTATTTTCAATCCACGTTCCGAGCCATCCGGCGTCCACGTCCGCTCGCGTGCGCGCGAAGCGATCGACACAAACCTCGGCCTACGCTCCAGGCACGAGGTCACCGAAGCACGGTGACGATGCCCGCGCCAGTCTCCCTTCTGCCATGCCCCAAGCCGACGGGCACGGACGCCAGATCGACGCTTCTCGCGCGATGGGCGGGGTACGCGGAGCGCCGATCAAAGGGTGGCGAGCCAGATGCGGTCGTCTCTCGCGCGTCCAAGCGATCATGTCGGCAAAGCGCCTGGTCGATGACCGCGCTCGACGGCTGACGACCGCTGCCGTTGAGCGCACCGGACGCCGCCGCAGGCGCGCCGACCACCACACGCCGAGCACGTCGGCTGTGGGTAAGCGGGTTGGCACGCATCGTCTTTTCTGCCAATTGTTGCGCAGTGCAGCATAGACATAGGGCGGATGCCCGCGGCTCGGGGGTTCAGGTTTTGAACGAGTATGACGGCTACTACATCGACGATCTGCAGCCGGGGATGTCGGCGATGTTCGGCAAGACCATCACGGATGCCGACATCCTGATGTTCTCGGGCGTTTCGGGCGATACGAACCCGGTGCATCTCGACGAGGAGTTCGCCAGTTCCACCGCCTTCGAGGGGCGGATCGCACACGGCATCCTCATCGCGAGCCTGATCTCGACGGTGCTCGGCACCCGCATGCCAGGACCCGGCGCGGTCTACATCAGCCAGACCCTCCAGTTCAAAGCGCCGGTGCGCGCGGGCGACACCGTGCGGGCCAAGGTGACCGTCAGCGACGTGGACGTCGAGAAGCGCCGCGCCACCTTCGAGACCGCTTGCTATATCGGCGACCGCGCGGTGGTGATGGGCGAGGCGAAGTTGCTGGTGCAGCGCCGTCCGCAGCCTGCGGAAGCGGCTGCCGGCTGAGGCCTGAGGGCGGCCAGCGGGTGCCGGGCGCACGGCGGGTCTGGACGGGCCGCTAGACGGCCGCCGATAGTGCGGCCGTGGCACGCGACCAATGGGGGGCACCATGAAGATCACCATCGAGGTCGATTGCTCGCCCGAAGAGGCGAGGGCCTTTTTGGGCCTCCCGGAGGTGCGGCCGCTGCAGGAGCGTCTGCTCACCGAGATGGAGGCGCGGATGGCCGACTATCTGCGCCACACCGACCCGCAGACGCTGGTCGATCAGTGGATGCCGTTCGGCGTGAAGGGGCTCGAGCAGTGGCAGTCCTTGTGGGTGCAGATGCTCAATACCGCGACCGGGATGGCGACGCGGTCGACCCCGGGCGGTGACGACGACGGAGCCCGCTGAGCCACCGACCCTCTATGCGCCGGCCACGGCGCCCGGCCGGGCGGCCATCGCCGTCGTGCGCGTCTCCGGGCCGCGGGCGTTCGCCGTTGCGCGTACGATCGCCGGTGACCTGCCCTCAGCCAGGCGCCTCGCCCATCGCCGCCTCACGCATCCGGACAGCGGTGCCGCGATCGACGACGTCCTCGCCGGTGAAGCTCCGCGGCGCGGCGAAGGTCACCAGCAGCGCGGCGTCGGTCGCGGCACCGCTGTCCGGGTGCGTGAGGCGGGGATGGGGG
>JANQNY010000003.1 GCA_028279345.1 Geminicoccaceae bacterium
GAGCTTGAGTGGATGCCGGCGGCACAGTAGGGATACGATCGTGCGGGCGTAGCTCAGCGGAAGAGCACGGCGTTTACACCGCCGGTGTCGGAGGTTCGAACCCTTCCGCCCGCACCACCGCGAATCGTGCGCGGCAACCGCGCCGGTAGTTAACCGTTGAGCGTGTCTTTGAGCTGCTTTCCGGGCCGAAACTTGGGCGACTTCGATGCCGGGATCTGAATGGTCTCGCCGGTCCGAGGGTTCCGCCCCGTCGTCGCCTCGCGCTTGGTCACCGCAAAAGTACCGAACCCAACGAGACGAACCTCGTCGCCGTCCTTCAGCGCATCGGTCACACAATCCAACACAGCGTCGACTGCCTTGGTCGCATCCCCTTTGGAGAGCCCGCTCTGGCCGGCGACCTTCGCCACCAAATCATTCTTGTTCACACCTGAACCCTTTCCCGATACCGGTCACCCAAGAAAACCAATGAAACCCTAACGAAAGGAATTTCGCCCAGTCAATCTCCAGCGACGTTCTGAGGCGCGGAAACAGGGGAAAACACGCATTGCGACAGATTTGTCGCAATGCGTTGGCTCAGTTGGGGAGCGCCGCGGGTGTCTCGCTCGGCTTGACGTCCGGCTGCGGCAGAGCTTCCGCATCGACATCGACCCATTCGATCGCCTCCGGCGGCGTCACCAGCGCCTCTTCGAGCACCTCGTCCATGTTCGCGACCGGCACGATGCGCAGGCCCCGCTTCACGTTGTCCGGGATCTCCGCCAGGTCCTTCTCATTCTCCTGCGGAATCAGCACCGTCCGCACACCGCCGCGAAGCGCCGCGAGCAGCTTTTCCTTCAGGCCGCCGATGGCCAATACGCGCCCACGGAGCGTTATCTCGCCAGTCATCGCCACGTCGCGCCGGACCGCGATCTTCGTCAGGACCGAGACAATCGACGTCGCCATCGCTACGCCCGCCGAAGGGCCATCCTTTGGCGTTGCTCCCTCCGGTACGTGAACGTGGATGTCCGTCCTCTCGAAAGTCGGCGGTCGAATGCCCAAGGCCGCCGCGCGCGAACGCACGTAGGACTTCGCTGCCTGCACCGATTCCTGCATCACGTCGCCGAGCTTCCCGGTCATCGTGATACGCCCCTTGCCGGGCAGCATGACCGATTCGATGGTCAGCAACTCGCCACCGACCTCGGTCCAGGCGAGGCCCGTCGAGACACCGACGAGATCGTCCGCCTCGGTTTCGCCGAAGCGGTAGCGCCGGACGCCGGCATATTTCTCGAGGTTGCGGCGGGTGACCTTCACCTGCTTCTTGTCATCGACCAGGATAGCCTTGGTCACCTTACGGGCGAGGTTGGCCGTCTCCCGCTCGAGATTACGAACCCCCGCCTCGCGCGTGTAGTAGCGTACGAGGTCGCTCAGTGCGTCCTCGGAGAGCTGCCATTCCGCGTCCTTGAGGCCGTGCTCGCGACGCTGCTTCGGGATCAGATGGCGCTTGGCGATCTCGATCTTCTCGTCCTCGGTGTAGCCTGGGATGCGAATGATCTCCATCCGATCGAGCAGTGGTTGCGGCATCCTGAGCGTGTTGGCCGTGCAGACGAACATCACGTCCGACAGATCGTAGTCCACCTCCAGATAGTGGTCGTTGAAGGCCTGGTTCTGCTCGGCGTCCAACACCTCGAGCAGTGCGGACGCCGGGTCGCCTCGGAAGTCGGCGCCCATCTTGTCGATCTCGTCGAGCATGAAGAGCGGATTGGAGGTCTTCGCCTTCTTCATCGACTGGATGACCTTGCCGGGCATCGAGCCAATATAGGTGCGCCGATGGCCGCGAATCTCCGCCTCGTCGCGGATGCCGCCCAGCGAGACGCGCACAAAGTTGCGTCCCGTGGCCTTGGCCAGCGACTTGCCGAGCGACGTCTTGCCGACGCCCGGTGGGCCGACAAGGCAGAGGATCGGCCCACGCATCTTGTCGACGCGCTGCTGGACCGCAAGGTACTCGATAATCCGCTCCTTGACCTTCTCTAGACCGTAGTGATCGGTGTCGAGGATGGACTGCGCCCGCTTCAGGTCTTTCGAGACCCGCGACCGCTTCTTCCATGGAATCGACAGCATCCAGTCGAGATAGTTGCGAACGACCGTCGCCTCGGCCGACATTGGGCTCATCGACCGCAGCTTCTTGAGCTCCTGCAGCGACTTCTCGCGCGCTTCCTTGGAGAGCTTGGTCTTGCGGATGCGCTCTTCCAGCTCGGAAACTTCGTCCTTGCCGTCGTCTAGTTCGCCCAGCTCTTTCTGAATGGCCTTCATCTGCTCATTCAGATAGTACTCGCGCTGGGTCTTCTCCATCTGGCGCTTGACGCGCGAGCGAATGCGCTTCTCCACCTGAAGCACGCCGATCTCGCCTTCCATGTAGCCGTAGAGCCGCTCCAGGCGCTCCGCGAGCGAAGAGGTCTCGAGCAGTTCCTGTTTGTCGGCGATCTTCAACGAGAGGTGTGCAGCGACGGTATCTGCGAGCTTGGACGGGTCGTCGATCTGGCCGAGCGAGACCAGCACCTCCGGCGGGACCTTCTTGTTGAGCTTCACGTACTGCTCGAAATTGGTCACCACCGCGCGCGCCAGGGCCTCGAGCTCACTGGGGTCCGTCGCGGTCTCCGGCAAGACCTCCGCCGCTACCTGGAAGAAGCGCGGATTGTCGATGAACGTACGGATCTGCGCCCGCGACTGCCCCTCGACCAGCACCTTCACCGTGCCATCAGGCAGCTTCAAGAGCTGCAGCACCGTGCTCGACGTGCCCACGCGGTAGATGTCATTCTGGCCAGGCTCGTCCTGCGCAGCGTTCTTTTGCGCGACGAGCAGGATCTGCTTGTCGTGCTTCATCACCTCCTCGAGCGCCGCGATCGACTTCTCGCGGCCGACGAAGAGCGGCACGATCATGTGCGGAAAAACGACGATATCGCGCAATGGTAGAACTGGAAAAACGTTGGTTTCAGCAGTCTGCGGCATGCTTCCTCACTTCCACACGCGGTAAGCACCGCGTCATTCGGGCAAGGTGGCGTGCGCGAGGATCGCTTTCAAGCAGCCTGGCGGCGTCCAAACCGTTTCATGGAAGTCCGCGCGCGACCACCCGGTACGTTTTCCGCTCAACTTGCCGGCGGATGCGTGCCGTCCTTGCGCTCGCCGCGCTCGGAGTAAATCCGTAGAGGTGGGCTTCCGGCATCGACCGTCTCGCGGTTCACCACGGCTTCGTCGACACCGTCGAGGCCCGGCAACTCGAACATCGTATCGAGCAGGATCGCTTCGAGGATCGAACGCAACCCCCGCGCACCGGTCTTCCGCTCGATCGCCTTGCGCGCCACTGCCTTGAGCGCATCGTCAGTGAAGCTGAGCTGGACGTCCTCCATCTCGAACAGCTTCTCGTACTGCTTCACCAGCGCGTTCTTGGGCGTGGTGAGGATTTGCACGAGCGCCGATTCGTCGAGGTCCTCGAGGGTCGCCACGACCGGCAGCCGGCCTACGAACTCGGGGATCAAGCCGAACTTCAAGAGGTCATCCGGTTCCACCTCGGCCAGCAGGTCTCCCGTCTTCCGCTCGTCGGCACTCCGCACGTCCGCGCCGAAGCCCATCTGGCTCGTGCGGCCACGCTGCGCGATGATCTTGTCGAGGCCCGCAAAGGCACCACCACAGATGAAGAGGATGTTGGTCGTGTCGACCTGCAGGAACTCCTGCTGCGGATGCTTGCGCCCACCCTGCGGCGGCACGGAAGCGACAGTGCCTTCGATGATCTTCAACAACGCTTGTTGCACACCCTCGCCCGACACGTCGCGGGTGATCGACGGGTTCTCGGCCTTGCGACTGATCTTGTCGACCTCGTCGATATAGACGATGCCGCGCTGCGCGCGCTCCACGTTGTAGTCGGCCGCCTGCAAGAGCTTGAGAATGATGTTCTCGACGTCCTCGCCCACATAGCCCGCTTCGGTGAGCGTCGTCGCGTCGGCCATCGTGAACGGCACATCGAGCGTGCGCGCCAACGTCTGCGCGAGCAGCGTCTTGCCGCACCCGGTTGGTCCGATCAGCAAGATGTTGGACTTCGCGAGTTCGACGTCGCCGGATTTGCCGGCATTGGCCAGCCGCTTGTAGTGGTTGTGCACCGCGACCGACAGCACACGCTTCGCCCGCTCCTGCCCGATCACATAGTCGTCGAGCACATCCTTGATTTCGGACGGTGTCGGCACGCCAGCCCGGCTCTTCGAGAGCTGGGTCTTGTGCTCCTCGCGGATGATATCCATGCACAACTCGACGCATTCATCGCAGATGAACACGGTCGGCCCCGCAATCAGCTTGCGGACTTCGTGCTGGCTCTTGCCGCAGAACGAGCAGTAGAGCGTGTTCTTGGCGTCGCCGCCGGTCTTGCTCATACGGGGGGCACCCTCGTCCAGACCAATAGGAAACCTAGCGACGAGTGCGCCCGCGAACAAGCCTCCCGCAGGTCACATCACCAAAGGCCCGCCCGACCGCTCAGTCGTCGACACGCGGTGCGGCGCTTCGCTGCTCGACGACACGGTCGACCAGACCGAACTCGAGCGCCTGTTCCGCGCTCATGAACTTATCGCGCTCCATCGAGTCTTCGATCGCCTCGAGTGGCTGACCCGTGTGCTTGACGTAGAGCTCGTTGAGCCGACGCCTGATCAGCAAGATCTCTTTGGCGTGGATCTCGATGTCCGTCGCCTGCCCCTGAAAACCGCCCGACGGTTGATGGATCATCACCCGCGCGTGCGGCAGGCAGTGGCGCTTACCCGCGGTGCCGCCGGCGAGGAGCAACGAGCCCATGCTCGCCGCCTGACCGATGCAGAAGGTGGCGATGTCCGGGCGCACCAGCTGCATCGTATCGTAGATGGCAAGGCCCGAGGTCACCACGCCGCCCGGCGAATTGATGTAGAAGGCGATATCCTTGTCTGGGTTGTCGGCTTCGAGGAACAAGAGCTGCGCGCAGACCAACGCCGCCATGTGGTCCTCGACCGGGCCGGTCATGAAGATGATGCGCTCCTTGAGCATCCGCGAGAAGATGTCGTAGGCGCGTTCGCCACGGCTCGTCTGCTCGACGACCATGGGCACCAGCTGGGCGTGCACATCCATCACGACGATTTGTCATCCTTCTCGACGGGCGCAACGTCGTCGGCGTCCGGCTCGCGCATCAATGCCTCGGGCGTCACGTCGACGGTCGTCACCTGGGCCATCTGCAGCATGAAATCCACCACCTTGTCCTCGAACAACGGTGCGCGGAGCTGCTCGCGAGCCTCGGCGTTCTGCTGGAAGAACTCGAACACCTCCTTCTCCTTGCCCGGATAGCGCCGGGCCTGCTCGGCGACCGCCCGCGCCAGCTCCTCAGGCGCCACCTCGATCGCGTTTGCCTGACCCACGTCGGCGAGGATCAAGCCCAGCCGCACGCGACGTTCGGCGATCGCCTGATACTCCTCGCGGGTCTCCTCCTCCGTCTTGCCCGAATCGGCAAAGCTCTGTCCGGCCCGCTCCATCTCGCCCTCGAGCTGCTTCCAGATCGCCTCGAACTCCAGCTCGACCATGCCCGGCGGCACGTCGAACGCGTAACCGTCGGCGAGGGCGTCGAGAACGGCTCGCTTCGCCCGGAACCGCGAGGCCTGATCGAAGCGCTGCTGCAGCTGACTTCGGAAGGCGTCCTTCAGCTCGTCCAGGCTCTCGAAGCCGGCGGCCTCGGCGAAGGCCGCATCGAGCTCCGGCAGAATGGCCTCCTCGACGGCCTGCACCTTGACCTCGAACGTCGCCGGTTTGCCGGCGAGCGCGGCAACGCCGTAGTCCTCAGGAAACGTCAGCTCCAGCGTCTTCTCCTGCTCGGCCTTGGCGCCCTTCAACCCTTCCTCGAAGCCGGGGATCGCTGTGCCGCTGCCGATCACGAGTTTGAAGCCTTCGGCGCTCCCGCCCTCAAATACCTCGCCGTCGACCTTGCCGACGAAGTCGAGCGTCAGGCGATCGCCGTCCTTCGCCCCGCGTGCCCGCTTGGGCTTCTGCCAGTCCGCGCGGGAGCGACGGAATTCGGTGAGTGCGCGCTCGACCTCGCTGTCGGCCACCTGGGCGACGGGCTTTTCGATGGCCAGCGCCTTGAGCTCGACGGGCGGCACCGGCGGCAGCACCTCGACCGCCATCTGAAACTCCAGGTCCTTGCCCTCGTCGAAGCTGGTCACCTCGATCTTGGGCCGAAGCGCCGGCTTCAGCTCGTTGTCGGTGAGCGCCTTCTCGGAGCCAGCCTGCACGCTCTGCTCGACAATTTCACCCAGCACCGATCGCCCGAACTGCTTCTTGAGCAGCGTCAGCGGGATCTTGCCGGGCCTGAAGCCGGGCATGCGCGCGGTCTTCTTGATCTCCTCGAGGCGGTCGGCAATCCGCGCCTCGATGTCGGCGGCGGGCACCACCACCTTGTACTCCCGCTTGAGCCCCTCTGCGGACAGCTCCGTCACCTGCATCGAACAGCCTTCTCGTTGAACAGATCGCGACCGCGGCGCGGTCCACGCCTTGGGCCGGGAATGATCAGATGGTGCGGGCGGAGGGACTCGAACCCCCACGGCCGAAGCCACGGGAACCTAAATCCCGCGCGTCTACCAGTTCCGCCACGCCCGCGGTCCGTCGAGACGCGCGGCTATAGCAAGGCACCGGCTCCGGGCCAATAGCCACGCGCGGCGGGGGCTCCACAGGCAGGACGCCAGCGCCTAGAAGGACCGCCGTGACTGCGCCGCCCGGGGACGACCGAATGACTTTCCTCATGCTCGCCCTGGGCCTAGCCCTTTTGCTCGCGGGCGGCGAAGGCCTCGTTCGCGGCGCGGTTGCCACGGCCTCCAGGCTCGGCATCTCACCGATGGTCGCCGGCCTGGTCCTGGTGGGCTTCGGCACTTCGGCGCCGGAGTTGGTGACGAGCCTCACCGCTGCGCTCACCGGCGCGCCCGCGATTGCCGTCGGCAATGTCGTCGGCTCCAACATCGCCAACATCCTCCTAATTCTCGGCATCACCGCGGTGCTCTTTCCCATCGCTGTCGACCGCGCGGCCTTCCGTCGCGACGGCTCGGTCATGTTCGTTGCGACTCTGATCCTGGTGGTGATCGCACTCGTGGGCTTCGTCTCCCGGCCGGTCGGCCTCGTGCTGCTGGCCGCCGTGATCGCCTACGTCGTCTACACCTACCTCGCCGAGCGCTCCGATCCGGGTGCGGCGGACGGGGTGTACGACGAGGAGGCGCGCGAGAAGGGCCTGCCGTCCATGGGTCTCTGGGCGGGGCTCGCGGTTGCCGGCCTGGGCCTCGTGGGCGTCGTCGTCGGCGCCGATCTCCTGGTCGATTCGGCAGTAGTCCTGGCGCGCGCGGCCGGCATCTCGGAAGCCGTCATCGGCCTCACGCTGGTGGCGCTCGGCACCTCGCTCCCCGAACTCGCCACTGCCGTCGTCGCCGGCCTCCGCCGGCACAGCGAGGTCGCCTTCGGCAATGTCGTCGGCTCCAACATCTTCAACATCCTTTTCATCCTCGGCACCACGGCCACGGTGCAGCCGATCCCGATCCCGGCCGAGATCGTCCGTCTCGACATCTGGGTTGTGCTCGCCGCTACGCTCGCCATGCTTGTCTTCGTCCGCACCGGCTGGCGCCTGAGCCGCGCCGAGGGTGCTGCGCTGCTCGTGGCTTATGTCGCCTATCTGGGCCTCTTGGCGATCTTGAATCTGCCGGCCGCCGCCTGACGCTTTCGTGCGAGCGTCGCATGGCTTAAAGGGCGCCCATGCACGAGCGCGTCCTCATTCTCGACTTCGGCTCGCAGTACACCCAGCTCATCGGCCGCCGCGTGCGCGAGCACGGGGTCTATTGCGAGATCCACCCCTGGCGCATCGACGACGCAGCGGTGCGCGCCTTCGCACCGCAGGCGGTGATCCTATCGGGCGGGCCGGCCTCGACCTACGGCACAGGCGCACCCACGCCACCAGCCGCCGTGTTCGACCTCGGCGTGCCGGTCTTGGGCATCTGCTATGGCGAGCAGGCGATGTGCGCAGCACTCGGCGGCCGCGTCGAGATGGGCGAAGCGCGCGAGTTCGGCCGCGCCGAGATCAGCTTGGATGCGGGCTCGGCCCTCTTCGCCGGCGTGCTCGAGCCGGGCGAACGGGCGGTCGTCTGGATGAGCCATGGCGACAAGGTGACCGCTATCCCCGACGGCTTCACGACCGTCGCCACGAGCTCGCACGCCCCGTTCGCCGCCATCGCCGACGAGCGCCGCCACCTCTACGGCCTGCAGTTCCACCCCGAGGTGCACCACACGCCGATCGGCAATGCACTGCTAGCGAACTTCCTCTTCCGCGTCGCCCAGCTCAAGGGCGACTGGTCGATGGCCACCTTCCGTCACGAGGCGATCACCCAGGTCCGCGCCGACGTGGGCGATGGCCGCGTCATCTGCGGGCTCTCGGGCGGTGTCGACAGCTCGGTGACGGCGCTCCTGCTGCACGAGGCGCTGGGCGCCCAGCTCACCTGCATCTTCGTGGACACCGGCCTCTTGCGTGCCCACGAGGCCGACGAGGTCCTTCGCCTGTTTCGCCGGCACTACAACATCCCGCTCGTCCACGTTGACGCGGGCGCCCTATTCCTCAAAGAACTGGACAGCGTCACCGACCCCGAGACCAAGCGCAAGACCATCGGGCGCCTGTTCATTGATGTCTTCGAGGAGGAGGCGCAGAAGCTGGGCGAGGTCGACTTCCTGGCGCAGGGCACGCTCTATCCGGACGTCATCGAGAGTGCGCGGGCGCACGATTCGGCGTCCACCATCAAGAGCCATCATAATGTGGGTGGGCTACCCGAGCGCATGCGGCTCAAGCTCGTCGAGCCCCTGCGCGAGCTCTTCAAGGACGAGGTGAGGGAGCTGGGCCGCGAACTAGGCCTGCCACCCGAGTTCGTCGGCCGTCACCCGTTTCCCGGCCCCGGTCTCGCGGTGCGCATCCTGGGCGAGATCACGCCCGAGCGCGTAGCGCTCCTGCAGCAGGCGGACCGCATCTACCTCGAGGAAATCCGCGCCGCAGGGCTCTACGACCAGATCTGGCAGGCCTTCTGCGTCCTCCTCCCGGTCAAGGCCGTGGGCGTGATGGGCGACAACCGCACCTATGAGAGTGTCGTCGCCCTCCGCGCCGTCACCTCGACCGACGGCATGACCGCCGACGTCTACCCATTCGACATCCCCCTACTCACCCAGATCGCCACACGCATCGTCAACGAGATCAAGGGCATCAACCGCGTGACCTACGACGTCACCAGCAAGCCACCGGGTACGATCGAGTGGGAGTGACTTGGCGAACGGATGATTTCATCCGCGCGACGCCTGGCAGCACCAAGGCTACCACTTTGCCTTTACTCCTTGAGCCGTGAAGCCCTTGGTGGTGCTAAAGTGAGCGAGGGTCGCTAAACTGGCACGGTTCCTACGGATTGGAGCCGAGTAGTGCACCCCCTCGACGTGTCCACGACCGCTCTGGCCGAGATTTGCCGCCGGTACGGTGTGCGCCGACTTGCGCTATTCGGATCAGCGGCACGCGGCGACCCTGAACCTGGCGATATCGACTTGATCGCCGCCATCGAAGCGCCAACCGCATCGGCCTACGCCGAACGCTACTTGGCCCTCCGAGAGGACTTGGAGAGCCTGTTCGACAAACCCGTCGACCTCCTCACCGATGCGGCACTGGCGAACCCTTTTCTCCGCACTCGGGTCGAAGCGGAAGCGGCGGTGCTCTTTGAAAGCTGACAGCGCCAAATGGCTCTGGGACGCACGCGTGGCCGCCGAGCGGATTGAACGGTTCACGGCTGGCTCGTCCTTCGATGACTATCTGGGCAACGAGATGCTGCGGGCGGCCGTCGAGCGCCAGTTTGAGATCATCGGCGAGGCGCTGGGACGCCTTCGCCAAGCCGACGCCACGACCGCGAGCCGCGTCCCGGACCTCGACCGCATCGTCGCGTTCCGCAACGTCCTGGTCCATGGCTACGCAACGGTCGACGATCGCCTCGTCTGGGGCGTCGTCGAAGGAAAGCTGGCGGATCTGCTCGACGCGCTCCGCTCACTGCTAGACGCAACGCCAGGATGAACAGGTTCGCGCGCACGGGGCTTGGGGAAAGCTCATCTCCAAGCCGGACGCAGGTAACGTCCCAGCGCATCATCGAGCGTGTGTTGCAGCTGCTGACACTCCTCTGCCTGGACTGGTCGGAAGCGCTGGTCAGCGCAACGCCACCGCAAAGGCTATGATCTGGGTGTCGACGCCGTCGTCGTTGTCCTCGAACAGGATCAGCGTGCGCCGGCCGTCGTCGAGATCGGGGCCGAAGACCATCGCCTCGAAGCTGCCGACGCGCTCGACCAGGCCCTCGCTCCGGAGCGTCTCGAAGTCGAGAACCAGACGCTTCTCGACCGCGCGCTCGTCGCCGGTGAGCGGGTCGATCTTGGCGACGTCGTCGGCCTCGGCCGTGTCGATCTCGAAGAGTGCGATGGGCCGGGTGTTGGTGCGCGGCTCGCCGCCGATCCACTCGCGTTCGAGCGCCAGGAGCGTCGTGTCGGTGAGCGGCAGCAGATCGACCATGCTGCGGTCGCCGCCCTCGTCGGTCGTGAGAATGGTCGAGCCCTCGCGCGCAGACAGCTCGTAGACATACTCGGCCTCGAGGCGCAGTTCTCCTTCAGGTTCGGCGTTCCACTTGATGATCCGAAGGCGGCTCGGCGCGTCGAGCGTGGGCTTGGGGCCATCCTGCTGGAGCGCGGTTTCCGCGGCCATCCAGAGCGTCCCGTGATCGGCCCCATAGACGAGCGATTCGAAGCCGCCGCTGCTGTAGACGCCACGCCCCGCTTTGTCGGTTTGGATGTAGCGCGCGTCGAGCGGTAGTGCTTCAACGAAGGCGCCGCCGGTCGTGTAGCGGTAGAGGAAGGGCGCGTGCGCGTCGTCGGGACCATCGCCGAGGCCCTCCGACGTGACGAGGAGCGTCTCGCCGTCGGCGTCGAGGGCAAGACCTTCGAGGTCGAAGCTGCCAATCTCCATCGGGCCGTCGAGCAGGGTCACGCCCAGAACCTCGACATCGCCTTCGTCGAGGCTGCCGTCGGCGACGTCGATCCTCAGCGTGTAGAAGCGCGCGGGGCCCTCGGTGTCGTCCGAGATCGCTAGGTAGGTATTGGTATCACCGGCCCGAGCCAGGCCGGACAGACCCAAGAGACGCGTGCCGTCGACCTCGGCGCCCAATGGCAAGAAGACCTCCCCCAGAAACTCCATCCCGCCGATGAACTCGGTGTCGCCCAGGTCGAGAGCTCCGGCGGCCGCAGGGGTGAGCGCGGCGAGAAGCGCGGTCTTGGCTACGAGGCGGTATGGCATGGCAGGATCCAGTGGTCGTTCTCATCCACGGGTAGAGCGCCAGGATGACAATCGAGCGATGCCTATGTGGCAGCCGCGTGACAGGCAGGGCCGCCGCGCGGCTCAGAAATACCGCCCCGGCTCCTCGGTGTGGTCGGCGACGCCCGGCACCAGCTCCCAGCTCGCCTCGATCTCGTAGTGCGGGGCGCCGCCGCCGAGCCAGCTCGAATAGAGGTGGAAGTCGCTGATCTCTGTCGCCGGCAGGCGGATCAGGCTGTGCCGCTGGAGGTAGGACTGCAGACGCTCCTCCGGCGGGGGGAAACGACAGCGGGCGATCGTGACGTGCGGGGTGAACTTGCGCTTCTCGAGCTTGATGCCGGCATCGCCCAGCGCGCGGGCGACCCGGCGCTGCAGACGGTCGAGCTCGGGCTCGGGACGCACGCCGACCCAGAGCTGGCGCAGGGGCCCGCGCGGCGGAAAATGGCCGAGGCCCTTGAGCTCCAGCGCGAAGGGCCTCGTGTGCACCATGCCCAACGCCTCGATGAGATCCTCGGTAAGCCGGCGGTCGGCCTCACCGATGAAACCGAGCGTCACGTGCATGGTGTCGGGATCGGTCCAGCGGACGTCGGGCAGGCCCTGCTGCATCGTGGCCAGCGCGTCCTTGTGATAGCGGGGCAGATCGAGGGCGACGAAGAGACGGGTCATGGAGCCCTCCTGCACGATCGGCCAGCAGCGCGGTCGGCCTTGTCAACCGCTTGTCGCTTACCTACCAACCGTGGGGTCCGTATCCAAGCGGATGCGCGACGATCGACCACCTGCCCTTTCGAACGGAGTGAGAAGCCGCCTTGGCCCACAACCCCGACGCCTTCGCCCGCGAGGTCGACGAGGAGCTGCGCGAAGATCGCCTGAAGGCGATCTGGCGGCGCTACGGGCTCCTCATCGTCGGTGGCGCCGTGGCGCTGGTGCTGGCGACCGCCGCCTCGGTCGGCTGGAACGCCTGGCAGGAGAACCGTCGGATCGCCGACGCGGACGCCTTCGATGTAGCGCTCCGCTCGTCCGCGGAGCCAGTGCCGGCGGCCGAAGAGCTGGAAGGCATGGCAGCGGACGCCAACACGGGCTACCGCGCCATCGGCCGTTTGACGGCGGCGCAGCTCTACGATGCCGCAGGCAATCTCGACGCGGCCCGTGATGCGCTCGCCACCTTGGCCGCGGACGGCCAGGTGCCGGACCTTTACCGCGACCTCGCCCGCCTGCTCGATGTCGCGGCGGGGCTCGACGCCATGTCGCCGGACGCCGCGCTCGCCGATTTGCAACCACTCGCCGCCGACGGTGCGCCCTGGCGCCACTCGGCGCGCGAGCTGATCGCTGCCGCGCAGCTTGAGGCGGGCGACACCGCCGCGGCGGCAACGACGCTCGAGGCGCTCGCGGCCGACGGCACCGCGCCGCCGGGGCTACGTGCCAGAGCGAGCGAGCTCGTCGCCGCTCTCAGCGGCGCGCCGGCGACCGAGTAGCATCGTGCGCCACGCGCTGGTCCTCCTGGCATCGTTGGCGCTCGGCGGCTGCGCGCTGTTCGACGGCTGGTTCGGCGACCCGGAGGACCCGCCGCTGCCAGGCGACCGCCAGCCGGTGCTTCTGACCGACGCCACACTCCGCGCTGATCCGGAGCTTGCCGCCGCGCCGGTCAGCCTGCCGCCAGCAACCGTCAACGACTCCTGGGGGCAGCGCGGCGGCAACGCTCAGCACCACTTGGAACACGTGGCACTCGGCAGTGGGCTTCAGCGCCGCTGGAGCAGCGACCTCGGCCGCGGCAATGCCAGGACGAGCTACATTCCGGCACCGCCCGTGATCGACGAGGGCCGGCTGTTTGCCGCCGACGCCGATGCGACGGTCCAGGCCTATGACCTCTCCACCGGGAACCGTCTGTGGCGCACTCGGTTCGAGGTCGGCAGCGACCGCGAGCTCGGAGCCGGCCTCGCTGCCTCCGGCGGCGGCGTCTTCGTCGCCACCGCGCGCGGCGAGGTCGCGGCCCTCAACGCCAACTCGGGCGAGGTGATCTGGGCGACCAACCTCGGCGCGCCCGTACGTGCCGCACCGACCCTCGCCGGGCGCTTCGTCATCGTTCTCACCGCCGACAACCAGACCTTCGGCCTCGACGCCGTCGACGGCACCGTGCTCTGGAACCATCAGGGCTTCGCCGAGGCCACGGCGCTGTTGGGCGGGCCGTCGCCAGCAGCCACTGGCGGGTTGGTCGTCGTTCCCTACAGTTCCGGCGAGGTCTACGGCCTCGTCCTCGAGACCGGCGCGCCGGTCTGGCTCGATGCCGTGCAGCGGCCGCGGCGCACGACGGCGGTCGGCAGCATCGCGGACATCCGGGGCTCGCCGGTGATCGACGACCAGGGTCGCGTCTTCGTTGCGGGCCACGGCGGAGAGATCGCCGCACTCGATGCCGCGACCGGTCGCCGCGGCTGGGATCAGCGGCTCGCCGCCAGCGAGACACCGTGGGTCGCGGACGAGGTCATCTTCGTCGTCACCACCGACGGCAACGTGGTGGCCCTCGATGCGGGCGCCGGTGGCATCCGTTGGACCACGCCTTTGCCACGCTTTCGCCGTCCCGACGACCCGGAGACCGACCGCATCTACCACGCGGGCCCGGTGCTCGCCGGTGACCGGCTGCTGGTGGTCGGCTCGCTCGGCACGCTCTGGTCGCTCGACCCCGCGACCGGTGCCATTCAGAGCGAGATGGAGATCCCCGACGGCGTCACGCTGCCACCGATCGTGGCGGCGAGCCGCCTCGTCCTCGTCGACGACGACGGCACGGTTCACGTCTACAACTGAGCGTCCGCCCGTTCGAGGACCCGCGCCTTGCGCACCACCGTCGCCATCCTCGGCCGCCCCAATGTTGGGAAGTCGACGCTCTATAACCGGCTCGTCGGTCGCCGCCGGGCGATCGTCGACGACACGCCGGGCGTGACCCGTGACCGGCTGGAGGGGGACGCGCGCCTGCACGACCTCACCTTCCGTGTGATCGACACTGCCGGCATGGACGACGGCGCACCCGGCAGCCTGCAGGCCCGCTTGACCGAGCAGAGTGCGGCAGCACTCGCCGAAGCGGATCTGGGCATCCTTCTGATCGACGCCAAGGCCGGCGTGACGGCGCTCGACGAGCGCCTCGCCGAGCGCCTGCGCACGCAGGGCAAGCCCCTGATCCTGGTCGCCAACAAGGCCGAGGGCGACGGCGGCACGCTGGCCCAGGCCGAAGCCTGGCGGCTCCTTCTCGGCGAGCCCGTGGCGATCTCCGCCGAGCACAATCGCGGCATGGTCGACCTCGCCGACGCGCTCCGGCCCTTCCTCGAAACGCTGGATGATGGCGACGACAGCAGGCCAGATGCCGACGAGGGTCGACCCGACATCCTGCGGCTCGCCGTGGTCGGTCGGCCCAACGCCGGCAAGTCGTCGCTGATCAACCGGCTCGTCGCCAGCGACCGCCTGCTGACCGGCCCGGAGCCCGGCCTCACCCGCGATGCCGTCCACATCCGCTGGCAGCATCAGGGCCGCACCTTCGAGCTGGTCGACACGGCTGGGCTGCGGCGCCGCTCGCGCATCGACGCCCGCTCGCTTGAGAAGGTCTCGACCTCGGCCACCATCGAGGCGCTTAAGCTGGCGGCCGTAGCGCTTCTCGTCATCGACGCGACCCAGCCGTTCGAGCGCCAGGACCAGACGATCGCTGACCTGGTGTTGCGCGAGGGCCGGGCACTCGTGCTGGCGCTCAACAAATGGGACCTCGTGGAGGAACCGGACGTGCTTCTGCGCGACATCCGGCGACGGCTCGGCGGTGAACTGGCGCAGGCGCGCGGCGTGCCAGCTATTCCGGTCTCAGCGTTGACCGGTGCGGGCCTCAAGCGGCTGCTCGACGCCATCGATCGCCAATACGAGCGCTGGTGCCGCCGCATCGCCACGGGCGAGCTCAACCGCTGGCTCCAACAGATGCTCGAGCACAACCCGCCGCCGCTCGTGAAGGGCCGCCGCATCAAACTCCGCTATGTCACCCAGGCGAAGGGTCGCCCACCCACCTTCGCGCTCTTCGGCAACCAGCTCGACGAACTGCCTGAAAGCTATCTCCGCTACCTCACGGGCGGCCTACGCGAAGCGTTCGACTTCCAGGGCGTGCCGATTCGATGGCACAAGCGGCAGGGTAAGAACCCCTATGCGGCCTGACCGCATGGTCGTTCGCTAGGTGCGTTGGTGGGCTCGCCGTCGATGTCTCTGCACACCCGGGCAGCTCAGCACGAAGACGCACGCGCAATGGCGCATATCCTGAACGAGATCATCTCGATTGGCGGAACGACCGCGTTTCGCCAACCATTCGACGAACGAGGCATTGTCGACACCTTCATCTCGCCGAAACGCGCGATCAGCTGCTTCGTGGCCATCGAGAGAGCGCAACTGCTGGGATTTCAAGCACTTGAGTGGTGCGACCCGAATTGGCCGGGGGAAGACCCGTTGCCCGCGGACTGGGCGGTGATCTCCACCTATGTGAAACCCGTCGCACACAACCGCGGGATCGGCCGAGCGTTGTTCGCAAGGACTGCGAAGGCTGCAAGACAGACGGGCGTCCGCTTCATCGATGCCACCATTCGCAAGGAAAACAGCGCCGGGCAGGCCTTCTATCAGGCGATCGGCTTCGCGGACTATCGGAGCGACGCGGAGACCATATGCAAGCGTCTTGCACCCTAGTTGCCGTTGGACGCTGGCCGACACCGACTGGCCGTTTTCGGACTTCATCATCCGTTGCCGCTCGCCCGTGACCGATCCTGGCCTTAGGATCGGTTCATGCTTGATTTCGAAACCTGCAACCAGGCGCGGCTGAGGCGCGACCCGGCATTCGACGGACGGTTCTTCATCGGCGTCACAACGACCGGCATCTATTGCCGGCCCATCTGCCCCGTGCGGCAGCCGCTCACGCAGAACGTCTGCTTCTACCCGACCGCTGCCGCAGCGGAGCGCGCGGGCTACCGCCCTTGCCTCAGATGCCGACCGGAAACCGCACCGTTCAGTCCCGCGTGGAAGGGCACGCAGAGCACGGTCGCACGCGCACTGCGCCTCATCGAGGAGGGGGTGCTCGATCATGGCAGTGTCGGTGACCTCGCGGGCAGCCTCGGCATCGGCCCCCGGCACCTTGCGCGTCTCTTCAGGCGCCATGTCGGCGCATCGCCCACGCGAACCGCGAAGACAATGCGCCTCCAGCGCGCCAAGCGTCTGCTCAATGGAAGCGACCTCGCGATTACCGACATCGCCTTCCAGTCGGGGTTCAGATCGGTCCGACGCTTCAACGCGGCATTCTCTGAGCTCTACGGCCGATCGCCTTCTTCGCTGCGGAGATGAGTGAGCGCATGGCCGAGGCGCCGATGTCGTACACGACGATGGAAAGCCCTGTCGGCGAGCTTCTGCTGGCGGGCGACGAGCAAGCGCTGTGCCTGGTGAGCTTTCCGTCGGGCCAACAGGTCGTCCGGCCAGGACGCGATTGGATCCGCTCCGAGCAACCCTTCGCGGCTGCGACCTCGCAACTGTCAGCGTTCTTCGGAGGTGAATTGGAGACGTTCGACCTCCTGCTCAAGCCTGACGGTACGGCGTTTCAGAAGCGCGTCTGGCGTGCGCTGTGCAAGATCCCCTATGGCGAGACCCGGAGCTATGGATGGTTGGCCCGGGAGATCGGTTTGCCCAACGCCAGCCGTGCGGTCGGTGCGGCGAACGGCGCCAACCCGTTGCCCATCGTTGTGCCATGCCACCGGGTGATCGGCGCCAACGGCTCGCTCACCGGCTTCGGTGGCGGCATCGAAGTGAAGCGGTTCTTGCTCGACCTGGAGGCACGCAACGCGAGCGCATCGACGCGGGGCACGCGACTATTGTGAGCGAGATGGCCTGCGCGAGCGGAGCCTGCCGGGGCTAGGTCGCGGCCTTGCTACCGAACGCAACGACGCGCCGCGTCTTGCCGTCGTCGAGAATGGTACACCCTGCCTTCTTGAGCGGCTCGACGATCGACGGGCGCAGCGATGCGCCGCCGACGGTGTAGGGGCACGCCACGAAGAAGGTCCCTACTCTGCTGATCCACCGACCCAGGCCCGCGATCGCCTGGGGCTCGGCGCCGTTGAGCTGAATGTTGAGATAGTCGATTGCATCCAGCCCCAATTCGGAGAAGATCGTCGCGAGCGACTTGGTTTCCAAGACGGCACCCGTGGGCCCGCCGCGCTCGGTTGCTACCAGGCTGTGACCCATACCGACTTCATGGCGCAAGAAGTGCTGACCGAGGCCGTCAACATCGCTTATAGCCGCGCGTACCGGCTTCACCCGATCGCTCAAACCATTCTCCGCAATGTTGCGTTCGAGTAGTTCGAAGTTGTCATCTGCGATCTCGATAGCGATCACCCGACATGCTGGCCCCATGGCGTCCGCCATGGCGATCGCCTTGCAGCCGATATAGCAGCCGGCGTCCACGGCAACTTGTGCGTGTGCGGGAAAGTGAAACGAGCCGGGATGACTCAAATACTTCAGATACCTTTGTTGAACGAGCACGCCCATTTTGTACTCGACAGGGCCCCAGTCGGCGGGCAAGCGGTCTTTCACGACTTCAAACAGTGCTTCGTCACGCGGAGAAATTCTGCCGTGATCGTAGAACACGCGGCCGCCTGGCAATCTGGCATAGGCAAGTCCGTCTGCGGTAACCCCACAAACGAGTTCAAGGGGTGGCGGGCCATCGGTGCGACGAAGCAGCCGCGGGAGCCTGTCTGAAACGAGGCGCAGACGCGCAGCCAGCTGCTCGTCCGAGAGATCAGGAAATCCACGCGGAAGCCTAATCGGCGTTGTTGCATGCTCCGATGACGAAACGCCGCGATCCGACGATGCCGACGCGTTCTCGATCGCCGGCAGCAGAAACTTGAGCGTGTCCGAAAGACTCTCACCACGAATCCGAGATAGGCGACGAAGCCGCAACCGCACGGCTGGTTCCAGGTTTATCGTTCGGCGCTGGAGCTGTGGAAGTGCATCCACAACACTGCGGACGCGTGCAGCCAGTTCCTCATCCGACCGTTCGGGAAAACTCGCTCGCAGCCGTATCCGCTTCGCACCGTGCTCAGGCCGTAATTCACCCGGGTCCGGCGTGGCCGCAGCATCTTCGATAGCTGGGAGCAAGAATGTCAAAGTATCTCCGATCTTCTCGCTGCGTAGCCGTGACAATTGACGCAGCCGTGAGTTAACGACCGGATCGATGTGGATGGATCGATGCTTTTTCATTCCAACTCCAATCCAGATACTCCACTGCATGCGTTAGCGATTGCAAGCGCTCCAGGTCGGGGTTTGCCCTCGATTGGGGCCATAGCTGACACACCACCCGAGTGGACGTGTGGCGCCTACATGCGACACGCTCCCTTCTTGCAGCCTTGAGCCTCAGCATTGCATGCCTAAGGGCGCACCTCGAACGGCCGAAAATGACGGTCGTAAGGGCCAGCCATGCGGAGGTCGAAGCGGTGACCGGGGCTGCGATCGCGCGCGAACTCGGCTAGCTTGGTGCCATCGCACTCCCAGTGAGGTCATGGCCGATGCGCATCGAGCAGGTGAGCCCGCACGCCTACGCGGTCGTCGCCGAGAAGAACCGCCTGTGCGACGCGAATTCGGGTCTGGTTGCCGCCGGCCCCGGCCTCGTCATCGATACGCAGTCCGACCTGGGCCACGCCCGCGAATTGCAGGATCTCATCGCCGAGGTGTTCGCGAGACCGCCTGGCCTGGTCGTCAACACACACGAGGACCTGGACCATGTGTTCGGCAACCAGCTCTTCGACGGCGCCGAGATCATCGGCCATCGCTCGCTCCCTGAGCGGCTCCCGCACGCCGCCGACCCCAAGCGTATGGCGCGGACCGTCGGCTACACCAAGCAGCCGATCACCGGCCGCGTCTTCCGCTGGCTCGCGCCGGGCGCATTCGCCGCGGTTGAGCAGCTCGGCGGTGACTACGACTTCGCCGGCATCCGGCTCGTACCACCGACGCGGCTCGTGGATGATCGCTTCTCACTGAATCTCGACGGCTTCGCGGTCGAACTCATCCATGTCGGCCCGGCGCATCAAGAAGGCGACCTGCTCGTGCATCTGCCGGCGGAGCGCGTCGTCTTTGCTGGCGATATCGTCTTTCGCGAGTGCACGCCGATCGGCTGGCGGGGCACGTTCGACGACTGGCGGCACGCGCTCGCCGCCATCGACAAGCTGGCGCCCGAGGTGATCGTTCCCGGCCATGGGCCAGTCGGACGCACGGATGCGACGGGTGACGTGCGGGCGTACCTGGACCACGTCGAGAACGCTGCCCGCGCGCTTTACGATGAAGGCGTTCCGGCGCTGGAGGCGGCGATGCGGATCGACATCACGCCGTTCGCGCACTGGAGCGTGCCCGCGCGACTCTACCCCAACGTCGAGCGAGCCTATCGCGGCTTCCGCGGCGACCCGCCGGACAAGCCCTGGAACTTCTTCAAGCTCTTCAACGGCATGTACCGCTTGGCGCAAGCTCGCGGGCTGCCGCTCGAGTTCTAAGGGTCGCTGGTCGTCAGCACCGGCAGTTCGGCCCAACAAATCGTGGTGTACGTGATGGGTTCGCCCCGCAGGGTTTCTACCCTGACGGGACCAGGCTCGCCGCCGAGGCGACGGTAGAAGTCGATCGCTCGCCTATGGTCGCTCACCACACTCAGCGACGCCGTCGTCTCACCATCGGCTAGAAGCCGATCGAACGCAACCGCCAGCAAGCGTCGACCGATCCCCTGAGACCGGTAGCGAGGATGGACATGCAAACTTTCGACGTAGGGAGCGGTGCGGCGTTGGACCAGGATGAACCCCAAGATCGCCTCGTCATGGGCGACGAGCACGAAGTCCCGGCCAGCAAGCGGCTGCTCGCGCCAGCGGACCGCCATGTCCCGATCGAGCCGCTCGTCGAGAGCCGCCGCCGTGACGAACGGCGCATAGGCGTCGCGCCAGCTCGCAGCATGGACCGCGGCGATCGAGGGGCGATCCGTTTGGACAGCGTCACGGATCAACACGATCTCCACCTCTCACCGTGCGCCGGCTCCGACAACCACAGGGCCCGGCGTCATGCGGCGATGTGATCGATGACGCGGAGCATGCGGAAACGACCATAGGCCAATCGTCGAGCTACGTCCCCTGCGCGACGCAACTAGCCTGCGTTTGGAACCGCGGAGCAACCGTGCCCCTCGACCTCCTCTTCGTCGCGTTGACCCTCGGCATCGCCTCATCGGTGCATTGCGTCGCCATGTGCGGCGGCATCTCGGCGGCGCTTGCCAACGCGGCGCCGCGGACGGTCCGTGCGAGCCCGTGGCGGTTGGGGCTGCATCTGGCGGCCGTTCATGGCGGGCGGATCGCGAGCTACGCCACGGCCGGCGCTGTCGCCGGGCTGCTCGGTGCCGGCGCGGTCGCCGCCATCGCCCAACCGGATGCGCTCGTCGTTCTGCGCTATCTCGCCGCCGCCTTCCTCATCGCCATCGGCTTCACGATCGCCGGCTGGCTGCCGCTTACCGACCGGCTGGGCACGTGGGCGATGCCGCTATGGGCAAAGGTGCAGCCGGCGATCCGCCGCCTCGCGCCCGGCGGGCCCGGATCGGTGCTCTACGGCCTCGTCTGGGGCTGGCTTCCGTGCGGCATGGTCTACACGACGCTCTTCTACGCGGTGTTCGCCGCCTCGGCCTGGGGCGGTGCTGTTGTGATGCTCGCCTTCGGCCTCGGGACCGTGCCGGCGCTCTTGGCGCTGGGCCTTGCCGCCGGCCACGTGCGCTTGGCACCGGCGCACGCCTCCTGGCTCAGGCAAGTGCTCGGGGCCGGCACCGTCGCGCTCGCGCTCCTGAGCGTCTGGCTCGGCGGACCCGACGGCCCCTTCTGCGCGCCGGCGATGGCGCCCTAGTCTGCCATCGGGTGCTGCGGCTTGCCGCATCGCCTGGCGGTCAGGCCGCCTCGGCGGTTTCGCTCACATCGGCGCGAAGCCGTTCCTTCGCGGCGCGGGTGATGTCCCAGCGGACCTCGCCGGCATCGGTGGTCTTGGTCCACGGCCAGCAGATGAGCTTGAAACCGTCTTCCGTGAGCTCGTCCATGCGGACGACCGGCACCGGCTCGCGAAGCACCTTCGGATGCTCCTTTAGCGCCTCGATCATCGTCTGCTCCGCCTGTTCGACGGTAACGTCTCCCTTCACGTCGAAGGTGAGGTCGAGCCGCTTGGTATCGGCCGCGGTGCTGTTGGTGATCACGCTCGACCAAACCGAGTTGTTGGGGACGATGAGCTTGGAGTTGTCGAATGTCGTGATGTGCGTGCTGAACAGCGTCACCCGGTCGACCGTGCCGGTCACGCCAGCGGCGGTGATCGCGTCTCCCACGTCGAACGGATGCTGCGTCATGATGAGGAGACCGGACGCGAAGTTCGACAGGGTGTTCTGGAGCGCAAAGCCGATGACGAAGCCGGCAGCGCCCAAAGCCGCAACCAGTGGTGTCACGTCGATGCCCAGCGCCGAGAGGCCGATGAGGGCGCCGATGATGAAGATCACGCGGCGTGACCAACGGACGATGAAGCGTCGGAGCAACTTCGAGCCGGTGCCTGCGACGCGGAAGAAGGCGGCAAAAATCCAGCTCAGGATGACGCCGGCCAGATAGGCGGCGATGATCACGGCAGCGAAGATGCCGACGCGCTGCGCGAGGGCCAAGCCGCCCTCCTCCGACATGGCCCAGGCGCGCACCTGCCCCCAAGCGGCCACCGGGTCCGTCCAGTCCACATTGATGTCGGTCACGGAGCGGGCGTACTGCTTGTGCGGCTCAGGATCACCGCCCTTGGACGCGTAGTCGGCAACGACAACCTCGAACCGCTCGACGAGCGCCGAGCGTTGCGCCAGGAGTTCGCCGGCACGCTCGGCGAGTTGCTCCGGATCGGCGCCCTCGACCACGGGGCCGACGAGCGCCGAGGCTGGTGGTTCCTGGCCCGCTTCCTCCGCCGCTTCGATGGCCGATATCTTGCGCAGTTGAAGCTGGATGAGGCCGAGTTCCGTGTCGGTCTCCTGGATGAGCTGTTCCCAGCGCGCGAGTTCGTTCTCGAGCTGAGTGACATTGAGCGGACGGACCAGAATGCTCAGCGCGGCGGGCTCAATCTCGGGCGCGTCGGCGCTAATCGCTGCCGAGGGGTCGGGACCATCCTGCGCCACAGCCGTCAAGGGCAATGCAAGCAGTATCAAGGCGAGGGCGCAAACAACGCGCATCGCTGTGACCTCCAATGAGTTGCAGCGCGCGTCCTTTCCCATAGCTGACTCTAAGGTACAATGCCCCTGGTGCAGCGGCTCGGCGCGCACTCACCCGCGCGGCGCGAACGGTTGGCGATAGGCCAAAAAAAAGCCGGGTCATAGAGACCCGGCGAGCTTGATCAGGGAGGCACTGGGTGCGAAGCAGAACTCCGCTTGCCGGCAAGCCGGCTCGAGCAAGGCTCGAAACAAGCGCCCCAGCGCGCTTGCTGCAATGCAACATATAGGCTGCGTCGGTGGATGCAAGCCCTTTCGTGCCGAAAACTGAGGCACGGTTGTCACACCTCCGTGTCAAACGGCGCGAGAAGCGGCAACGCTTTGGCTGCTCTTGTTTTTTGTCGTTGCCCGCTTGACGCCTCTGCGGCGTTGCCTACGTACGCGTTGGCACTCATGCAGGGCGAGTGCTAACAAAGCCGTGCAACCATTCCTTACTACGCCTAAATGGAGGTCATCATGGGTTTTCGACCCTTGCACGACCGCGTGCTCGTCCGGCGCATCGACGCCGAAGAGAAGTCCGCGGGTGGCATCATCATCCCCGACACCGCCAAGGAGAAGCCGCAGCAGGGCGAGGTGATCTCGGTCGGCCCCGGCGCGCGCGACGACCAGGGCAACCTCATCACGCCGGACGTCAAGGCGGGCGACATCATCCTGTTCGGCAAGTGGTCCGGCACCGAGGTGAAGATCGACGGCGAGGAGCTGTTGATCATGAAGGAGAGCGACATCTTCGGCATCATCGAAGGTGGCTCCACCGCGCAGAAGGCTGCCTGATTCGGACCCTGGTCCGCTCAACCGATGATTGAAGGATAGCGAAGAGCCATGCCTGCCAAAGAAGTTAAGTTCGATACCGACGCGCGCACGCGGATGCTGCGCGGCGTCGACACCCTCGCCGACGCGGTCAAGGTGACCCTCGGTCCGAAGGGCCGCAACGTCGTCCTCGACAAGAGCTTCGGCGCGCCGCGCATCACCAAGGACGGCGTGACGGTCGCCAAGGAAATCGAGCTCTCGGACAAGTTCGAGAACATGGGCGCGCAGATGGTGCGCGAGGTGGCGTCCAAGACCAACGACGTCGCCGGTGACGGCACGACGACCGCGACCGTGCTCGCTCAGTCGATCGTCCGCGAGGGTGTCAAGGCGGTTGCCGCCGGTATGAACCCGATGGACCTGAAGCGCGGCGTCGACACCGCAGTCGCGGCCGTGATCAAGCATCTCCGCGAGAACGCCAAGCCGATCAGCGGCTCGGAAGAGATCAAGCAGGTCGGCACGATCTCTGCCAATGGCGACACCGAGATCGGCGAGATGCTCGCGCAGGCCATGCAGAAGGTCGGCAATGAGGGCGTCATCACGGTCGAGGAAGCCAAGGGTCTCGAGACCGAGCTCGACGTCGTCGAGGGTATGCAGTTCGACCGCGGCTACCTCTCGCCGTACTTCGTGACCGACGCCGAGAAGATGCTCACCGAACTCGACGAGCCCTACATCCTGCTGCACGAGAAGAAGCTCTCGAGCCTGCAGGCGCTGTTGCCGGTGCTCGAGCAGGTCGTGCAGTCGGGCAAGCCGCTCTTGATCATCGCCGAGGACGTCGAGGGCGAGGCGCTCGCCACGCTCGTCGTCAACAAGCTGCGTGGCGGCCTCAAGGTCGCGTCGGTGAAGGCGCCGGGCTTCGGTGATCGCCGCAAGGCGATGCTCGAGGATATGGCGATCCTGACCGGCGGCCAGGTGATCAGCGAGGATGTCGGCATCAAGCTCGAGAACGTGACGCTCGACATGCTCGGCCGCGCCAAGCGGGTGCTGATCAAGAAGGAAGACACTACGATCATCGACGGCTACGGCGAGAAGTCGGGGATCGAGGGTCGTTGCGGGCAGATCCGGGCGCAGATCGAGGAGACCACCTCGGACTACGACCGCGAGAAGCTGCAGGAGCGTCTCGCCAAGCTCGCGGGCGGCGTCGCGGTGATCCGCGTCGGTGGTGCCACCGAGGTCGAGGTTAAGGAGCGCAAGGATCGCGTCGACGACGCGATGAACGCGACCCGCGCCGCGGTCGAGGAAGGCATCGTTCCGGGTGGCGGCGTCGGCCTCTTGCGGGCGACCAACGCGCTCGCCAGCCTGCACCCGACCAACGACGACCAGCGTCGCGGCATCGACATCGTTCGCCACGCGATCCAGTCGCCGGTCCGCCAGATCGCGGCCAATGCTGGCGTCGACGCGTCGGTCGTCGTGGGCAAGCTCCTGGAAAACGGCGACTACAACTTCGGCTACAACGCCTACACCGATACCTACGAGGACCTCGTGAAGTCCGGCGTGATCGACCCGGCCAAGGTCGTGCGCACGGCGCTCGAGGACGCCGCATCGGTGGCCGGCCTGTTGATCACCACCGAGGCGATGGTCGCCGAGAAGCCCGAGAAGAAGGCGCCGGCCCCGGGCGGTGCGCCCGACATGGGCGGCATGGGCGGCATGGACTTCTGATCGTCCACGCACGATTGGCAAGACGAGCGGCGGGGCCCCTGGGCTCCGCCGTTCTCGTTTGCACCACTCGCGCAGGGGTTGTGCGAACACGAACTGGTCGCGTATGACGCAAACCGGTTTAATGAGGGGCATGGCGGACGACACGGAGCGTCGCTTCATGCAGATCGTCATCACCGGCGCAGCCGGCTTTCTGGGAACCAAGCTCGCCCGGGCCATCCTCGCGCAGGACGGGCTCGCGATCGACGGTGAATGGCGCCCGCTGCAGCGGTTGAAGCTGCTCGACATCGTGGCGCCCCAGGGTTTGCCCGACGATCCACGGCTCGAGGTTCAGGTCGGCGACATCGATCAGCCTGGCACGCTCAAGACGGCGGTCGACGCGCGAACCGACGTCGTCTTCCATCTGGCGGCAATCGTGAGTGCCGGCGCCGAGGCTGACTTCGACCTGGGAACGCGGGTCAATCTCGAGGCGACGATGGCGCTTTTGGACGTCTGCCGTCGGCTGCCCGAACCCTGCCGGCTCGTTTTCGCGAGCTCGGTCGCCGTCTATGGTGGACCCGTCGTCGAGGGGACGATAACCGACACGACGCACGTCGTGCCGCAGACCTCCTACGGCGCGCAAAAGGCGGCGGGCGAACTTCTGGTCGGGGACTACACGCGCAAAGGCTTCGTCGACGGCCGATCGCTGCGGTTGCCGACCATCGTGGTCAGGCCCGGCAAGCCCAACAAGGCTGCCTCGACCTGGGCGAGCTCGATCATCCGCGAGCCGCTGGCGGGTGACACCACCATCTGCCCGGTCACGCGGACCACCGCCATGTTCGTGCTGTCGCCGCGTCGCGTCATCGAGGCCCTCATGCACGCGGCCGATCTGCCGTCCGCGGCCGTCGGCGTCGAACGGACCATCCAGCTACCCGGAACGACGCACACCGTCGACGAGATGCTGGCGACGCTCGGCGCCGTCGCCGGTGCCGCGGTGGTCGACCGGGTCCGCTTTGAGCCCGACGCCGAAATCCAAGCGATCGTCGACGGCTGGGCCAGCCACTTCGAGACCCCACGCGCCCTGAAGCTCGGGTTCCGGCCGGACGCCGGCTTCCGCGAGATCGTCGAGGCCCACATCGAGGACGAGCTGGACGGCCGGACCGCCTGACGAGGGCCCCGGCTATATCCCGTTCAAGAAAATGTGCGTTGCGACCGCTGCGGCAAAGCCCAGGGCGATGACCGGCATCCAGCGGAGGTGCGTCGAGAAGGTATAGCTGCCGTGACCCACGGCCATCAACGCCACACCGGCGGCCGAGCCGATCGACAGCAGGCTGCCGCCCACGCCGGTGGTGAGCGTCACCAAGAGCCACTGCGCGTCGCTGAGCACCGGGTCCATGCTCAAGACCGCGAACATGACCGGGATGTTGTCGATGACCGCGGAGCTCACCCCCAACACGATGTGCGCCACCGTCGCGCCGAGCCCGTCGTAGAGCCCGTCGGCGAGCAGATCCAGATAGCCGACGAAGGCGAGACCACCGACGCAGAAGATGATGCCGAAGAAGAAGAGCAGGGTATCCCATTCGACCCGAGCGATCGTCTTGAAGATGTCGTAGCTCGGCTCCCCGTCGACCCGCGTCATGCGCAGGCGATAGAAGTGCAGCATGAGCAGGGACATGCCGAGCATCATGCCGAGAAAGGCCGGCAGGCCCAGGACCTGCTCGAAGCTGACGGCGAGCGTGATCGTCAGAAGGCCCAAGGCGATCGTGCGCTTGGCGCCGCGCCGCATCGGCTTGGTCGTTCCCTCGACAACGGGACAACCTGCGGGTAGCCCGCGTCCCATGAAGGCAGCAGGCACCAGGTAGGCCACGACGGACGGCACGAACAACGCAAAGAACTCGAAGAACCCGAGCTTGCCCGCCTGCCAAACCATCAGCGTCGTCAGGTCACCGAACGGGCTGAACGCGCCGCCGGCATTGGCCGCGACCACCACGTTGACGAGACCGACGGCGACAAAGCGCGGCTGCGCGGCGCCGACGATGGCGACCACCGTGCCCATCACCAGAGCCGTGGTGAGGTTGTCGGCGACCGCCGAAAGGAAGAAGGCGAGCGCGCCCGTCGCCCAGAAGACACCGGTGTAGCTTAGCTGCGCGTGGATCAGCCGCAGCCGGAGCGCTTCGAAAACGTGCAGGCGGTCGAGCGCGGCGATGTAGGTCATCGCCGCGAGTAGGAACAGCATCAGCCCGCCATACTCGTCGAGCCCATGAAAAACGGCTCGGTGCACCTGCTCGTGATCGAGCCCGTAGTCCGGCGCCATCCACGCGACCAGCGCCCAGATCAGGCCCGCGGCAAGCATCACCGACTTGCACTTGTGAAGCCCGGTTCGCTCCTCGGTCATGACCAGCACGTACGCCAGCACAAACAGCACCAGCGCCGCCAAGGCGCGCGGGTCGGTCATGGGCGTGCGCGGAACCGCGGGACGCTCGAACGTGAGCCACGCAAAGAGGAGCCCGACCGCGGTCGTGACCAGCATGCCGACGAGCAGCGACCAGATGGCGACGGGCCGCCTGCGGGCTAGCAACATGGGCAGTGTCCGGACACGACTGAAAGTGGCGGTCCGCTACGCCTCTTACGCGATTCTGGTTATTTGCGCCTTAACCACATGGTGCGAGAAGCCGGACCGCTCCATCCGCGAGCTGCGCGTGCGGAGCATTAGCTAGAGCGCCCTTCCTTCATCCGCCGCCTAGCAGGCTGCTGAGAAACTCTGGCCGGACCATTTCAGCCGTGACTCGATCGGTCTCAAACAGGAAATCGAAAGGGATGATGCGGGGCGGAGAAAGTCAGTCCGGAGCGTTGTTCAGCCACGTGGGCCTGGAAGCGCAGGTGCCGGCAACGCACCCCGCAACCGAACAGCTAGCCTAAAAGTGGCATCGAGAACTCACTGCCGGCGCGGATGCCAGTGGGCCAGCGGGCGGAGACCGCCTTCTGCTTGGTGTAGAAGCGGACGCCCTCGGGCCCGTGGGTGTGGTGGTCGCCGAAGAGCGAGCGCTTCCAGCCGCCGAAGCTATGGTACGCCACCGGCACCGGGATCGGCACGTTGACGCCCACCATTCCCACCTGCACGTCCTTGGCGAAGGTGCGCGCAGCGTCGCCGTCGCGGGTGAAGATGGCCGTGCCGTTGCCGTACTCGTGCTCGTTCACCATGCGGACCGCCGCGTCATAGTCCGGCGCGCGCACCACCGACAGCACCGGCCCGAAGATCTCCTCCTTGTAGATGCGCATCTCCGGCTTGACCTCATCGAACAGGCAGCCGGCCATGAAGAAGCCGTCCTCATAGCCCTGCATTTTGAAGCCGCGGCCGTCGACGACGAGCTTGGCGCCCTCCTCGATGCCGAGATCGACGTAGCTGCTGACCTTTTCGAGGTGCTCACGAGTGACAAGAGGCCCCATCTCGACCTCAGGGTCGGTGCCGGGGCCGATCTTGAGCTGGCGGACCTTGGGGGCGAGCCGATCGATCAGTGCGTCGCCGACCTTGTCACCGACGGCGACAGCGACGGAGACCGCCATGCAGCGCTCGCCGGCGGAGCCGTACCCAGCGCCCATCAGCGCGTCGATGGCCTGGTCGAGTTCCGCGTCCGGCATCACCACCATGTGGTTCTTGGCGCCGCCGAGCGCTTGGCAGCGTTTTCCATGCGCGCAGGCGGTCTGGTAGATATACTCGGCGGTGCGCGTGGCGCCGACGAAACTCACCGCAGCCACGAGCGGATGGGTCAACAGCGCATCGACCGCCTCCTTGTCGCCATTGACGACGTTGACGACGCCGGGCGGCACGCCGGCCTCCTCCGCCAGTTGGACCAGGCGCAGCGGGCAGGACGGGTCCTTCTCGGACGGCTTGAGCACGAAGGTGTTCCCGCAAGCGATCGCCAACGGGAACATCCACAAGGGGATCATGGCCGGGAAGTTGAACGGTGTGATGCCGACGCAGACGCCCAACGGCTGACGGAACGAGGTCAGGTCGATGCCGGCGCCGACCTCGGCCGAGAACTCTCCCTTCAGGAGCTGCGGGATGCCGCATGCGAACTCCACGACCTCGAGGCCGCGGGTGACCGAGCCCTTGGCGTCCTCGAGCGTCTTGCCATGCTCGCGGGTCACATGCTGCGCGAGCTCATCGATGTTGCGCTCGATCAGGTCCTTGAACTTGAACATGATCCGGGCACGGCGGATCGGCGGCGTGTCAGCCCAACCTTCGAGTGCGGCACGCGCCGTCTGCACCGCGCGATCCACCTCGCTGCGGTCGGCCAACGCCACCTCGGCACCGCGCTCGCCCGTCGCCGGGTTGTAGACCGGACCCACGCGCCCACTCGCTCCGCTGACGTGCTCGCCGCCGATCCAATGCCCGATCGCTGTCATGTTCTCTTGCCTCCCTTGGGATACGCCTAGACGCGGCTGGCCTCAGGCGTTGCCCGGTTGATCTAGCGACTTGCTTACGATCTCGAAGAGGTCGCGAGAACCGCCTTCGGCGCCCGCGAGCCGTTCGAGCTGCTCGCGCAGCAGCCGTTGACGGCCCGCATCGTACCGGCGCCAACGGTTGAACGAGGTTGCGAGCCGCGCGGCGAGCTGCGGGTTGAGGCGATCGAGGTTCAAGACCGCGTCGGCGACGAGCCGGTAGCCGGCGCCGTCCTGACGATGGAAACCGGTCGGGTTAAAGGTGGAGAAGACGCCGAGCACTGCCCGCACCCGATTGGGGTTCGTGAGCGAGAAGGCCGGATGCCGCAGGAGGGCCTCGACCTCCTCGACGACGCTGGATCGGGCGGCCGCGGCCTGCACGCCGAACCACTTGTTGACCACTAGCGGCTCGTGGGCCCACCGCGCGTAGAAGCCGTCGAGCACCTCGGCGCGCTCGGGCCACGACCAGCGGGCGACGAGGCCGAGCGCCGCCAGCTGGTCGGTCATGTTGTCGGCGTTGCGCGCCTGCGTCACGATCTGGGCGGCAACCATCTCGGGGACACCTTGAGCCAGAAAACCGAGGCAGGTGTTCTTCAGCCGGCGGCTGCCGATGGCTTCGCTGCTCAGCTCGAAACGCGCCTGCTGGACGCTCTCGATCAAATCGCTGAAACGCTCGACGAGGCGCCTGCCGAGTTCCGCCTGGGCGTGCTCGCGAACGCGGCCGACGGCGTCTACGTCGATCACCGCCATCTGCTCGCCCAGATAGGTCTGCGACGGCAGCCCCATCAGCTGGGACTTGAACTCCGGCTCGATGCGCGGATCGTCGAGCACGTGCGCGAAGGCGGTGAGAAAGCGCTCAGGCAGGGCCAACGGACGCCCGCTGCGGTCCGCATCGACCAGACCAAGGAGCGTCCGCACGGCGAGCGTCTGACCCGCGTCCCAGCGGGCGAAGCCGTCGGTGTCGTGCGCGAGCAGATGCGCGAGTTCGTCATCGCTGTAGTGCGCTTCGAGCCGCACGGGCGCCGAGAAGCCGCGCAGCAGCGACGGCACCGGTCGCGACGGCACGTCCTCGAAAACGAACGTCGCCGTCGCCGCCGTTAGCTCCAGCACCCTCGTTTCGCCGGCGGCGAACGCTTCGCCGGCAAGCCGCAACGGCACCGGGTTACCATCGGCATCGACGAGGCCCACGCGCACGGGCAGGTGGAACGGCTCCTTCGTCGGTTGCCCCGGCGTCGGCGGCGTTTCCTGGATCAGCGTCAAGCTGTAGGTGCGTGCGGCGGCGTCGTAGGTGGCCTGAACTTCGAGCCGTGGCGTCCCCGCCTGGCGATACCAGTTGAAGAAATGCCCGAAGTCCCGACCCGAGGCGGTCGCCATCGCCGCCACGAAATCCTCGCAGGTGACCGCTTCGCCGTCGTGCCGCTCGAAATAGATGTCCATCCCACGGCGAAAAGCGTCCTCGCCGACGAGCGTGTGGATCATTCGGACGACTTCGGCACCCTTCTCGTAGACGGTGCGGGTGTAGAAATTATTGATCTCCACATAGCTGTCCGGGCGGATCGGGTGCGCCAGCGGGCTCGCGTCCTCGGGAAACTGACCCTCGCGCAATAGGGCCACGTCGCCGATCCGCTTAACCTCGCGCGAGTAGGAGTCCGCGGTGAACTCCTGGTCGCGGAACACCGTCAGCCCCTCCTTCAACGTGAGCTGAAACCAGTCGCGGCAGGTGACCCGGTTGCCTGTCCAGTTGTGGAAATACTCGTGCGCGATGATCCGTTCGACATTAACAAAATCTTGGTCTGTTGCGGTATCTGAGCGAGCCAACGTCGCTGATGTATTGAATATGTTTAGACCCTTATTCTCCATCGCGCCGAAATTGTAGTCACTAACGGCAACGATATTATAGACATCGAGATCGTACTCGAGGCCGAAGCGATCCTCATCCCACTTCATGGCACGCTTGAGCGAACGCATGGCGTGGTGGCACTGGTCGATAAAGGGGTGCTCCGTCCAGATTCTGAGCGCCACTTGGCGGCCGCTGCGCGTTCGGAACCCATCCTCGAGAACAGCGAGATCGCCGGCGACGAGTGCAAACAAGTATGAGGGCTTCGGAAATGGGTCCTCCCACGTGGCGAAGTGCCAGCCGTCGCCGAACGTACCCGCCTGCACCGGATTGCCGTTCGCGAGCAGCACTGGTGCTGCATCCTGCGGCGCTTCGAGCCGCACGCGGTAGACGGTCAGCACGTCGGGGCGATCGAGAAAGTAGGTGATACGGCGAAAGCCCTGAGCCTCGCACTGCGTGCAGAACACCCCATTCGAGAGGTAGAGCCCCGAAAGTGTGGTGTTGGCGGCTGGATCGACGCGCACGACTGTTTCGAGGGTGAAACGCTCGGGCGGGCGGTGCAACACGAGACCGGCTTCGTTGAGCGCATAGGCGTCCAATGCCAGCGGCAGGCCGTCGAGCGCGATCTCCAGCAGCTCTAGATCTTCACCGTCGAGCTGCAGCTGGGCTACCGGCAGAGCGATCTCGCGCGAATAGTGCACGCGGGCACGGACCAGCGTCGCATCAGGGAGCAGCCGAAACGTCAGATCAGCTGTGTCGATACGGTAGTCGGGCGCGCGGTAGTCAGCCAACCGCACGGCCTTTGGGGTCTGGCGTTCCGCCATCCAGATCACGCTTGGGAAGCTCGTGGACGCTCGGCGAGGGGTATTGCCGAAGCACCGCGCATTGTCCAGTGCGGGCAGCCTCGCCGCTTGCCGGTGACGATGACCACGGCTACGTAACCGCTTCGGCTGCAGCGCATAATCAGGAGGCCGCCTGCATGGCGAGCTGCGCGTTCTTGGGTCTGGGCGTCATGGGCTTTCCCATGGCCGGACATTTGGCGCGCGTCGGCCATGAGGTCTGCGTCTACAATCGAACGCGCGCCAAGGCGGAGCACTGGGTCCAAGCGCATGGCGGCAGCCTGGCCGAGACGCCTCGCGAAGCCGCTGCCGGCGCCGATCTGGTGATGCTCTGCCTCGGCAACGACGATGACGTGCGCAGCGTCGCGGGCGGCGACGAGGGTGCCGCGGCGGGTCTGAACAGCGGTGCTGTGCTGGTCGACCATACGACCGCTTCCGCCGAGCTTGCGCACGAACTGGCGCAAGCCGCCCGCAGCCGCGGCGCGGGCTTCGTCGATGCGCCGGTGAGCGGCGGCCAAGCGGGCGCGGAGAATGGCGCCTTGACGATCATGTGCGGGGCGGCCAAGTCTGATTTTGCGGCGGCGGCGCCGGTGCTCGAGGCCTATGGCCGCGCCGTCATGCGGATGGGTGACGTCGGCAGCGGCCAACTCACCAAGATGGTCAACCAGATTTGCATTGCCGGCCTGCTCCAAGGGCTCAGCGAGGGGGTCGCCTTCGCCAAGCGTGCCGGCCTCGACACGGACCGGGTGGTGGACGTCATCTCCAAGGGTGCCGCCCAGAGCTGGCAGATGGAGAACCGCTGGAAGACCATGGTCGCCGGTGCGTTCGACTTTGGCTTCGCCGTCGACTGGATGCGCAAGGACCTGGCGATCTGCCTCGACGAGGCGCGGCGCAACGGCGCCTCGCTGCCGGTGACGGGCCTCGTCGATCAGCTCTATCGTCAAGTGCAGGCGGCGAAGGGTGGGCGGCTGGACACCTCGAGCCTGGTAACGCTGCTCGACGCGGCGCCAGACGGCACCGGGCGCAACTGAGCCGCGCGATGTCCACGCTCCTGCCCGACGGAGAACTTGCCTCATCCGCGCCGCCAGCGCCCACCGAGGCGGATGACGCCTACTGGCGACAGCTTTCGGACTTCACCTATGCCGAGCCCACCGACGGCCGGCTACGCCGGCTGGCCATCCGCTCGATCGAGCGGCTCACCGGCAAGCCGCGTCTCCGGCGGCTCTACGAGCAGCACCTCAGGGCGGCGGACCCGGATTTCTGGGGCGCCTCGGTGCGGCGGCTCGGCCTCTTGCTGGACTACGAGCGTGAACGCCTTCGAGCGCTGCCGGCAAGCGGGCCGATCGTGATCGTGGCCAACCATCCTTACGGCGTGCTCGACGGACTGATGATCGGCCATCTCATCGGCTCGAGGCGACCGGACTTCCGTATTGTCGCCAACGGTGTGCTGACCCGCTCGGCGGAAGCCGCACCGTTCATCTTTCCCATCGAGTTCGAGCGCTCGCAACGCGCGCGCGACATCAATCTCCGGACTCGCCGGCAGTCTTTGCAGTGGCTCGGAGCCGGCGGTGTACTCGTCGTGTTCCCTGGGGGTACCGTCTCGACGGCCCAGCCGGCGTTCGGCCCGGCGATCGATCCTTCCTGGAAGCCCTTCACCGCACGCCTGATTCACGCCGTCGGCGCACCGGTGCTGCCAATATGCTTTGTCGGCCAGAACAGCCGGCTCTTTCAGCTCGCCAGTCACGTCAGCCAGACGTTGCGGCTGTCCCTGCTCTTTCACGAGGTCGCCAACAAGATCGGCACGCGTCAGCGGATCGAGATTGGTGATGCGATCGCTTACAAGGAGATCGCGCACCTGCGCGATCGGGGGACGCTGATGGCCGAGCTGCGGCGGCGTACCTATGCGCTGCATCCGCGTCCTGAACTAGGCGACCGGGTCCTCTCGCTGCCACGCCTCGGCTGACGGTCAGACCGGTGCCACCGCCGGGGCTCGCGCAAGAGGCTCGGGCGCCGGCGGCCGCCATGGCGGAGTTGCGTGCGCTGGTGGCGCTTGGGGCACCGCTGGCGCTGACCCAACTCGGCCAGATCGCGATCAACACCACCGACGTCATCATGCTGGGCTGGCTCGGCACCGAAGCGCTTGCGGCGGGCGGCTTGGCGATGAGCATCTGGATCCTGCCGGCGCTCTTCAGCATCGGCGTTGCCATGGCGGTGGCCCCTTTGGTCGCGGGCGCACTGGGCGCGCGCCGGCCGCGGCAGGTTCGCCGCAGCGTGCGCCAAGGGCTCTGGGCGGTCGGTGCCGTCACGCTGCCTGCGGTCCTGGCGCTTTGCTTCTGCGGTCCGCTCCTGATCGCATTGGGCCAGGCGCCGTCGGTCGCAGATGCGGCGGAGCGCTACCTGAGAGCCGCCGTCTGGGGGCTGCCGTTCGCCGCGGCGCTCGTCGTCCTGCGCGGCTTCATGACCAGCTTCGGCCATACCCAGGCAGTGCTCGTGGTCATGGCCCTGATGGTGCCCGCGAACGCGACGCTGAACTACGGACTGATCTTCGGCAATCTCGGTCTGCCTCGGCTGGAACTGGTGGGTGCCGGGGTCGCATCCACTTTGGTGAACGTTCTCGGCTTCCTCGGCTTGGCCCTCGTCTGCGCCCGCGCCCGACCCTATCGGCGCTATCGGGTCTTTGCCCGTCTGTGGCGACCGGACTGGACGAGCTTGCGGGCGGTGCTGCGTCTGGGCGTGCCGATCGGGCTCACCCTGCTGCTCGAGATCGGCATGTTTACGGCAGCGGCCCTCCTGGTCGGCACCATCGACCACATCAGCCTGGCGGCGCACCACATCGCCTTGCAGCTTTGTGCCGTCGTGTTCATGATTCCCCTTGGCCTGAGCCAGGCGTCGACCGTTCGTGTGGCATTGGCTGCAAGCCACGGTGATCGACGTGGCGTGCGTCTGGTCGGCAATCTCGCCATCCTGCTGACGCTCGCCGTCATGGGTACGGCGGCCTTATGCTTCTTGCTCGCCCCGAATCTCCTGGTGCGCCCGTTCGTGGACGACCCCTCAGCGCGAAGCGCGCTTGTTGCCACCGCCGCCGGCCTGCTGCAGGTCGCTGCCTTTTTTCAGCTGGCAGACGGCCTGCAGGTGGTCGGCGGCGGGCTGCTGCGCGGCCTCAAGGACACGACCGTGCCCATGATCTATGCGCTCGTCGGCTATTGGATCGGTGGGGTTGGCACGGCCGCCTTCGCCCTGTTCATCCTCGACGCGGGCGCCCGCGGCGTGTGGTTCGGCCTGTTTGCCGGGCTCTCGATCACCGCCGCCTTGGCGCTCCGGCGCTTCTATCGGCGCACGGCGCGTCGCTGGCCCACCACCTGACTGACCCCCTCAGGCCGCGGCGGCACCGTTGTCGTCGCTCGCATCCCGACGGTCGTCGGAGAGCGTCCGCGCGAGCACGCAAATCGCCTCCTGGTGCCGACGGTTGGTCACCGAGATGAAGTTGCGCGCGAGCTCCAGCAACATGCGCTGTTGGGGCGTCGGCTTGAACGCCTCGCGATCTTCGTCGAGGCCCTCGAAGAAGAAGCCCACCTCCACGCCCAGCGCACGCGCCACGCTGTAGAGCCGGCCGGCCGCGATGCGGTTGATTCCCTTCTCGTACTTATGCGCCTGCTGATAGGTGACACCGATCAAGTCTGCCATCTGCTGCTGGGTCAAGCCCAGCATCACCCGGCGTTCACGCATCCGTCCACCGACGTGACGGTCAATGTCCTGCGGGCGCGCGCGCCCACGAGGATTGATGCTTGGCTTGGCCACTGTACTGTTCATCGTGTTTTCCACCTAAAGCCACTTCACGAGGCGATCAGTCGGACGTTCTCTCGCAAGAACGCGGACGATCGAAAACAACCAGGGAGACTTCCGAGTTTGGCGAGCGCGTTTAGCACCGACCGTTCAACTATGGCGATTAGCACGTTCGGGTGCTAGAGGTTTGGTTGAGGAACGCTTAAGACCTGTATTATGGTATCTGGAACAACCGCCGACGCTGCTGCTTAGCGGCCGTTGATCGTAGCACGCAGCGTTTCGCCTCCAAGCTAAATTCGAGGGCAACCATGAGCACGGCTGACGAACTGGCCCGCCGCCTCCGCGCAGCGTTGAAGCCCAGCGATTTGAGCGTCCTCGACGAGAGCGCACGGCACCGAGGCCACGCGGGCTACATCGAGGGTGTGCAGACACATTTCCGTGTCCGGATTCGGGCTCAGGCCTTCGACGGCATGAGCCGGGTTGCGCAACACCGCGCCGTGCACGAGGCCGTCGGCGACTTGATGGGAAACCCGATCCACGCGCTCGCCATCGAGGCCGAGGCCGGCGACGGCACCTAGTCGCGGGCCAGAGGCAGCTCAATCGCCATCGGAGCCGGTGTACCATTCGGCGTAATGCTCGCGCACCACGGGGCCGTCGCGGCGCAGCGCATGGCAGCTGTCGAGATGCCGCGGCGGGCGATCCTGGCTCGAGGCCTCGCGCCGCTTGATCGGCAGGATCGTCTGCATCGCCGTCGTTGCCAGCGGGCCCAAGAGCTCCACGAGATGTGTGCACCCGTGGACGCCGCCCAGCCGGCGCGCTACGTCGCGGCGCCACCCAGGTCCAATCCGCACCCCCTCGAGCTGGCTGAACGCCGGCGTGATCGCGTCACAGATGGGAAAGGGTGCAGCGTCGGTGCTGGCGACGACCGCGATGACCGTCAGGTCCTCGTCGACGGTGAGCCGAAGCCACATGTCGTGGATCGGAGCACCAGGCTCCAGGCGGCCCCGCCAGCGATTGTCGACCCCATAGCCCTTCGTGTCGGTGAGGCGGGCTTCGATGTCGAAGAGTCCATCCTCGCGGCGAAAGCCGCGGCAGTCGATGGCGCGCTGGTGCAACGGCGCACGCGGAGCGGCCGCTGGCAGAGGCACGGCTCAGCCGTCCTTCCGAAACATCTCGATGCTCTTGGCCACGATCCGCTTTGCGTCGTTCACGTCCAGCCAGCTACCCACCCGCGTCCACTTGTTCTCTTCGAGGTCCTTATAGTGTTCGAAGAAGTGCTGGATCTGCAGCAGATCGATGTCGGGCAAATCGCTATAGTTTGTCACATGGTTGAAGATCGGTGACACCTTGGGCACTGGCACTGCCAAGAGCTTCTCGTCGTGCCCACCGTCATCCTCAAGTTCCAAAACCCCAATCGGTCGACAGGGAACAACGCATCCGGGGACTAGTGGCATATGGCCGAACAGCAGCACGTCAACCGGGTCACCGTCGTCATACAGTGTATTCGGGATAAAGCCGTAGTTTGCCGGATAGAACATCGGCGTGTACAGATAGCGATCGACAAAAATAGCACCGCTACTCTTTTCGAATTCGTACTTGATCGGATCAGACCTGAGCGGCACTTCGATCAGAACATTGATCTCATCCGGCGGGTTGTCTCCCGGTGGAATCTTGGTGATATCCATAGAGAGGTCTCATTTTCGAGAGGGGTGAGCGATGAATTAAGGCCAGGCGACCAACGGGGGCAGTGACATCAGGACCGCCTCCGGATTGCCTCCGGTCCTCAGCCCGAACTGCGTACCACGGTCATAGACGAGGTTGAACTCCACGTAACGTCCGCGACGCACCAGCTGGTGCGCTCGATCCGCATCCGTCCACGGCTGCGCCATCTTCGCCGCAACGAGCTTGGGGTAGATGTCGAGAAACGCCTCGCCGACCGCGCGCGTGAATGCAAACGCGTGATCCAAGTCGCTCGTGAGATCGTCATAGAAAATGCCGCCCACACCACGCGGCTCGGCGCGGTGCGGGATGAAGAAGTAGTCGTCGGCCCAGGCCTTGAAGCATGCATAGGCATCGGGCGCGTAGCCATCGCAAGCGAGCTTCAAACGGTCGTGGAATGCCCGGGTTTCGGCGTCATCCGGATAGATCGGATTGAGGTCGGCGCCGCCGCCGAACCAGGCTTCCGTGGTGACGATGTGCCGCGTGTTCATGTGCGCCGGCGGCACGTGCGGGCTCCGTGGATGCGCCACCAGGGAGATGCCGCTCGCCCAGAAGCGCGGGTCGGCGGCTGCACCTCGAACCTTTCCTGCGAAGTCGCTCGTGAACGCGCCCCAAACGGTCGACACGTTCACGCCAACCTTCTCGAAAACCCGACCACCCTGCAGGAGGGCGATGACGCCGCCGCCACCGCCGGGCCGCTGCCAGGGGCGCTGGACGAAGCGACCCGCCGGCAAGTCTTGCGTCGCGGGGTTGTCGCAGGCGTCCTCCAAAGCCTCGAACGCTGCGCACAGGCGATCGCGCAAGCTCTCGAACCAGGCGCGCGCGGCGGTCTTGCGAATTTCGATGGCGGCATCGGGATGCGCCGGCGGCGCGTCGCTCAAGGCGGCTCTCCGACATCGGGCGCCGGCCGCACCTGGCGCAGCGCTTCGCCCGCAACCATGGCGAGTGCCGTGACGACGTTCAAGCTGCGGACGGTCGGTGCGAGCGGCACCCTAACGGCGAGTTCGGCCGCCGCGTGCACATCCGCCGGGGCACCGGCACTCTCGCTGCCGCAAACCAGGATGTCGCCAGGCGCATAGCAAACGCTCGTGTAGGCGGTGCGTGCACGCGTCGTCAGCAGTACGAGACGCCGGCCTTCACTGCGGCGCCAATCGTCGAACACCTTGAAGTTGGCATGCCGGCTGATCGAAGCGCTCCGATGGTAGTCCAGGGCTACGCGGCGGAGTTTCTTGGGATCGAAGACGAAGCCGAACGGCTCGACGAGGTCGAGCGGGCAGGCGAGCCCGGCAGCCAACCGCACCGCGGCGCCAACATTCTGCGGGATGTCGGGTTCGAAGAGACACAACCGTACGTGCTTATCCATTGCGACCAACTGGAGCTTGTCCGCGCTGCGCCACCCGCCTATGTTGCAGTGCAAACATGTCAACGATAGCGGACAGCTATGGCTTCGGACACGGCAGACGGCTCGAACCGTCGCGACTTCCTCCAGATCGCCGGATACACCGCTTTGGGGCTTGGCGTCGCCGCCGCCGCATGGCCCTTCATCCATCAGATGAACCCGTCGGCCGACGTGCTCGCGCTCGCCTCGGTCGACGTCGACGTGTCTACCGTCGAAGAGGGCATGGCGATCACGGTCCAGTGGCGCGGCAAGCCGGTCTTCATTCGCCATCGAACGCAGGAGGAGATCGACGCCGCACGCGCCGTCGCTCTCGACGAGCTGCGCGACCCGGCGACCGACGAGGAACGTACCACCTCCAATGAAGGCGTCACACGGCCGCAGTGGCTGGTTCAGATCGGCATCTGCACGCATCTCGGCTGCGTGCCGCTCGGCAACCGGGTCGGTGAGCCGAAAGGAGACTATGGTGGCTGGTTCTGTCCCTGCCACGGTTCGCACTACGATACGGCGGGACGCATCAGAAAGGGGCCGGCACCCCTCAACCTGCTGCTGCCACCCTACGCCTTCCTCGGCGACACCGAGATCACCATCGGCTAGCCCGCCGTGCGACGCTGGAGTGCCACATGAGTGCTGATACGCCGACGCCGAAGTTCACGGGCGTCCTCGGCTGGATCGACCATCGACTGCCTGTCATCAGTTTGGGCTATAAGGAGCTGGTCGCCTATCCGACCCCCAAGAATCTCAACTACTTCTGGAACTTCGGCTCTCTCGCCGGCATTTTTCTGGTTATTCAGATCGTCACCGGCATCGTGCTCGTGATGCACTATGTGCCGCATGCTGATTACGCGTTCGCCAGCGTCGAACACATCATGCGCAACGTCAACTATGGTTGGTTGATGCGCTACATGCACATGAATGGTGCCCACATGTTCTTCGTTGTGGTGTACATTCATATCTTTAGAGGGCTATATTACGGTTCATACAAAGATCCGCGTGAAGTTTTGTGGATACTCGGCGTCATCATCCTCATTCTCATGATGGCGACGGCGTTCATGGGTTATGTGCTGCCTTGGGGGCAGATGAGCTTCTGGGGCGCTACGGTCATCACCAATCTGTTTAGCGCCGTTCCGCTGATCGGCGATGCACTCGTGACGTGGATGTGGGGTGGTTTCTCGGTCGATAACCCGACGCTGCAGCGCTTCTTCTCTCTCCACTACCTGTTCCCCTTCGTGATCGCGGCGTTCTCTTTCCTGCATCTCGTTGCGCTTCACCAGTTCGGCTCGAACAACCCCGTCGGCATCGACATCACCAACAAGGACAAGATCAGCTTCCACCCCTACTACACGACGAAGGACCTTTTCGGGCTGTTCGCCATCTTGCTGGTCTATGGCTTCCTGGTGTTCTTCGCGCCGAATTTCCTCGGTCATCCGGACAACTACATCCCGGCCGACCCGCTGGTGACGCCGGCGCACATCGTGCCTGAATGGTATTTCCTGCCTTTCTACGCGATTTTGCGCTCGATCACCTTCGACATTAGCCTGTTCGGGTTCACGCTCATCGATGCAAAGCTCGGCGGCGTGATCGCGATGTTCGGCTCCATCCTCATCCTCTTCTTCTTGCCTTGGCTCGACACGTCGAAAGTGCGCAGCGCCAATTATCGGCCGATCTACTTCTGGGCGTTCTGGCTCCTGGTGGTGGATGTGATCGTCCTGACCTATGTCGGCGCAAAACCTGCCGAAGGCATCTGGCCGACCGTCGGGCTGATCGCCACCATTTGGTACTTCGTCCACTTCCTCGTGCTGTTGCCGCTACTCGGCCGATTCGAGCGACCGCGACCGGTACCTGACAGCATCAACAAGCCGGTCCTGCCCAAGGCGTCGCCTTTGGGTCCGCAAACGCAGCCGGCGGAGTAAGGTCATGCGAAACGTGCTTGTTGCGACCATCGCCGGTGCGGCGCTACTCGGCGCGATGACGACCGAGGGTCGCGCCGCCGGACCCGCGGTGGAGCTGCTCCATCGGAGCTGGTCGTTCGACGGCATCTTCGGCAGCTACGACGATGCGGCGAAGCAGCGTGGCATGCAGGTGTACATGCAGGTCTGCTCCGCATGCCACGGGCTGGAGTATGTCGCGTTCAGAACCTTCACCGAGCTCGGCTACGATGAGGGCGAGGTGGAGGCGATTGCCGAGCAGTTCTTCATCACCGACGGCCCTGACGAGTTCGGCGACATGTTCGAGCGACCCGGCCTGCCGAAGGACAGCTGGCCGTCGCCGTTCCGCAACGAGGCGGAGGCGGCCATGATCCACGGCAAGGCCCCACCCGACCTTTCCCTCATCGCCAAGGCCCGGCCCGGTGGTCCGAACTACCTGTACAGCCTGTTATTGGGCTACGACGAAGAGCAGGGACTGGACTTGCCGCCGGGCAACTACTGGAATGAGTATTATCCGGGGCATATCATCGCGATGCCGCCGCAGCTCTATCCGGACCTGGTCGTCTATGAGGATGGCACAGAGGCGACGGTCGAGCAGATGGCAGCCGATGTTACGCAGTTCTTGATGTGGACCGCTGAGCCAAAGATGGAGGAGCGCAAGCAGCTTGGCATTGGGTTCATGCTGTTCTGCGCCGCGATGACGCTGATCTTTTACGCCATCATGCGTCGCGTGTGGGCTGACGTTAAGAAGTAGCGACTGTCAGGTAGCCGCCGCTTCGGCTTCTTCAGGAGCGGCGCGCGTCGGCGATCAGCGCCTCCAGTCGCTCCACGGGTACCGCACCCGGCAGCAATGTGTCGCCGACGACGAATGCCGGCGTGCCGTTAATGCCTATCGCCTGCGCCAACGCGTAATTGGCTTCCAAACGCTCGCGGACAACGTCGCTCTGCATGTCGCTCAAGAGCTGATCGGTATCGAAGCCGTGCGCCTTGGCCAACTCGACGATGGCGGGAGCTGACAGGTCGTTGGCGGTCATCAGCGCCCCGTGGAACGCGAAATACTCGTCCGGACGCTGCAGCCACGCTGCAAGGCTTGCCTGGGCAGCACGTCTGCTGTCGGGGCCGAGCACTGGAAAGTCCACATAGACGATGCGAACATCGTCATGCGCTTCCTTCAGCTTTGCCATCGGTTGGAGCATGCGCCGGCAAAAGCCGCAGCGATAGTCGAAGAACTCGACGACGGTCACCGCCGCGTCTGCGGGACCTACACTAGGGTGCTTCGCCGATTCGAGGGCCGCCCGCTGCTCCACGATCGCCGCTTCGGCAGCCGCCGCCCGGAGCACCTCCTGCTGCGCTCGGAACTGTTCGATGGCGTTGATGACGAGTTCCGGCTCGCGCTCCAGGAGCTCGCGGACCACGGCTTCGATGGTTTCGTGCGTCGGTTCGGCGGCGGGCACCGGTGCCGTGAACCCCATCACCAAGCCGATCGCGGTAAGGTGGCGCAGCACGGCATTCTCCCGGTCGATCGATCCGGCCGACCGCTTACCCGCGCCGCCGCGAGCCCGCTAGTCACGATCGCGTATCAGCGCCGCCGCGCGTCGTCTCGCGCGATCTCGAAGGCCTGCTGCAGATCGTTGAGCCACTGCCGTTGCGTACCGGACGTCACCAGATCCTCTGCGCGCGTGAGATAGAGGCCGGCGTCGTCCACTTTGCGCTGGAGCAGCGCGCCCTCGGCCAGCGCCAGATTGCTCGTCGCAAGATCGCCCGCACGGCCGAGCGCGATCCCATAGGTGCGCCAGGCGAAGCTGTTGCGGGGCTCGGCGCGCACCACTGCCCTGAGCGCTTCCGCGGCGCCATCCGGGTCGCCGCTCTCGAGCAAGGCGCGCCCGAGACCGAGCTGCAACGGTGCCGCGCCCCCGCCCAACCGCACCGCCTGACGATAGGGCTCAACGGCTTCGTTGACGCGCCCCGTCTCGTAGAGCATCTGCCCTTTGAGCTCGTGGAAATAGGGATTGTTCGGCTCGAGCGCCAACAGCGCGTCGATCTCACGTAGCGCGCCTGCAACATCGTTCAGGCGGTAGGTGGCGATCACCCGGCCATAACGGGAAGCGACATCCTGGCTGTCGCCGAAGCTGGCGAGCGCTCGGCTCGGCTGCTCGATATAGCCCCGAAGCTTCGCGACCATGCGGGCGTGACGCTCCTGCGCGTCTGCTGACATGGGCACCGCCGGCGGCGACGACGCGACATGACGCTCGACGAAGCTCATGCGGTCGCGGGTGAGCGGGTGGGTCTGCAGGTAGGGGCTCTCGCGCGCTCCGGTCAACAAACGCTGCTGGTCGAGAACCTCGAAGAACTCCAAGAGCCCACGCGAGCCTATACCGGTGCGATCGAGGTAACCGACAGCCGCCTGATCCGCAGACTGCTCCTGGCTGCGGGTGAAGGCGAGGAAGTTCTGCATCGCCAGGCCTTGGCCGCCCATCGTGATGGCACCGCCGAGCTCGGGCGAGCCAGCAACGGCGGCAGCCGCCCCGAGCACGAGGCCCAAGATTTGTTCGACCGACGCATTGTCACGCGCCTCGGACAGGCGCACGAGATGGCCACCGGCGATGTGCCCAGTTTCGTGGGCGATGACACCGGCCAGCTGTTCGGGCGTTTCCGCCCGCATCAACAGCCCGGTGTTCAGGAACATGTTCTGCCCACCGGCGACAAAGGCGTTCAACCGATCGTCGGCAATCAGGTAGATGTCGACGCTTGACGGGCTCACGCCCGCTGCCGAGAAGATCGGGCTCGCCAAGTCGCGCACCGTTGCCTCGATCTCGGCATCGCGGATTAGCTGAAACTGCGCATGTGCGGGTCCTGTGGCGAGGAACAGGCTGACCGCAAAGATCAGAACGCGCATGATCGACTGCACGCTGGGCGCTCCAAGGATTGGTTCTCTATAGTTGGCGCTCGGTTGGGAGCCTGCAACCACGATGATCAAGCGAGCTGGCGAGCACGCCTCGCGCCGGGCCCAAGTGGCGCCGTTCCGCGCCATGGCGGTGCTCGCCGCAGCGAACGCCCGCGCCGCAGCCGGTAACGACGTCCTTCATCTCGAAGTCGGCGAACCGGGCGGCGCATTGCCCCCACCCGTCGTCGCCGCAATTGCGGAAAGCCTGGGGACCGAGCGGCTCGGCTACACCGAAGCGTTGGGCCTACCGGCCCTGCGCGAGGCGATCGGCACGCTCTACGGCGACTGGTACGGGACGGCGGTGCCGGCGGAGCGGATCGCGGTCACCGTCGGCGCGTCGGGCGCGTTCCTCCTGGCGCTGCTGGTGGCGTTCGATGCCGGTGACCGAATCGCCATCGCCGAGCCCGGCTATCCGGCCTACAAGACCATGCTGCGGGCGCTCGATCTGGCACCTGTGACGGTGCTGACGGAGCCTGGGGGCGGCTTCCAGCCCACGCTTGCAGAGCTCGCCTTGGCAGCGCCGCTCCAGGGCCTGATCCTGGCCAGTCCTGCCAATCCGACCGGCACCGTCCTCGGTGCCGCAGAGCTCGATCGTTTGGTAGCCGCCTGCCGCTCCGCGGGCATCCGCATCCTGATGGACGAGATCTACCACGGCCTGGTTTTCGGCAAGGAGCAGGTGACGCTCGCCAACCGCGCCCCGGAGGCGATCGTCATCAACAGCTTCTCCAAGTATTTCGGGCTCACCGGCTGGCGCGTCGGTTGGCTCGTGTTGCCCGCAGAACTGGTCGAGCCGGTGGAGCGGCTCGCCCAGAACCTGTTCATCTCACCGCCGGCACCAGCGCAGCATGCAGCGTTGGCTGCACTCGCGCACAAGGAGTTGTTCGAGGAGCGGCGCGCAACCTACGCCGCCAACTGGCAACGGCTCGCGCGGGGCCTCGAGGCCGCCGGCGTCGGCGCCGACGCGATCGTTCGCGCCGATGGTGCCTTCTACCTCTACGCCGACGTCAGCGCGTTCACGACGAACGCGGCCGAGCTTTGCACGACGATGCTCGAGGAGACCGGCGTCGCCGCGACACCGGGCATCGACTTCGACGCCGAGCGCGGCCACCGCTTCGTCCGCTTTTCCGTCGCCGGCAGCCCCGAGGACGTCGCCCGCGCCGCCGACAAGCTCAGCGCCTGGCTTCCGGCCCAACGACGCAACCGTCGCGATTGAGAGGTCGGCGACGGCCTCGCGGCCCGGTCGCTCAGGCGCCGCCCTTGGTCCAACGGCTCCACCAGCCTTGTCGTCGCGGCGCGCTCGGCGCCGGTGCCTCGCCGCCTGACGCGTCTGCAGCCTCTTCGACCGGCTGGCCCGCGGACGTCGCCTGTTGGCCCTCCGCATCGAGACCGTTGCCACTGACCTGGGCCGCCGGCTTGACTGCGTCGCTCGTCGCCACGATCGCGACCGTCGTGTGCGGCTCGTCGACGACCTCCGCCAACGCTGCAACGTCCGGCAGCTCCGGTAGAACCAGGTCGGTCTGCTCGGGCACCTTCACGGCCGGTTGGGTGTCGACGGACCCAGTGTCGGTGTCGGTAGCCGGCTTGCGCCTGCGCCGGCGGCGTTTCGGCTTGGCAGGCTCGTCGTCGGCCGAGGCATCCTGCTCGGCGTCGGCCATCTGTGCGTCGGCCGGCTCCTCGGCAGGCGATCCGACATCCTCGGCCCCTCTCGCGTCCACCGGCGACGCCTCCGTATCGGCCGTCGCGTCGCCGGCATCGGCGCTCTCGGCCTCGACCGCGGCTTCGGTCGTCTCACCCTCGCTCCGGCGACGGGGTCGACGCCGGCGACGCCGCCGGCGACGGGTGCCGTCCTCGCCCTGCGCTTCGGCACGCTCCTCACGCGCTTCGGTTTCGGCCGACTCGTCGGCTTCGGCGACTTCTTCAGTCTCGGTCGCAACGGCCGTGGGCTCGGCGCGCGCGTTCTCCAAAACCTCCACCCGCAGCTCCGACGCCACCAGCGCGTCGTCGACATGCACCAGCAGTTGGAGCCCGTAGCGCTCCTCGATGCGCTGCACCTCGTGGCGCTTTTGGTTCAGGAGGTAGAGCGCGATGTTCACCGGCAGGGTGATGGCGACCTTGCTGGCCTTCTGCTCGACGCCCAGCGATTCGACCCGGCGCAAGGCCTGCAGTGCCGCGCTCTCGACGGACCGGATGAACCCGGTGCCGTGGCAGACGGTGCAGGGCTGCGAGCTGAGCTCCAAGAAGCTGGGCCGCAGCCGCTGGCGGGACAGCTCGAGCAGGCCGAAGGTGCTGATGCGCCCCACCTGCAGCCGCGCACGATCGATCTTGAGGGCGTCGCGAAAGCGCTTTTCGACCTGCCGCTGGTGGCGATGCTCCGCCATGTCGATGAAGTCGATGACGACCAGGCCGGCGATGTCCCTGAGGCGCATCTGCCGAGCGATCTCGTCAGCGGCCTCGAGGTTGGTCTTGACCGCAGTCTCGTCGATGTGCCGCTCGCGCGTCGCACGGCCCGAGTTGACGTCGATCGCCGTGAGCGCCTCGCTGGTATGGATGACGATGGAGCCGCCGGCGCGGAGCTGCACCGTCGCGCTGTGCATCTTGTCGAGCTGGTCCTCGACCTTGAAGGCGAAGAACAGCGGCGTGTCGGCCTTGTACTGCTTTACCCGCCGCGCCCGCGACGGCATCAGCATGGTCATGAAGGCTTTGGCGGTCTTGTAGCCGGCCTCGCCCTCGACCAGCACCTCCTCGATGTCGCTCGTATAGAGGTCGCGCATCGCGCGGCGGATCAGATCCGCCTCCTCGTAGATCGCACAGGGTGCGACGGATACGAGCGTACGTTCCCGGATGTCGCTCCAGAGCCGCAACAGGTACTCGTAGTCCCGGCGGATCTCGACCTTGGTCCGTTCCTGCCCGGCCGTGCGGATGATCAGACCCATCCCCGCGGGCACGTCGAGCTCGCTCGCGATCTTCTTGAGCCTGGAGCGATCGCCGGCGGTCGCGATCTTGCGCGAGATGCCGCCACCTTTGGGCGTATTGGGCATCAGCACGCAATATCGGCCCGCGAGCGACAGATAGGTCGTGAGCGCCGCGCCCTTCGTGCCGCGCTCCTCCTTCATCACCTGCACCAGCATGATCTGGCGGCGCCGGACAACCTCCTGGATCTTGTAGCTGCGCAAGAGCCGTGCGCGTTCTCGACGGAGCCGTGCGAGGCCGTCGGCGGATTCGCCATCGGGATTGAGCGTCTGCGTCTCGCCGCCGTCTTCGAGATCGTCGTCGGCGTCGCTTTCCTCGTCCTCGTCCTCACCACCGCTCTGGGCGAGCTGCGTCTCGAGGTCGGCCAGCTTGTCCCGATCCGCCTGCGGGACCTGGTAGTAGTCGGGATGGATCTCGCTAAAGGCGAGAAAACCGTGCCGGTTGCCCCCGTACTCGACGAAGGCCGCCTGCAGCGATGGCTCGACCCTGACGATCTTGGCTAGGTAGATATTGCCCTTGAGCTGACGTTTGCTGGCGGTCTCGAAGTCGAAGTCGAGCAGTGTCTCATTATCGGCGACGACCACCCGCGTTTCTTCGGGATAGGCCGCGTCGACCAGCATGCGCTTGGTCATGATGTTCGTTCTCCGATCGCCCGTAGCGACGCATCTTGGTCATCCCGGGCGGCGCGCCCCGCGGCACGGTGCGCACGGACGCGGCTCGCCGATCGAGATCGGACGTGCGGTCACGTTGGCAACGGCGCGGCGGGGCCGGTTCATTGTTGCGTCCTTCAACCTGGAGACGTCGCGCGACGTGGCGACGCCAAGCGAAGCAAGGCCCACCGGAGTGGCGGTAGAGGGTGCCATCAGCGAGGATCTCGAAGCGCACCCCAAAACGGCCTCTCCACCTCTATAAGGTCTTCGAGCAGACGACACAATCACCGGGCGAGTGCGTGGCAGACCAGCCTCGTGGGTGCGTTACGCAGGGCCGCCGGGCGCCATTCTTCCGTTGACGAGCCTGCGGGCTTGGGCGATGCCGGCGCCGGCGAGCGTGGGCAAGACTATACTCTCTTGCTGGGAAGCGTCGCGCCCACTTCTATATGGGCGCCTAAGCAACGGAAGGGACAGGCGCGCAATGCGTTGGCTGCTGGGCTGGTTCGGCGCCCTATTTGGTCTGCTGCTCGTGGGCGTGGTGCTCGCGGGCGTTGGGCTTTGGGCGCTCTACGCGCACTACGCCGCCGACCTCCCCGAGCATGCGCAGCTCGCGACATACGAGCCGCCGATCGCGTCGCGCATCTACGCGGCGGATGGCCGCTTCCTCGCGGAGTACGCGAGGGAACAGCGCGTCTTCGTACCGATCGACGCGATCCCACAGCGCGTCAAGGACGCGTTCATCGCCGCCGAGGACCAGAACTATCATCGCCACTTCGGCGTGGACCCTCAGGGAGTCCTAGGTGCCGCCATCGACAATGTCGAACGGTGGCGCGACGACCGGCGTCCGCGCGGTGCCTCCACGATCACCCAGCAGGTGGCGAAGAACTTCCTGTTGACCAATGAGCTGAGCTTCGAACGGAAGATCAAGGAAGCTTTCCTCGCTATGAAGCTGGAGCGCACGCTCGGTAAGGAGCGCATCCTCGAGCTCTACCTCAATGAGATCTATCTGGGTGCCCGTGCCTACGGTGTCGCCGCCGCCGCGCAGAACTACTTCTCGAAGGCGCTCGACGAGCTCACGCTCGCCGAGACCGCGTTCCTCGCCGGCCTCCCCCAGGCGCCATCGCTCTACGACCCCGAGGACAATCCGGAGGGAGCGATCGTGCGGCGCCGCTACGTCCTCGAGCGTATGCGGGCCGACGGCTACATCGACGATGCGGCCTATGCGCAAGCGGATGCAGAGCCGATCGAGCTCAGGGCGCGCAGTCGCGACGAGGTCGCAGTCGGCGACTATTTCGCCGAAGAGGTCCGGCGCCGCATGGCCGAGGAGTATGGCGCGGTCGACCTCTACGAAGCCGGTTTTGCCGTGCGCACGACACTCGACAACGAGCTGCAGGCTTTTGCCGACGAAGCGCTACGCAACGGGCTCTTCGCCTACGACCGCCAATACGGCTTTCGTGGCGCCGTCGTGCAGGTCGAGATCGGTGACGACTGGCGGACGGCACTGACCCGCGCTCGGAAGCCCGGACGCCTTGGCGGTTCTTGGCACTATGCGATCGTGCGCGGCACGGAGGGCGGAGACGCGCAGATCGGCTTGGATGACGGTCGGGAGGGCGTCTTGCGCGCCGACGACCTCGCCTGGGCGCGCCCGCGGGACGGGAACGGTCGGCTCGGTCCGGCCCCCAGAGCAGCGGGCGACATCCTCGCTGAGGGCGACGTCATCATTGTCAGTGAGGTCGAGGAGGGGCGCTTCGGTCTGCGGCACGTGCCGCGCGTCAGCGGCGCTGTGGTCGCCCTCGATCCGAATACGGGCCGCGTGCTGGCGTTGTCGGGTGGATTCAGCTTCGGCACCAGCCAGTTCAACCGGGCAACGCAAGCGCTGCGGCAACCGGGCTCGGCCTTCAAGCCCTTCGTGTACCTCTCCGCGCTCGAATATGGCTACACACCGCAGACGGTCATCGACGACGCGCCGATCTCACTCTCGCAAGGACCCGGCCTACCGCTTTGGGAGCCGCAGAACTACTCGGGCCAGTACTACGGTCCTGCAGCGATGCGGGTGGGTCTCGAACGATCGCGCAACCTGATGACGGTGCGCCTGGCGCAGAATGTCGGCATGGCGAACGTCATGGAGCTCGCCGAGCGCTTCGGCATCGAGCGCGGGCTCACGCCCTACCTGGCCGCCTCCCTCGGCTCCAATGAAGTGGATCTCTTGTCGCTCACCTCCGCTTACGGCGCGTTCGCCAACGGTGGCCGTGAGGTCCGGCCACACGTCATCGACCGCATCCAAGACCGCTACGGGCAGACGATCGTCACCAACGAGCCCCGCGCGTGCCGCGCTTGTACGGACGTCGCCTACGCGCCGGGCCAACTGCCGCCGGTGATCGTCGACCAGCGCGAGCAGCTCGCCGATCCAAGACATACCTATCAGATCACTTCCATGCTGCAGGGGGTGATCCAGCGTGGGACGGGCGTGCGCGCGGCCGAACTCGGCCGACCGCTGGCCGGCAAGACCGGAACGACGAACGATTCCAAGGACGCCTGGTTCATCGGCTTCAGCCCGGACCTCGTGATCGGCGTCTATGTCGGCTTCGACCAGCCACGCTCGCTCGGGCGCCGCGCGACCGGTTCGAGCGTGGCTCTGCCGATCTGGATCGAGGTGATGGAGCACGCGCTCGATGGCGTGCCCGCACGCCCCTTCGCAGTGCCACCCGGGCTCAAGCTGATGCTCGTCGGCAGCGGCAAGGGACGGATCTTGGAGGCTTTCGTCGCTGGCACGGAGCCCGGCTCGGGCTACGCCTTCGCCGGCGGCTACGCCAGCCAGCGGAGTGGCACAGACACGCCGAGCGTCAACCGCGGCGCTTCGGTGGGCGTTTCTGCGGGCGGCCTTTACTGAGACAGTTGACGCGACGCCGCTGAAGCGGCATCAGGCGCGGCCTGCAGTCGTGGAGACGGGAAATGGGTGCCGAATTTGACGCCAAGGTGGAGGAGATCAGCCAGGTGATCGCGCTCCTCCGGAGGCGTCTTTAACTGGGATGAGGCCCTTCGACGCGTCGACGAGCTGAACGCGCTCACCGAGGACCCCAACCTCTGGAACGATCCGGAGCGCGCGCAGGGGCTCATGCGTGAACGCCAGCAACTGGCGGACGCGGTGAACCGGCAGCACGACTTGGAGCGCGCCCTCGACGACGCGGTCGAGCTCCAAGCGCTCGCGGAAGCAGAGAGCGACGCGGAGGCCATGGCCGAAGCGCAAGCGGACCTCGATCGCTTGGCCGCCACGGCGACACGGCTGCAGCTCGAGAGCCTGCTCTCCGGCGAAGCCGATGCGCTCGACTGCTTTCTCGAGATCAACGCAGGCGCGGGCGGCACCGAGAGCCAGGACTGGGTGGAGATGCTGCTACGCATGTACACCCGCTGGGCCGAGAGCAAGGGCTACAAGCTCGACTGGCTCGAGGAGACAGCGGGCGAGGAGGCCGGCCTCAAGTCGGTCACGCTCAAGGTCAGTGGTCCCAACGCCTATGGCTGGCTCAAGACCGAGAACGGCGTGCACCGCCTGGTCCGCATTTCGCCGTTCGACAGCCAAGCCCGTCGCCAGACGAGCTTCGCCTCGGTCTACGTCTCGCCGGTGATCGACGACAGCATCCAGGTGGAAATCGAGGATAAAGATCTCAGGATCGACACCTATCGGGCCTCGGGCGCCGGTGGCCAGCACGTGAACCGCACGGATAGCGCCGTCCGCATCACCCACCATCCGACCGGCATCGTCGTACAGTGCCAGAACGACCGCTCGCAGCATCGCAACCGCGCTCAGGCGATGGATATGCTCCGGGCCAAGCTCTACGAGTTCGAGCTGCAGAAACGCCGCGAGCAAGCTGCCGCAACCGAGGCCGGCAAGACCGACATCGGCTGGGGTCACCAGATACGCTCTTACGTGCTGCACCCCTACAAGATGGTGAAGGACCTCAGGACGGGTGCGGAAAGCGGCAATGCACAAGCCGTGCTCGACGGGGCGCTCGATCCGTTTCTCGAGGCCTCACTGGCTCACGGCGTGGGCGAGAGCAGCGACGCGGCGAGCTGAGGCTCCGCCTCTGCCCACGTCCGCTGCGTGCGTACCCACGGATGCCATAGGTTCATGATTCCTTAACTCTCGCCTGCCAGCCTGGACCGTGCCGCACATGGGCGCGAGCGCCACGTCGGCCAACGACGGTCGTCACGGCTTTGTCCAGGGGACAGCTCTTGGGGTCTGGCATGCGAGCGACAAAGGGCCTTGGGCCTCGGCAACCTGCCAAGGCGGGCATCGCCCGGTTCCGACGACGGCAGCTCTGCAGAATGGTCGCGCTATGGCGCGACACGGCAGGTGCTGCGCTCGTCGAGTTCACCATGATCCTGCCGGTTCTGCTGGGCTTGACGCTCGGCGGTACGCAGTACGGCCTGATGCTGTTCGTCTACAACAACATGCAGGACGCGGCGCGCACCGCCGTTCGTCAGCTCGCGCTCGGCCGCGCCACGGCAACACAAGCCGAAGCTATCGCGCGCAGTCAGCTCGTTACCTGGCCGACCTCCTGGACGGTGACCGCCGAGGATACGGACGTCACGGGCACCAACGAGGTGCGCCTCGTGATCACCGTCCCGGCGGTCGAGGCGAGCGTCTTTCGCTTCGTGCCGATGCCGAACGAGCTTCGCGCCGAAGTCACCTTTCCGAAGGAGTGAGGGGCATGCTGCACCTACGACGTTCGTTCACCAGATGGCGCAAAGACGATACCGGCGCCGTCCTCGCCATGGCCGCCGTCGCGATGCCCGTGTTCATCGGCCTGGCCGCGCTGACCGTCGACGCGAGCCTCGTCCAGATGACGGACAACAGACTGCAAGCGGTAGCCGACGGTGCGGCGCTCGCGGCGGCACGCCAGCTTCCGAACGTTAGCGCTGCCCAGACCGCAGCCGAAGGCATCGTCGCCGCCAACTACCCGAGCCTAACCCCAGCCGAGGTGACGGCACTCGCTGGCGTCGTCGTCACGGGCAATTGGGACGGCAGTACCTTCACACCTTCGGGCACGCCGCTGAACGCTGCGCGGGTCGACGCCTCTCGAACGCAAGCCAGCGGCAATCCGCTTGGGACGTTCTTCGCCCGCATGCTCGGTGACGACTCCGTAGACCTCCAGAACTCGGCAGTGGCGATCAAGTCGCTCGGCACCGAGCTCGCGCTCGTGCTCGACACCACGGGCTCGATGAGCGACGACAACAAGATCGCTGATCTGCGTGTCGCGGCGCAGGTCCTGCTCGACATCCTCTTCGACGGCTACAGACAGACGGGCGAAATCCCGCCTGATCTCCACGTCAGCGTCGTGCCGTACGTCGCCAGCGTGAACAGCGGCAGCGCGTACATGAATTGGCTCGTCGACCTCACGGCCGACTCGAGCCTCCTGCCCAACGCAATGACGGACTACGATCCGACGACGTGGAAAGGCTGCACCCGCGAGCGCACGGTCCACGATTCGGTTCTCAAGGAAGAGACGCCTCCCGGGACGGCGCCGTTCGATCCGTACTTCTATCCATCCGACAAGCGGAACAAATGGCCCGACAGCGATGGCGAGGTCGGTGAGAGTGGCGTGGTTGGGGAGTACGGACCCAATTTCGGCTGCGGAGCGCCGGTTATGGCATTGTCGCAGAACTACACAGAACTCTCAGCGAAGGTAGGTTCGCTCACCGAATCAGTCGACCGCTTCGGCACGCACACCGACGTGGGGCTATCCTGGGGCTGGCGCACGATCTCGCCATACTGGCGCGGCCAGTGGCGCGACAGCAGCGACAATCTCATGACCACCCTTCCGCTCGACTATGACACGCCATTGATGAGCAAGGTTGTCGTGCTCATGACCGATGGTGACAACATGCACGTCAAAAAGGACTACACGGCCTACGGCTATAAGGGTGACGTGTACAGCAACAACAGCCAGCTCGACACTGCGATGCTCGAGGTCTGCACGGCCATGAAGGCGCGAAACATCATCGTCTACGTCGTGTCGTTCGGCTCGGGAATCACCGGCGGCATCCAGACCGACCTGGAGAACTGTGCTTCCACGCCGGACCAGGATCCGCAATTCCCCGGTCCGAAGTACTTCCACGCGCCGACCGGCTCTGCGCTGACGGCCGCATTCCAGGCTGTCGGGCGGCAGGTCAACGACGTGCGCCTCGTCCAGTAGGGCTGCGTTCACCACGTAGGCGGCAGGAGCCTTGCGCTGGCTCGCTGCCGCCGCGGCCCGCTTTGCCCCGTTCCTCGCTAGCGGAAACCAAAACCCACGGTTCCTTCCCTCGGCCGGCAAGCGCACGCTCGCACAAGGCGGAGGAAGGGAGCGTCGGTGGTGGCGGCCACATGCCGGCGGAGGAAGGTCGAGCTCGCGGGTAGGGCGCTCTCTTGGCTCGCCATTCGCTCCGTTTCGACGCCGTGCTTTGGCCGCAGTTTCCATGGGTCCGTACACGGCCTAATAGTGGTCGTGTAGGGTGCCCCGCTGGCGCCCGGCGGAGGTGCGCCCATGGAGACCGTCTTCATCACCGGTGCAAGCCGCGGTATCGGACACGCGACGGCCAAGTACTTCGTCGAACACGGCTGGCGCGCGATCACGTGCTCGCGCGACGAAGTGCCGGATGGGTGCCCGGTACGCGAGGAACACCAGCACATCACCGCCGACCTCAGAAAGCGCGAGAACCTGGGCTTCGCTGCAGCAGAGCTCTATCGGATTCTCGCCGGTGAGCCTCTGCACGCGCTGGTCAACAATGCGGGCTATTCGCCAAAGAGCGATGATGGCGCGCGTCTCGGCTGCCTCGACGGCGACCTCTCGATCTGGGACGATGTCTTCGCCATCAACTTCTTCGCAGCGGTCTACTTCTCGCGGACGCTCACCAAATCACTTGCCCGCGGCGAAGGTGCGATCGTCAACATCACCTCGATCGCGGGCCATCGCGTACATCCCTTCGCCGGCTCCGCCTACAGCACGTCTAAGGCGGCCCTCTCGGGGCTCACGCGCGAACTCGCCGCGGATTTGGCGCCGCTCGGAATCCGCGTCAACGCGGTTTGCCCCGGCGAGATCAACACGGCGATCCTCTCGCCCGGCACCGAGAAGCTCGTCGAACGAATCCCTCTCCGCCGTCTCGGCTCGCCGGAAGAGGTGGCTGCGGTGATCCACTATCTCTGCAGCCCGAACAGTTCATATGTGAATGGCGCCGAGATCCCGGTCAACGGCGGCCAAGACGTCTTCTAGGCGTCTGCCGACGGCTGCACGATGTGCTTGCCCGATCGCGCCGCCTGCCGGGTCGCCTTCATCCGGTACATGGCCTGATCGGCTGCACGGTACAGTCGATGGAGGGAAACTTCACCTGGGATCAACGGCACCCAGCCATAGCTGACATCCACCGACACGGTGGTCTGATCGAGCCGGATCGGCGCGCGCACCGAATCGGCGATGGCGTCAAGGCGGCCCTTCGCCTCGCGGCCGCCACCCAACAGCAATGCGAACTCGTCACCCCCGATGCGCGCGACCGTGTCCGAACTACGCACCGCATGCTTGAGCCGGCGCGCGAGGATCATCAACACGCGATCACCGAGATCGTGACCGTACCGATCGTTGATAGCCTTGAAGCCGTCGAGATCGAGGATCGCGAAGATCCCTTGCCGGTCGCCGCCTGCCAGGTCGTCTATCGCGGTCGCCAGGGCGCGCCGGTTCGCTAACCCCGTGAGCGGATCGGCGTTCGCCAACGCATACGTCCGACGCTGCGCCTCGTAGGAATCCGTAACGTCATCGCGAACGATCGCCGCACCTCTGAACGATCGGGTGCGGAGCTTCCAGATCGTCACCTCATGCCACCGTTGCGAACCACCGACAGCACAGCCATGCACGGTCCTGAAGCGCTGGCGGCGTCCGGCAAGCACGTCCTCCAGGCCTGCAGCGACCATGCCGGCGTCGTGGCAACCACGGCGTACGGCCGCACGGCATTCATCCAGGTAGTTCGCACCCAAACCCATCGTCGCCGGATCAGCCTGTTCGGAACGCCATTCCTCGTTGACCGCCACGATCTCGCCGCGGTCATCAACCAGCACGGCCGGCCCTGGCCACTGCGCAAAGAACGCCTCGCGCGGGTCGGGGCAATCGATGGCCAGTCGGAACAGAGTGCCCGCTGCCAAAGGCTACCTCCTCAACCAGCTAGGCGCCCTTGGGTGCCTGCGATTTGTCAACCTGCTCCAGTATACACCTGTAGTGCGTCGAGCGCAAATACTCAAAAGTAAAATCCCTGAGACATTTCAATAGAATCCAATGAAATATGGCTTCATGTGTGCAACAGCGACTTCACCTCGCCAAGCGTGTTGGCCATCGCGGCAGTCTTGTCGCGCCGCCATCGGAGAATGCGAGGAAACCGGACCGCAATACCCGACTTGTGCCGCGACGAGAGCTGGATGCCCTCGAACGCCAGCTCGAAGACCTGCTCGGCAGGCACCGACCTGACAGGACCAAAACGCTCGATTGTATGACGTCGGACCCATCTATCCAATTCCGCGATCTCCCCATCGTCCAGACCGGAGTAGGCCTTGGCGAAAGGGACGAGGCGGTCACCATCCCAGACCGCAAAGGTGTAGTCCGTGAAGAGGTTCGCCCGGCGGCCGCTACCGGCCTGCGCGTAGATCAGGACGGCGTCTACGGTCAGCGGGTCGATCTTCCACTTCCACCAGTCGCCACGGCGTCGGCCCACCTGGTAGGTGCCAGTCGCCCGCTTCAGCATCAGCCCCTCGACACCAGACGCGCGAGCGCGCGCGCGATGCTCGGCAAGCTCTTCCCAATCCGCCGCCTCGACCAGGGGCGAGACGGTAAGCGCCGCCGGGACATTGGCCAGGATACGCTCGAGGCGCTGCCGCCGCTCACGCTGTGGCAAGCGGCGCAGGTCCTCACCATCTTCTTCCAGCAAGTCGTAGGCGAGGAAGCGCACCGGCGCGTCCGCAAGAATCTTCGCCGTGAGCTTGAGCCGGCCGATGCGCTTTTGCAGGGCTGCGAAGGGCAGGACGCCGACCTCGCCCCAGGCGAGGATCTCGCCGTCGAGAACCGTGCCATCCGCGAGCGCACCGCCCGCGTGCTCGATCTCCGGAAAGCGCCCCGTCACCAGGTCCTCGCCGCGCGACCACAGGTAAACGGCGCCAGCGCGTTTGACCAACTGCCCGCGGATCCCGTCCCACTTCCACTCGCAGAGCCAGCCTTCCACCGTGCCCAGTGTCTCGGGCGGCCCCTCCAGCGGTGAGGCTAGAAAGAACGGGTAGGGGCGGCTCACGTCCGCGTCGCCGTCATCGCCCGCTAGCAGCGCAGAGTAAGCCTCTGCGGTGGGTTGCCAACGACCCATCAACCGATGCCCGATCACCGCGGTGTCGGTCCCAGCGATCCGCGCGATCGCCCGCACCACTAGTCCGCGCGCCACGCCAACTCGCAACCCGCCGGTCAGGAGCTTGTTCAAGACGAAACGTTCCTCGCGGTCGAAGGTGCGCCACCATCCCTGCACGGTGCGCCGTTGCACATCCGCGTCGAGCATGCGGAGCGGCAGGATGCGCTGCTCCATCCAGCCGGCGAGGCTCAGCGGCGTCGGCTCTCCGCGCTCGACCGCATCGAGCAGCAGCGCCACGGTCTCCGCCGTGTCGCCGACGGCGGCATAACTCTCGTCGACGAGCCAGTCGGGCAGGCCCGTCAAGTCGAGCGCCCATTCGCGCAACGTCCGCGAACTGATGAAGCGCTTGAGCCTACCGCCCATGAGAAAGAACAGCGCCCACGCCGCGTCGTCGTGCGGGGCCGCCTCGAAGTAGGCGGCCATTGCCTCAATCTTGGCGTTGGTGCTGCTCGTCGCATCCAGCGCCGCATAGAGCTCGGCAAAGCGCTTCATCCGTCGTCCTGCTCGCCGTCGAACAGCGTCTCCACGCGCCGCGCATCCAGACCGCGTTCGCTGCTCAGGTAGCGCGCCAAGGTGTCCGCATAGCCGTGGGTGCAGAGGACCGTGCGTGCGCCTGTCTCCTCCACGGTGTGCAGGACGTCGGGCCAGTCGACATGATCGGAAAGCACGAAACCCTGATCATAGCCGCGCCGACGGCGTTGCCCACGGACCCGCATCCAGCCCGAGACGAAGGCCGTCGACGGCTCGTTGAACCGCCGCATCCATGGCGTCGCCATGGCCGACGGCGGCGCCAACACCAGCTCGCCCCGCAACCGCTCACCCTTTGGGAGTTCGGCCACGGCCACCGTCGGTGCCAAAGCGACGCCGGCATCGCGATAGGCGTCGATCATCGATGCCAGGGCGCCGTGCACGAACACCGCGCGCTCGAGCCGCTGGTGGAGTTCCGCAAGAAGCCGCTGCGCCTTGCCGAGCGCATAGCAGAACAGGACCGACGTGCGGCCCGTAGCGGCGTTCTTCTCCCACCAGCGGAGGATGGCGTCGACGACGTGGGTGCCACGATCCCATCGGTAGATCGGCAAGGCGAAGGTGGCCTCGGTGACGAAACCGTCGCAGGGCACCAGCTCGAAGGCGGCACAGCTCGGGTCCGCCTCGCGCTTGTAGTCGCCGGACACCACCCAGACCTCGCCCGCCACCTCGACGCGCACTTGAGCCGCGCCCAACACGTGACCGGCCGGGTGGAACGAGACGCGCGCCTCGTTCAGCGTGAACGGGTCGCCATAGTCGTGCGTCGCGAGCGGCAGATCGGCGCCCAGGCGGCGTCGCAGAACGCCGGCGCCCGGCGCCGCCGCGAAGTAGCGGTCGTGGCCGGGGCGCGCATGATCGCTGTGCCCGTGCGTGACAACCGCCTGGGGCACAGGGCGCCAAGGGTCGATGTGGAACGCACCCGCCGGGCAATAGAGCCCCTCGGGTGTGAGCGTAAGGACCGGATCTGTCCGCTTCGTCATCGTCTCAAGGGTGGAGGCAACGGCGCGCGTGGCAAGCCCGAGCCTTGGCGGGCGCCGCGCGTGGCGCTATCAGCCGGACCATAGTCCGCCGGGAGTCATGCAGCCTTGGACAGCCGCACCACCGAACTCTTCAGCGAAGACGCCTATCTGCGCACGACCGCTGCTGAGGTCGTCGGATCAAGCGAGAATGGCGTGGTTCTCGATCGGACGGTGTTCTACGCGGCAGGCGGCGGACAGCCGGGTGACAGCGGCGAGCTCGTGTTGGAGAATGGCTCGACCGCGGCGGTCGCGGCGACCGGGTTCGTCGACGGCGTCATCGTCCACCGGCTGGGCTCGGGCGAGGTGCCACCCGTGGGCGCGCGTGTCGACGCTCGGCTCGACTGGGAGCGCCGCTATCGGCTCATGCGCATGCACAGCTGCCTCCACCTGCTCTGCGCCGCCGTTGGGGAGCCCGTGACCGGGGGCCAAGTCGCCGAAGATAAGGGGCGGCTCGATTTCGCGATCGCGGGCGACGTCCCGACCAAGGACATTCTAACGGAGCGCCTGAACGCCTGGATCGAAGGGGATCGCGAGGTTCGCCACAGCTGGATCGACGCGGCCGAGCTCGATCGCCGGCCAGACCTGGTGCGAACGATGTCGGTCAAGCCGCCGCGCACCGGCGGCAGGGTGCGTCTGGTCGAGATCGAAGGGGTCGATCTGCAGGCCTGCGGCGGCACGCACATCAAGCGCACCGGGGAGATCGGCCCGGTGGACCTCGTGAAGATCGAGAACAAGGGCAAGCAGAACCGCCGTTTCACCGTCGCCTTCCGCGGGGCGTAGCGGGCGGGCGCCAAGGCGCCGTAGACCGCACATTAACCATGACCGCTTAGGTTGGCCGATGCAGCCCCACCGGAGCCCGCGTCATGGAAACGCGTCACGTTCGCTATGTCTGGCATGCTGGTCCGCGCAACACGCCGCCTCCGGCAACCATCGCCACCTGGATCGAACGCCACAGCCACGCCGAGGCAGCACCGGCCGTGGCGCTTCTGGATGGCGATGGCGTTGACGATCCCGGCATCCTGCCCGCTTCGATCGATGCTTTTGCCGTGGTCGCCGGGCGGCTGACGGACGGCGCTTTGGGCGTCGCGATGCGCAGCGCCGCAGACGATCTGGTCACGCTCGACGTGGACGATGGCGTCTGGCAGCGCCGGCTTGTTGCGCTCGCGGATCTGGCGGTGCTCAGGCGCGCCACCCGACACCGGCGGGATGCGGCGCGCGACTTCTTCAACGACGAGCCGCGCCATGCTGACGACCCATCGCGACGTCCAGCCGTGTTGTTCGTCGGCGCGCCAGGTCCGCACAAGCTGACGCTGATCGACGCACTTCTGGGGTGGAGTGTTTCCGCCTACGCCGAGACAGTGGCCCATGCGCGCACCCATCTCGAGGTTGGAACCTACGCTGCCGTGATCCTGACGGATGCGCTGGACGCCGAAAGCCTGCAGCTCACACTGACGCTGCTCAAGGGCGTCGACGGACCCGGTGCACCGTCCTTCGTCGTGGTCCGGTCGGCGGATGCGCCCTTCACGATCGCCGAGGCCTTCGCCGCCGGTGCCACCGAGGTCGTTGACGCGAGCGACGCCAAGGAGCTCATCCAGCGGCGGCTCGCTCGGACGATGCACGAGGCGACGCTTCGCTACGATCTCCGCGAGGAACACGCCTTCGCCAGGGGCGTCGAGCCGATCAGCGGTCGATTGGCCCATGGCGCTTTCCACGCGTTCCTGCAGTCCACCTTGAATGTTCGGGGCATGGCCCATCGCGGTGCGGTCGTCGCTGTGACGTTGGAGTGCCTCGACACCGTCAACCGCGAGGCAGGCTACGCTGCCGGCGACCGGGCGCTGCGCGCAGTCGGCGACGGGTTGCGCCGCCAGGTGCGCGCCGACGACATTGTGGGCCGGCTGGGTGGTGCTTGCTTCGGCGTCTGGTTCAGCGACGTCGATGATGTCGATCTGCCTGTTTTGGGTTGCCGCCTCCAGGCCGCCGTTCGCCACGCTTGGCTAGGTGATGGCGGACCAGGGCTTGGCGCGCGTGTCGGTTGCGCGCGCCCTGAAGAGGGCGACAATGCTCGCTCGCTCACGCGCCGTGCCCGAGAGCAGGCGCGGCGCGGGCTCTTGCGCGCGGTCTCCTAGCGCTGCAAGGCAGCGGCAAGCTGCCCGATTCGACGGCTGCGCCTCTTCAAGGGTGATCGGAGCCGGCAACCTCAGAAGGTCTGATCGAAGATCTTCCGCAGCTCGTCCTCCTTGTCCTTGCTCAAGGACGTCTGGAGCACGGTGCCCGTGTGGGCAAAGTCGGCCAGTCGTTCCACGACCTTGTCGCCGGTCACCTTGCGCACAAGGATGAAGATGGCGGCGCCTCCGGCCTTCAGGCTTTCACCCGTCTTGCGCATGAAGTCGTCGTTGATGCCGAAGTCGCTCATGGCACCCGAGAGGGCGCCCGCACCGGCCCCGACCGCAGCGCCGAGCAGCGGTTGCAGGAACAGCAGCCCGATGAGGAGGCCCCAGAAGCTGCCGCCCACGGCGCCCGCCGCGGTCAAATTGGTGGCTTGGTGCAGCTTGACCTTGCCGTCGTCGTCGCGCGTGACGATCACGATGTCGTCCATCGCGATCAGGTATTCCTTCTGCAGCTCCACCATGCGGCCTCGGAGTTCAAAGGCCTTCTGGGGATCCTCAAAGGCAATCACGACAAGATCGGACATGACGGCGTATCTCCCTACACGGCTGCTAAGCGCAGGGAGCTATATGCGCTGGTCCCGCTTCCGTCCATCGGGGGTGAGGCGCCGCGACGCGCCCGCCGCCGACACCCCGGGGTCGCCGAAGCGTCCCCGGTTGCGCCGACGGCAACAGCGACGTTGGGTCAGCCGAAGTAGAGGCCACCATTCGGGTTCAGGGTCGCGCCCGTGAAGTAGCCCGCATCGTCGCTGGCGAGGAACACCACGCAGCGTGCGATTTCCTCAGCCTGACCGAGCCGCCCGACCGGAATCTGCGGCAGGATCACCTTCTCCATCACATCCTGCGGCACCGCCATCACCATCTCGGTGGCGATGTAGCCCGGCGCCACGGCGTTGACGGTGATCCCCTTGGCCGCACCCTCTGCCGCGAGCGCGCGCGTGAAGCCGATCGCCGCAGCCTTCGCCGCCGAATAGTTGGTCTGGCCGAACTGGCCCTTCTGGCCATTGACGGAGCTGATGTTGATGACGCGGCCGAAGCTGCGCTCGCGCATTCCGTCGATGACCTGACGCGTCAGGTTGAAGAGGCTGTTCAGGTTGGTGTTGATGACCGCGGTCCACTTCTCCGGCGTCATCCGGTGGAACGGCGCATCGCGCGTGATGCCGGCGTTGTTTACCAGGACGTCGATCGGGCCGAGGTCCGCCTCGACCTGCTTCACGCCGGCCTCGGAGGCAGCGAAATCCGCCACGTCGAACTTGTACACGGGAATGCCGGTCGCATCCTTGAAGGCGTTCGCCTTCTCGTCGTTACCGCCATAGTTGGCCGCGACCTTGTAGCCGGCGTCCTTCAGTGCGACCGAGATGGCCTCGCCGATACCGCGCGTGCCGCCCGTCACCAGTGCAACTCGTCCGGCCATGCTTTCCTCCCACGTTGCGATCTACTCTCAGCGCTTGTGTAGGGTCGAGATGTCGGTCACGCGATCGGCCTTAGGTCGCGCCCCGGGCAGATGCGACACAGACATTGCCGGCGCAGGTCGCGTACCATCAAAAGTGTTGAAACGAGTAATCCACCCCGGTGCACCCGCCGAAACTACTCAGCCCTTAGTCAAGGCTCAGTCATAGGTCGGCGACGCACCGGATACGCTGATTTCGTCTTTCGCACGAACGCAGACCGGCAATCACGTGCGCACTCTGTACCAGCCGCCAGTGCCGCGAACGGTTAGACTGGCCCGATACCTGCGTCCTTTCACATATCTCAATTTCACGCCGCTTGCTCTGATCGTCGAGAATGTTGGAACGGTCCGCCTGTTGCGGCGTGATAGATCGTCAGGCGGGCACCCACGCGACGTCCACGACTGCGTTCGGTTGCCGCACGAGAAGCGGAAGGTGGGGCCATACGCGTCAAACTGCCGCGCCGAGCGGCCCCGGCCCAGGTCGCCACGTGGGCCGCTAGTGGAGGTACTGCGCTTGCCTGTCGTCCGCGCTCAGGAAAGGCGACGCAGGTTGGCGCGAACCCGACGGCTGTAGGGGTTCAGAACGCTTCGTGCGTCCCTCGCGGCGCGAGCGATGTCCGGCGCTGCCGTCGGCGAAAACCAAATGCTCGCGAGACGGGCCTGCGCCTCCGTGACGGCAAGCATCTTCTCGCTAACCATGCGCTGCCATTCGCGATCGGCGGGATCGCCGCCATGACGCCAAGCGCGCGAGAGCCGCAAGCCGATCACCACCGGCGAGGCCGCGGCAATCGTCCACGCCTCGACCTGCAAGCGCCAGATCTCGAATCCCACAGTCCACGGGAGCATCGTCAGGCGCACCTCTCCACTTCACGCCAAAGAGCCGCGTCCCGAAGGACGCGGCTCTCCAACTTCACGGCTAATCCAGCTTGTTGGATTAGCGCTCCACGCACATGGCGATGCCCATGCCGCCACCGATGCAGAGGGTGGCGAGGCCCTTCTTGGCATCGCGCTTCTGCATCTCGTGCAACAGCGTCACGAGCACGCGGGTCCCGGACGAACCGACCGGATGGCCGAGCGCGATCGCGCCGCCGTTCACGTTGACCTTGCTGGTGTCCCAGCCGAGCTCCTTGTTCACCGACAGCGCCTGAGCAGCGAAGGCCTCGTTGGCCTCGACGAGGTCGAGGTCCTCGTGCTTCCAGCCCGCCTTCTCGAGCGCCTTGCGCGACGCCGGGATCGGACCCGTGCCCATGATCTCCGGCGGCACGCCGGCCTGGGCCCAGGACTTGATGGTCGCCAGCGGCGTCAGGCCGCGCTTGGCCGCCTCGTCGGCGGTCATCAGCACCACCATCGCCGCGCCATCGTTGATGCCCGACGCGTTGCCGGCGCTGACCGTGCCTTCCTTCTTGAACGCCGGCGGGATCTTGGCGATCTGCTCCTTGGTGACGCCCATGCGCGGGAACTCGTCGGTGTCGAAGACGGTCTCGCCCTTGCGCGTCTTGATCACGAAGGGGACGATCTCGTCCTTGAACTTGCCGGCCTTGATGGCCGCCTCGGCCTTGTTCTGCGAGCCGGTGGCGAACTCGTCCTGCTCGTCCTTGGTGATCTGCCACTTCTCGGCGATGTTCTCGGCGGTGCCGCCCATGTGGTACCCGCAGAACGGGTCCATCAGAGCATCCTTGAGCATCGTGTCCATGAACTTGAGATCGCCCATCTTCGTGCCGGCACGAAGGTGCGCGCAATGTGGCGCCATGCTCATGCTCTCGATGCCGCCGGAGACGACGATCGAGCTGTCGCCCTCCTGGATCGCCTGGTGGCCCATGGCGACGGTCTTGAGGCCGGAGCCGCAGAGCATGTTGACCCCGTAGGCCGGCGTCTCGACGGCCAGGCCGGCACCGAGCGACGCCTGGCGGGCCGGGTTCGGGCCCTGGCCAGCGTTGAGGATCTGGCCAAGCATGACCTCCGAGACCTCACCGGGCTCGACCCCGGCGCGCTCTAGCACGGCCTTGATCACGGTGCTGCCCAACTCGTGCGCGGGGATCATCCCCAGCGTTCCGTTGAACGCGCCGATCGCGGTGCGCGCCGCGGCGACGATGACGACGTCGGTCATGCCCTTCTCCCTATCGATGTGTTGAAGCCCCCAGTGCCGTCTTGGCGGTAGCGAGAGGCCAAATGGGTGCCGATGAACAGTTTGGGACGAGCACGCTTGCGCTGTAAAGGATTTGTTGCGCCGCGGCAGGCGGTTCAGGTGGCGCAGACGCTTCCCAACAGTACCGGACGCGTCGCACCGGTGGCGGAGGGAAGGTTGGCCGGCACACCGGCGACGCGACACGCGGCAAGGACCGCGAAGGCCATGGCCTCCTTCGCGTCGGCTGGAAGACCGTGGCCGTCGCTCCGTTCCACCTCGACCGCATTGCCGAGGCGTCGCCTAAGTTCAGCCATCAGCACGGGATTGTGAACGCCGCCGCCGGCAACGATGAGACGACGGGTCGCAGGGGCGTGGTGCCTGAGCGCCGCCGCGATCCCGGCAGCGGTCCAAGCCGTGGCCGTGGCCAGCCGGTCGCACCAGCCCTGCTCGTCTCCGGGCGGCGCCTCGGCGAGCCACGCGTCCACGAATGCCGGACCGAACTGTTCGCGGCCGCAGGATTTGGGCGGTGGTGCCGCGAGAAACGGGTGCGCCAGAAGCCGCTCCAGCGTCGCCTCGTCGATGCGGCCACGACTCGCCATCAGGCCGTCGGCGTCACAACCGACGGCACCGCTCGTCGCGCGACGAGCAAGCTCATCAATCACCATGTTGCCCGGGCCGACATCGAATCCGAGCGGCGCACCGTCGGTCGGGAGCGTCGTCAGATTGGCGATGCCACCCAGGTTGAGCGCCGCGCGCGGCTCCTGGGCGTCGCGCAAGAGCGCCCAATCCACGAACGGCACGAGCGGCGCGCCCGCACCGCCGACAGCTATGTCGCCTTGGCGAAAACCGTGGACGACAGGGCAGCCTAGCGCCGCGGCCAAGAACGACGGCTCGCCGAGCTGCCAGCTCACGCCGGCATGCGTGTGAAACACGGTCTGGCCATGGCTGCCGACGAGTTCCGGCGCGAAGCCGGCGGCCCGACAGATCTCAACGGTGGCGTCCGCGTACCAGCGGCCCAGATCAACATCGAGCGCAGCCAAGCCCGGAAGATCGAGCGTGTCGAGTGCGGCCAGCCGCGCGCGCAGGGCGCTCGGGAAAGCCACCGTGGTGAACCCTTGGAGCTTGCAGTCCACGCCCGGCCCTGTCGTCCGGTCGGTCACCGCGACCTCGCAGAGGGCCACGTCGAGCCCATCCATCGAGGTGCCGGTCATGAGCCCCGCGACTCGCATCGGCTCAGAGCGTGCCCGGATAGTTGCCTCCATCGATCAAGAGGTTCTGCCCGGTGATGTAGCCCGCCTGGGCGGAGCAGAGGAACGCGCAGTACTCGCCGAACTCGAAGGGCTCGCCGTAGCGCTGCGCCGGATTGAGCTTCTTGCGCTCCTCGAACACTTCCTCGAACGGCCGGCCGGTCTTTTCGCTGACGGCCTTGGTGGTGCCCCGCAGCCGCGCAGTATCGAACGGGCCGGGCAGAAGACCGTTGATCGTGACGTTCTTGGCGACGGTCTTGCGCGCAACGCCAGCGACGAAGCCCGTTAGGCCCGCGCGCGCGCCATTGGAGAGCCCGAGCACGTCGATCGGCGCCTTCACCGCGCTCGACGTGATGTTGACGATGCGGCCGAAGCTCCGGTCCATCATGCCGTCCACGGTCGCCTTGATGAGCTCGATCGGCGTCAGCATGTTGGCATCGATCGCCTTGATCCAGTCGTCGCGGGTCCAGTCGCGGAAGTCCCCTGGCGGCGGCCCACCGGCATTGTTGACGAGGATGTCGGGCTCCGGACAGGCGGCAAGCGCGGCCGCGCGACCGGCTTCGGTGGTGATGTCGCCGGCGACGGTCACAACGGTACGGCCGCTCGCCTGCTCGATCTCGGCCTTGGCGCTGGCGAGCTTCTCAGGCGTCCTCCCGGTGATCACGACGTCGACGCCGTTCATCGCCAACGACCAGGCACACGCCCGGCCCAGCCCCTCGCTGGCAGCGCAAACGATCGCCTTCCGGCCCTCGATCCCCAAATCCATGCTTCCCTCCCCGTAGACGCCGCGCCGCTGTGGTCCAGCACGTCGGCAAGGTCAAGGACCGCCGCGATGCGCGGTCAGCCCGGCTCGCCCTCGAGCGTCGCCAGCACGTCGCGGGCAAGGCCCGTGTTGATCGGACGACCCTCGATGAGCGCCCGACGGTCGACGAGATCGACGACGCGCCGGCAGGCCGCGAACGACCGCTCCATGCGCAGCGCCAAGAACTCCACGATCGGCGGCGGTACCTTGAGCTGGCGGTCGGCGAACTGCTTGACCAGAACCGCTGCGAGCAGCGCGTCGTCCGGGGCTTCGATGGCGACGCTTGGGGCCGCCAGAAGCCGCGACCGCAGGTCCGGCAGCCGCGGTCGCCACGAGCTGGCCGGAAATCTGGACACCAGGACCAGACCGTCGCCCTGGGCGCGGGCCACGTTGACGAGATGGAAGAGGAACTGCTCGTCGCCCAGCTTCTCGGCATCGTCGACGACCCAGGGCCCGCCGGCGAAGAGTGCATCCTCGGCCCGCTCCGGGCAAAGCTGTGGCCGCAGCCAGACGGCGCCGGTGCGCGCCTGCCAGATGCGCGCGAGGTGGGTCTTCCCCGCGCCTTGGGGCCCGGTCAGCAGGAGAACCGGATCGCCGCCTTCCGGCCAGCGATCGATCAGCGTCCGGGCGAGCCGGTTGGCTGGCGAGACCAGAAAGTCCTCGACCCGCATGCTGTCGTCGAGCGCCAGCGCCAGAGGAAGCTGTTCGGCCGGCGGCGGAAGCGACGCCGGAAACAGATCGGCCGATTGGGAGGCGGGCTCGCTCATCGCGCAGCGCTGCGGGCATAGGCGAGCGCCGAGAGCAGCGCCGCCGCGGCAACCAGCCACGCAAGCAGGTCGACCAAGCGGGGCGGTGCGAAATCGGCAGCAGCGGCGGTAGCGACAAGCAGTAGGACGAACACCAGAGCGGCATACACCTTGCCGATAGCCAAGGGCTGGACGCCGCGCTTGCGCTGGTGCGTCGAGAGCGCGCCGACGATGCCCATGGCCTCGCGCACCAGGAGGACCAGCGTAATCCAAACCGGCAGCGCGCCACCCCACCAAAGCGCGCCCGTGACCGATGCGATGAGCACGCGATCGGCAGCCACGTCCAGCCAGCTTCCTAAAGCGGTGCTCCCGTAGCGCCGCGCCAGATGGCCGTCGAGGCCGTCGGTGGCCACCGCAAACAGCAACAGCAAGAGCGCGAGCAAGGACCGCCCGTCGAGAATCGCCATTGCGATCGGCAGCGCCAAGACGAGCCTGAGCAGCGTCAGGGCATTGGCGAGCGCTCCACGCGGCAGTTCGGGGACGCGGCTCTCGCTCAAAGCGTCGATGACGGAACGTAGAGCTCGCTGCCGGGCGCGGCGGTCGGCGCCGCGCCCGACGGTGCCGCTCCCTGCTGCAGGCGCCAGCCGCCTGCGCCGTCCTGGCGCAACGACCAACCGCCGCGAGCGAGCTCCGTGTTGAGCGCGTCGGCGCCACCCTGCACCCGCAGGTCGACCTTGGCCTCGGTCCGCGAGAACTCGCGGACACGCGTCACCTCGACGCCGCGCAGCCCCTCCAGATAGCGCAGCAGCCGGCCCCACTCGTCGAGGCTGGTCACTGGCGCCGTCACGGCGACCGCCGCGGTCGGTCCCTTCGCGGCTGCTCCTTCCCGCGCGCGACGGTCGTAGACGCCCTGCATGGCCCGCACGGCGCTCGCGAGGCTCGTCTCGAGCGACCCCGACGCGTCGCGTGGCACGACGGCCGAGTAGGGCTCCGTCAAAGCCGCCCCGTACCCCGATGCGCGCACCTCGAGAGGACCGTCGGGTGTGCCGTCCCCGACCAGTCGCGCCACGACCACGGTGTCGGCCCCATAGCGCTGCGCCAAATTCTGCAGTGCCGCCTGATCGCCCTGCAGCGCACGCTGGGCGTCCACCGCCGCCAGATCCTGCAGATCGCCCAAGGGCACGACGAAGCGCGCCACGGCGTTGTTGTCCACAGCCTGATCCCAGGCCTGCTTCCAGGCGTTGTCCGCCTCCCACAGCCGGGTCCCGGCACCCGTTTCCCAGACCGGCACCACGACCGCGGGCGGCAGCTCCTCACGGGCGACGGTCGTACCTCCCGAACCTCCGCGGTTGAGAAGCTGGTCCACCGCGCGCCGATCGTAGGTAACCGCGAGCGTCGCACCGTAGCTCGTGGGACCGACTTCCTCGCTGAGCACCTCGAAGCTCACCACGTAGTCTTGGATCGACAGCCCGGAGACGCCCGGAGCGCCATCGCCAGCGAGCTGCCGCAAGAGCGTCCGGAGGCCATCGCGCTGGCCCTTCTCGATGGCGAGGACCTGCGCCTCGACGGCGTCTGCTGCCGATGCCTGGGCGCGAACATCGCTCACCTCGTAGTTCTGGGCCGAGGCTGGCAACGTCGCTGCCAGCGAGACGAGCAGGGTGGCGACAGCAAAAGCGAAACGACGGGCGCGGAACATCTGGCGGCTCGCGGTTCGTTGATTGCCAAGCGCCAAGGCGGCGCGTAGGTGACCGAACACTCGGCCTTTCTGCCGGAAGCTAACCGGGTCGTCCACGATGACACAAGCGCCTCCGAGCAACGCTCGCCCAGATCGCGACGCCTATCGCGACGCGGGCGTCGACATTGCCCTCGGCAACGCGTTCGTCGACGCCATCCGTCCGGCGGCCGGACGTACCGCGCGGCCGGGGCTCGTCGACAGCCTCGGCGGCTTTGCTGGCCTGTTCGACCTCAAGGCGGCGGGCCATGCGGATCCTTTGCTCGTCGCCGCAACCGATGGCGTCGGCACCAAGATCCTGCTGGCGCAAGCGGCCGGACGTTACCGAGGCCTCGGGACGGATCTGGTCGCCATGTGCGTCAATGACATCGTCGTGCAGGGCGCCGAACCGCTCTTCTTTCTGGACTACTTCGCGACCGGACGGCTCGACGGCACCGTTGCGCGGTCGGTGGTCGAGGGCATTGCCGATGCGTGCGCGGAGGTCGGCTGCGCGCTACTAGGCGGCGAGACGGCGGAGATGCCCGGCGTCTACGGACCGGGCGTCTTCGATCTCGCGGGCTTTGCCGTTGGCGCCGTAGCGCGTGACCGTTTGCTCCCCAGGCGCGCCGAGATCAGCCGCGGCGACCAACTCGTCGCCGTCGCCAGCAATGGCCTCCACAGCAATGGCTTCTCGCTCGTCCGCCGCATCGTCGCGACCGCAGCGGTCGATCTTGCGGCTCCAGCGCCGTTCGCGCCCGAACGATGCCTCGACGAGGTGCTGTTGGAGCCGACGCGCCTCTACGGCCGCGCGGCATCGGTACTGGCCGACGAAGGCGCCTCGGCCCTCGCGCACATCACGGGCGGCGGCCTCCTGGAGAACGTGCCACGGGTGCTCGGGGACGGCATGCGCGCCCGCGTCGATCTGGACAGCTTCGTGCTACCGCCCGTATTCCGGTGGCTCGCCGAAGCCGGTGGGCTCGATCGAACGACGCTGGCGCGGACCTTCAATTGTGGCGTCGGGCTCGTTGGCATACTGCCACCAGCCAAGGCCGAAGCGGCCGTGGTAGCGCTCAACGCCGACCCCCGGACGGCAAGCGCCTGGTTGCTCGGCACCATCGAGCGCGCGCCCGGCCCGCCTTCCCTGGTGTTGACCGGCGACGGCGACGGATGGCCCCGCGCGTAGCCGTCCTGGCATCGGGGCGCGGCTCGAACCTGCAGGCGCTGATCGACGCCGCCCGCGGAGGGGCACCCTTCGAGATCGCACTTGTCGTCACCGACCGGGCCGACGCGTTCGCGCTCGAACGTGCCAAGCAGTCGGATCTGCCGGCACGGCTCGTCGACCGTCGGCGCTTCGCCGAGCGGCGCGCACTCGAACGCGAGATCGAGCGGGTGCTCGACGATGCCGACATCGCCTGGGTGGCACTCGCGGGCTTCATGCGTGTCCTCACGGCCGCCTTCATCGCCACACGGCCGGACCGTATCGTCAACATCCACCCTTCTCTCTTGCCGGCGTTCCGCGGGCTCCACACCCATCGCCGCGCGCTCGAGACGGGCGTGCGCATCACCGGCTGCACGGTCCACGTCGTCAGACCGGCCCTCGACGACGGGCCGATCATTGCGCAGGCGGCCGTGCCGGTGCTGGCGGACGATGACGAAACGACGCTCGCCGCCCGTGTGCTCGAGCGCGAGCACCAGATCTACCCGCTCGCGCTGGGCCTCATGACGTCGGGCGCGGGAGTCGTCGACGGCGAGCAGGTGCGGCTGGTGAAGCCCGTCGCCGAACCGCCTCAGGGCTTCATCTGGCCGAAGCTCGCCTGATCAGCCGACGATCTCGATCGCGGAAAAGAAGAAGGCGATCTCCTGCGCCGCCGTCTCCGGCGCGTCGGAACCGTGCACCGAGTTGGCCTCGATGTTCTGGGCGAAGTCCTTGCGGATCGTGCCGGTGTCCGCCTTGGCCGGGTCGGTGGCGCCCATCACCTCGCGATTCCTGGCGATGGCGTTCTCGCCCTCGAGCACCTGCACGACCACCGGCGCGCGCGTCATGAAGGCGACCAGGTCAGCGTAGAAAGGGCGTTCCTTGTGCACCGCGTAGAAGGCCTGGGCCTGAGCTTCGCTCAGGTGCAGCCGCTTCTGGGCGACGATCCGCAGGCCGGCCCCTTCGAAGCGCGCGTTGATCTGGCCGGTGAGATCGCGCTCGGTGGCGTCAGGCTTGATGATCGAAAGGGTGCGCTCGATGGCCATAGATTGCTCCGCTCGGGGCTCGTCGGATTGGGGATGGCCGGGCTTATAGCCTCGCCGGCATTGGCGGGGAAGGCGAACCGATAGTTGAACCAATGATGACGATGGCAAGTCATGCGGAAAGAACTAAAGCTCACCCAAGTTCTACGTAAACTTGGGGTTTCATCGATGCGTCGCCCGCTCGTCTGGACTATGGCCTGTGCCCTGGTGATCCTCGCCGCAGAGGCGCGGGCGCAGGTCGAAACGCCGGCAGGCACGCCGGCCGACTTGCAGGCCGAGATGGAGGCCGAAGAGGCGGATGGGCGCTTCGTGCTTCGTATGCAGGGCGGCGCCGTTCATCAGTTCGAGAGCGGACTTGAGAAAGGGGGCGATGTCTCGGTCACGCGCGCCTTCATCGAACCTGCCTTGATCTACGCGTTCAACCGACGCAACAACATCGGTGTCGCCGTCGGCTACCGCTATGACGGGTACTCCTTCGACGGCGACGACGGGCTCGCCGGTCTGGACCCCTGGGACACGATCAATGAGTTCCGAGTTTCCACGCCCATCCGCTGGGGTTTCGGCGAGCGGTTCGACGTGCTCGCCGTCCCGACCGCGCGCTGGGCCGCCGAGAGCGGTGGCGATTTGGGCGACGGCCTCACCGGCGGCATCCTCACCGGTTTCACCTACAAGTTCAGCGACCGGTTGCGAATCGGTCCAGGCTTCGGCGCCTTCGCCCGAATCGAACGCAACGGCATCTACTTCCCGTTCCTTCTTGTCGACTGGAAGATCACCGACAGCTTCGCGCTGACCACCGGCCCCGGCGGCGGCGCGACGCGGGGTCCGGGGCTGACGCTCAACTATACCGGCGTCGAGGATTGGACGTTCGCGTTGGGTGCACGCTACGAGCAGCTGCGGTTCCGGCTCGACGATGAAGGTCCAGCCCCAGACGGCGTTGGCGAGGAAGAAGGGCTACCCGTCTTCGTGAGCGCGTCCTACAACCCCCTACCCATGGTTCGGTTGAGCGCGCTCGCAGGTGTGCAAGTAATGGGTGAGATGAAGCTCGAGAACTCGAGCGGTGAGAAGATCTTGGACGCAGAGTTGGACCCGGCCCCATTCTTGGGGTTGTCGTTCCGCGTCAGGTTCTGAGGCCTATTCGAGGACCTGCATCCTCTGGCGCCACAGCCGTTCGCCGATCAGACAATCGTAGGTGTCGCCCGCCTGCGCCTCGATATAGCGTGCCGCCGGCGGCGCGCCGGCGATTTCGAGAACGAGCTTGCGGATCAGCGCCTCCTCGAACTCTTCCATCCGCTGGACCGGGATGTAGAACGCGCCGACGCCACCAATGACGCACTCGCGGTAGTACAAGTCCAGATCAGGGATGTTGTACCAAGCGGGCGGCAAGGCATCGAGCATCAGCGGTAGCCCGTTGATGATGATGCCCTCGCCGACGACACGGTCGCGCACTGCGTGGACCGATGTCCCCTGGTTGTTGGGACCATCACCGGAGATGTCGATGACGCGGCGATGGCCTGTGAAGCCGTTGTCGGCGAAGAGGCTGGCCGCGGTCGTGAGCGCGCTGGAGATCGAGGTGCGCCGTGCCTGGCGCAGAGGCGCTGTGCGGATTGCGTCGGCGAAGCGTGCGGCATCCGAAGCGTCGGCGATCGCCTGCCAGCCCACGGTCACGCGCTGGTCGCCGATGCCCGCCCATTCGACGAAGGTGACCGCGATCCTGCCGTCGAACCCGCGGCGAATGGCATCGAGCACCTGCGGCGCCGTAATGGCGGCGACATAGCCCGCGCGCTGCAGTTGGAGCTCGCGCAGGTCCATCGAGAGGGAGATGTCGGCCGCGAGCACCAGCTCCAGGTCGACCCGCTCGTCGGCGGTGGCGGCCTCGGCAGTCGCGAGGAGCGTGGTGCAGGCCATGGCCACGGCGAACTGGCGCAACTCCATCCGCTCGATCCTGCGCTGTTCAGGTAGCTAGATTGCCGGCTTATGCGCCCGACGTCACCAACCGTGCGTGCGCCTAATCGTCCTCCGCCCGCTCCTCCCGCGCCTTCTGCCAGCCGCCGGCCTCTTGCTGCTGGTAGTAGACGAGGGCACCGACCCGGCGCTCACGCCACGCACGCCAGCGCTCGCGGGCGGCCGTCAGCGCCTCCTGGTCATTGCCGTCGAAGAGGTCGACGACACGTGCAAACGGTGCGTCTTCCGCGGGCAAGAGGCCGTCGACCAGCACCAGCAGGTTGGCCCCGTTCGGATTGGTGACGTCGGCGGCGAGCAGGACGGGCTGGCGCTCCGCGAACGCCGCAGAGGCGAGACCATGCGGCAGGAAACTGTCGTTCCGATAGCTCCAGAGCCACTCGTCGAGATGCCGGAGATGCTCGGCGTCCCGCGCCACGACGACGGCGTTCAGGCCCCTGGCCAGCGCCTTCTCCAGGAGCGCCGGGAGCGCGTCGTCGAGCCGCGCGCGCGTGAGATGGTAGAAGCCGACTTCGGCGAGGTGCACGTCAGCGCTCGAACTGCTCGGCAACGAGGCGATCCACCAAACGCACGCCCCAGCCCGTCGCACCGATGCCGGCAAGCGGGTGCTCCGTCTCGACGTAGCTCGTGGCGGCGAGATCGACGTGCGCCCAGGGCACCTTGTCGACGAAGCTCTCGAGGAAGCAGGCGGCGACAACGGCGCCGGCCTGGCCGGGTCGACCGATGTTCTTGAGGTCCGCGACCTGGCTCTCGAGCTGCTTGCGGTAGGGCTCGCCCAACGGCATCCGCCATAGCGTCTCGCCGGTCGCGGTACCGGCCCCGAGGAGCTTCTGCGCAAGCGAGTCATCATTGGCGAAGAGCCCGGCATGCTCGTAGCCGAGGGCTACGATGATGGCGCCGGTGAGCGTCGCGAAGTCGATCATCGCGGCCGGCTTGAAGCGGTCTTGCACGTACCAAAGGACATCGGCCAGCACGAGGCGCCCTTCCGCGTCGGTGTTCAGCACCTCGATCGTCTTGCCTGCCAACGCGCGGACGATATCGCCGGGCCGTTGCGCGTTGCTCGACGGCATGTTCTCAACAAGGCCGATGGCGCCCACCACGTTGGCCTGGGCGCGGCGCGCGGCCAGGGCGTGCATCGTGCCGAGCACGCAGGCGGCGCCTGCCATGTCGCACTTCATGCTCTCCATGCTCTTCGCCGGCTTGAGCGACAGCCCGCCCGAATCGAACACGACGCCCTTGCCAACCAGGGCCAGCGGCGCCCGGTCGTCGCCTGCGCCGTTCCAGGTGGCGAGGGCCACATAGGGCGGCATCGCGCTGCCTTGGGCGACACCCAGCAGGGCACCCATGCCAAGCTCTTGCATCGCATCGCGGTCCAGCACCTCCACCTCGACGCCGAGCGCCCTGAGATCGCGGGTCGCCTCGACGAACGCGTCCGTGGTGAGGCTGTTGGCCGGCCGGTTGACGAGATCGCGGCAGCGATGCACGCCCGAGACGACGGCCTGCCGCGCGGGCTCACCGGCCGCAGGCGCCGTACCGGCAGCGCTACGCACGACGACTTCGCCTAAGCTCTTGGCGTCGGCGGGGCGCTGCTTGAACGTATCGAAGCGATAGGTCTTGAGCGAAACACCGAGTGCGAGAGACGTGGCGAGCGCCGCGGGGTCCAGCGGGCCACCATCCAGCTCCGCAAGCACCGTCAGACGCTCCACCTTGTGTGCCGCCGCCGCGCGTGCGAGCGCCGCCCCAACGTCGATCGCAGCAGGGTCATCGAACTGCGCGGGGTCGCCCACACCAACCACCAAGACCCGGTCGAAGCCCGCAGCATTGCCCGCCAAAAGCAACACATCGACGACCTGACTGCGGTCGAGAGGTCCAGGTGCGAGCTCGAGCGCGCGCGTGACAAGCCCATTCAACGCCTCGTCGAGTCGGCCGCTGGTGGTGGCCAGTGGGGCCGTGGTCGCGGCCAAGAGTGCTAGGACGCCGGTGCCCTCGATGGCGAGCGGCTCATAGGTGACCTGCATGTGACGTCCTCCTTTTCGCTCATCGGCAGGCATGCCGCCGAGCGTCCAATTCGCTGGTCGGCGGCGCCAGCGCGGCTATGCTGCGCCCATGACGATCTTCGCTCGCTACGTGCTTCGTCAGCTTGCTGCCCCCACGGCCCTCGCCCTCATTGCTTTCGCCGGTGCCGTCTGGCTGTCGCAGTCGTTGCGGTTCGTCGACCTGATCGTCAACAAGGGTTTGTCGGTCGGCCGCTTCCTCTACCTTACCTCGTTGCTCGTGCCGTCGCTCGTCCTCGTCGTGCTGCCATTCGCTGCTTTCGTCGGCACGCTGATCGGCTACCACCGCCTGCGCGCCGACAGTGAGCTCGCCAGCTTCCGTGCGACCGGTCTCTCCGATCTGCAGATCGCCCGTGGCGCCTTCATGCTGGGCCTGATCTTCGTGGGCATGGGCTACGTCGTGGCGCTCTACGTCATGCCGCTTGCCTACCGGCACTTCCGCGACCTGCAGTTCGAGGCGCGTCAGGGGATCTCGACCGTGCTCCTGCAAGAGCGCGTCTTCACCGAGCTTGCAGACGGCCTCACCGTCTATGTCGAGCAACGGCTGGATACCGGGGACCTCGCCAACGTGATCGTCCACGACAGTCGCCAGCGCGGTCGCGAGGTGACGCTGATCGCCGACGAAGGGCGGATCGCCACGATCGACGAAGGCCCCGTCATGCTGGTCAAGGACGGCAGCTACCAGGAGCGTGACGACGAAGGGACGCTGTCGATCGTCGTGTTCGACGAGACCGCGGTGGAGCTGGAAGCGCAGCAGACGCCGGGTTCGCGCGCGCTCAAGACCCGCGAGATGTCGCTGGGCGAGCTCTTGGACCCGCCCCCCGACATCAGTGACGCCGACCGCCGCCAGTGGATCGCGGAGGCGCACGAGCGCTTGTCGTGGCCGCTCGTTTCGCTGGCGCTGCCCCTTGTCGCCGCGACCTGCGTGCTCCGCTACCGGCCAGTCCGCGACAGCGGCTGGCGAGCGGTGTCCGCATCGGCCGTGATCGCCATCGCCGTCGTCGTCCTCTCCTTGCTGTCACTGAGCTTTGCGAAGGCCGACCTGGCCGTCATACCTGTGCTCTACCTCGTGCCGCTGCTGGCATCGCTGGCCTGCCTCTGGCTGCTCGCCGGAGGCCGGATGCCGACGCCCGCGGCGCGCCCGTCGAGCTGACACGGTGGCGACGTTCGCCCAGACACCGCGCGTCTCGCGCCCGGCCGTCCTGCTGCCGGCGACGCTGAGCGGCTACATCGCCCTCCATACGCTGGCGGCGGTGCTGACCGTGGCGTTTGCCTTCGCCTGCCTGGCCTTCGTCATCGACCTGATCGAGCAGCTGCGGAGCGCCGCCGGTTCGACCACCACGTGGCTCGGCGCCATGGAGCTCGCGGCGCTGCGCGTGCCCATCTTGATGGATCGCATCTGGCCGTTCGCCGTGCTGTTCGGCGCGATGGTGGCCTTCTGGCGCCTCAACCGCGCCGGCGAATTGGTTGCCGTGCGCGCCGCCGGCGTTTCGGTCTGGCAGTTCCTGACGCCTGCCTGCCTCGCCGCAGCGATGCTCGGTACGCTCGTCGTCGCCATGCTCAGCCCTCTCTCGGCGGCACTCGCACAACGCTATGACCGCCTGGAAACCGTGGCCGACGGCGGGGAGCCGGACCAGGTTGCCGTGTTTCCGGGCGGCGTCTGGTTGCGCATCGTCGACGGCGACGACCGCTTCATTATGAACGCGGCATCTCTGGGGCCTGGGCCGACCGCAACGCTGCGCGGGGTGCGGGTGTTCGTCTATGGCCCTGAAGGACACTACGGCTTCCGCTTGGATGCGCCGGCAGCGACGCTGGAGCCGGGCGTATGGGTGCTGGAGGACGCCCGCCGCTCCGACAACGAGGCCCTCAACCGTCCGATCGGCGAGGTGCGCATCGCGACGAACCTCGGCCCGGAAGCCATCACGCGGTCGTTCAGAAGCCCGGAAACCCTCTCGTTCTGGGAGCTGCCGGACTACATTCGCCTCGTCGAGCAGCTCGGCTTCTCCGCGCGTGAGCATCGTGTTCACTGGCACAGCCTCTTGGCCACGCCGGCGTTCTTCGCCGCCATGCTGCTCGTGGGCGTCACCTTTACCTTGCGGTTCGAACGAAGCGGCGGAAACCGCCTCCTGCCGCTCGGGCTCTTGGGCGGTTTTGCCTTCTTCATCCTCGTCGACGTGGTCCGGGCGCTCGCCATGTCCGGCCAGGTTCCGGCACTGATGGCCGCGTGGACTCCGCCGGCAATCGCGCTGATGCTGGGCAGCGCCGCGCTCTTTCAGCTGGAGGATGGCTGATGCGCCCAGTCATCACAGCCCTCGTTGTTGTCGTTCTGCCGCTGGCGGCCGCAGCGCAGGCGCCCACCGCCGACGGCGACATTCTCCTCGAGGCGGCGGAAGTGATTTACGAGCCCGAGAGCGAGCGGGCGATCGCTCGCGGTCGGGTGATGCTCGCGCGGAACGGCTACACGCTGACGGCGGACGAAGTCGTCTACGACCGGCGCGCGGCGACGGTGAGCGCCATCGGCGAGGTCGTGCTCGTCGACGACGCAGGGGACACGTACTACGCCGATCGCATGGAGTTGGGCGAAGATCTGAGCGACGGCTTCATCGAGGGCATCGCGGTCCGGCTCGCCGACAGCTCCCTCCTGGTCGCCCAGCGCGCGGACCGAAGCGCGGGCCGGCAGACCGAGCTGCGCGATGTGACCTACACACCCTGCCCGGTTTGTCCCGGCAATGCTCCCGTTTGGCAGATCAACGCCGACAGTGTCACGCACGACCAGGAGGATCGCCGGCTCGTCTACGAGGACGCCACCTTCGAGCTCAGCGGGGTGCCAGTCCTCTATACCCCCTACTTCGCCCATCCGGACCCGCTGGTGGAGCGCCAATCCGGATTCCTCGCGCCAACCTTCCGCTTCGACAGCAATCTCGGTTTCATGGTGGACACACCCTACTATTGGGCGCAAGCGCCGAACCGGGACATCACCTTCACGCCGTCCGTCATGACGCGCGAGCCGCCACAGCTTTCGGTGGACGTGCGCGACCTGCAGACCTTCGGTCTCACGGAGGGGACGGCCAGCGGGACCTATGCGAGCGGTCCCGGCGGCGATCCGAACGAGTTTCGCGGCCATCTCGACGTGCGTGGGCGCTACGACCTCACCCGCTTTTGGGACACGGGCTTCGACCTCAACGTCGCCAGCGATCGCACCTATCTGCGGCGCTACAACATCTCACGGGCCAACGTGCTCGACAGCCGGTTGTTCGTGGATCGCTTCGAGAACGACTACTTCATCGATGCATCGCTGCTCGGCTTCCAGACCCTGCGCCCCGACGTCGAGCAGGGTGACGTGCCACAGGCGCTGCCGCGGCTACGCCAAGAGTTCACCGGCGTCATGCGCGACTACGGCGTCCGCTGGGCGGTGACGCCGGACTTTTTGAGCCTCTACCGCACGGACGGTCTCGACCAGACCCGCGCCTCCATCGCCGGCGAGATGCTCGTTCCCCGGATTTCGCGGTGGGGCGACATCTTCGAGGCGAGCGCCCGTATCCGCGGCGACTTCTACGCCACGGCGGGTGACACGGCCACGGGCATGCGAGATGGCGATGTCGACTTCACCACCCGCTTCCTGCCGCGTGCGTCCTTCGGGTGGCGGCGGCCATATTCGAAGGTGAGCGCGAGCGGCATCGGTTATGAGATCGAGCCGATCATCCGCTTCACCGTTGCGCCGACGGGGGTGGACCCATCTTCGATCTCCAACGAGGACAGTCAGGATACCGAGTTCGACGAGACCAACCTCTTGTTGTCGAACCGCTTTGCTGGTCTCGACCGGTTCGATGAAGGCAGCAAGGCGAGCTGGGCCATCCGAACGTCGGCCGTCGGTCCGGTGCGCGAGCTCTGGGCCGTCACCCTGGGCCAGAGCTATCGGTTCAGTGACACGGACGTGTTCGAGGACGTCAGCGGCCTCGAGAACCAGCTCTCCGACTTCGTCGGTCGCATCGACCTTAACCCGCACGAGTGGGTCGACCTCGACTACCGGTTCCGGGTCGATTCGGGCTTCAACAGGCTCTCGAAGAGCGACCTCACCGCGGTGGTGGGGCCACCCTGGCTGCGTTTGGCGTTCGGCTACTTGGTGCTCGACGAGAACGAAGGCGTGGAGCGCGAGCGCGAGCAGGAAGGCCGCGGCGCCCTGGCCGTGCGCTTCGACGATAACTGGTCGTTGATCGCCGGCGCACGGCGCAACTTCGAGACCGGCCAGGACATCGGTCAATCCATCGGCTTGCTCTACGAGGATGCATGCCTCACGGTCGCGGTCGGCGTCGACCGCGACTTCACCAGCGACGGTGACGCGGGCGATGACACCACCGTTGCGTTGCGCTTTAGCTTGAAGAATCTCGGTGAGTTTGGTGTGGAGACGGGGGTTCCGACCGGCTCATCCGAATGAGGACTCGATGACCATTGGTCCGCTTCGTCTGCTGCTGCTCGCGTTGCTCCTGTGTGCGCCGACCGTCACTGCCGCGCAGGACATCGTCGCCGTGGTCAACGACAACGTCGTGACCGACCGCGACGTCGAACAGCGGGTGCGACTGGCGCTCCTGTTCACGGGCCAGCCGCCAACGGCGGAAAATGCTGCGCGGCTGCGTCCGCAGGTGGTCCGCGCCCTGATCGACCAGCGCTTGCAGTCGCAAGAGGCGCGGCGCCTCGGAATTGAGGTTGCGGACGCCGAGATCGACACGCAGGTGGCAGAGCTCGCCGCCCGCAACAACATGACCGCCGACCGAATCTACCAGATTCTGCAGCAGGTGGGTGTGGAGAGAGAAACGCTGCGGGATCAGCTGCGCACGCAGATCGCCTGGAGCCTCATCGCACGCCAGCAGCTTCTGCCCCGCGTCGTCGTGAGCGACGTGCAGGTGGCGCAGACACTGCGCAGCGTCGGCGCCGGGGAAACCGAGTATCGGATCTCCGAGCTGTTCTTGCCGGTCTATGCCCCGGACCAGGAACCTCGCGTTCTCGACGATGCGCGACGGTTGCGCGAATCGTTGGTCAACGGCGCCGACTTTGCGGCGCTCGCCGAGCAGGTCTCGATCTCGCCGAGTGCCGACCGCGGGGGCGACCTCGGTTGGCTTGCGGAGAGCACGCTGCCACCCGAGCTGCGCAACGTGCTGGCGACCCTGTCCGACGGCGGCGTGAGCCAGCCCGTTCGCACGCCCGAGGGCGTGTATCTGTTCAAGCGCATGGGGCGCCGCGCCGGGGGCGCTGCAATCACGGTGTCGTTGCGGCAGGTGACGCTGAGCGAGCCGGATACCGTCGCCGACGAGCCGGTCGAA
>JANQNY010000009.1 GCA_028279345.1 Geminicoccaceae bacterium
GAAGGCCCGCTCGCCGCGGTCGACCGCCGCCACGAGCCGCTCGAGCACCAGCGCTTCCCGGTCGCGGCCGATCGCCCGCGTCGTCACGTTGTCGCGCACGTGCGCGCGCGGCTCCAGCCGCGACACCGCGAACGAGCCTGCCAGCATCAGCGCGAGCGTTCGCGGGATCGGCGTCGCGGTCAGGGTCAGAACCTGCGAGGCCAGCCCTTTGCTGGTGACCAGCGCGCGTTGCCGGACGCCGAAACGTTGCTGCTCGTCGATGATCGCCAGGCCCAGATCGTGGAAGGTGACGGACGGCTCCAGGACGGCATGGGTGCCAACGAGGACGTGCAGCCGCCCGTCGGCCAGGCGTTCGACCAACGGACGGCGCGCAGCGGTTGGCACGCTGCCGGTGAGCAGCGCCAATTCTACGCCGCGGCCGCCGAGCCATCGGGCAAAGTTGTGCGCGTGCTGCTCGGCGAGGCTCTCGCTCGGCGCCAGCAGTAGCACTTGGCGGCCTGCCTCCACGACGTCGGCGGCGGCCAAGGCGGCGACGACGGTCTTGCCGCTGCCGACATCGCCGCTGACGATGCGGGTCACTGGGCGACCGGCGCGCAGGTCGGCGCGGCAGGACACGACGGCCGCATGCTGGCTCTTCGTCAGCGCGAAGGGGAGCGCGCGTTCGACGGCTTCAGCGAGGCGACCGGCCACGTCAACGGGGCGGCCGTCACGTGGACGCCCCGTTTGGGCGGCCTCGAGGTCCCGCTGGAAGGCTTGCCATTCGAGGGCCGCCAGCCGGCGTCGCGCGGTTTCCTCGTCGCCCGGCTCGAGCCCGTGGAGGACGGCGAGCGCCGCGCGGAGGCCCCTATCGTCGTCGATGTTTTCCGGCCAGCTCTCGAGCACCGCGCCGACGAGCGCTTGAAAGCGGCGGCCCAGCGCGCGGTCCAGGTCCGGATAGCTGGCGAGCCGGCTGCCCGCGTCGCGCTCCGGATGGAGGCGCGGGTGCGGGCAGGCGAGGCCGCGCTCTCCATCGGCCCTCAACGTGCCCGACAAGAGCACGCGGCCCCGCGCGAAACGTTCGAGGAGATTCTGCGGCGGCGGGTGGAACCAAAGGAGCCGGAGCGGTCGGTCGTCGACGGCGCCGACGAGGGCGCGGCCACGGCGGGCCAGGCGCGCCGGCGCGGCGCTAGCTTCGAACCAGAACGCCGCCGCTGCACCGGGGTGCAACGCCTTGCCCGGTGTCGGCTCGAGGTCGACCAGCCGATCCGGCAGGAAGAGGAGCGCGTCGCGTCGGCGCAGCTCGGATCCGAGCACGGCCGCGAGCTTGGCACGCCGCGCGGGACCGATGCCGGCAATGTCGGGAAGCGGTGCGGCGAGCCACGCGGCGAGCGTAGCGCTGTCGTCGGTGCGGTGGATCGGCTTGCTTGGCGACACGCCCCGAGTAGGCTAGATCAAGCTGCCTCACGCAAGCGTGGAGACAGCCCGTGGGGGAACCTTTGAGCGTGCGCCGCAAGCGTCTGGCCTATCGCAGCCTCTATCGTGGCGTGCGCGAGAGCGACATCATCTTCCGACGGTTCAAGGACCACCATCTGGACGGTCTGGATGCGGGTGAGCTCGACCGCTTCGAGGCGCTGCTCGAGGAGCACGACCAGGACATCTTGTCGTGGGTCACGGGCCGCGTCCCGGTGCCCGCGCGGCACGACCACAGCGTGTTTCGCCGGCTTGCCGAGGTGACGAGCGCCAACCCGTGAGTCTGACACTCGCCGAGCCGGCCGCCGCCACCGCCACCCGGGTGGCCCTCCCGGCATTGCCGGTCGCCCATGCGCCGGACGGGGCGGACGCGCTCTTTATCGCCCAACGATTGGCCGTGGATGCAGGTGTGCATCTGTATGTCGCGCGGGATTCGGCGCGCGGCGAGCGCTTCCTAGCGACAACCCAGTTCGCTCTGCCCGAGTGCGAAGGGCTGCTCGTCCCCGCCTGGGATTGTCTTCCCTACGATCGCGTCTCCCCGACAGCGGATGTGATGGCGCAGCGACTCGCGGCGCTGAGCCGCCTCGCCGATGGACCGGGTGGGCCGCTGCTCGTCGTGACCACGGTCAATGCGCTGTCGCAGTACGTCCCACCCGCCGACGCCATTCGCGCCGCCCGTTTGCGTCTCAAGCGCGGCGACCGGGTCGACCGCGAGGCGCTCATCAAGAGGCTGGAGGGCATCGGCTACCGCCGCTGCGCGACGGTGGTCGAGGCCGGTGAGTACGCCGTGCGCGGCAGCCTGGTCGACGTATTCCCGACGGGCGGCGGCGCGCCGCTACGGCTCGACTTCTTCGGCGCGGAGCTCGAGGGCATCCGCACCTTCGATGCTCTCACGCAGCGCTCGCTCGGTCGGGTGGATCACGTCGAGTTGGCGCCTTTTTCGGAGGTCGTGCTCGACGCGGCGGCCATCGAGCGTTTCCGCGTCCGCTTCCTGCAGCAGTTCGGTGCGGTGGCCGACGACCCGCTGCTCGAGGCGATCAGCGCCGGCCGGCCGTTTGCGGGCATGGAGCACTGGCTGCCCCTGTTTCATGAGCGGCTCGACACCTTGCTGGACTATCTGCCCAACTGTCTCTCCTGGTCGCTCGACGACCAGGTCGAGGCGGCGCTCGGCGCGCGGCTCGACACCGTCGCCGAGCACTACGCCGCGCGCCTGGAGGCGCCGCACGGCAGCCAGCTGGGGGTTCCCTACCGCGCGCTCGAGCCCGAGCGCCTCTACCTCGATGGGGCGAGTGTCCGGCGCCGGCTCGACCCGGCGAAGGGCCTGCGCTTCGTGGCCGGCGAGGTGCCGCCCGGCGCCGGCCATGTGCTCGACGCCGAGGGGCGCCCTGGGCGCGACTTCGCGGCCGAGCGCAAGCAACGCGAGGTGTCCTTGTTCGACGCGGTCATCGACCATCTGCGCGCCGTCGCGCCGACCGCGGAGGCGGTGATCGTCGCGGCCCAGAGCGAGGGCGCGCGCCAACGCCTGCAGCACATGCTGGAGGATGCCGGGCTCGACGCGCTGCCGCCGGTGGAAAGCCTCGAAGAGGCACAAGGGCGCGGACCTGTGAGCGCCGTCCTGCCGGCGGAGCGGGGCTTCGTTCGCGCCGGCAACGTGATCGTCAGCGAGACGGACATCTTGGGTGAGCGCCTGCGCCGCCAGCGGCCGCGCAAGCGCCGCAGCGACGCCATCATCGGGGAGATCACCGCCCTCAAGCCGGGCGATCTCGTGGTCCACCAGAGCCATGGCATCGGGCGCTTCGACGGCTTGGAGCCGATCGACGTCGGCGGCGCGCCGCACGACTGCATCCGGGTGGTCTACGCCGGCAACGACAAGCTCTTCCTGCCGGTGGAGAACCTGGAGGTCTTGTCGCGTTACGGCTCCGGCGAGGATCGGGTTCAGCTCGACCGCCTCGGTGGTGCCGGCTGGCAAGCCCGGAAGGCCGCGGTCAAGAAGCGAATTCAGGACCTTGCGGACGCGCTCTTGCGGATCGCGGCCGAGCGACAGCTCAAACACGGCCTGGCGCTCGAACGCACGACGGGCCTTTGGGAGGAGTTCTGCGCGCGCTTTCCCTATGAAGAGACCGACGACCAACTCGCTGCGATCGATGCGGTCGTCGCGGACTTGAGCTCCGGCCGGCCGATGGACCGGCTCGTCTGCGGCGATGTTGGCTTCGGCAAGACGGAGGTGGCGCTCCGTGCCGCCTTCATCGCTGCGCTGTCGGGCCGTCAGGTGGCGATCCTGGCTCCGACGACCCTGCTCGCGCGCCAGCACTTCCGGGTCTTCAGGCAGCGGTTCGAGGGCTTTCCGGTGCGGATCGAGATGCTCTCACGGTTCGTCACGCCGCGGCAGGCGACGAAGATCAAGCAGGAGGTCGCCGCCGGTACGGTCGACATCGTCATCGGCACGCACGCGCTTCTGGGCAAGTCCGTCACATTCAAGGACCTGGGCCTGCTCGTCGTCGACGAGGAGCAGCATTTTGGGGTCGCGCACAAGGAGCGCTTGAAGCAGCTTCGTGCCGAGGTGCACGTGCTCACGATGACCGCGACGCCGATCCCGCGGACCTTGCAGATGGCGCTCGGCGGCTTGCGCGATTTGTCCATCATCGCCACGCCGCCGGTCGACCGGCTCGCGGTGCGCACCTTCGTCATGCCGACAGATCGCGTGGTGATCCGAGAAGCGCTCCTCCGCGAGCACTTCCGCGGCGGGCAGAGCTTCTATGTGTGCCCCAGGATCGAGGATCAGGCGCGGCTCTCGGACGATCTCTTCCAACTCGTTCCGGAGCTCAAGATCGGCGTCGCCAACGGCCGCATGCCGGCTGCCGAGCTCGAGCAGGTCATGCTCGCCTTCGATGACGGCACGCTGGACGTGCTGCTCGCCACCAACATCATCGAGAGCGGCCTCGACATCCCCCGCGCGAATACGCTCATCGTGCATCGCGCCGATATGTTCGGCTTGGCGCAGCTCTACCAGCTCCGCGGCCGGATCGGGCGCGGCAAGGTCCGCGGCTACGCCTACTTCACGGTGCCGGCCAATCGCGTGCTCGCCGAGACCGCGGAGCGGCGGCTCAAGGTGATGGAGACGATCGACGGCCTGGGTGCCGGCTTCCAGGTGGCGAGCCACGACATGGACATCCGCGGTCATGGCAACCTCCTGGGCGATGCCCAGTCGGGTCACATCAAGGAGGTCGGCTTCGAACTCTACAACCAGCTCCTGCAGGAGGCGCTCGAGGCCGCGCGCGAAGCGGGCGCCGGGGAGGGCGAGCGGCCGCCCGAGGCAGGCGACCGCTGGGCGCCGCAGATCACAATCGACGTCGCGGCGATGATGCCCGACACCTACGTTGCCGACCTCGACCTCAGGCTCTCCCTCTACCGCCGGCTCGCGTCGCTCGAGGAGGTCGACGAGATCGAGGCTTTCGCCGCCGAGCTGATCGACCGCTTCGGGCCGTTACCCGCGGAGACGGAGAGTTTGCTGGAACTGGTTCGCCTCAAGCTCGCCTGCCGCAGCGCCAATGTCGAGAAGCTGGACGCCGGGCCCAAGGGCTTGGTCATCGGCTTCCGCGACAACCACTTCAGCCGGCCTGAGCGTTTGGTGCCGTTGATCGCGGACAGCCACGGTCGTATCCGGGTCCGTCCGGACCACCGCCTCGTGCTCAGCCAGGAAACGGCCTCGCCGGCCGAGCGGCTGGCTCGGGCGCAGACATTCGTCCAGCAACTCGCCGAGCTAGCGGCCTGAGATGACCCTCTTCGTCTATCACCATCCAGCGGCGCTCGCGCACGATCCCGGCCAGGGGCATCCCGAGGCGCCCATCCGACTGCACTACATCCTCAAGGGGTTGGATGCGGCGACCGATGTCGATCTCAGCCGGCACGAGCCGGGCCGGGCGACGCTGGATCATCTGCTCCGCGCGCACTCCGCGGCCCACATCAACAATGTCCTCGACCAGGTCCCAGCGCGGGGTTCCGTGCCGTTGGACATGGACACCTGGTTGAACCCGCACACCGGCGAAGCGGCACTCCGGGCAGCTGGTGCCGCCGTTGACGCCGTCGACGCGGTGCTCGGCGGACGAACGCGGCGGGCGTTCTTGGCCATGCGGCCCCCCGGCCATCACGCCGAGCCGGATGTCGCCATGGGCTTCTGCTTCTTCAACAACGTGGCCATCGGCGCGCTGCATGCGCTCGACGCGCACGGCTTGTCGCGTGTCGCGGTCACCGACTTCGACGTTCATCACGGCAACGGCACCCAGGCCATCTTCGAGAGCGACCCGCGCCTCTTTTACGCCTCTATCCATGAGGCGCCGCTCTACCCGGGCACGGGCCGCGAGAGTGAGGCGGGTGTCGGCAACGTCTTCAACACCTGCGTGCAGGCCGGCACCGACGGTGCGCGTTGGCGCGCGGCGCTTGAAGCGCGCATTCTCCCCGCGCTGGATGCGTTCCAGCCGGAACTCGTCATGATTTCCGCCGGGTTCGACGCACACCTCGCCGACCCGCTGGCCAATCTCCGGCTGACCGAAGACGATTTCGCCTGGATCACCGAGCGCTTGGTCGAGATCGCCGAGCGGCACGCGGAAGGCCGTGTGATCTCGGTTCTGGAGGGAGGCTACGACCCGCCGGCACTGACGCGCTCGGTGCTCGCGCACCTTCGGGCCATGGAGGACCGAGCGTGAGTGGCGACGCGCCGGCTGCGAAGCGCATCGAAGAGCTGAGCTTCGAGGAAGCGGTCGCCGAGCTCGAGGCGATCGTCGATCGGCTCGACCGCGGCGAGATACCGTTGGCGGACTCGATCGATGCGTATGAACGCGGCACCCGGCTCAGGCGGCACTGCGAGCAAAAGCTCAACGAGGCGCGGCTCAGGGTGGAACGGCTGGTCGAGAACGCAGACGGCGCGCCGCACACCGAGCCGCTCGATCCGGAGGCGACGTGAGTACGCACACGCTCGACATGGTGCGCCACGCGATGGTGCCGCGTATCGAAGCCGAGCTGGAGCGGCTCGTTCCGGCCACCGGTCAGGACGCACCTCGGCTGGCCGAGGCGATGCGCTACGCGCTCCACGCCGGCGGCAAGCGCGTCAGGCCGCTCCTGACGGTGATGAGCGGCCGCCTCTTCGATGTCGAGGACACGAGCCTCGTGCGTATCGGCGCCGCGATCGAGTGCCTGCACACCTACTCGCTGGTCCATGACGATCTGCCGGCGATGGACGATGCGCGCGAGCGCCGTGGCCGGCCGGCGCTGCACCGCGCTTTCGACGAAGCCACGGCCATTCTCGCGGGCGACGCCTTGCAGGCTCTGGCCTTCTCGAGCTTGGCCGATCCGTCACTGCCGCTCCTGGGCGGCATCAGAGCCGAGCTTGCGCATGGTCTCGCGGTCGCTGCCGGCGCGCACGGCATGTGCGGCGGCCAGATGCTGGACCTCGAGGCCGATACCGCCACCGGCCTCGACGGCTTGCGCAAGCTCCAGGCGCTCAAGACCGGTGCCTTGATCACCTTCGCCTGCGAGGCTGGCGCGATCGCGGCCGATGCGCGTGACGCCGATCGTTCGGCGCTGCGTGTGTTCGGGCGCGCCGTTGGTGCCGCTTTTCAGATCCGCGACGATCTGCTCGACGTGGAAGGTGACGCTCTTTTGGTAGGGAAAGACCTCGGGCGGGACGAGGAGCAGGCGAAGGCGACGTTCGTGAGCGCGCTCGGCGTCGACGGTGCGAGGCGCGAGCTGGCGGCGGCGGTCGAGATGGCGGAGGCGGCGTTGGCACGGTTCGGTGACGCCGCGACGCCCTTGTCGGAGCTGGCGCGGTACATCGCGGCGCGAACCAGCTAGCAACCAAGCGCGGTGCGCTACTGAGAGGCGGCATGTCGGCAACCAAACTCCTGGACAGCATCTCGAACCCGAAGGACCTGCGGCGGGTTGCGCAGGACGATCTACAGCTTGTTGCCGACGAGTTGCGCGAGGAGACGATCAGTGCAGTCTCCGAGACCGGTGGCCATCTCGGTGCCGGCTTGGGGGTCATCGAGCTCACGGTCGCGCTGCACTACGTCTTCGACACGCCGCGCGACAAGGTCGTCTGGGACGTCGGCCATCAGGCCTATCCGCACAAGATTCTGACCGGTCGCCGCGACCGCATCCGCACGCTGCGGCAGGCTGGCGGGCTGTCGGGCTTCACCAAGCGCGCCGAGAGCGTCTACGACCCCTTCGGTGCGGCGCACAGCTCGACGTCGATCTCGGCCTCGCTGGGCATGGCGGCCGCGCGGGATCTCTCTGCGGATGCGTTCAACGTTATCGCGGTGATCGGCGACGGCGCCATGACAGGCGGCATGGCCTACGAGGCGATGAACAACGCCGGCGCGTCGAAGTCGCGGCTGATCGTCATCCTGAACGACAACGACATGTCGATCGCGCCCAATGTCGGTGCGCTCAGCAACTATCTGTCGCGCGTCGTCTCCTCGAGCAGCTATCGCTCGGTGCGTCACGTAGCGAAGGAGATCACCCGGCGCTTTCCGCGGCCGTTCGCTCAGGCGGCGGCGCGAGCGGAGGAGTATGCGCGCGGCCTGGTGACCGGTGGCACGTTGTTCGAAGCGTTGGGCTTCTACTATGTGGGTCCCCTCGACGGGCACAACATCGAGCATCTGGTGCCGGTGCTCGAGAACGTTCGCGACAATTGCAAGTCCGGACCGGTCCTGGTTCACGTCGTGACCGAGAAAGGCCGCGGCTTCGCGCCCGCCCAGGCCGCAATGGACAAGTGCCACGCGGTCAACAAGTTCGACCCCGAGACCTTCAAGCAGCAGGCCAAGAAGGGCAACGCACCGAGCTACACGAGTGTCTTCGCCAAGGGCTTGGTCGCGGAGGCGGAGCAGGACGAGCGTGTGGTCGGTATCACGGCAGCGATGCCCGACGGTACCGGCATTGCCAAGTTCCAGGAGTGCTTTCCGGACCGGACCTACGATGTCGGCATCGCCGAGCAGCACGCGGTAACGTTCGCCGCCGGTCTCGCCACGGAAGGCTACAAGCCATTCTGCGCGATCTACTCGACGTTCCTGCAGCGCGGCTACGACCAGGTCGTCCACGACGTCGCCATCCAGAAGCTGCCGGTACGCTTTGCCATCGATCGTGCGGGGCTCGTCGGGGCCGACGGACCGACGCATGCGGGCTCGTTCGACCTCGCCTATCTCGGCTGCCTGCCGCACTTCGTGATCATGGCGCCGTCCGACGAGGCCGAGCTGATGCACATGATCGCCACCGCCGCGGCCCATGACGACGGGCCGTCCGCCGTGCGCTATCCGCGCGGCGATGGGGTCGGTGTCGACCTGCCGGAGCGTGGCGAGGTTCTGCCGATCGGTCGCGGGCGGGTCCTGCGCGCGGGCTCGACGGTCGCTCTCGTGGGCTTGGGCCCGCGCGTGCACGAGTGCCTCAAGGCCGCGGATCAGCTCGCGCAGCGAGGCATCAGCGCCACCGTGATCGACGCGCGGTTCGCAAAGCCGCTCGATCGCGACTTGCTCTTGCGCGCTGCCGCCGAGCACGCGGTCATGCTGAGCGTTGAGGAGGGCGCCGTCGGCGGCTTCGGCAGCGCGATCCAGCAGCTCTTGCTCAACGAAGGCGCGTTGGACTCGGGGAGCCTCAAATTCCGCAGTCTGATCCTGCCGGACCGCTTCATCGACCACGGCAACGCGGATCAGATGTATGCCGACGCCGGGCTCGACGCGGAAGCCATCCTGACCCGCGCGCTTGGTCTCCTGGATTCGCTCGACGCACGGGCGACCTCGGCGGCGAGTTGAGCGACACGACCTTCGAGCTACCTTCCGGCAAGAACGCGGCGGGCGAGAACTTTCCGGTCGCGTCGCGCTTGCTGAGCCCTCGGCTCCGACCGCATCTCCTGACGTTCTACGCGTTTTGTCGGGCGATTGACGATGTCGCCGACGCGGCCGGCGTGCCCGCGGAAGAGCGCCGGCGCCGGCTCTTGGCCTTCGATGCGGTGCTCGCGGGCACGGCCAAGAGAGGCCCCACCAAAGCCGTGGCGCTCAAGCGCAGCCTCGACGCGACCGGCGTGCCCGCGGTTCACGGGCGTGAGCTGATCCAGGCCTTTCTCCGCGACACCAGGCAAGCACGCTATGCCGATTGGCAGGACCTGATGAGCTATTGTCGCTTGTCAGCGGCGCCCGTGGGTCGGCACGTCCTCGACCTGCACGCCGAGGATCACGCCACCTGGCCGGCGAATGACGCGCTCTGCGCGGCGCTGCAGATCATCAACCACCTGCAGGACTGCGGCGACGACTACCGAGAACTCGACCGTGTCTATCTGCCAGTTCCCTGGCTGGAGGCCGAAGGCGTTGGTGTTGAGGTGCTTGGGGAGGCAGCATCGCCAACCGGTCTGCGCCGCGTCGTCGACCGCGCGCTCGACGCCACGGAGCCGCTGCTAGCACAGTCGAAAATCCTGAGAGATCAGGTTAAGGATTCCCGTTTATGCATTGAAATATCAGTTATTCAGGCGCTCGCAGAACGGCTGGTGCAGGAGCTGCGGCGGCGTGACCCGTTGGCAGAGCGCGTCAAGCTCAAGCGCGGTGCCGTGGCACGGGTGGCGCTCGGAGCGATTGGGCAGGGCCTCGTGGCCAGGCTCGGTGCGCGCGCATGAGCGTAGCGTTCGGGTTGGCTTGCCTACTTGCCTGGCTGGTCCTGCTGGTCGGTCGGGGCGGCTACTGGCGGGTGCGTGAAATCCTGCCCGAGGGTGTGCCGCCCACCGCACCTGCGGCGGTCGCCATCGTGCCAGCGCGCAATGAGGCGGCGACCATCGAGGTTGCCGTCGCGAGCCTCCTTGCGCAGCGCTACGCGGGCCCGTTCGGCATCATCGTTGTCGACGACGGCAGCACGGACGACACGGTGGCGCGCTTGCGCGGCCTGGCGGAGGGGGCAGCGCCCGCGCGGCTCACCATCGTCGCGGCACCGCCTCTGGCGCCGGGCTGGAGCGGCAAGGTCGCGGCACAGGCGGCGGGTCTCGCCGAGGCTCGGGCCCAGATGCCCGACGCCGGTTGGGTTTGGCTAACCGACGCCGACATCGTGCACGAGCCGACGGTCCTCGCGGGGCTCGTGCGGCACGCTGCCGTGCGCGAGGCGACGCTTGTCTCGCTCATGGTCGACCTCAACGTCCAGAGCGCGGCGGAGCGCTGGCTCGTGCCAGCCTTCGTCTACTTCTTCCGCCTGCTCTACCCGTTTGCCTTCGTTGCCGACCCTCGGCGCCCCACGGCCGCGGCAGCGGGCGGCTGCATGCTCGTGCGTCCGAGCGCGCTCCAAGCCATCGGCGGGTTCGCCGCCATCAAGAACGAGCTGATCGACGATGTGGCGCTCGCCCGAGCCATCAAGGCCAAGGGCGGCAAGCTCTGGCTCGGCCAAAGCCACGCGAGCAAGAGCCTCCGCGCTTACGACTTCGGCCGGTTCTGGGCGATGGTCCGGCGTAGCGCCTTCACCGAGCTAGACTACTCCTACGCGAAGCTCGCCTTGAGCGTGCTCGGCCTCGGTTTCGTCTTTCTCGGGCCGGCGCTTCTGCTGCTGGCAGATGGCCTCGCCAGGATGTGCGGTGTGCTAGCTTTGGCGCTCATGCTGGTGAGCTACCTGCCGATGCTCCGCTGGTATGGTCTGCACCCCGCTTGGGCCCTGCTCCTGCCGTTCACCGCCTGCGCCTATCTGGCGATGACGCTGCATTCGGCACTCGCCCATGCGCGCGGGCGCTCGGCGCAGTGGCACGGACGGGTCTATCGCGCGTGAGCTGCGCCGGTCCCACCGGCGCGAGGCCGGGCACGTGGCACGTCATTGGCGCGGGCCTCGCCGGGCTCGCGGCAGCGACCGCGGCAGCGGCTCGCAGCAATCGCGTCATCCTCTGGGAGGCGACAGGCGCCGCCGGTGGCCGCTGTCGCTCCCTCGCAGACAAGCACCTCGGCCACACGATCGATAACGGCAACCATCTGATCCTCAGCGGCAACCGCGCGACGCTCGCTTATCTCGATCGCATCGGCGGCCGCGAGCGCATGGCGGAGGTGCGTCCCGCAGCCTTTCCGTTCGTCGATCTCAAGACCGGCGCGCGCTGGACGCTCCGCCCGGGTGAAGGCCCGATTCCCTGGTGGCTGTTGAACGCCGCCCGGCGGCCGCCGGGTGTAACGCTGCCGGCGCTGGCGAAGGGCGCACGCCGAGTCCTCTTCGGGCGAGCTGGAGGCACAGGCGGCGGGCTCGAGGCCGACCTGGCGTTTGAGCGCTTCTGGGGCCCCTTGATCACGGCGGTCCTCAACACCGATCCCGCCGAGGCCGACCTCGGCTTGCTCAGGCCTGTCCTCTTGGAGACGCTGGGCCGCGGCGAGCGCTGGTGTCGGCCACTCATCGCCAAGACGGGCCTCGGCGACGCGCTCGTGGAGCCTGCGGTCACGAGCCTCAACGCCCTTGGCGCCACCTGCCGGTTCGGTTCGCGCGTCGAAGCGCTGGGGTTCAAGGACGACCGGGTCGAGGCGCTCCAGGTAGCTGGCGAAACCATGTCGCTCGCCCCGGAAGATCGTGTGGTGGTGGCGACACCTGCCTGGACTGCGGCAACGCTCGTACCGGGTCTCGATTCCCCAGAGCGCTACGGCCCGATCGTCAACGCGCACTTCGCGGTCGCGGGTGGCAATGGTGCGGTGCCGAGCCTGCTGGGCCTAATTGGTGGGACGGCCGAGTGGATCTTCCGTCGCGCCGAGATCGTCTCGGTCACGGTCAGCGCGGCGGATGGACTCGTCGACAGAGACGCCGCCGAGATCGCTCGGCTCGTCTGGCGTGACGTATGCCGAGCGCTCGACTTCGGCGACCGGCCGCTGCCGCCCTTTCGGATCGTCAAGGAGAAGCGGGCGACCCCTTGGCAGACACCGGCGGAGGCGGCGCGGCGCTGGACCACGGCGACCCGCTGGTGCAACCTCGCGCTCGCTGGCGACTGGATCGCCACGGGGTTGCCGGCGACGATCGAGAGCGCGGTGCGCAGCGGCGACGCTGCGGTCAGTTTGCTAGCCGAAGGACGCGCGGCGTGAGCAAGGTGCGGCTCGACCAGCTCCTCGTCGACCGGGGGCTCGCCGAGAGCCGAACCCGAGCGCAGTCGATGGTGCTCGCGGGCGAGGTGTTCTCGGGCGAACGTCGCCTCGACAAGCCGGGCGTCGGCGTCGATCCCGAACTCGCGCTCGAAATCCGTTCGCGCACGGGCGGCTGGGTGTCGCGCGGCGCGCTTAAGCTGGTGGCTGCGCTCGAGCGCTTCGCCATCGACCCCGCGGGTTTGGTCTGCTTGGATGTCGGCGCCTCGACCGGCGGCTTCACCGAGGTGCTGCTCAAACGCGGCGCGCCGAAGGTCTACGCGGTCGATGTCGGGTACGGGCAACTGCACGCGCGGCTGCGGGGCGATCCTCGCGTGGTCGTGCTAGAACGGACCAATGCGCGCTATCTCGATGCAGCCGCCGTGCCTGAACCGCCGGCGCTGATTGTCTGCGACGCAAGCTTCATCTCGCTCAAGACTGTACTGCCGCCGGCGCTGAGGCTAGCTGCACCGACCGCGCGCCTGGTGGCGCTGATCAAGCCGCAGTTCGAGGTCGGGCGGGACGCGGTCGGCAAGGGGGGCGTCGTCCGCGACGCGAGCCAGCACGCAGCCGTCTGTGCGCGCATCGAGGCTTGGCTCGCTGGCAAGCAGGGTTGGACGATCCTCGGTCTAGAGCCAAGCCCAATCACCGGTCCCAAGGGCAACCGCGAGTTCCTCATCGCCGCGTACAAGCGTGGCTGACCTTCCCGTTGGAGTCCCGCATGGGCTAACGTCGGGGCGACGTCAGGGAGGGGCGGCGTGCAGGACTTCATGCTGACGAACGAGCTGGTGATCAGGCTGTCGGCCTTTCTGGGCGTGCTGGCGCTGATGGCCGCTTGGGAGGTCGCAGCGCCCCGCCGCCGTCGCGACATCCCGCGTCTACTCCGTTGGTCGAACAACCTGGCACTTGTCGCGCTCGACACCGTTATCGTGCGGCTGGCGTTCCCCGTGCTGGCTGTCGGCGTCGCGGTCACGGCCGAGGCCGAGGGCTGGGGGCTGCTCAACATCCTCGACGTTCCGACGTGGTTGGCGGTGATCGTCGCGTTCCTGGTCCTCGACCTCGCCATCTACCTGCAGCACGTCATGTTCCACGCCGTGCCGGCGCTGTGGCGCCTGCATCGCGTGCACCACGCCGATCTCGAGGTCGACGCGACCACCGGCCTCCGCTTCCACCCGGGCGAGGTGCTCTTGTCGATGGGCCTCAAGCTCGGTGTGGTGGTGGCCTTGGGCGCGCCACCAGTCGCGGTTCTCCTGTTCGAGGTGTTCTTGAATGCGACGTCGGTCTTCAACCACTCCAATCTGAAACTGCCCAAGCGTGTGGATGCTTGGCTGCGCTGGATCGTCGTCACGCCGGACATGCACCGGGTCCACCATTCGATCCGGCGCAACGAGACCAACAGCAATTACGGCTTCAACCTGCCCTGGTGGGACCGGCTCCTGGGCACCTACCGGTCGCAACCTCAGGGCGGGCACAGGGGGATGACAATCGGGATCGAGCAGTTCCGCACGCGCCGCGACCTCTGGCTGGACCGGATGTTGGACCAGCCGTTCCGCGGCCCCGCGAGTGGCTACCCTATCAATCGCGATCCCATGGGGGACCGCCCGTGAGCGCCGCGCCTGCGACCTCAGGCCGCTGCTCTGAGCCGAGCGAAACCCGCTTCCAAATCGGCGATCAGGTCGGCCGTGTCCTCCAGGCCGACATGCATGCGCAGGATCGGCCCCTTCGCGTCCCAGGCCGCCGCTGTGCGGTAGGGCGGTGCGGGGATCAGCAGGCTCTCATATCCGCCCCAGCTCGCCCCCATGCCGAACAGCTCGAGGCCATCGAACAAGGCGGCCAAGGCTCGCTCGTCGACGTGGTGGAGGACGAAGCTGAACAAACCGGAGCTACCTTGGAAATCGCGCTTGAAGACGTCGTGACCAGGGCAGGTCGGCAAGGCCGGGTGCAGCACGGTTGCGACCTCGGGGCGAGCCGCTAGCCATCGGGCGATCTCGAGCGCTGCCTGCTCGTGGTGCCGGAGGCGCACACCCATCGTGCGCAGCCCCCTCAGGGCCAGCCAGCAATCGTCGGGGCTGGCAGGTGCGCCGAGGTCGTTGACCCCGCGCTCGACCAGGCCGCCCACCTCGTCGCCCTTCCAGGTGATCAGCCCCATCATCGCATCGGAATGGCCGACGACGTACTTGGTGCCCGCGTGCATGGTCACGTCGACGCCATGGTCGTAAGGCTTGAAGAAGAGCGGCGTCGCCCAGGTGTTGTCCATGATGGTCCAGGCGCCGTGCGTCCGGGCTACCGCGGCGATCGCGGGTATGTCCTGCACCTCGAAGGTCTGCGAGCCGGGGCTCTCGACGAAGACGAGCCGCGTGTTCGGGCGCATCAGCGTCTTGATGTCGGCACCGATCATGGGCGGGAAGTAGGTCGTCTCGACGCCGAAGCGGGCCAGCACGTCGTCGCAATAGCGGCGGCTCGGGCTGTAGACGTTGTCGGTCACCAGGATGTGGTCGCCTGCCTTGGTGAGCGCCTTGAGCGTCACGGTGATCGAGGCCTTGCCGCTGGCGGCGACCCGGCAGCCGTCGGCACCTTCGAGCGCGCTGAAGGCGTCCTGGAGCGCAAAGGTCGTGGGCGTGCCCTGGCGTCCGTAGGCGAACGTGCCTTTGCGCCCCCGCTGCTGCCACCGCTCGAACGAGGGGAACAGCACGGTCGAGCCGCGGTGCACGGCCGGATTGACGAGATGCGGCTCATCCGGATGCGTCCGTCCGCCGGTGACGAGCAGCGTCGCGTCGCGCATGTCTTGGGCCTCCGAGAAAGCAGGGGGATTGGCGGTGGCTTGGGCGATCAGCCCCGATTTGGCAAGCGGAGGCGCCTGGGCCTTTGACGTTGTCTCGCGTGCGGCGCTGGGCAAGGATGCGGCGATCAATGGGAGGACAGGCATGATTCTCGGCGCTCGGACCATCATCACGGCCGCCAGCTTGGCCTTGCTGCTCGCCCCCGGCTCGGCGTTCGCCCAGACCGAGCTCCGCATCACCTGGTACAATGACGGCAATGAAGGTGAGGTGATGCAAGGCCTGCTCGACCAGTTCGAGGCGGCCAACCCCGATATCGCGGTGACGCTCGACGTGGTTCCCTACCAGGCGATCCTCGAGAGCCTGCCGGTGCAGCTCGCTGCGGGCGACGGCCCGGACATCGCGCGGGTGACCGACCTCGGTGGTCTCTCTGAGTTCTATCTCGACCTGACGCCCCATATCGAGGATCCGGCCTATTGGGAGGCGAACTTCGGGCCGTTCCTCCAATGGTTGCGGCCGGCGGGTGAAGACGACGCGATTTCCGGCTTCATGACGCAGCTCACGGTCACCGGCCCCTACGTCAACAGGACCCTGTTCGAGCAGGCCGGCGTCGAGATGCCGGGGGAGGGGGCGACCTGGAGCGACTGGGCCGTAGCTTCGAGGGAGGTGGCCGCGGCGGTGGATGTGCCCATCCCGATGGCCTGGGACCGCTCGGGCCATCGCGTAGCGGGCCCGGCGATCTCGATGGGCGCCAAGATGCTCGACGCCGAAGGCGAGCCGGCGCTCGTGGACGACGGCCTCAAGCGGATGGGCCAGATGCTCTACGATTGGCACCAGGACGGCACCATGCCCAAGGAGCTCTGGGGCTCGGTCTCGGGCTCGACCTATGTCGGTGCCAACGAGGATTTCGCCAACGCCCAGGCCGTCCTCTACCAGAGCGGCTCGTGGCAGGTTCCACAGTTCGTTGAGACCATCGGCGATGCCTTCGACTGGTGGGCGGTGCCCGCACCGTGCGGGCCCGCCGCCTGCACCGGCATGCCCGGCGGTGCTGCGCTGGTCGCCATCAAGGACACCGAGCACCCGGAAGAGGTGGGCCGCCTCATGGATTTCCTCTCCAGCGAGGAGGTGCTCGCCGAGTTCTATGGCGAGACGCTCTTCATTCCCGGCCATCTTGGTCTCGCCGAGAAGGGCGTCGCCTTCGCCACTGACGACCCGCGGGCGAGGCACGCGCTCGAGACCTTCGCTACCGCCGTCCCGACGATCTCGCCAACCGCTTTCGATCTCCAGGGCTACGTGAACAACCGCGTGATGTTCAACGCGCTCATCTCCCGGCTCGGCGAGGCGATCGTCGGCGAGCTGACCCTGGAGGAGGCGTATGAGCGCATGACACAGGACGTCGAGCAGCAGATTGCGGAGCGCGAACGCAACTAGTCGGCCGATGCGGGCTGCAGCCGCCTTCCGCGCAGCGATGCAACCGGCGGCAGGCTAGGCGCATGTCCGACGCGACCGTGAAGGCGCCGCGGGCGCGGCTCGCCGATATGGCGGGCGCGCCGGCTCGGTTCTTCTCCGCGCTGGTTTCGGCGCCGTTCCATGCGACCCAGCGTGTCGGCGGCATCGGCGTGATGCCCTACGTGTTCATATTGCCGAACCTCTTGTTTTTCGGCGTTTTCGTCGTCGTGCCGTTGTTCATCAATTTCGCCTTCTCGCTGACCGGCGGCACCAATCTGTTCCTCATCGACCGTGTCTTCGTCGGCACGGAGCAATATGGGTTCCTGCTCGATTGCACGAGCTATCTCGACCCGGCCACGTGCCGCGAGGATCGCTTCTGGAAGGGTGTGTTCAATACGGTGACCTTTGTCGGGTTTCAGGTGACCTTTCTTGTGCTCTTCTCATTGATCACGGCGTTGGTCCTCAACCGGAGAATTCGCGGGCGCGGCTTCTTTCGCGCCGTCTACTTCTTTCCGGTTCTGCTCTCACCGGTGGTGGTAGCACTGATCTGGAAGTGGATTCTGCTGCGCGACGGTCTTCTGAATGCCTTCCTCGTGTCGATCGGCTTGGAGAAGGTGCTCTTCTTCATCAGCCCGAATTGGGCGATGTTCTGGGCGATCTTCGTCTCGATCTGGGCGCATATGGGGTTCTACACCCTCATTCTGCTCGCTGGGCTGCAGGCCATCCCGCCGGACCTCTACGAGGCGGCCGAGATGGACGGCACCAGCCGCGAGCGCATGTTCTGGCGCATCACTCTACCGCTGCTCTGGCCCAATCTGTTGGTCGTCATCGTGCTCGCGCTCATCAAGGGCGTGCAGATCTTCGACGAGGTCTACGTGCTGACCGGCGGCGGACCGGGCACGGCGACCCAGTTCATCGTGCAGTACATCTACACGACGGCGTTCTCGAACCAGGTGCAGAACTTCGGGCTTGCGGCCGCCGCCTCGGTGGTGCTCGGGGTCGTCCTGTTCGTTCTGACACTCGCCCAACTGGCAGCGGTGCGGCGTCGTGGCGGCAGCTGACCGCGCGTCCATAGCGGGTTTCCTTACCACGCGTCGCCGTCGCGACCGCTGGCATTGGACCGACGTCTTCACGTACGTCTATCTGGCTCTCGGCGTCGTCTTGATGTTCGGGCCCGTGGTCTGGCTCGTGCTTTCCTCGTTCAAGACACCGGCCGGGCTCATCGAGTTTCCGCCGACGTTCCTGCCCCTGGGCCAGGTCGACGTCGCGGTGGAGGGCTACGCCGAGCCGCTGCCGTTGTTCAGGGTCACCTTCGACGATGGCACGGTCAGGGAGCTCGCGCAGATCCGGCGCATCGGCATCGTCGCGCAGATGGTCGACCCCCTCGCACCCGAGGAGACCTTCCGCGTCCCGATCGACCAGCGGCAGCCGATCCGCGAGTTCCGCGTCGCCTGGGAAAACTACGCCGAGCCGCTCGAGCGGTTCAATTTCCTAACCTATCTGCAGAACTCGGTCATCGTCACCACCGCCGCCACGCTGATCACGCTCCTGATCAACTCGATGGCAGCCTACGGGCTCGCCATCTACGAGTTCCGCGGGCGCAACGCGGTGATGCTGTTCGTGATCGGCACGCTGATGATCCCGATCACCGTCATCCTGGTGCCGGTCTACCTCGTCGTCACCGAGCTCGGCATGGTCAACTCGCTCTGGGGGGTGATCCTACCGGGTGCCGCGACGCCTACGGGCGTGTTTCTCCTCCGGCAATACATGCTCACCATTCCGCGCGACCTCATCGAGGCGGCGCGCATGGACCGCGCCAGCGAGTGGACGATTTACTGGCGAGTGGTGCTACCCTTAGCGATGCCCGCGCTCGCCGTCCTCGCCATCTTCTCGATCATGTGGCGCTGGAACGAGTTCCTCTGGCCGCTCATCGTGCTCAACCGCAGCGAGGTCTATACGCTGCAGGTCGGCCTCAACGCGTTCCAGGGCGAGCTCGACGTGCAATGGCACTACGTGCTGGCGATGACCGTCGTGACGCTGATCCCGGTTGTCGTGGTCTTCGCGTTCCTGCAGCGCTTCATCACCACCGGCATCGCCAGCACGGGCATGAAGTGATACCGGACCATCGCGCCTTGCCGTACCTGCGGCTGCCATGACGGACATCGCGCTCGAGCAGGTGCGCAAGTCCTTCGGCCCGGTGGAGGTGATCCACGGCGTGGACCTGCAGATCGGCAGCGGCGAGTTCGTCGTGTTCGTCGGCCCTTCGGGATGCGGGAAGTCGACCCTGTTGCGGCTCATCGCCGGGCTCGAGGAGGTGACGAGCGGGTGCATCCGCATCGACGGCGAGGAGGTGAACGCCGTGCCGGCCTCGGCGCGCGGCTTGGCCATGGTGTTCCAGTCCTACGCGCTCTATCCGCACATGACCGTCTATCAGAACATGGCCTTCGGGCTCGAGAACGCGCGGCTGCCGCGCCCGGAGATCGACAAGCGCGTCGCGGCCGCCGCCGACATGCTGCGCATCGGCGAGCTGCTCGACCGTAAGCCCAAGGCGCTCTCGGGCGGCCAGCGGCAGCGGGTCGCGATCGGGCGCGCGATCGTTCGCGACCCCAAGGCGTTCCTGTTCGACGAGCCGTTATCCAACCTCGACGCCGAACTGCGCGTCGCCATGCGCAAGGAACTCGCGGCGCTCCATGCCGAGATCGGGCGAACGATGATCTACGTAACCCACGACCAGATCGAGGCCATGACGTTGGCCGATCGGATCGTGGTCTTGCAGGACGGACACGTGGCGCAGGTCGGCCGGCCGCTCGAGCTCTACAACCGACCGCAGAACCTGTTCGTTGCGGGTTTCATTGGCTCACCGCGCATGAACCTCATCGAGGGAAGCGCCATCGCGGGGGCCATCCAAGCGGGCGACGGTCGTATCGCGGTCCCGGACGTTCGGGGCCTCATCGAAGGCGCCGACGTCACGATCGGCATTCGGCCGGAGCATCTCAGGATCACGCAGGAGGCGGAGGCGGACGTGCACGCGACGGTCGACTTCAGCGAACAGCTCGGCGGGGAGACCTATCTCTACTGCTCGGTCGCAGGGCTGCCGCAGCTCACCGTGCACGAGTTCGGCCAACGGCAGGTTTGCAAGGGCGAGGTCCTGTCCCTGGCGCTCGATCGTGCGCAGATGCACCTTTTCGACGACACCGGTAAGGCGATCGCCAATGGGCTCGCCCGATGACGCGCCGCTTCGGCTTCGCCCTCGTCGGCGCCGGCTTGGCGGCAACCCCGCACGCGCAGGCACTGGCCGCGCTCGCCGACCGGATTGCGGTGCGCGGGGTCTTCACGCGCAACCGCGAGCGGGCGGCTGCCTTCGCCGAGCGCTTCGGCTTTCCGGTTGCCGACGACCTCGATGCGCTCACCGCGGACCCGGAGGTCGACGCGCTCCTCTTGCTCACCCCGCCCGACACGCGCCTCGACCTGATCGAGCGGTTCGCGGCGCTCGGCAAGCACGTCCTCTGCGAAAAGCCGCTCGGGCGGACCGTCGCAGATGCCGAGGACATCGCTGGCATCTGCGCACGCCACGGCGTCGGGCTCGGCGTCGTCTTCCAGCACCGCTATCGCCCGGAGGTACGGCGCCTGCGCGAGCTCCTAGCGACCGGAGCGCTCGGCGCCGTCGGTATGGTGCAGGTGGACGTGCCCTGGTGGCGGCCGCAGAGCTACTACGACGAGCCGGGCCGAGGGACCTACACGCGCGATGGCGGCGGCGTCCTCATCACCCAGGCGATCCACACGCTCGACCTGCTTCTCAGCCTTGCGGGGCCAGTGCAGTCGGTCCAAGCGCTCACGGCGAACACGCCGCTGCACCGGATGGAGGCCGAGGACTTTGCCGCCGGCGGGCTCGCGTTCGAGAACGGTGCAGTGGGCGCGTTGATGGCGACGACGGCGGCGTTCCCGGGGGGCGGTGACGCGATCCGCTTGCACGGTGAGCACGGCAGCGCCCACCTGCAGTCGGGCGTCTTGCGCGTCGCCTGGCGCGACGGTCGCGACGAGACGTTCGGCGCGACGACCGGTACGGGCGGCGGGGCCGATCCGATGGCCTTTCCCTTCGATTGGCATCGGGACCTGATCGCGGGCTTCGTGGAGCAGGTCGGCCGAGGGGAAGCCCCGCCGGTTGCCGGCGACGGTGCCGTCGCCGTTCAGCGACTGATCGAGGCGTTGCTTCGCTCATCGAGGGAAGGGCGACGCATCGCCGTTCCGACCTCGGAGGACTCCCAGCCATGAGCGTGACGGTCGGCGTGATCGGCATCGACCACCGTCACATCTACGGCCAGCTCGCGGGCATGCTCAGCGAAGGCGCTACGTGCAAGGGCTGGTGGACGGAGGGGGAGCCGCAGCCGCTGGCGGGTTTCGTCAAGCGCTTTCCCAACGTTCCCCGGGTCGCCGACCGGCGGGCGCTGTTGGACGACGCGGGGATCGATCTCATCCTTCTGGCTGATGTGCCGGCCTTGCGTGCGGAGCGGGCGATCGAGGCGATGCGCGCTGGCAAGGACGTGATGACCGACAAGCCGGGCTGCACCACGCTCGAGCAGCTCGAGGCGGTCCGGAGGACCGTCGCCGAGACCGGCCGCATCTGGTCGATCGACTTCTCCGAGCGCTTCGAGGTGCCGTCGGTCACAAGGGCCGCGGAGTTGGTGCACGCCGGTGCGATCGGCGCGGTGGTGCAGACCGTGGGCCTTGGCCCGCACCGCCTCAACGAGGCGACGCGCCCCGCGTGGTTCTTCGAGGAGGCGGGCTATGGCGGTATCCTCTGCGATATCGCTTCGCACCAGATCGACCAGTTCCTCATCTTCACCGGTGCCGCTGACGCGGCGATCGTGCATGCGACCGTCGGCAACTTCGCCAATCCCGACCGGCCGGGCCTCCAGGACTTCGGTGAGATCCTCCTCCGAAGCGACCGGGCACAGGGCTACGTTCGGGTCGACTGGTACACGCCCGACGCGCTGCCGAACTGGGGCGACGGGCGTCTCACGATCCTCGGCACGGAGGGCTATATCGAGCTCCGCAAGTACGTTGATGTGGCGGGCCGGCCGGGGACGGATCACCTGTTTCTCGTCAATGGCGAGCGCTGCGAGCACATCGACGCCGCTGGCTGGCCGTTGACCTACTTTGCCGATCTCGCGCGCGACGTGCGCGACCGGACCGAAACCGCGATGCCCCAGGCGCACTGCTTCAAGGTGATGGAACTCGCGCTTCGAGCCCAAGCCCAGGCCGTGCGTCGCGGCTTCCTCCGCTAGCGGCGATGGTCTGCGGCGTCGCCATCCTCGGGGCAGGCATCGGCCGCGAGCATCTGGCGGCCTACCTCGCGCTGCCGCAGCACTTCCAAGTCCACTGGATCTGCGACGTGAACCTCGAACGGGCGGAGGAACTCGCAGCCCGCGCGCCCGGTTGCAGCACCGCCGCCGGCATCGACCAGGTCCTGCAGGACCCGCGTGTCGATCTGGTCGACGTCTGCCTGCCGCCGCACCTGCACGCCGATGCATCTCTCGCCGCCATTGCCGCGGGCAAGCACGTGGTGTGCGAGAAGCCGCTCGCCGGCAGCATCGTCGACGCTGAGCGCGTTCGCGATGCGGCGCTCAGTGCCGACCGCCTGGTGGTGCCCGTGTTTCAGTACCGCTACGGCCAGGCGCTCGCCGAGCTGAGGATCTTGCAGGCAGCCGGGCTCACTGGCCCACCGCGCGTCGCCACGCTGGAAACGCACTGGAACCGCGGCGCCGACTATTACGCGGTGCCTTGGCGCGGCACCTGGGCGCACGAGCTGGGCGGCGCCATCTTGAGCCACGCGCTCCACATCCACGACCTCTGCTGTGTCGCGCTCGGCGACGTCGCCGACGTCTCGGCATTCGTGGCTACTGCTATCAACCCCATCGAGACCGAGGATTGTGCGGCGATCGCGCTCAGGCTCCAGAACGGTGCGCTGGTGACCTCGTCCATCACCCTCGGTGCGGCTGACGACACGAGCAGGCTGCGTCTGGTGTTTGCCGACCTCACCGTGGAGAGCGGCCGTGCACCCTACGCCCCCGCGGCCGCCGCCTGGTCGTTCAAGGCGCGCGACCCCGCACGGCAGGTCGAGGTCGACGCGCGGCTCGCCGCTTGCCGTGCCGGCAGACCCGTTCCGTCAGGCTTCCATGGACTGTTTCTGGCGCTCGCCCAGGCGCTCGATGGCGGCGACCGGGCCACGTTGCCGAGCCCCGACGACGGCGTCCGCTCGATCGAGCTGGCGACCGGCATCTACACGGCCGCACGCACCGGCGCGCGGGTCCGTCTGCCACTCGACCGCGCGCTGCCGATCTGCCGTTCGCTGGCATCGGGGTCGATGGGCTGACGGCGCCTGCGTCCGCGTTTCTAAAGACAATTTGACTGGCGCGGCGGAACGCAACGCTGACGTCTGACGTCCAACGAGATAGAACCCGACCAATGCGAGGTTGCACAAGGAGGAGGACATGAGCGAGGCGGTGATCGCGCAGGACTTCGAGCGCTATGCCTTCCTGCAGCGGCTCTTCCACTGGCTGATTGCGCTCCTGGTGCTCGGCTCGCTCGCCGGCGGTGCGATGCTCTACGCGTACGGCTTCGAGGGGCTGCGCGACACTTTCGGCCTGGAGATGACCAACACCATCTACAAGTACCACAAGACCGCGGGTGTCATGATCCTCGGGCTCATGGTGCTGCGCATCTTGCTACGCCTGGCCTACGGCCACCCGCCGCGGCCAAGCACGATGTCGAGTGGCACCTACGGTCTCGCTCGGGCGACGCACCTGGCGCTCTATGCGCTATTGATCGTGATGCCCGTGCTCGGCTGGGCGGCGACGGCCGCCGGTGGCTTCCCGGTCCAGTTCTTCGACCTCAACCTGCCGCCGATCATCGGCAAGAACGAGGCGCTCTCCGGCACCCTCTTCACACTCCACGGCATCGTCGGCGTCGTGATTGGCGTGCTGGTCCTCATCCACATCGCCGCAGCCCTCCGCCACTGGCTCATCCTCAAAGACGGCGTCATGCAGCGTATCGGACTGCCCTGACGACCGCCCGCGCTGGCACTGGCGATAGGCCGCTGGACGGTGTGGCCGGCCGTGGCGCGTGCGGCTACACAAAGAGTGTCGAGGCGGTCTCGTCGGGTGCAGAGCCCGCGATGCTGGGGACATCGGGAGTGGCCGCAGCCGCTCCATAGGAGCATCAAGCGATGCGTAGGTTGGCCACTCTGGTGATCGGCGTTCTGCCGCAGTTCTCGGTCGCGACACTCGCCGACGAGTTCTCGATCACTGGCGAGTATCGCGGCATGTACGCCTGTGACAGCACGACCGCCGGCGTGCCCTCATCGTGGGCGCGTCCGATGACCGCCAGCATCGTGCAAGACGGCGACCACTTCAATGTCGACCTGAAATACACGGATGAGCAGGAGCTGGGGCACGAATACAGCCTCTACAGAGGGCAACTCGCCGAACCAACGCAAGGCGACTTGCTCAGCGGGTATTTCGTTGCTTGCGGAGGTACGTTTCCGTCACAGGAGCTTGCAAGGATCTTCCCCGCCGCGACCGGCGGAGAGACCTTCAGCATGGCGATCGATAGCGTCTGGGTTTCAGATCAGGTGCCCAACATCCCGGGGCTGACCGTGCAAAGCTGCAAATGGAGCCTCACCCGAGTGTCCACCGACGCCAGCGATGTACGACCCTGCGAGCAATAGTGACTGTGTCGAACGCCAACGCTAGGCGTGCGTTCGACATCGTCGGTGTTGAAGGCCGAACAGGGCGCAATGCCGGCAGATAAACTCGGCCAGCGCAGGCGGATGGCTGGTGCGCCTCGGAGGAGAAAGTTCGAACCCTCTCTTCGAGACGCTTGAGGAGTGGGAGCGCCATCTCGCATCTCTAAACCTTGAAGGTTTGAGGTGCGAGCATGAGCACCTCGAATAATAATTTCAATGAGTTAGCGGAAAAGAACGGTAAGCGGTATGCGCCGCCTTTCTCCCTGCGTCTGACGTTCGAGGAGCGGGCACGGCTGGAGCGGGACGCCGCAGGTATGGCCCTGGGGGCCTACATCCGAGCGCAGCTGTTCGGTGAAGATGCTGCGCCGCGGCGTACGCGGGGCAAGTTCCCGGTCAAGGATCATCAGGCGCTGGGCCAGGTGCTGGGGACGCTCGGGTCGGCGCGGCTGTCGAATAACCTCAATCAGCTGGCGCGGGCGGTGAATTCCGGCTCGCTGCCGGTGACCCCGGACACCGAAAACAAGCTGAAGGAGGCCTGTGAGGCGGTGCTGGCGATGCGCCGCGATCTGTTGCGCGCGCTCGGCAAAGAGGCGGCCAAGGAGCCAGGAGGTGGGCCATGATTCTCAAAGGCTCTCCACGCGGCAACGGGGCGCAACTGGCCCGGCATCTCCTGAACGCGCGGGAGAATGAGCATGTTGAGGTCTATGAGCTGCGCGGCTTTGTCGGCGAAGGGCTGGCAGAGGCGTTTATGGAAGCGGAAGCCGTCGCGGCGGGAACGCGCTGCCGTCAGTTCCTCTTTTCGCTTAGCCTGAACCCTCCGGAGGGCGAACTCGTCGATCTCGACGCCTTTGAGGACGCGATTGAGAAAATCGAGGTGAAGCTGGGGCTGGAGAACCAGCCGCGGGCGATCGTCTTTCATGAGAAGGAAGGCCGCCGTCATGCGCATGCTGTGTGGTCGCGGATCGATGCCGAGCGGATGACGGCGATCCCGATGCCCTTCTTCAAGACGCGGCTGATGGAGGTCTCAAGGGACCTGTATCTCGAACACGACTGGTCGATGCCGAAGGGGCTGCTCGACCGGCATGTCCGCAATCCGTTCAACTTCACGCGCGCGGAATGGCAGCAGGCCAAGCGGGTGCAACAGAATCCGCAGCTGATCAAAGCGGCGTTCCGGAGGTGCTGGGAAACGTCCGACACGCCGAAGGCGCTGCAGAACGCGCTGGAGGAACGCGGCTACTTTCTGGCGCGGGGAGACCGGCGGGGCTTCGTGGCGATTGATGTCCGCGGCGAAGTCTATGCGTTGGCCCGCTGGTCCGGGGTGAAGACGCGCGATGTGCGGGAACGGCTCGGCGATCCGGAGCAACTGCCGTCCGTCGACGAAACAAGAGCGATGATCGCCGGACGCATGACGGACAAGCTCCGCGGCTACGTCCGTGAGGTCAAAGCCAACTATCGGCGGCTCGCTCCGTCGGTGGAGTTCAAGCGGCAAGAGCTGGTGCGGCGGCAACGGGACGAGCGCAAGGCGCTGGAAGAGCAACAGGACCGGCGCTGGACGGACGAGACGAATGCCCGCGCCGCGCGGTTGCCCAAAGGCCTTGGCGGGCTGTGGAGCTGGATCACCGGGAAGTACGCGAAGATCCGCCATCAGAACGAGGTCGAGGCCTGGCACGCCTGGCAACGCGACCGCGCAGAGAAGGACGCGCTCATCGCGCAGCATCTCGACGAACGGCGATCTCTTCAGCGCTCAATCAGGGATCTCCGGCATCAGCGCAGCCGCGAGATAGCGGAGCTGAATGCCGAGATCGTGGACACCATCCGTATGGGCGGCGAGGGCCTGCCGGATTTGCGGCAGGCTTTCGACAAGGCCGCCCAGCCGAATCGCATAGGCCGCAGTGACCGTCATAGGGATCGCGACGGGCCGGAGTTAGGGGCCTGACACGGCCTCATTCTAGATTGGGTGCCTCGGGAACGTCCTGCACCGGCTGCTCAGGTTCGATAGTGGTTACGGTTGATTGTTCGGTTGGTGATGATGGCAATTCGGGCTGAAAAACGGAAAACGCGATGATTCCGAGTCCGAGAACAATGAGCAATCCAAACATAAAGTAGTAAATCGTTCTAAGATAAAATATCGACTTTGCTGGACGAGTGCCTAGATCGGGTCTATTACCTTCAGCCACTTTCTGCTCATAATCTTCAAAAATTTCTCGTTCAATACCCGGGATAGCGCATTTCGGAAACCTTTCCTGAATTTGCTCTAAAGTCTTTAGTGAGCGAAACTCTATGTGAATAACATTTTTATTTGTTCCCTGAACAATGAAAAGGCCACAAAGGCCAACAAGGACTACAAAAATACCAAGAAATATCTCGATAAATTTATTTTCGCCATGATCTTGGGAGACAAACGCAAGGAGGGCGCTGACAATAAGCACCGAAGCAGCAGTAAATGCTATTCGATAGTTATGGTACTTAAGAGCGCTGTCTTGTAGATGTTGGTAGTGGGACAACCAAAGGCTGAGACTGCCCGAGTCAGCGCATGAACACGCTGGCGGTTTGGTCTCTTGACCAGACACGGGCTCCTCCCCCTTGGCAGCAATTACCTCTCAGTCACGTTAGACGTCCTCGGAATCAATCCTACGGAAATCGTACGCGCCAATCCTAGAAGCCCCCACCGGTTGCACATGCAACCGGAGGCGACCCTCCGCCGAGGAGAGGGGTGCGGGGTCAAAGGCGCGCGCGCCTGGGACCGAAGTCGCGCGGAGCCTCATCCTAGATGGCTTAGCCGTGGCGGCGAGCGGTGAACACGCAGACGCTAAAGGCGGAACAACGCCTCAGCGAAACTGCATGCACCGCACGCCAACGGCAGATCCCGGCCCTCCGCCCTGCACGTGGAGTTGCCACTGTCCGTTTTCCGGCTCGAAGGTCACGTGATAGTGAGAGGGAAACTGCCGGTAGGAGTAAAAGAAGCTCACCCTCCCTCGCCGCGCGGTCTCCGTCATTCCCATAGATGCGCTGGCGATAAAGCACACGCCGTCCTGCACGGTGAAAGGTTTTCCTCCGGAGAAGAGCCGCGTGATCGACACGGCCTTGCTGCGATCTCCATCAATGCGGGTGATTTCAGAAATTCGACCAACAAATATGAGTTCTGCATCTCCGATGTGATCAGGCTCTGACGCGTTGGCATTGCCTGACAAGAAAAGCATCAACAGAAAAATAGAAACGTAGCGCATTCGTACTTCTTTTATCCTTATCCTGATTTTAGCACGAAGACCATAAGAAAGTTATTTTTTATGTCGTGGGTGCATACGATCGCACCATTCCCGCGCGACACATAGGGCAGATGCCTGGATGACAACAGCCCGGAGCTGAAGGTGGAAAGCGGAAACCGCGGTTTCCGGTCACGAAACCGGACATTCCGGTCCGGATAAGCAAACTGGCATTTTCTCTAACCAATTGATATACTGATGGTATGCGTGATTCTGAACCGGACATAAAAGCGGACATAAAAGAGGGCGACACAGTGGCCGACCGGGGCGAGTCGATCGGTCTGATGGAGCCGATGCGCCTGTCGGACGTCACTTCGGGCGGCAGTCCGCACATGGATCAGCTCAACGATCTCACGGTCGAGCTCGCCGCGGCGTCCGCGGGGCTGCGCCGCAGTCTGCCGCCGGAGATCACCCGCGCACTGGCTGATCTCGTCCGGTCGATGAATTGCTACTACAGCAACCTCATTGAGGGGCACGACACGCATCCGGTCGATATAGAGCGCGCCCTCAAGGATGATTTCAGCCGTGATCCCAAGCAGCGCAATCTCCAACTGGAGGCGAAAGCGCATATCGCCGTGCAGGCCTGGATCGATGATGGCGGCATCGAGGGGCGGGTCACAGCGCCGGAGACGCTGTGCGAACTTCACCGGAAATTCGGCGAACTGCTGCCGGAGGAACTGCTCCGTGTTGAAAAACCGGACACCGGCGAAGCGCTGGTCATGGTGCCCGGTGCACTGCGCACGGAAGATGTGAAAGTCGGACGGCACGTCGCCATCAGTCCGGGGGCGATCCCGCGCTTTCTGGACCGGTTTGATGCGGCGTACCGCGGGCTTGGGAAATCACAAGCGGTCATGAGCGCCGCGGCGGCGCATCATCGGCTGCTCTGGATTCACCCCTTCCTCGACGGCAACGGGCGTGTGGTCCGGCTGATGTCCTATGCGCTGTTGCGCGAGACGCTGGATACGGGCGGTATCTGGTCGGTTGCGCGCGGCCTGGCCCGGAGCGAGAGCGCATACAAGGCGCACCTGATGGCCTGTGATCTGCCGCGGCGCAACGATCTCGACGGGCGTGGGCATCTAAGCCAGGAAAGCCTTGCGGCATTTGCGCGCTTCTTCCTCGAAACCTGCCTCGACCAGGTGCGGTTCATGGAAGAGCTGATCCAGCCAGACCGGCTGCGCACCCGCATCCTGCTCTGGGCGGAAGAGGACATCCGGCTCGGCCATCTCCCGGCGAAATCGACCGCCGTGCTGGAAGCGTTGCTCTATCGCGGGGAACTGCCGCGCGGCGATGTCGCTGACCTTGTCGGCGCGGGGGATCGCCAAGCCCGGCGGATCGTCTCTGCGCTCATGGACACCGATGTCGTGACTGCCCGAACCACCCGCGCACCGTTGCGGCTGGCGTTCCCTGCCAGGCTCGCGCCACGCTGGATGCCGGGACTGTTTCCAGAGAAGTGAACCGCCGCCATGAGGGCGGCGGTCCGCGTTCAACCCTACCCACAGCGATAGACGATGCGCTCCCCAGCGATCTCGGTCTCGGCGTAGTCCATGGCGAGGTCGCGGGCGATGGCGTCGTAGTCGATATAGAAGGCCAGGCGGTCCGGAATGGGGCCGAAGAGTCCGTCCTCGACAAATTGCTCGGCAAGCCCGCGCAAGCTGTCCACCGGATAGATGTCCACGTCGAGGTCTGACGGCTCGTCCGTCTCCGGATTGAAGGTGTAGCCGCATTCGCCGACCGCGAGGATGAAGCGCCGCTTTGCGTCCTCGTCCCACTCCTCCACCGCTTCCATGAACCGCAGAATGTTGGCCTGATTGATCTCCCAGGCTTTGGCAAAGGCTGCGTCGATGGCCGCACCGTCAATGAACTGGATTTCGAATTCCTCCACCGGTTGGCCGTAGTCGTTGCGGATGGAGCCGATCCGGCTGGTGAAGTCATCCTCCGATGAAAAGTAGAAGCCCGTGGCGCTGATGTCGTACGGCTGCACATAGAACGTTGTCATGATTGAATCTCCTCTTTGGTGAGAGTCCGGTCGCACATGCAACCGGAGGCGGCCCTCCGCCGAGGAGAGGGGTGCGGGGTCGAAGGTGCGCGATTGCGCGGGACCGGAGCCACGCGCAGCTGCACAAGGCGCAGCCGCGGAAGCGAGCATGGCGAGGACCGGCCCTTTGAGGCCGCGGGGGACGCAGTCCCGACTTCTTCAAACCATCACTGAGAAAAGGACCGTGCATCTCCTGCACGGCGAAAGCTGCGCGCGCTCCGCAGAGCGTGCCGATCAGCGTCCCTGTTTCCCCTGACCTGTTGTCTGCGATCCGCCCGGATCATCCGAAGGCCTTCTCTGGCCGATGATGATGTGTGCCGGGGCCGAAAGGCTCCGGATGGTCCGGGGCCTCCTTGAAACACAGGAGGAACAGATGAAATTGATTACCCGCTTCGAGCTGGCTGCGCTCTCGCCCGAGCAGCTGCGTGGTCTTTACCGTGAGGTTTTCCGGGAAGCCGTTCGCGCCCCGCGCCACAGTGCCGACCGCCGCAATGCGCTCGCCTCGCTCGACAACATTGAGGTTGAGCTAGCATGCCGCCGCGCATCCTGACGGAATCGCCCAGTCGCCATCGCTGGCGGCTGGGCTTCCATAAGAATGGCCATTCTTGTATTAGCCAATCCGAAGATATATCATCGAGGCATGTCGATGAAAAAAGCACCTAATGTTGACAGCGTACGATATAGCAACGCGGGGCATGATTTTCACTATACATGGGCCGCTTTGCGTTGCTTGCACTTGCTGCGTGCTGAGACATCACTTGTGGCCGTTACCATCGAGGATGCATCTCCCTACGACGAGTCGACAACCGGGGATCCGCAATCTCTTCTGATGATCGACACAGCCTCTTACTACGGAAGTGAAGACCTTTCCAAAGCCACGGCTGTTGTTTATACCCAGGTAAAATACGCAACTGTCAATCCGAATTCTCCATGGACTGCTGCCGCACTTACTGAGAAAGAGGGAAGTGCTGGTACAGTAAAGAAGCCGCGAGGTATTATTGGTAGGTTTGCTGATCGATATCGTGAATGCAAACCCTATATAAGCGATCAACAGGTAGGTCAGTGCGATATTTCATTCGAGCTAGTTACCAACAGGCCCATGAGCGAAGAGGTTAATGCGGCTATTCGACATTTTATCGACGGCACGACTCCTGATGACTGCGAAGATGTTTGCGCGGCCTACGAGCGAATGAAAGAGGGTGTTGGTCTCGAAGGTGTTGAGCTCAAGGAATTCGCTAAACGCTTAATTCTCAGTGACAACGAAGGCTCACGTTTTTCTACCGATCGTCAGCTTGAGGTACTAACAAACGCAGTTTTAGCTGGACCCGATGCAAAACAAGCGATCCAACTCAAAAGGATGGTCGCTGATTTTGCCCTCCCAGAGCGCTCACGGGACCCAACAATCCGTCGAACAACGGTCCTCAACGCGCTTGGCATTGACGACGAACGCAAACTTCTTCCGTGCGAGCCAAAATTCGAACCGTTGGATGCTGTAATTCCTCGTGATTGCGAACGTGAGATTGCTGAACGCATCGTCAATGCATCCAATCATACGATGCTACAGGCGTCCGGTGGCGTAGGGAAGAGCGTCCTCGCGCAACGGTTGGAACGACACTTCCCTCCCGGCTCGCGCACAATCGTTTTTGACGGGTTTGGCGGCGGTTCCTACCGAGATCCATCTCAGTTGCGACACACCCACGAACGCGGGCTTGTTCATATCATGAACGAGTTAGCGGCAAGGGGACTCTGTTGGCCAATCGTCCCCTCCCCGGGGTGGTCACCCGAAGTCTATCTGGCGGCTTTTCGCGAGAAACTGGAGGGCATCGCTAAGGAGCTCAAAGCAGAAGAGCGCGATGGCGTCATTGTGATTATCGTCGACGCAGCGGACAATCTGGCGATGGCTGCGCAAGAGCAAGGACATGTGAGCGGCAGTTTTGTTGATGGACTGCTGAGAATGGAGCCCATCGATCGACTAAGATTTGTCGTCACTTGCAGACCGGAGCGTGCGCATCTTCTAGACATCTCTTCCGATTTCAACAAGATTGATATTCCCGATTTTTCTATTGCGGAGACCACGGCGCATATAGGGTCATTCTTTTCGTCAGTCAGTGACGCGCAGATAGCAGAGTTTCATAGACTTACGATGGCTAACCCGCGGGTTCAGGCAAATGAACTGACCGAGGGACATGAGTACTTTCAAGATCTCCTGTCAGCGCTTGGCCCAAATCCCCGCTCCGTCGAGGACGTCATTGAGCGACAACTCGATACCAAATTGAGGCGTTTGCAACGAGCACACGCCGTCGACAGGATTGAGCTTTTTTGTGTGGCGCTTGCGGCCTTGCCTCCGCGCATCCCAGTGAACGTATTGGCAATAGCGACTGGTATATCGGAGAACGAGGTGCGTTCATTTGCAGCTGATTTCGGTAAACCGCTTTGGTTTCATAGTGATGCGGTTCAGTTTCGAGATGAACCGACTGAGAGTTGGTTCTATAAGCGGTTTTCCGCGTCGTCTGAGGCGTTAGCTAGGCTATGTGAAGCGCTGTTGGCTCCGGGAAATACGGACCCGTATATTCTCGCAGCATTACCGTCCCTGCTTTTCCGTTCAGGATTGAACAAGGAATCAATCGAAAATGGCCTTAGGGATGAAGATATTGACGATGTATCTGAGGTGGATAGACATCGCATACAAATACAGAGAGCAAAATTTGGGCTTAAGGCTGCTCTTTTAACAAAGAACAGAGTTGCGTCATCAAAATTACTTTTCCTTTTTGCCGACTACGTAGCCCACAATTTGAGATGGCAAGACTTTGTTGTAAAGAATGCGTTGATATTTTCCTATCTTGGTGATCCTGTCGACGTGCAATCGTACGTCTTCTCGAAGTCGCCGTCGGAGTGGAAGGGGCGTGCGCACGCAACGTCGAGCGCAATTCTTTCGCTTCGTGAGGAATCATCAAGTGAAGCACTGATGTTTCTAAGGCAGGCCTTTCGATGGATGTCGGAGTGGAGCCGTCTTCCCGCCGAGGAGCGAGCGCAGGAGGCGGTTCATGATTCCGATATCGTGCATCTAGCGATCGCGATTCTGAACCTCGGGGGTGCGCAAGAGTGCGTAAGGGATCTCGAAGGATGGTCACCGCCGACTGTGGGGTACGACACGGCGCACGCTATTGCGACGTGGCTGATAGATAGCGGCAAGACCGAGACACTGCAGGAAATCCTGGGAGCCGCCGTCGACGCGCCAATGATTGGGCTTGGCGTATGTGCCGCTGCAGACCCTCCGCACGTGCAGTTTCCCGGTTCCGCGCTTGCGCGCCTTGGAGAGGCAGCAATAGCGAGGATCGAGAAGCCATCGAACAACACGTCGAGTGTGTGGTTGGGGATCGTCTCTTTGGCTGAGCATCTCGCGTGGGCGGGACAGAAGCGGGAGGCTATTGCCATCCTCGAGAAGTTCACTCCAACCATACCCTCATACATTCCCGGCCCAGGCGTCGGAGCGGAATGTGATCAGCGCGACGTGCTGCTGCGCCATTCATCTTTGGGCAGTGCCCTCAAAGGACAAGCCTTCGACTTAGGCATGTTCGAGAAAACCTTTCTAAGCGGATACGAAGAACATAGTAGCGAGCTTCATCGACTCAAAGACGAATTCAGAAATTCTTTTAAGTTTCTGTCTGAGTTTTACGTTGAACGGTCGCGCCTTATTACTAATGCAAATGCGGGGGCGGAGCTGCAAGAGGCGGCACTTGCCTTGTTGAAAAAATCATTTCCAAGCGAATTGTCATACCGCTCGGGTTGGCGCTATCAGGGCGTACGACAGCGCGCAGCAGAACTATGGGTACAAATCAACGTGATGCTTTCCGGAGAAAGCCAACTCGCTCTCGCATACATATCAAACCTACTTGCGAATGATGAGCGAAAACCTTTTGTCCCAGAACTTACCGCTATTCTGTTAAGGGCACGATATCAGGAGCGTTTCCATGAAGATTGTCTGGAGATCTGTCAAGAGGTGGAAGCGATACTCTCGAATGCTCATCTTCATGCAGATGAAATTGCACAGAGCTATGTTGAGCTTGCTCGTGGACTAATCAATGTTTCTGAAGCCGACGCAGCTTACTATCTAAATCGTGCGGTTCATGCACTTCAAGGCGTAGGTGATGAGGCGATAGGACGACTACAGGCCGTTCGAAGTGTTTTTAGGCAAGTGCCTACCGGTGATGCATCTGACGAACTTGTATACAGATTTGCTCGTATGGCAGAAATCATTTTTGATTTCAACAGCCATAAATTTCCCTGGGAAGAGGTTTCCTCAGAGCTTTCGACTTTGTCACTTCCGAGCGCGCTGGCTATCATTTCAAGGTTGCACGACCGTCGAATCGCGCGAATAGACGAGACTCTACCTGAACTGCTCGCTTCGGCTTGGCAGCAAGAAAAGATTGAGGCGACATGTTTCGCCGCGATGTTGCCAATCGCCGAGCGACTTCCCTATCGCGACTCGGGATCTCTGCTTCGGGAAATCGCTCTAGGGGTGTCAAACTCTGACGCGTTACAGTTCGTCACTGACGATCTCACCAGAGATTGGGACGCAGGCACAGTCTCTCACTCTGCGTCGGATCTTGTTGCAGCGATCCAAGCTGCAGGTCTCATCCCGGATCGTGCTCTCGTTCGTTCCTGCAAAGCTAAAGACCGTAACGTTGATGAGGAGGATCTCAGTCCGGGAGCGAGTGCTGAGAGTGCCGCCGTAAACCCGGAGACTCTGGTTGGCCCGCAGGGTATCGAGAGTGTTGAAGACTTCCTAGAGAAGAGAGATAAGTATCGGAAAGCGGTTAAATATAGCAGCATTTCAGAATTTGTGGCTTTGGCGTTGAAGGGTATTCCCCTCAAAGATCGAGAGACATTCTTGCACGCGCTCTCTGAACACTCTGAGATCACAATTTTTGACCTTCGCGAAGTGATTGACATTGCAAGAGAGGAGTGGAGAACGTCTAAAGTAGTGAACCAATTTATTTCGGATGTGGCCAAGAGTTTTGTTGAACGCAATGCATACCACGTGTTGTTTCAAGAAGAAGCATATATGGGCGCCTATTATTGCCGCTCTCTCGTTGAGCTCGATGAAATCTCATCTGAAACATGTCTTGATCATCTGCTAAGTGTTGCCAGCGACAGGCCCGAACAACTTGCTGCCGACACGGCGTTCAGTCTGGCAGCGCTGTGCGCAAGCTTCTTACAAGGTGCAGACGCGAATCATGTTGGAGAGTTTGCACTCTCGCGGTTCGAGCGTTTGCTCAACGGATCGGAGGCCGACGGTCCGTGGACGGAAGGGTTGAAACCTGCCGAGGAGCCGAGCGACGGAATCGCCGCACTGATAGTTGTGCAGCTCGCGTCACCACATGCTGCCGAGAGATGGCGGGCAGCGCACACCGTTGTTCGACTCTGCCGATACGGGGAACTGAGGGTTCTACAACGGATCGTCACTCGTCTCGTCTCTGGGAAAGTTGCTCCGTTCTGCGATGCCGGACTTCCCCTCTACCTTGAACACGCAAAGCTCTGGTTCGCGATCGCGCTTGCGCGAGCGGCTGTCGATGTACCCGGATTCTTGGCCCGGGTGGGGCCATCGCTTCAGGATTTCTGTAACGATGATCGCCCGCACTTGCTTCGCTTGATCTATCTCCGGCGAGCTATCGAACGCGTTGCTCAGACAACGCAACAGGCCGAATTTACTTCTCTTGCCGCTCGCCTTCGGGAGAGAACATCGAGCCCATTCGAATACTTTCCACAGGAAGCAAAGCGCCCATCTCAGAAAGTCGGCTGGGCGAATGAAGCAGACGAAGATCTACGTTCAGATGATGACTTTCGGTTTGGCTACGACATTGATCGTTACTGGTTCGGTCGACCATCAGAAGCGTTTGGAATTACGACGACTAACTTCATGCGGCGTGCGCGCAGATGGCTTCCAGAAATTGGACTAGAGAATGCGGTACCAACTTGGAAATGGGATGATGACCCGCGTGCGGTGCGAGGTATTTATCCCAACCGGTCAATGTATCATTCGCACGGCGAGATTCCAAATTGCGACACTGTACAGACATTTTGTGCTTTTCACACGATGTTCTTTACAATTGGCGAACTACTTCTTGAAAGGCCGCTATATGAGAGTCGGTACGAGGACGATCCCTTGCAGGATATTTTGGATAGGCACCTTCTCGCGCGTAGAGATGATTACTGGCTTACAGATCGTCGAGACCTAGCGCCGATGACCGCGCCTTCTTTGCCCAGGGAAATCGACGACGAGCTATGGCGTTACTCTGTGGCACGGACCGATTTCGATCATGCTCTGACAGAGCCGGACGATCCGGAGCGCATCGTTTTGTGGGGCTACTGGCTAGAGTCAGAAGGGCGACGTACGCAAAGCGTCAGGGTCTCCTCTGCGCTAGTCAAGCCCTATGCTGCAGCCGCGCTTCTTCGCGCGCTCCAGACTATTCCGGACCCGCATTCGTTCAAGATCCCGGACGCGGGCGAAGACCTAGAGATTCGATTTGCGCCGTTCTCAATGGTCGGGTGGATCGTTGGACGAGCGCAGGGATACGGCATTGACGAGAAAGACCCGATGTCCGGTGAGGTGCCTCCGGAGGGACCGGTTTTCAGCTCCGCAATCTCCCGGCTACTGAAACTAAGAACCGGGGAGATCCGAAGGGATTGGTACACGGTTGGCGATTACGAAGCACCATGCGCACAATCAATCGTTTGGGGGCAGTGGCGCACGGAGCGCGATGACTACCAGCGGCCCCATGGCTACCGTCTTTCCGCAGGAAGACGCTGGGTTCGCGGCGCGTTGCAGAAACTTAAGCGCGACCTCATCGTCGAGGTACAGATCGAGCGGGATGGTGCCAAGGGGAAAAACTACGAATTGGACAAGGCATACTCGAAGATATTTTTGATACGTGGTGATGGATCGATCAATGAATTCTCGTGAAATAAACAAAGTTGCGCAGGCTCTCATTAAAGAGCTTAAGCTGGAGCCAGGCGTCAATACGCTTGAGAAATGGATGGCCCATTACATCGCCGAACTACTTTCTAAGAGCGAAAAAGCAACAGGTCAGACAAAGCAAGAAATTGATAAAGAGCTATTTCACCGTGTTCTAGATTTGTGGCGGTGCCAAAGTGAGCACGGCCGAGTCCGTTCTCATTTTTCGACGCTACGAAGGTATCCTCCAATCGTTCGAACGCTTTTGCAATGCCACGGCTTTCTACTTTCAGCGGACGGACTTAGCAAAGGAAAGTGAATATCTGCTGCAAGCAGAAAGGATCGATCGAGCCGCACGTCAGATAATTAACATGCTGCTTGTTGCTGCGGAAAGTGAAGCGAGCGAGCATGAGGCGGATTGGGTTGCATTGGCGCGCAAGCTCCCGGGGCAGGCGCTCGCGGAGCCACTTGACGTCATTCTACCATTTCTGGATTCACTGAAATCTAGTGCAAAAACGGAAAGTGATGTCATCGAAGAAGCGAAGAATGGTCTTGATGAATTTGCGGCCCTAATTGATGAAATCCGAGAGTTTCTTTCAAGCTACGATAGCGCGGCAGAGGAAACGGGCAACTAACCGAGCGGTTTGAGCGGGTGGCGAATGAGCTTGCGTAGCCGCGCGGGCGCGCTGCGCTGCTTGTCGGTCGAACGGGCATCTGTTCGTGCATGGTTCGGTGCAGGTGGAGAAGGCACACTCTCCAAGCCCTGCGAGCTGGGTTCAGGGGGCGGCGATAGGCCCCCTGATCGTGATCCATCTTCGACAAGATGGCGGCATCCAATCCGCGCAGGGTTGGTCTCCATGACATGGTCTGTGGTCTAGGGGACAGGAACGCCCCTGAGTCGATGGGGTGCAGGGGAGAGCCGAAGTCTCCCTGCGAGTGATCAACCGGCGATACGGTTGCTGGCCCGGAGACAGAAGCGCTGCCGTCAGCCCTCTTCGCACTGGTCCCTGCGTGAGCAGTCGGACCGGGGAAGAGGACCTGGCGGACTGGCGCGGATGGCGGAGGGCCACAGGCCGGGGGGATGCAACGGGGGCGCGCAGCGGGCCCCCTTGCCAAGATGGTTTTGTAGTACAAAACACATCTTGCGTTCGGGGTAAGAGCTAAGGGGGGAGAAAGTTCGAACCGGGGGTGACCCGGTGCCGTCGGTGCAGAATAACGCGGTGGGTTGTCTCGTGACGATGGGCGATCAATCGCGGGGTTGGTGCCGTACCTCCCATGTGCACTGGCCGCGGCTGCCGCATTGCTTGCAGGTGAAGCGTTTCTCGATGTCCCGGAGAAACGTGTACTCGGGAAAACGCGAACGGAGCTGGTGCGGATAGACCGTCCCCCGATGACCGCAGGTCGCGCAGGCGATCCCGAGCTCGTGCCAGTCGCGCAGCTGCGACAGGCGGAGCGCATAGCGCGGCCCGAGCACGATGTTCGCATTTCGTTCCATCGTCCCGACGTAGCGCGACCGGGTGCGTCCGGCTAGCCTCCGATGCTATGTGCAACGCGTATTCGCTGCGCCGATCGCGCGATGAACTGATCCAGCTGGGGAACACGCTCCAGCATCAGCTCCGGCTCGACGGCGAACCGCCGGACTGGACGCCGCGCTACCGGATCGGCCCGCGTCAGCGCGGTGTGATCCTCCGTTGTGCGGATGACGGCGCGACGTGGGCGCTGGCGTCCTGGGGCCTGATCCCGCCCGCCGCGAAGTCACCGCCGAAGATGCCGCTCACCAATGCGCGGGCGGAAGGGATCACGACGACCTGGCCGTGGAAGATGGTCTATCGCCGGGGCCGGTGCCTCGTGGTGGCGGACGGATTCTATGAACCGGAAAAACCCGCCCGCGCGAAAGGCACGGTGCCGTGGTCGTACTACCGGCGGCGGGACGATGCGGTCTTTGCGATGGCCGGGCTGTGGAGCGAGGCTGCCGACGCGCAAACCGGCGAAGTGATCGAGAGCTACACGGTGATCACGACGGACGCGGCGCCGGTCATTCGTGTGCACGACCGGATGCCGGTGATCCTCGATCCAGCGGACTATGCAACGTGGCTGACGCCGGGCGAATTGCCGGAGGCGCTGCTCCGGCCCGCCGCGGACGATGTCCTCGAAGGCTGGCGGGTCGGCGATGCGGCGCGCAGCTGGCGCAGTCCGGACCGCGCGGATCTGATTGCGCCGGTCGCAGAGGACGAGGCGCTGCTGTGACAGCGCCGCCGCTGCGGAGGGCGGCGACGCATGGACGGTTTGAAGAGGTTCAGCTGTTCGGACGGGCACCCAACGAGTTTGACTATGAGCGTCCATTCGGTGAAGAACTGTCGAAAGCCCCAAACGGTTTAGTCTAAAAGAATACGGGCAGGCATATCAATTTCGATTTTCGTAGATGAGATATGCCCTTCGAGAGCACAATCATCATTCAAGCTGAATTGACCGGCAAGAAAGTTCGGCGACTGTTGATTTACGAATTCGACTTTCTCCCCGTAAATTGACAAATATCTGTAAGGGCTGCAAGCGTTATTCTGAATCCCAATACATCGATTTTGCTTATCTCTGAAGCTGACCGGTAAATGTACAAAGCGATTCTTGATCGCCCATTCTCTTTCGAAGGGCGTTAATGAGTCATCGACTATCGGCTCAACAATGATACTTTCTTTGTCAAATAGTGCATCTTGTATCGCAATTGATCTTATATCGGACTTGCTCGCCTTGCAGCCCATGCCGCGGGCATACAAACGAACTTCCGGCCTCTTGGCGCAAAAGAGTTCCCGGTATGCCGATATCGCCAGAAAATCCGGATCAGGTTCCAGCGCTCGGTCAACAATCTGTTGCACTTCACTATCGGCAAATTCGATGAACGCTTCGCAAGCGAGCGCCTTAAGCGAAATAGTCGATAACCCGATGATACAAAGAGCCATCAAGATTCCTGCATGAGCACCTAGTTTCTGAAATCTGATCTTGCCTCGCATAGTGCTATGTCCTCAACTCTTGAAATCTAGCGAGCTTTCTTTCTTCCATGATCTCGCCTCGTGTCTCAAGGAATTTAATTGTGCAGTCACGTCCTGCGCTTGTCAGCGCAATCTCGTCTCCAGCGGCGAGTTGTCGGGGCTCATCTTCAGAACCTCCCCAGCGGACCCTAACCGTATGCCCTCTGGCGAAAATCTCGACGACGGCAAAGGGCTGCCCGCACACTACCTTCACGTCGTTCAACGACATTTCGAAACTTTCGTCCGAAGGGGGCCCTGGAGGGGGTGGCGGAGGAAGTGGTCTCTCATTGCCACCGCCAGATCCAGTCACGTGGCCAAAAATCGTCGCAACATCGGCCGAGAACGCTACGACGCTCGCGACGACCGTTAGAATACCAACGAGCGCTATGTTCTTGGGACGCATCAATGGACGAAGCCTTTCGAACGCGTTCGATACTCCCAGTGGTGACGTCGCTCGGCAAGGTCAATCTGCCGTCGACGAACGCGGACCTGCTGCGGCGCCGCGTTCGAAGGCTGGCGGGTCGGCGATGCAGCGCGCAGCTGGCGCAGTCCGGACCGCGTCGATCTGATCGCGCCGGTCGCGGAGGACGAGGCGCTGCTGTGACAGCGCCGCCGCTACGGAGGGCGGCGACGCTTGGACGGTTAGAAGAGGTTCAGCTGTTCGGTCTGGCCGGGAACGAACGTCACCGGCGGCCCCGTCAGCACGTAGGCGTTGCCGCCGTGCCGGACCGCCATGCCGTGATAGAACCCGTTCGGGTCGGCGCGGGCAGCGTCGCCGTTGCGCGTTTTCTCGGCGTAGGTCGTCGAAGAGCCCTCGAACGCGGCCTCGGGCACGAGGCGGTAGGCCTCTGCCTCGACTTCTTCGCCCTGATAGCGCGTCCCAACGCAGAGCCAGCGATCGCCGCGCCAGCAGAAGGGTTTGCGGACCGGCTGGCCCATGCCGATGCGGTCGGCGCTGTAGGACGCGGAAATGTCGCCCTCCCCAACGGTCTTGTTGGACCGGTGACACCACGCGCCTGAAGCCAGGCGCGTGGGATCGAGGGTGTAAACCTCCGTGCTCATGGCGTCGCCTCGAGCTGGGGTTGCGGCTGATCATGCTGTGGCTGATCAGGTGTCGGCTGATCCGGCGCGGGCGGATCGTCCTGCGCCTCTTCGTCCTTGAACTTTGCCGGGTGGACGACGAAGCGTCCGGGTTGGCCGTTCAGAAAGGCCGGAAGGAGCGGGTCTGGCACGGAGGCGTGCAGCCCCTTGCCGGACCGGGTCGGCCAGAGGCCGGTGACCTCCGTCCATTCCTTCTCGTCGCCGTCGTCCTGGACCCACCAGAGGCGGTGCGTCGGACGGCGTCCCTTTTCGTTGGTGGGGTCGGTTTGTGTTTGTGGTTGTGAAGACATGATTAGCTCCTTTCGCTGTTGGGTTGTCCTCGATGCGGGCCGGACCTCGTCCAGCTCGCACCCAGCGAAAAGCGCAGCGATGACCGGCCTGCATGGACCGGAACGTTAGAAAGGCGTGGGCAAGGCCAAGGGCCGGAGCTTGCAAAGGCCCGCAGGACGCCCCGCCGCGCTTATGTTTCGAAGCCATTGCGGGACGGGAAAGCGCGCCCCCGTCAGGACAAGGGCGCGCGGTCGATGTGCTTCGCTAAGGGGAAGAGCCTGGATCGATGGTCACGGCTCCGCGCGGACCATCCCTTGAAGCGCTGGAGCGCTGTCGGCACAGCGACGCGCAATACCGCCGCGCCCTAGAACGGGATGTCGTCGTCGACGTCATGGCCTTCGGGTGAAACAGGCCGTGCAGAGCGAGTCGCTAGGACGAAAGGTGCAGGGAATAAAACGAGATTCATAATGCGGTCATGTTTTTGAGCTGATACACGACCTGGAATTGAATATCCGGGGGGAGCACGGTGCGTATTCTGCACACTGTGATGTCATTGAGCGTCGCGTCGGCGCTGTCCACACCCTTGTTGGCACAGGACGAGACGGTCAGCCTGCGCGTCGCGGGCTGGAACATGCAAAGTCACGGGTCCGATGATTCGGTGCTGCAATCGCAGCTGGCCGCGAAGGACGGTGTCGACCTGTGGGGCCTGAGCGAAGTACGTGACGCCAATGCACTCGGCGCGTTCGAACAGGGCGCAGAGGATGGCGAGGGCGCGGACTTTGACGCAGTGCTCGGCACGACAGGCGGCGGCGACCGGCTCGCCATTCTCTTCGATCGAACGATCCTGGAGCTCCTTGACACGGAAGAGCTGACAACACTCCAGGAGGGAAACCCGAACCATCGCGCCGCGTTGGTCGCGCATTTTCGTGGAGTACGGACCGGGCAGGAGTTCAAGTTCCTGGTCAATCATCTTGCCCGCCGCGACAGTGCGCTCCGGGCACGACAAGCCGCGTTCCTCAACGATTGGGCGCGGATGCAGACCCTGCCGCTTGTCGCCGTGGGGGACTACAATCTCGACTATCACGTGAGCTTCGGCGACGGCGGGGATCGCGATCCGGGCTTTGACGCGATGACAAACGGCGGCACGTGGATTTGGGTACGGCCGGAGACGCTGGTGAAGACGCAGGCCAGCGATCGATTTAACACTGTGCTCGATTTCGTATTCGTCGGGAATGCGCCGTCGGCCTGGACCGGAGAGAGCGCCATCCTGCTGCGGGCTGGGGATGCGCCCGCACCGCCGGGCGATTTCGATGACGATGGCGACCAGACCGACCATCGTCCGGTCGACGCAGTCTTTGTCATGACACTGCCGCGCGACCACGACCTGGAGACCGCAGGGAGCGAGGTGCCTGACGGCCCCGTGATTCTCCAGCGACTGGATGAGATCGAGGTCGAACTCGGCCGCATACGCGCACTCCTTCGCTAGCCCGCGCATCACACACGCATCGGCTCAGCGTGCCACACGGTAGAAATGATGTGGCCGCGAGCCAAATACCGGGGGACTTAAGATGCTATTCGTCACGAACAGAGCCTTGAAGGAAGGTCTAAAGAGCGAAGCCGGTCGCGCAGTCAATTTCGATGAAGACAATGACGAACCGCTAGCGTCGGTATTCTTCTGCGAGAAGCATGAAGATGGCATGACCGAAATTATGAGCGATCCGTTTCTTGATCGTGTGCGCCAAAACAGTGTCAAAGAAATCATTGTGTTTGTTCATGGATTTAATAACACAACAGAAAAGACTTTTGAAGCCGCGGCTAAAATACAGGGCCGCTGTGATGAGATCGCAAAGGGCGACTATCTGGTCATCCCACTCATCTGGCCGAATGGAGGGAAGACAGGGATCGTTCGCGACTACTACGAGGACCAGGATCGAGCCGACGGCAGCGTGATTGCCTTCGCCCGCATCCTGGCAAAGTTCCTTGAATGGCGCGCGGAGCATGATGGCGAAGTGGGCTGCCTCAAACGCGTGAACCTTCTTGCGCACTCCATGGGCGTGCGCGTCGCTGTTGGAACACTGGAGCGTTGGCGAGAGCGCGATCAGACCCTGCCGCGCGTCTTCAGAAACGTCTTCCTGGTCGCCGCCGACGTTCCCAATGAGACCCTCGAGCGCGGCAAGAGCGGGTATCCGCTCGTCGAGACGAGCCGCACACTGACGGTCTATCACGCGGACGACGATCTGGCGATGCGGGCGAGCAAGGTCGCCAATGTGCGAAATCGCGAAGTGACAAGGCGCCTCGGGCACACAGGGCCCGAGGAGATGAGCCGCACCGCAAGCAATGTGTTTGCTGTCGACTGCAACGATTTCAATGACGCAGAAGATCCCGGAAGTGGCCACGGCTATTTCTCGGGGGTTGCCCTGCGTCACATGATGTTCACGCTCAGGACCGGCCGTGTTGACGTCAATGACCGCTTCGTCGTGCCCGACAACCATCAACGCGCGGTCCGCCTGCCGGGCACCTATCCTGATCCGATTGACGCGCGCGCTTTGAATGCGGTGGACCGCCAGCGTCTGCGGCCACCGGATACACCGCCGGCAACGCAGGAGATCTAGGGCGTTGTTTCGGGACCGGCCCGATTGCAGTCGCTGCTTCAGCAAGGCGTTCAGAGACAATCATGCATTCCACTCGGAATAGCAGGATGGAAAAAATCAAAGCAACCATCTCGGGAGTAACAAGCGATGATATCTCGATTTCTATGAGGTCAACCCTGTTTGGTGAAAACGCCATCCTGGATCTGTAGATCAGATGTTCTGACTTCGGCAAACGGTTTACGGCTTATTTCTTGAAAGGAGTATAGGTAATGGGAACATCGAGCATTCGATTTGGCACACTGCGCGACGATACGGCAGGCAGCTCTCGGGGATTTGCCACTCTTCATGACCAACTCGCCTGGAGCGATCAGTGGAAGAGCATCAAGGTGAACGTCCGGCCCGGCGATGAGGGGCGGATGTTCTCCATCGCGCATAATTTCGGCGCGAAACAATACCTTCGACCCGATGGCTCCGACACATTCGGCGAGTTCCAGGCCGTTCTGCACGGCCGGACCGAAGGAGGGACCGGCAGTGTCGATGTGGCCGTCTATGCCAGACCGGCTGGTAACACCGGCATCCCGTACAGTCCGGCGAACAAGCTGGTGGCCGTCGGCACCTGGACCGCTTCGGAAACCGAAAAGGAACAGACGGCGAGGTTCGACCTGGTGAAGCGGTTCGGCGTCGACGGCGCAAGAAACGTGCTGCTGGTAATGGGTATCCGCGCGACAGTGGTCACCAGCCCCTTCACGGTGAAGTTCAAGAGGCTTGCGTACACCGTGAACTGACCGGCGCGCGGGAGCGATTCCGAATGATGCGTCGGATGAATGGTCGGACCGTCGCGCTGGCGGGTGTCGTCGCGATCGTGGTGTTCGTCTCTGCCGTGTCGGCAGCGGGCCGGGCGTCGGAGGCGGATGCGCCCCAATGCGGCAAGGATGACCCGGCCTGCGCGGCGCTTGTGGCCTACCATTTCCCCGGCTTGGCTGCCGAAATCAGTCACGTGCGGAAAAGTGTCGGGGAGCACAAGAAAACGGCCAGGCAGTTGTCGCGTAACGTCTTTTGGTTCGAGCAACGTCTGACCTGGGCCATTCTGATCACCGGGTTTCTCACGACGTGTGCGGCGGCTGTCGCCCGCTCGTATCACGAGCTCACGATTGCGGGGAGACGCATCGACATTGCACTGATTCCGGTCATCCTTGCCGCGTTCACGACGCTGCTCTCCGGCGTACAGAACTACTACCGCTTTGATAGCGCGCTCGCCGTCCACCGGACGGCGGCGCACGATCTCGCGGTGCTGCAGGACGATGTCGAATACGGGCTCAAGGGCGCCATCCGGGAAGCTGCGGCGGGCGGTGACGAACCGGCGCTCGAACCCGAGGATGTCAAGGCCTGGCGGGACCGGTTGGCGGAAATCCTCTCGCTCTACAGGCCGCGCGAGCCGGGCGACGACCAGGGCGCCGACGAGTCCTGACGAGCGGATGGGCGATGCGGCGTTGTTGGAACAGCGCCTTCGCGTCCTAGAACGGGATGTCGTCGTCGAAGTCATGGCCTTCGGGTAGGTAGGCGTCGTTGGCGGGGTCGAGGTCCGGGCGGTAGGTCCCGGCCTTTTCGGCCATGGCCCTGACGATCGGATGTTCGCCGCGGATCAGCTCCTCGACCGACTGACGGCAGGTCCGGATAAGGATTTCCTCCAGAACCGGCGCGACGATCTCGGACGCCGGGGCCGCCGCGTTGCCGCCCTGCGCGCGGGCGCATTTGGCTTCGGCTCGGGCGAGCGAGGCGAAGAAGCGAATCACGCCAACCGGAAGATCAAGCTGCACCTGCATGGTGGTCTCGGTCTCGTTCGGCTTGGCGAGCGCAACAATCTGCTGGATCTCCTCCCAGACCGCTTCGCCGAAGATCAAGGGATAATCCGGGGCTGTGCTGCTGACGAAGTGCGGCACGGTGGAGTTGGTGTCGGTCATCGTCGCTCACCGATGATGTAAGGCAGTCTTCAGACTGCCTCACCGATCCGGGCACCGCGCGCCGCGACCCGGCCATCATCCGGAAACGGAGGCGCATCGCACCGGAAAGAGCGGCACGAGCGCGCCCGCTTCTTCCCCTCTCCGTTCCCAAATAATAAATCAATACAGTTTTAAGCAAATAGGGAGTATAATACAGTATTAAAGGAATTTGTTTTGATGACGCATGTTCATTTGTTGTTTTTTGTCTTACTCTTTGCGTTGGTTTGTCCGCCCGCGCATGCGCAGGATATTACGAGCAATTTGGTTGCCCACTGGATGCTGGATGGAGATGTTACGGACACGCTCACCACGCATGATGGCACGAACAATGGCAACGTGCCTTTTGTAGGCGGAGTCCTGGGTATGGCCGCCAAATTCAACGGCACGGATCAGTATGTCCAGGTGACGAACTATAACAGTGGCACCGCATCGCTTCCCTATACGGTCAGCATGTGGTTCCGGTTCGAAAACGATCTTTCCGCCAGCGCAACTCTTATGTTTGGCGGTCGAGCTGGCGCATGTCAGTCCTCACCGGGGATTTTTATCGGCGCAGACGAAAGCATCAATGTCGGTACTTCACATGGCTGTGGAACCGACGACAATGAAAAAGCAACCGCCGCCGCAACGGTTGCTCCTGGCCAATGGTATCATCTTGCAGTGATAGCCGATAATACGGGGTGGGAGTTGTTCCTAGACGGTAGCTCCATCGAAAGCTCTAATATTGAGCCAAGCACATTGATGGGCGCAGGCGCATGTTTGTTTATCGGCGCTGGTCAGGTGGGGAACTGTAGCGCGCCCAACAATTATTTCCCAGGCAAGATCGATGACGTGCGCATCTATCATCGCGCGCTTACGGTGGAGGATATCTGGGAATTGTATACCGAGCATATCTGCCCCTTCCCCAGGGGGTTTCGGGGCGAAATCACTTATAACCGCACCAGCAAAACGCTACGGGGCTGTAATGGTGATAAGTGGGTTGAGATGGGGGCGGTATCAAGATTTGGGGGTTTGCGCCGGGTCGGTGAAGGGGATCAGACCAACGCCATGGGCGAACAACTTGTTTTTCGCGGCGACCGGCTGATCCCGAAACGCGTCTGCTCGTTCACATTTTACGATATATCGGCGGACCCCGCCGCGCCCGTCCGGCAAGGCCTTCTGAACGGCACCGCGAACTGCGGCGATATCAATAGCGCGGGCGGCATCGCCGTCACCAATGACGGTAACACGGCCTATGTCAATGCCGGCAACTTCACCGGGCTGAAAGTCATCAATCTGACCGACCCGGCGAATATAACGGAGCATATCGCGGATTACACGGATTCCGGCAATATCACCAATGTAGATGACTCCGTCGTGTCCGCAGACGGCAACACGCTGTTCGTGATCGGAAATCATAATTCCGGTGCCGTCGGCGACGAAATCATGTCCATCGACATCAGCGATCCCGCCAACCCGTCTTTTGTCGATGCCGTCAACATCCCTGACGGGGTCGTACGCCGTAACATTCGTCTCTCAGACGATGGCAATTACGTTTACACCGTGGGGCGCGATAACGGTAACTGGTTTCATGTCATCAATGTTTCCGATCCTGCGAATTTGTCCGTCGCCGGCGGCGTGAACGGCCCGGCGGAAGTAAATATCGGTGGAATGGCTGTAAACGGTAATTTCGTTTACGTTGCAAGCAATGAAGATCCGACCCTCACAGTGATTGACGTCTCCAACCCGGCAGCCCCGACCGTGCGCGGTTCTGTAACTGACGCCGCTACACTGGAAGTCAGAGACGATAATGTGGACATGGCGGTAGTCGACGGGCGTTACGTGATCGTCCCGGTCGGCGATAACGACCTGCTCACCTATGTCGATGTGCGCGATCCCGATGATCCGAAAATTGTCGGCAGCCTCGCACTCGCCAGCCCGCGCGCTACCGCGCTTTACGGCGGGCTGGTCTATGTGATCGAGAATGCAAACACGATCGGGGTCTATGAGCCGATCCTGCCGCAAAACCTCACGAACGGCCTGATCGGACACTGGAAACTGGACGAAGCCAGCGGCGATCCGGTTGATTCGTCCGGTGCGAATGTGGCCGCAACGCAGACCGGTCTCACCTGGCAACCGGGAGGCGGCGTACTGGGCGGCGCCGCTGATTTCGAGGATAGTGCAAGCGATCGCATCGAACCGGGCACCGCGTTTGCGGCCAACCCGGAAGAGATCACCATCGCCACATGGGTCAATGTGCCGAGCTGGCCGGGCTACAACCCCCGGATTACCGACCGCCTGGCGGGGCAGCTGTTCATCATCGGGTCGAACGCGCGGCTGCAGTTCAGCGCCAACCGCTGGCTAAGCAATAACGGAAGATGGGATACGGCGGCGGATATCATCACGTTCGGGCAGTGGCACCACGTGGCGGTGACCTATTCCTTCTCCGCCACGACCAACGACCCGAAAATCTATGTCGACGGCGTGGAAGTGTCCGTAACGGAAAACGATGCGCCGCTCGGAGGCTTGGGAGACGACTCGGGCAATACTTTCTATATCGGCAACCGCAACACCCATAATCGCTCCGTGCGCGGGCAGATGGACGATTTCCGGGTCTATGACCGGATTTTGTCCGACACAGAAATCGCGGCTCTCCATGAGATGGGCGCGCCGGTCACTTTGGAGAACGGCCTGGTCGGGCACTGGATGTTTGATGAAAATAGCGGCGGCGTGATCACCGATTCCGGATCCGGAGGGGTCACGACGACTTGGGAAGACGGCGATAATGATGATGTAACGGAAGAATCCATTAATGGTGTGCTTGGCGTCGGGTTGTCGTTTAACGGGACGTCCACCCGCGTCACCATGCCGGTTGGCGCGCTGCAAATTACGGGGGATCTAACATTGGCCGGCTGGCTGAAGCCAAATGGAACGGGACTTGACTTACATTACGCCGTTACCTGGGACTCCGGTACAACTACTCCGTATGGTTTCAGATTTGATGAAGCTGGCGTGGAAGGTTATTTATGCCTTCTTAACACGACGTCGGGCGGCCCCGTCGTGACCGAATGGTTATCCGCGGTCGAAAATCAATGGTATCACATCGCCTGCGTCTTTGATTCAACGGCGCAGACTTATACGCTTTATGTTGACGGCGTTGAAAGAGCGTCTGAATCCTCAACAGGCAACACAATAAATTATACCGCCTTCGGCGACCAGAGACTCTATATTGGGTACGACCCACAACACGGGTATTTTACCGGCGATGCCGACGACATCCGCGTCTATGACCGCCCGCTTTCCGCTGCCGAGGTCGCGGACCTCTATGACCGCGGCATGCCGCAGGTCGTCTGCTCCGTGCCGGACGGGGTAGAGGGTGAGATCACCTATAACACGGCGCATAGGGTGTTTCAGTTGTGTACGCCGGGAGTGTGGGTTGCATTGCATCGTCCCGGCAGCGGCGGCGGGGGGTGTTCCTTCCCCTCCGGTGTTCCCGGCGAGATCACCTTCAACACCACTTACAAGACGTTCCAGGGCTGCACCCCCGACGGCTGGTTCGCTTTCCATCCGCAGCCTGATTGATGCAGCGGAAATAGAGGCTCCCCCGGTGCCGAAGCAGGCACAGCACGTCGCGTCGCGAGCCGTTCGATCCATTGTTACGTCACTGACGTGCCCGGCGAATCAACAGCGGCAGCGGATGGACGTATTTCTCACGGGCGGTCTATCCGCTCCACGAGCATTATCGTTTTTGGGTCTCATGGGCTTTCGTTTCAGATCTATTGGTTAACTTACTTCCGCGCAAACCTTGTTTCCGATCCGTTGCCGGGTCTTGGCTGATTGAGTGTCGTGCTGCGGCCTGATCGCGTCCGGGGCACGGCCCGCGGGTCTGGGGGGCGCTGTGGTTTCCTGTGGTGCTGATCCTGCTCGTGGGGAGCAGGACGAAGAGCATCAGAGGAGATGCAACATGGCCGGAAGGTCTCGACCTCCGGAACTGCCGCCGGGCTTCCGCCTGCTGTTACAGCAAATTTTGTTCGTCGTTTTCGCCTTCGGGCTCGAAGTTGCAATGTTCGTTTTGTTTCTGTTGTCGTTCAACGAGACCATGGGCTTCCTCACCGGAAGCTATCTGTGCGACCTGCCGGTCGTCGGTCCGCCCTTTTGCGCGATCGATGAAGATCTGACGGGCTCGCACGTGCTGTGCGGCCTGCTGGCGTTCTTCTGCGTCGCGGTGCCGGTGGCGATCTGGCTTCAGATCTATCGCGAGCGGATTCTCGACGATCCGCAAGCGTGGTTCGCGCGGCCTGCGAACCGGCTGAAGGCGATTGTCGCCGGGCTGCTGCTCGCGCTCGCAGTCGGGCTGGAGGTCACGAACCTCTACACGCTGATCGCCCGCGAAAGCGCAGGCAGTCCGTTCGGTGTGCCGACCTCCGGCGGCAATCCGCTGATGGATGCGCTGGCGGACAAACAGGCGCTCGGTGTGGTGGTGAGCATCGTCATTGCGACGGTGAATATCGTCATCGCCGCGATCACCGCGCGGGCGGCGTATGCGCTCAAGGGGTCGTTCGACAACAATAGGCTGATGAGCGCCGCCGCGGGCCTGATCCTGCTCGGCGGGACGCTGGGTGCACCGGCCCCGGCGATGGCCGCGCAACCGACGCAGGCCGTGTTCGTGGTCATTGAGACCGGGGGCACGGTACAGGACCGGGAACAGGCCACCGAGCTGGTCGGCCATGTGCTCAACGAGCTGAGCCTGTGGCGTCGTCAGCGCGGCAAGAAGCACGCACAAATCCATCTGATCGTGACCGATCAGCCGACGGAGGTGCGCTGGAGCGGTACGCCGCAACAGCTGCACGATCAGGGCGCGTGGCTCATGCAGGAGGTGCTCGCGTTTCGCGCCTCCTGCTCCGACCTTGTGCGGGCGTGGGACCAGGCTGCCGTCACGGCCCGTATCACCCGGCCTGATAAGATGGCTCTCATCCAGATCGGACCGGCCATCCATGCGGGCTATCCCTGCGACAGCGGAGAGCCGATCGCCCTGCCGCAGCCTGTGCCGACCGGGTTGAAGCTCACCACGCTGGCGCAGAAGGCAAACCTTCTGCGCTGGGTCGGGGTGCATCCCGACCAGGACGAGCTGCTGCTCGATCACGTGGAGAATTCCGGTCTGATGAAGCGGGTCGAAGCGGGCGAGCTCGACTTCGATCTCTTCGGCCCGGCCCGCGCACGGGCGCATGCCGGAGCGCTGCTGGGAGGGCGGCGGTGATGCGCACCTTTCGGAGCACGCTGCTCGCCGGTGTTGCGTTTGGGGCGCTCGCCCTCGCGCCGACACCGGGGGCAACGATCACGCTGGAAACCACGATCGATCCGGACCGCGAGGTCCGGATCACCCTCCAGCGGATGGTGGATTTCGAGCGGTCCGTGTCGCTGCGGGTGCGGACCGACCCCGCGCTGGTCACCCCCGCGCGGGTGCAGGAGCTGGTCGCCTCGATCGATATGCGGGACGGCATGGGCCTGCGCATCACGCGCGGTCAGGCGATCGATGTCGACCACGACATCGTTCTCGGCGCATCAGGTCTGACCGCGGAGATCATGCGGATCAATCAGACGCCGCAGGGGATGACGATTGTGGCGTCGTTCCGGGACGCGTCCGGGAAGATCGTCGCGCCGCCGCGAGACAGCCTGGCCGTCTACACCATCGGCGGGGAGCCGCTCTGCTTCGAACAGGCCATGATCGCGCAGGAGCCGGACGCGATGCCGATGGCCTTCGTGCTTTTGATCGACCGCAGCGGCTCGATGGACGATGTGATGCCCGATGTCCGGCGGGCGGCGGCGACATTCCTCGATGCGCTGCCGGACACCGCGAGTTGCGCGGTCGCGTCCTTCGCCGACAATATGAAGACGCACGCAACGAACCAGCTGGGCGTCGCGCAGTGCCAACCCGCTAATTTTGATCTTGGCGGCATCAGCGCCGGGGGCGGAACTGATCTCTTCCCGCCGCTTGCCGGCATCTACGCAGCGATGCGCGATCCGGAGGCCGCCGATTGGCAGAAAGCCGTCATTATCGTGACGGACGGCGCGGTGAATAAGAACACCGAAGCGGCGGACGATGTGGCGGCGCTCAAAGGCGACGCGGTCACCTTCACCTACTTCCTGGGCGGTCAGGAAGAGCGCTGGCTGAAGGATCTGTCCGACAACTACCTCACCCATGAGGGGCACCTGCCCGCCATGCTCGGGCAGTATTTTGAGGTGGTGAGTGACGCGTACAGCCAGCAGACCGTGCTGCGCCTGACGCAATGCCCGGCGACCGGTGGGCGAGGCGGGTAACCGGTCATGGCAAGCTCTCGGGGAAACGGACGGGGTCGCGCAGCGCGCGGCCCCGCGCTCTATCAGGACCAGGGACCGGCCCGGCATGTCATCTATGATCCGCATCTGCATGGCAGCGCCGAATGGGGCGAACCGCAGCATTTTCTGGAGCGCGGCTACGGCCCGGACGGCGATCATTTGCTCGGCTATGCGCCTGCCGCGGCGCGTGGCGGGCGGGCGGTGCCGGTCACCTATGACGGGCACCGCCATCAGCTGATCGTCGGACCGACCCGCAGCGGCAAGGGCGTGTCCGGCGCGATCCCGCGCCTGTTCGATCATCGCGGCGGCGCGATCGTCCTCGATGTCAAAGACGGCGAGCTCGCCCGCGCGACGGCGTTCTATCGCAGCAAAATACTTGGTCAGGACGTGCGTCTGATCGATCCGTACGACGTGGTGGCGTCCGATCTCGGGATGGAGACCGCGCGGCTCAACCCGATCGATGCGATCGATCTCGACAGCGATGACGCGTTCGATCAGGCGATGCTGATCGCCGAAGCCTGTGTGCTACCGGAGGGGCGTGGCGACGCCCATTGGGACGGGGAAGCCGAAGCACTGATCGCCGGGCTTTGCCTGTTCGAGGCGCAAAACGCATCGGATCACGGGGGCAACCTCGCCGGGGTTCGGGCGAACCTGAACCGCAGCGCCGCGGAGTGGGATCTGCTGCTCGCCGAGATGATGGCGAGCCCGTACCGGCTGGTGCGCGATGCAGCGGCCCGGATTGAGAGCAAGGCGGATCGCGAGCGCAGCGGCGTGATCTCGACCGCGCAGCGCCACACGCACTTTCTCGAAAGCGGCAAGCTGGCCGGGAGCCTGTCGGCCACAGACTTCGATCTCGGCACGATCGGCGACAACACGGCGATCTATATCGTCTTGCCCGCGCGGCGGCTGCGCACGGCGCGGCGCTGGCTGCGGGTGGTGCTGTCCGTGCTGATCCACGCCGTAACGGCGTTGCCTTCGCGGCCCGCGCCGCCGGTCTTGTTCGTGCTCGACGAGATGGCGGCGCTCGGCAAGCTCGACATCGTGCTGCAGAGCTTTGGGCTGATGGCCGGGTACGGCCTGCAGATGCTGGGGATCGTCCAGGACTTCTCGCAGCTGAAGGATCTCTACGGAGAGCGCTGGCAGACCTTCATCGCCAATAGCGGCACCACGCAGTGCTTTGGCACCAACGATCATTTCACGGCGAAGTACCTCTCCGACCTGTGCGGGATAGAGAGCGTCGAGACGGTCAGCGCGGAGAGCGCGCGTGTGCGGGCGTCCTTGTTCGGCGATCCCGCCTGGCGCAGTGCGGAGGACAGCCTGCACGGGCGGGCGCTGATCACGCCGGATGAGCTGATGAGCCTGCATCCGGCGGTGCAGGTGACCATTCTCGCCGCGGCGCGGCCCTTCATCGGCTATCGCCCGGTCTACTATCTCGACGCCCGCTATCGCGACCGGCGGGGCCGTCCGCTGTTTCCGCAGCATCCGGATCACGCCGACAAGCCGATCCCGCGCGCGGTGGATTTCACCCGCACCGGGCTGGATCTTGGCGCGGTGCTCGCCCCGCATTTGAAGGTGGGGTGAGCGGATGATCGGCACGATCCGCCATCTGCTGGTGATCGCGATTCTGGCCGCAATGGGGTGGGGCTGTCTGGCGATCATCGCCCGGCACTATGCGCTCGGCCTGCCGATCGCGCCGGTCCCGTTCATCGGTCCGTGGCTGGCGATCGCCGTCCACTATGCCGGGCCGCCGGCGCTGTTCTTCACGGCGCTGATTTCCTGGATGCAGGCGCGGTCGTGGCGGCGGATCGGCACCCTGCGTCACGAACCTGCCGGAAGCGCCGCGTCCAGCCGGTCGCTGGCGCGCGGTGCAAGTCACCCGGTCATGCCCGACGACCGTCCGAGCGGGCTGGAGACATGGGCGGCCCGGCTGATGCTGCTGGCGGTGCTGGCCCTGCCATACTGGCTCGGGACCGATCAGCCGGGCCTCTGGGCCGGAGGGTTCCTCGCCGCGACGTGGACCCTCCGGCTCATTCTCAGGTCTTAGAGACTATGCAGGTTCGTTGTCGTGTTTTCCGTTCAACCGGCACGTCAGCTCAACGTAACGGAGTCGATCGTACTTCTCCGATACTCGCTTCGGCCTCTTTCCTGACGCATCCGCTTCGAGGAAATAGCGGAACCAGCGACCGCTTTCATCCCGGAACTCAGCATCCAACGCCGGAGGCTTCCAGGGGCTTTGATCTCGAAAGTACAATCGACCATCGTAGTCGTACACGATCTCCGCGGCAGTGTGCCACGCCGCGACGCTTCTGAGCGTCTTGGTGAACTCACGCGCCTTGTCCCAGATCAGGTCAATGTAAACCGGCATCTGCACCAATTCCGCGTCAGAAAAAACATAGATTTTATTTTCAGGCCGACATTTTTTGAACGGATAAGATTTATCCAAATGGCGAGAAAACCATTCATCTGTGAGTTTCTTGATCTTCGGTGTGTCTCTTTCGCAAAACTTATGCGTTGCCTTGTTTAAGTGACGTTCATATCTCACGTTCTTCCAAGGCGTTTTTTTCTGTGAATTCGTGTCACCCTCGTTCTTGATGTCGTCCTGCCTGTCACGTGGATTCTTAGTCAAGCGTGTACCCTCGCGCTCTTGCACGTTGAACTGCTGCTCTACTCCACGGAGGTCCGTTTTCCGCCTCCACCAACAAGGTGGCCTCTCGCGCTTCGGTCGCAACCCCTGGCCGGTTTGGCGGAAATCCGCCATTTCTTCAGCTGGGCGCCTTCGTAATTTTGCAAGCATTTGATGGATTGCATGGCTCGTGCGGCGGTGCCGTCTTCTATTCGAACCGCTTAGGACGCGAGCGGGGCATATGAGAAGGCAGGATCAGAAAACTCTTAAGAAGATCTTAACATTTATTCGCAATAATATTGGCATGGCAACGAACGAGGGTGAATTCGAACAGAATGGGCTCGGCACGGACGAAGATGACGATGTCGGCGTTCATGCCGCTGCGGCTGCCGAAGACGCGCATGATTTGAACTATGCCCGGAAGGACGGGACGGTCCGCGCCGGGAGGATTGCGGTTGGCACGGCGCAACTGCGCGATGACGACGATCCGTCCGGAAGAAAGGCGCGGGAGCGCAGCACGGAAGTCGACCTGCTCCTGGGCGCAAGCCAGCGGCTTGCCGATCTCGATGCGCGGATCGCCCGGCTGACAAATCGGATCGACACGATCGGCGACACGATCGAGGCGCTGGAGCGGGGCGAAACGCTTCCTGACAACGAAGAAACCCGTCGCCTGAAAGAGGCTTATCAGCGCCGCACCGGGAAGGACTTCGACGAAAACGACCCTGCCGCCCGCGATATGCTCCTCCACATGGCCCAAGAGCGCCGGGACGACCTCCTGCTGGAGCGGGAAGAGCACGTGAACGAGCGTGACGCCTTGATGGAGCGCTACCCGGAGCTCGCGGATGGCAGCGGCGAGGTGGGGGACAACCTCGGCAGGCTGGACCGGGACGCCGCTCTGACAGCAGTAGTCGCGGGGACTGCATTCTCCGACGCTAAAGCCGAAGCCTATGCCGCGCTTGGCGCGGATGACGACGAAGCGGCGCGGGATATCGCTCGGACCCGCGACGTTGCTGAGTCTGTGGATGCCGAGATCGTCGATGAGTTCGACACGGAGGAAATGGCGTTCGACGCGGGTGCCGGTTTCGAAGCGCCCGACGTGGTCACCGCACCGACCGGCGGGTTATCTGCTGCGCAAAAGGCAGACCCGGTCGAACCGGAAGGCCAACGTCTCAATGCACGATTCGCCGCAGCGGGACAGGGCGGCACACCGGAGGCCGATTCGGCTCCGGCCAATGCGCCGGTTCCCGGCGCATCTGCATAGTCTCAGTGCTCGGAGAGTGTTGTGCTGAGATCGAGATGACGCTCGATCCGTTCGACGCGTTCGGACAAACCGCGAAAGTCTTCGCGGTGATCGACATACATCTCCTGCATGCCGCCGATATCGCTGCGCAGTCCGGCCAATTGGCGTTCGAGAAGATCAAACCGACGATCGTGCTGTCTCACGGTCTTTTCAATTGAATCAATCACACGGCGCATATGCCGAAGATGCTCCAGAACTATTTCATTGGGATCATCAACCATATCTCATTATAACACTTACAATGAGGAAAATCATCTTATTTCGCGGCCTTCCGCTTGTTCCTGCCGCATGCGGTCGTAGGCGATCATGGCTTCTTCGCGCACGATGCGGGTGATCTCGTTGAACTCTCCGGCATCGCGCGGGTGGCGGATCGTGACGGAGGTTGACGGAAGGGCATTCGAGTAAAGCCGTACCCTGGCGTCGGTCGGATCACCGTTCTGGTCGGGCTGCAGCACAAACCGGGTGGCAATCCCCTCTCGGGACAGAGCCTGCGCCGCAGCGAAGGCGGCTTTGATGAAGTTCCTGTCGCCTCCCTGGACGATGATGGCAACGCGTCCGCCGGATGAATGGCTGATCGGCGAGGCCTCGATGTCGAAGGCCGTGCCGCTGCGCAGGTTCTCGGCGCACAGGGTGCCCGCGCTGTTGCAGACGAAGTCGCCCGGCGCTTTCCCGAGCAGCGTGTCGATTGCGTCGGCCCGCGCCGGAGCGTCGGGCAGCGTCATGATGATCAATAGAGCCGTCGCAATGATTGCCGGACGCAAAGGCAAAAAAGACTGACGCTCGAAAAATAGTACCGGCGCCAAACATTGACTGTGCATAAGGGACCCGTTTTGCACGGATCATTTCTTGCGTTTTGCTGCACAATTTGCAATCAATTGATTGGGCGCGAACCGCCGTCTCCAAGCACCGGCGATCCGGAAGGCCGCATCGGGTGAAAGGGGTCCCTTTCGCCGCGGGTGAAGGCCGCCGTGACCGCGCGATCAGGCTGCGCCGCGCCGGACAGACGAATTGCGATGAAGATCGGCTATGCGCGGGTATCGACCGACGAACAATGCCTCGACCTGCAGCTTGAGGCGCTGCGGGCCGCAGGCTGCGCGCGCGTGTTCGAGGATGTCGGCATCACCGGCGCGGCGACAGAGCGTCCCGGCCTGGCTGATGCGATGGCCGCGCTCCAGGACGGCGATGTGCTGGTGGTCTGGAAGCTCGACCGCCTCGGGCGGTCGCTGGCGCACCTCGTCGGCCTGCTCGAAGAGCTGGGGGAAGCCGGGATCGGCTTTGCCTCCCTGACCGAGTGCATCGACACCACCACGCCCGGCGGGCGGCTGGTCTTCCACATCATGGCAGCACTGGCCGAGTTCGAGCGCTCCCTCATCGCCGAACGGACCAGGGCGGGCATGCGCGCCGCGAAAGACCGCGGCGTTCGGATCGGCAGACCGCCGAAGCTCACCAATGAGCAGCTGGACGGAGCCCGCGCCCTGCTGGATCAGGGCGATGTCAGCAAACGCGCCATCGCCGCCTTGCTCGGGGTCGATGAATCCACACTCCGCCGACGGCTGAAAACCGGGTGTTCGTCCGCGTAACGTTGAACCCTCGTGGGTTCGCCACTCGACAATCGTTCACCCCAACGTCGAGCACCCCGAGCTCGTACGAACACCCTTGGCGCCGCCCGGCGGCGATCGTCGAGTGGCGCAAAAGGAGCTTGTGACCTGGCTCCTGAACCAATGACTAAATCTTCCCGAACGCTGCAAGTCAGTACCTTTCAATTGGTCACAATCCCACTCGACGGCACGAAGACGAGCGACACACATGTTTGATCTTGGCACGAAAGACGAGTATCTCGGGCACTGCCAGCTGGAGCGAGGATTGAGCCCTCACTCAGTCCGCGCATATCGACAAGACCTTGACGACTTCGAGCGATGGTACAGAGGTACAGAAGGTGACGTGGTATCCGCTTCAGAGTGCATCAGCCGCTATCTTGACTATCTTCGGCATAAAAGACTCGCGAGTGCTTCAACAGTCCGGCGGAGGATTGTCACTTTTAAGGCGTTTGTTGTTTGGCTTGCAAAGAGGAATCACGAACCGGCACCCAATTTTGCGGAGATTAACCTTAGTCTTCGGATTCCAAAACGATTGCCCCGGCCAGTTGATCGCCCGACGATCGTCTCTCTCCTAGCACAAGAGTATTTGAGTGACGTGCGAGGTTCTGAAACTGTCTCTCGTCGCAAAGGAGAACTGATCCAGACGACTACGCTTGCCATTCGATTGCTCGTCGCGACGGGCTTGCGCATTGGCGAGTTGACCCAGCTTCGCATTGAAGACGTGTCGACCTGCGCTCAGCGGATCAGGGTACGAGGCAAGGGCAACCGTGAGCGCTGCGTGTATGTCGTGAACGAGAGGCTTATCGTGGACCTCTCACGCCTCGTTGCTGCGCGTCGATCAGCTGCGGACGCGACCCCGTTCATCTTCATCAACGTTCACGGAAAACGGCTCACCGAGGCAACGTTCCGGAAGAGGCTGAAGCGGTTAGCGTCTGATCGCAGACTAGGTACCCGCGTCACGCCCCATCAGTTCAGGCACTCCGCCGCGACCTTTCTCATCGAGGAAGGCGTCGACATAAGGCTCGTCCAGCGCCTCCTGGGGCATGCCAGCATCGCCACGACAGAGATCTACACGCGCGTCTCTGACGTCACGCTCGTAAGCGCGATGCGGTCCGCCGACGTCCTCAGCACAATCGGATCGGAGGAACGATAACTCGGAATTATGGCTACCATTTGCCTTCACACACTGTGGAACCTCCGATCCGATTTCATCGGCGGCACGGAGCGTTTCCTGATCGATCTTTGTAAAGAGCTGAATGTACTGGGTCACCAATCCTTCATTGTCTGCTCAAATCTGAATCCACACACGAAGATTGAAGGCGTAAGTGTATTAGGGCGCGTCCCGCCTTCGCACCAAGACCGGCTAATCAAATACGGTGACGACTTTGCAAGCTTTGCCCGGGATCACATCTACCCAGCACGCGCCTGCGTTGCGGCCTACAAAGAAGTATCTTCGTACGTGAAAGACCAGTTAAGAGATTTAGAGTTCGACATTCTGCACCTGAATTCCTTTTCATCAGCTGCCTTCATCGCATCAAAGAACTGTGTTGTAACAAATCACGAAAATGAAGAGGAACTAGATACTTTCTGGCACAGTGGTGCCTTCGGCATTCTGAAAGCTATGATCAGAAGCGACAAGAATATTTTTCCACCTCACAATATCCTCTGTACACCAAGCTTTCACTATGCTCAAGAATACAGTCTTGACATGCAGCGAAATATTCAGGCAACGCCGTTAGGAATTGACCTTCATCGGCTTCAACCGAGCCTCCGCCCACGGCAGTACGACAGGTTTAACGTTCTAGTGCCTTCGCGTTTCTTTCCGGCGCAGAAAGGTCAAGACGTGGCACTAGAAGCGTGTCGTGTACTTGTAGAAAAGGGAATTAAGAACATAACGTTCACATTCACAGGTGTCAGATTCAATTACAGCTCGTACGTTGAAGAGTTTCTTCGAAGGGCGAATGATTCTGGAGTCAGACGACAGATAGAGATCAAGACATTTCGCGACATGCAAGAGGCTTATGATTTAGCGGATGTCGTGGTCTCCCCAGAGAGATACTGCTCCTATGGACTGAGTGTAAGTGAGGGACTTGCCCATTTTAAACCAACCGTCTTAACGGCAATACCAACTTATATAGAGATCGCACAAAACTACCGCCATGCCTTCTTCTTTAGAGTTGATCATGCCATTGAGTTGGCTGACCGCATTGTCGACGCAATAGCTTTGGACAGGCGCATTGCTGTTTCCGAAGGAATCGTGTTCAGAGAAAATAATGACATTCGGGACTGCGCTAGAAACTACAGCAGAATCTATCGATCTCATTTCTTGTAGATGCTCTCGCGCCAAATCGTCCTGCGAAACCGCGTGGCGAGAGGTGGGGGCGACGCCTTAAATGTCGGCTCGCCACGGCAAATCGAAAGCTCAAAATCTAAAGCTGTGGGAAAGTCATTTGCCGGGCATACCAGCAATCGGCCTCGAATTTCTTTCTCGCTTGACAAACGTACACGAACCTTTCGCCAGCCGAACTCAGAAGGAAAAATGAAATACTGGATGTACTCGTTTCTGAAATATTTACATATGTCCATGCTTTGCGCCGTGCCCGGATTGATAGATATTGACGGCGGGTTTCCAAGAGAAGACCAGCATAAGCTCTCGCTTACAATATCATGTAAGGAATCACGTTGAATAATCTGGTAACGAGGATAGTCTAGATCAAGCGACTCTTCCTTATATTCGGGAAGATTTTCGTGCGCGTGTGCGGAATCCATATCAAGAATTTGATCTTTGTGAAGGTCAAATATTGTAAGTGTGCAGTAACAGCGTTCGGCTGCGTTTCGCCCGACGTTGCCGACACGAATCGACAGGTAGACTCCATCATGTTGGCGAAAAACGGTTAGGGCCTCGTACTGAATAACGACCTTGGGCTTGTCAATGATACGGAAGATTTCCCGACCAAGCAGGCCGCCGACGAAAAGGCTCACTAGGGCATTAAAAACCTGTTGCGAAGAGAAGAAATCCATAATTCCGAGTTATCCAAACCACGGACCACCGCGTGGGTAGCAACCGCGGCGGATTTCCGCAACTCGGCTCGCAACGCAATGATTGCCCAACGAACGTAGCGGTCAGCTTAGGAAGCCTGCCCGCACGCTCTCCAAGCGCCTGCCCGTTTCCGATGAAGGGCGCATCCGCGTCCCCGCGCGGTCCGGGCCGCGGCCCGCGTCGCAAGCCCATGCCCTGTACTATGGCAGCACGGGTCAATCGTTTGAGGCACGTCGAATGTCGCGCCGCTACCAATCAACTGCATACAGGCGTATCATGACTTTGCATGCCATAAAGAAATTGTGGCATTATGAAAATAATACAACCGTGAGTGATCGTTTAATTTGAGTATGTAGCGAGAAGACTGAGATGTCAGACCCTGAAAACAGAAACGGTGACGCGCGCAACGGAGAGACGCTCTCCAGCGCGTTCGCTGTCCAGGGCAGCGGAACCGGCGGCGCAACGGTCCGCGTCGATCTCGACAGGTACCTTCCCTACCTCGACGATACCGACCTGACCGAGACGCAGAAGCGCGAGATGATCGGTGCGCTATGGAGGGTGATGGCCGCCTTCGTCGATCTTGGGTTCGGGGTTGATCCGGTGCAACTGGCTTGTGGAAAACTCTCGGAAACCCACACTCAGTGTGCACAAGCAGGTAAAGATCAGCTAAAATCAAAGTCTCTGTCACCGAAAGCTAAATTCAAGAGAGCGGCACGTGCTAAGAAGCGCAAGGCCGCAGAAAGGAAGAGTCGATGAAATCATTACAGGATACGGAACGGATTGCCTCCGAAGCCGTCATTTATTGCCGTGTGTCCAGCGCCAAGCAATTGCGGGAAGGGCACGGGCTCGACTCACAGGAAACACGCTGCCGCGAGTATGCGCGGCTGAAAGGCTATCAGGTCGTCGAGGTCTTCACCGACGATATGTCGGGGAGCCTGACCGCACGCCCCGGCATGCAGGCGATGCTCGCCCATCTGCGCAAGCACCGGAAGCACCCGCACGTCGTGATCATCGACGACATTTCCCGGCTGGCCCGTGGGCTCGAAGCGCATTTGCAGCTGCGCGCCGACATCAGCCGGGCGGGCGGCATCTTGGAAAGCCCGTCCATCGAGTTCGGCGAAGACTCGGATTCGCTGCTGGTCGAGAACCTGCTGGCTTCTGTATCCCAGCATCAGCGCCAGAAGAACGGCGAGCAGACGCTCAACCGGATGCGGGCGCGGACCATGAACGGCTACTGGGTTTTCCAGGCCCCGGTCGGCTACCGCTACGCGCGCACCGCCGGGCACGGCAAAATGCTGGTTCGTGATGAGCCAATCGCCTCGATCCAGGCGGAAGCGCTGGAAGGCTTCGCCTGTGGGCGGTTCGCGACCCAGGTCGAGGTCAAGCGCTTCCTCGAAAGTCAGCCCGCCTATCCGAAGGACCTGCCGAACGGCGAAATCCGCAATCAGCGCGTGACGGACCTGCTGACACGCGTGATCTATGCCGGATATGTCGAGGCGCCGAGCTGGGACATCGGACTGCGGCCCGGCCAACATGAAGGTCTGATCTCGTTCGAGACCTTCCAGCGCATTCAGGATCGCCTCAAGAGCATGGCGAGGGCACCGGCGCGCAAAGACATCAGCGCAGACTTCCCGCTGCGGGGATTCGTGCTGTGCAACGACTGCGGCAATGCGTTGACGGCCTGCTGGTCCACCGGGAAGCACAAAAAGTACCCGTACTATCTGTGCCCGACGAAAGGCTGTCCGAGCTACCGGAAATCCATCGGGCGTGATGTGATCGAGGGAGAGTTCGAGGACCTGCTGAGGGGGCTGAGCCCGTCAGCAGGCATGTTTCAGTTGGCGCGGGCGATGTTCCGGGACGCCTGGGACCTGCGCATCGCGCAGGCCGCCGACGCCGCGAAGAGCCTTCGGACCGCCGTGCAGCGAATCGAGACGCAGATCGAGCAGTTCCTCGACCGCATCGTCGACGCAACGCAGCCCACGGTGATCCAGGCCTACGAGAAACGGATCGCCACCCTCGAAAGCGAGAAGGCGCTGGCCCTCGAACGGATGCTGCAGACGGGCCAGCCGAAGAAGGCCTTCGAAGAGATGTTCGAACACGCCATGACTTTTCTCGCAAGTCCTTGGAATATATGGAGAAATGAGGGTCTGGCGTGGAGGAGAACGGTCCTTAGGCTGGCTTTTGCGGAGCCGATTCCGTATTGCCGGAATGACGGACTTCGAACACCGGAAATAGCGTTTCCGTTCAAAGTGTTAGCGGGGATTCAGACAGGGGATTGCGAGATGGTGCGCCCGGGAGGATTCGAACCTCCGACCTTTGGTTCCGGAGACCAACGCTCTATCCCCTGAGCTACGGGCGCGGAGCGGCTGTCTATAGCGCAGCAGCGGAGCGCAGCCAAAGCCTTTCCGGGGGCTCACTCCGCGGCATCGGCGGTGAGCTGGACGAACACCTCCTCGAGGTCCGATTCCTCGGTGGCCAGGTCGACGAGATCGAAGCCTTCGCGACAGATCGCGTTCAACAGTGCATCGACGCGGGCGCTGCTCGGGCGGTAGCGGAAGACCAGCCGGCCGGCGCCGTCGAGCGCCGCACCCAGCTCGGCAAGCGCCGGTGGCAGCGCGTCCAACGGTTCCGCGAGGGTGACCGTCAGCGTCTTCTGGTCCAGCCGGTGCACGAGGTGCTCCTTGCGGTCGCAGGCGACGACGCGGCCGTGATTGATGATGGCGATCTCGTCGCACATCGCTTCGGCCTCGGCGAGATAGTGGGTCGTGAGCACGATCGTCACGCCCTTGGCATTGAGCTCGCGCATATAGGCCCAGAGCTGCCGCCTCAGTTCGACGTCGACCCCGGCCGTGGGCTCGTCGAGGATCACCACGGCCGGATCGTGGACCAGGGCCTTCGCGACCAGCAGCCGCCGCCGCATGCCGCCCGACAGCGAGCGCGCATAGGCGTCAGCTTTGTCCGCCAGGCCGACCTTGGCGAGGATCTCGTCGGTACGCCGCTGCCGTCGCGCGACGCCGTAGAGGCCTGCCTGGAACTCGAGCGCCTCCCGCGGGCTGAAGAAGGCGTCGAGATTGAGCTCCTGCGGCACAACACCGATCGCGCGGCGGGCGCGGCGTGGGTTGCGGTCGGGATCGATGCCGGCGATGCGCACCGTGCCCGCGGTCTTGGTAACGAGACCGGCGAGGATGTTGATCAAGGTCGACTTGCCGGCACCGTTGGGGCCGAGGAGGCCGAAGACGCAGCCCTGGGGAACGCGCAGGTCGACGCCCTGGAGCGCATCCTTCGGCGGCTGATTGCGGACGCCGCGGTAGGTCTTGCGGAGGTCAAGGACCTCGATCGCCGGCACGTCCGCGCTCATCTCCGTACCCGACGCCGACAGGCGCCGGAAGCACCCGGCTTGTGACCTGCGCACGGTGAACTAGAGTGCGACCGGCAACGTGAGGACAAGAGCATGGCCGAAAGCGAGGCCTTTTACTTGGTCGATGATCAGGAGGTCGTGTTGACGACCGCCACCGACGTCGCTTGCGACGGTGGTGGCGGAGCCCTCGGCCACCCCGTCGAGTATATGACGTTGGGCCGGAAAGGCGAGGTCGTCTGCAAGTATTGTGGGCGGCGTTACCTAGCCGCCGATGGTCCTGAAGCTGCGGACGTGCGCCGCGACGGCACGCCGTACCGTCCCGCGGCAGCCTGAGCAGGACGGCCAGATTGGCCCGGCTGCCGCCGACGATCTTCAGCTATGTGCGTGCCTACAGCTGGCGCAATCAGCTCGTCATCCTGGCGCTGACGCTCGTCTCGCTACCCTTCTTCTACCTCTGGGTGGAGCTGCCAAAGCGCATCATCGACGACGCGCTCGGCGGCGGCGCCGGGCCGCGCGACTTCATGGGCATGTCGCTGTCGCAGCTCGACTTTCTCTGGGCACTTTGTCTGCTCTTTCTGGCGCTGGTGATCATCAACGGCGCGTTCAAGTACTTCATCAACGTGTACAAGGGCGTGGTCGGCGAGCGCATGCTGCGGCGGCTGCGCTTCGAGCTCTACGGCCGCGTGCTCAGGTTCCCTCCGGCGCACTTTCGGGTGACCAGCCAGGGCCAGCTCGTCCAGATGATCAACGCCGAAGTCGAGCCGCTCGGCGGATTCATCGGAGATGCCTATTCGCTGCCCGCCTACCAGGGCGGCATGCTGCTCACGATCCTCGTCTTCATGTTCGCGCAGAACCCGCTCATGGGCTTCGCGGCGATCGCGCTCTACCCGGTGCAGGTGATCATCATTCCGCGCCTCCAGCGCCAGGTGAACGAACTTGGCAAGGCGCGCGTCCGCCAGGTGCGCGTGCTGGCCGAGCAGATTGGCGAAAGCGCCGCCGGCGCCGACGACATCCGCGCCACCGCCGCGAGCAGGTTCCGCGCCGCGCGCTTCGCCGACGAACTCGGCAAGATCTTCTTCATCCGCCTCGATATCTACAAGAAGAAGTTCTTCATCAAGTTTCTCAACAACTTCTTGGCGCAGCTCGCTCCTTTCTTGTTCTACGCAATCGGTGGCTACCTTGTGCTGCAGGGCGAGCTCACCATTGGGGCGATCTTGGCGATCGTCGCTGCGCACGAGAAGCTGTCCAGCCCGTGGAAGGAGCTGCTGACCTACTACCAGCTGATGTGGGATGCGCACATCAAGTACGAGCAGGTCGTGGCCCAGTTCGACCCCGCAGGGCTACGCGAAGCGCCGCCGGTCGACGCAGGACCGGCGGCTGAGCCGATCGAGGGGACGCTTGTCGCCCGGAGCGTCAGCGCCACCGATCCGGATGGTTTGGAGCTGGAAGACGCGAGCCTCGAGCTCGCACTGCCCGTCTGCGCTGCGGTGCTCGGCCCGCCCGGGTCGGGACAGAGTGCATTGTTGCGCGCGATCGCCGGCCTGGCCGACGTCGAAACCGGCTCGCTGACGCTGAGCGATCAGCCGGTGCAGCTTCTCGCCGGCACGGCACTCGGCACGCGCATCGCCTATGTCGGCAGCCCAGCCCAGATCTTCAGTGGCACCATCCGCTCGAACCTCCTGTTGCCGCTGCAGCAGCAACCACTTGCCCCGGCACCCAGCGGCGTCGGGCGCAGCCCACGCGCGCAGAGCGAGGCGCTCGCGAGCGCCAACTCGCCGCACGACAGTGCCGCCGACTGGATCGACCCGGCCGCCGCCAGCTGCCCCGACGCCGATGCGCTGGAAGCTTGGCTCGCCGAGGTGGTGCGCGTCGTGCGTCTGGAGCGAGAGGTCTACGGTTTCGGGCTGCGCGGCACGGTCGATCCGGCGCAGGCGCCCGATGTCGTGGAACGTGTCGTCGAGGTGCGGCGGCGCTTCGCACAACGCCGCGCCGCCGACACCCGGCTGGCGCGACTCGTGGAGAGCTTCGACCCGGACCGCTACAATCAGAACGCCACCGTGGCTGAGAACCTGCTGTTCGGCGTCCCCCTAGATCCGGCTTATGCGATCGACCGCCTGCCGCAGAACCGCGTCGTGCGCGACGTCCTTCGCGACCTCGAACTCGATCGCGAGTTCCGCCGGGTCGGCTACGAGCTGGCGGCGACGATGGTCGAGTTGTTCACCGACCTGCCGCCCGACCACGAGTATTTCCGACGGTTCAACTTCCTGGGTGCCGACGATCTCGCGGACTACCGGGTGCTGATCGGCCGCGTCAGCGAGGCACAGGCAACCGAGTTGACGGCGGGCCCCGATGCGGAGCGGCTCCTGTCGCTGCCGATGCAGCTGATCACCGCGCGGCACCGTCTCGGTCTCATCGACGAGCCGCTACAGGAGCGGATCCTCGCCGCGCGGAAGGCACTGCGCGAGGCCCTGCCGCCGGGCGATCTCGATAAGATCGCCTTCTTTGAGCCCGATGCCTTCACCCGCGGTGCGTCGCTTCAGGACAATATCCTCTTCGGTCGCATTGCGCTCGATCAGGCGAACGCCGAAGCGACCGTTACCGCGCAGATGGCCGAGCTCATCGAGGAGATGGGCCTCAGGCAGCTCATTATTCGGGTTGGCCTCGAGGCGGAGGCGGGCGTCGGCGGCATTCGGCTGTCCTTGGCGCAGCGGCAGCGCCTGGCGCTCGGTCGGGCGCTGGTCCGGCGGCCGGACGTGCTGTTGTTGGACGACGCCACCGCGGTGTTCGATCGGCAAGAGCAGGCGGCCCTGCGGGACTCGCTGCTTGAGGCGATGCGGGGTCGCACGGTCATTTGGGCACACGGCCATCCGGAGTGGGACGAGCACTTCGATAAGGTGATCGTGCTCGAGCAAGGGCACGTCGTTGCCGTCGGGACACCGTCGGACGTCAGGGAACGGTCGGCCGGAGCCGCACCGGAGGCGGCGGATTGAGCGGCGCGGCAAAGAGAGGGGTAAATCGGCCATGAGCCTCAACGACGATGTGCAGGTGCTCAAGTGCATTCCCTTGTTCAGGAAGGTCGAGCCGGCCAAGCTCAAGCTGCTCGCCTTCACGAGCGAACGACTTACCTTCATGGCTGGAGACAACCTCTTTGCCGAAGGTGATGTGGGCGATGCCGCCTATATCGTGCTCGACGGCACCGCGACGGTGCGCGTGCGAACGCCCGGTGGCGATGTCGAGGTGGCACGGATCGGCAGAAACGACATCGTGGGCGAGATCGCCATTCTTTGTGACATTCCTCGCACCGCGACGATCCGCGCCGAGACCGATCTGGTGACCTTGCGGATCTCGAAGGACGGCTTCTTCCACCTGGTGACGCAGTTTCCGCAGATCGGCGTGGAGATCATGGCCGAGCTAGCGCAGCGTCTGCACAACACCACCCAGGCGCTGACCCAGGCGCGTGCCGAGCTGGCGGCGACGGCGGGCTCTTGAGCGAACCATCCGCCGACGCCGCCATCGACTGGCTGCTGCACGAATCGCCGAACGTACGGTTTCTCGAGGATGTCCTCACGCGCGTCTGCGAGCTGATGCGCGAAGGCGGCTTGCCGCTGGACCGCACGACCCTGCACCTCCGGGCACTGCACCCGCAGTTCCGGGCAGTCGCGTTGCGCTGGAAAGTCGGCGACGAGACCGCCGAGCTGGTTCGGCTCTCGGAAGCCGTCTTCGGGACCGAGGCTTTCCGAAACAGCCCCGTACGCGCGCTGTTCGAGGGCGCGGAAGGGCTGCGACAGCGGCTCGACATGGAGCTGCCTGGCGACGCCTTCGGCGTGTATCACGATCTCAAGGAGGCGGGTTTCTCGGACTATGCGGCGTTGCCGCTTGTCCTGACCGGCGGCCAGCGGCTCGGCTCGAGCTGGACTACCCGGCGACCCGGCGGTTGGAGCACTGAGGACCTCATGGAGATCGAGCGACTGAGGCCGGTGTTGGCGATGGCCGCCGAGATACGGATCGCCCGCCGGATCAGCCGCAACATCGCCGAAACCTATCTGGGGCGGCGCGCTTCGGACCTCGTGCTCGACGGCCGCATCAGCCGCGGCGACATCGAGATCATCGAGGCAGCGATCCTCTGCCTGGACATGCGCGGCTACACGGCGCTGACCGAGCGTTCCACCTCCGAGCGGGTGTTTGCTCGGCTGAATTGCTTCTTCGACGTGTTCGGCGCGCCGGTCGAGCATTGCGACGGGGAAATCCTCAAGTTCCTTGGCGATGGCATGCTGGCGACCTTCAAGACGGAGGACGGAGCCGAGGCCGCCGCAGCCAGAGCGTTCGACGCTGCGCAAGCCGGTCTCGCGGGCCTGCGCGAACTCAACAATGAACTGGTCGAGGCGGGTGAGGACCCGATCGGCTGCGGACTCGGGCTGCACCTGGGCAAGGTCGCTTTCGGCAATTTCGGCACCGAGTCGCGCCTCGACTTCACCGTGATCGGCCCAGCCGTGAACCTTGCCGCCCGCCTCGAGCAGCTGACGAAGTCCTTGCGTGAGCCCTTCGTCCTGTCGGCCGAGGCCGCGGCCGCCGCCGGGCGGCCCACGCGACGGCTAGGCAAGCATCGTATTCGCGGCGTTGCGGCGCCGGTCGCCGTCTTCGCGCCGGCGGCGCCGTGAGCGAGAAGCCGAAGGATCTGGAGCGCCAGCTGGTGCTGGCTCTCGAGGCGCAAGCCGTCGATCGCGTCATCGATGTGGGCGCCAATCGGGGCCAGTATGTGCGCCGCCTGCGGCGCGCCGGCTTCGTAGGCCAGATACACTCCTTCGAGCCCTTGCCCGAGATGCACGCCGAACTGGAGCGGCTGTGCGCTTCAGACCCCGCGTGGGACCTCGCCCCGCCCGTCGCGGTCGGTGCTGCACCCGGCAAAGCGCTGCTGCATCGCTCGGCTGAGAGCGACATGAGCTCGCTCTTGGAACAGACGGAGCTCTTGCGCCGGCTGTCACCCAGTTCCGCAGTACGCGACAGCTTCGAGGTCAGGGTCGAACCCCTGTCGGCGCTCATCGAGCCGCATGCGGATGAACGGCTGTTCTTGAAGATCGATGTCCAAGGCGCCGAAGAGCTCGTGCTCGCCGGGCTCGGCGGTCTCTGGCCGCACCTGGTGGGCATTCAGCTCGAGCTGGCGCTCTCGCCGCTCTACCGTAGCGAGGCGCACTACCTCGACGTCTGCGCACGGCTGGAGAGCCTCGGCTTCGCCCTGGCGCTGGTGCTGCCCGGCTATTTCGACGGTAAGGTGCGCCGTCAGCTGCAGTTCGACGGCGTGTTCTTGCGCCCGGGCGGCTGAGCGCCATGCTCGATCCCTGGATGCGGCGGCGCTTCGAGCCGCTCGTCGCCGCCTTGGGGCGTCGTCTGGCGGGCCAGGGTATCGGGGCGGACACGCTCACGTTGGTGGGCTTCGTGGTCGGGCTGGGCGCTGCCGGTGCGGTGGCCCTGGAAGCCTATGGTTGGGGCCTCGCGCTGTTTGCGTTGAACCGCGTGTTGGATGGCCTCGACGGCGCGGTCGCGCGTGTTCGCGGTGCGACCGATCGGGGGGCCTTCCTCGACATCACGCTCGATTTTGTGGTCTACGCGGCGCTGCCGCTGGCCTTCGCCGTCGCCGATCCGGCACGCAACGCGGTCTGGGCAGCGCTCCTGCTCTTCACCTTCATCGGCACGGGATCGTCGTTTCTCGCCTTCGCCATCTTTGCGCAGAAGCGCGGCCTCGAGACGACGCGGTCGGGCCGGAAAGGGCTCTTCTACCTAGGTGGCCTCGCGGAGGGGACGGAAACGGCAGCGGTGCTCATGCTGATGTGTGCGCTACCGACCCTTTTCCCTTGGCTCGCGGGTGGCTTTGCCGTCGCCTGCCTGATGACGGCCGGCGCCCGCATCTGGGCCGGGAGCGTCAGCCTCGCCGAGCGGGACGGCTGAGCGCAACTGCGGCGATCAGCGATAGGACCAGCGCGCCAAGGAGATGCCACTGCGCCATCGAGACGCCGAACCAGCGGGGACCCGGCTGGTCGCAGGTGGGTGCGGTCTGTGCCATCAGCGCCTCGGCGAGGCCCGCCCGGTCGGTGAACGTCTCGGGGACCGCGCACGCGTCCGGCAGTGGCAGCCAGCCGTGCTCGACGCCCACATGCTCGAGCGAGATGGTGAATGCGGTGGCGTAGGCCAGGATCGCGACCGTGAGGCCTGCGCGGGTCCATCGAAACCACAGGGCGAGGGCGCCGAGCACCACAACCACGAGATGCGGCAGACGCGCTAGCTCGCAAAGCGAGCAGGGCGCATAGCCGAGGCCGTGCTGGACGAACAGGGCGAGCGCCAGGGCCGCCGCGGATGCGGCCATCAGCGCCGCGAGCGTGCGTCGCCCTGAGCCCATCAAGTCAGACATATCTCAGCAGCAGGAACCCACCGAACAGAAGGACGAAGAACAAGACCGTCAACCAGCCGAGATTACGTTCGATGAAGCCGCGAACCGGAGGTCCAAAGTACCACAGGAGACCGCAGACGAGATAGAAACGCATGCCCCGCGCGAGCACCGAGGCGATGACGAAAACCCAGAGATTGAGGGCGAAGACCCCCGAAGCGATCGTCACCACCTTGTAGGGAAAGGGGGTGAGCCCAGCGAAGAAGACGATCCAAGCGCCCCAGGCCGCATAGCGCAGCTCGAACTCGTCGAACTTGTCGGCGTAGCCGTACAACGACAGCACCGGTTCGCCGATCATCTCGAAGAAATAGTACCCTATGGCGTAGCCGGCCACACCGCCGAGCACGGAGGCGGCCGTGCAGACGGTGGCGTAGAACATGGCTCGTGCCCTGGAGCCGAGCACCATAGGTATGAGCAGGACGTCGGGCGGGATCGGGAAGACCGAGCTTTCGACGAAGGAGATAACTGCGAGGGTGCGGACGGCATAGGGCTTGTCAGCCTGAGCCATCACCCAATCGTAGAGACGACGGATCAAATGGAGCACTCCAAGACGACGGCCGCGCGGTGATGGCAGGCCTGCACGCGTAGCGCAACCGCTGAGCGACGCCCCCGCTCGATCGCGTCATGCAAGGTCGCGACGCGAGGCTGATGCAGGGCAGGCGTGTGCCAAAGGCACATGACTCCGGGCGTTTTTTCCCTTGGCTATCGTGGGCGAGACGGCAACAAGAGCGCGCGGATCGCCCGTACCATTCGTGAGGTGCCGGCGGCGAGGCAGGAAGCGGCAGGGGAGAACCAGCGTGACCGGTATGGAGTGGTTCCTGTTCATCTTGGCACTGCTGTGCGGTGGTGCCGGTCTCGCCTACGGTATACGCACCCGTTCGGCCGTCCTGGCCATGCCCGCCGGCAATGAGCGCATGCAGGAGATCGCGGGCGCCGTGCAGGAGGGTGCACGCGCGTACCTCAATCGCCAGTACATGACGATCGCCGGTGTGGGCGTCGTCATCTTCCTCATCCTGACCTTTGCGCTCAGCGTCCCGGTCGGCATCGGCTATCTTATTGGCGCCGTTCTGTCCGGGTGCGCGGGCTATATCGGCATGCTGGTTTCCGTGCAGGCCAATGTGCGAACGGCGGAAGCGGCGCGCCGCGGGCTGGCTGCGGGTCTCGATGTCTCGTTCAAGGCGGGTGCCATCACCGGCATGCTGGTGGTGGGTCTCGGTCTCCTGGGCGTCGCCGGCTACTACGGTCTGCTGCTTGCCGCCGGCCTCGACCTGCGGACCATCGTGGAGGCGCTCGTGGGGCTCTCCTTCGGTGCGTCGCTCATCTCGATCTTCGCGCGGCTCGGCGGCGGCATCTTCACCAAGGGTGCGGACGTAGGCGCCGATCTGGTCGGCAAGATCGAAGCCGGCATTCCGGAGGACGACCCGCGCAATCCGGCCGTGATCGCGGACAATGTCGGCGACAATGTGGGTGACTGTGCCGGCATGGCGGCTGACTTGTTCGAGACCTACGCCGTCACGGTGGTCGCCACCATGCTGCTGGGTGCCATCTTCTTCGAGGGACCGGCACAGGCAACCTTGATGCTGTTCCCGCTGATCATCGGCGCGGTCTGTCTGCTCGCCTCGATCGGTGGCACCTACCTCGTCAAGCTCGGCGCCAACAACGACATCATGGGCGCGCTCTATAAGGGCTTTTGGGGGGCGGCTGGCATCTCGGCCCTGGCGCTGCTCCCAATCACCGCTTTGGCGCTCGGGTTCGGGACGACATTCACGCCGTCCACCGGCGCACCATTTACCGGCTTCGACGCCTATCTCTGCACGCTGGTCGGCCTGGCGGTGACCGCGCTCCTGATGTTCATCACGGACTACTACACCTCGACGGCTTATCCACCGGTCAGGAAGATCGCCTACGCCTCGACGACGGGGCACGGTACCAACATCATCGCGGGCCTCGCCATTTCGCTCGAGGCGACGGCACTGCCGGTGATCGTCATCGCGGCCGGCATCCTGACCGCGTTCCTAGCGGCTGGTCTGTACGGCATTGCGGTGGCCGCGACCACCATGCTGGCGCTCACTGGTTTGGTCGTGAGCCTCGACGCCTACGGTCCGGTGACGGACAATGCGGGCGGTATCGCAGAGATGGCGGACCTGCCGTCGGAGGTTCGCAGCACGACAGACGCTCTCGATGCCGTCGGCAACACCACCAAGGCCGTGACCAAGGGCTACGCGATCGGTTCTGCGGGCCTTGCTGCCATTGTCCTGTTCGCCGCCTACACCGAGGATCTCAAGCACTACTTCCCCGACGTCACGGTCTCCTTCAGCCTGAGCGATCCTTACGTTGTGGTCGGGCTCTTTCTCGGCGGCCTTCTGCCCTACCTTTTTGGCGCGCTCAGCATGCAGGCCGTCGGGCGGGCCGCCGGAGCGATCGTCGAAGAGGTGCGCCGACAGTTCCAGTCGGACAGTGGGATCATGGCCGGCAGCAGTCGCCCCGACTACAGCCGCGCGGTCGACCTGCTGACCAAGGCCGCCATTCGCGAGATGATCGTCCCGTCGCTTCTCCCCGTGCTGGCACCTGTGGTGGTGTACTTCGCCATTGCGGCGATCGCCGGTCAGGCGGCCGGTTTCACCGCCCTCGGCGCCATGCTCTTGGGGACCATCGTCACCGGCATCTTCGTCGCCATCTCGATGACCTCCGGCGGCGGGGCTTGGGACAACGCCAAGAAGCACATCGAGGACGGCCATTTCGGCGGCAAGGGCTCGGAAGCGCACAAGGCGGCCGTCACGGGCGACACCGTGGGCGATCCCTACAAGGACACGGCGGGCCCGGCGGTGAACCCGATGATCAAGATCATCAACATTGTGGCACTGCTGATCGTGGCCGCTCTGGCGGGTTGAAGCCGTTGGCGTCAGGCAGACTGCCAACGCCAGGGCCAGCTCTCGGGCACGGCACTGGTCGGGCGATCGATCGAACCGGGCTCGACGCCTTCCAGGCGTAGCGCTTGGCGCACAATTTCGGGGATCATCACACCGCCGATCGCGCGACCCAGGCACTGGTGGATGCCGAGCCCGAAGAGGAAGCCGGCATAGCCCCGGTCCGCGTCGAACGTGGCGGGATCGTCCACCGCTGCAGAGTCGTGCATCGCGGCGTGCGTGAGCGCGAGGACGGTTGTGCCGGCCGGCACGCGTGTCGCGTAGTCGGTGTTGCGCGCGAGGACGCAGTCAACCTCAGCAGTCCTGAAGAAGTAGGGGAAGGCCGGCTTGAAGCGCAGCGCCTCTAGGACGAAGCCGTCGACCGCCGAGGGCTCGTTCGAGCGCGCGGCCGCGCGTGCCTGCTCGGCACGGGCTGGCTCTTCCAAGATGACTTCGAGAGCGTTCACCGCGGCATGGGAGGTCGTCTCGACGGCGCCGATCAGCAAGCCACCCGCGTTGAGCGCTACGCCGGCCGCGTCGAGGCGGACGGCGTTGCTTCCAGAGAGCCTCAGCAGGCGGCAGACAGGGTCGTCGGTGGTCGCACCTTGTGCGAGCACCTGCCCGCGGCGTTGCAAGAGACCGCCGAGATAGGTCCGCATCGCCTCGTTGGCTTGCTCGCGGTTTGTAGTGATCGCCGCCGGATCGCTGACCACATGCGCGTCGAATGGTTGGTTCCAGAAGCAGTCCTGCTGGTTCCAGTAGGACCAGCGCTCGAGTTCGGCCGCATCGCTGTCGGTGAGGCCGAACCAGCGCTGGACGAGCGCGACGGGGACGGCGCGGGTCAGGCCCTCGACCAGGTCCAGCTCACCGCCGGCCGCGCGCAAGCGCTCCGCCGCCTCGCCCGCCACCCAGGCACGCATGACGGCGACATCCTCGCGGTCGAGGATCGACTGCATGATGGCCTTCTCGCGGCAGTGCTGTGGCGTGTCGTCCTGCGCCATCCAATACTGGCCCTGCTTGGGCTCGTAGAGTTTCACGCTGAACAGATCGTGGCGCTGCAGAACCTCCACGCAGTCGGCGTGGCGTGCGACGAGCGTCAGCTCGGGGAGCTTCAGAACTGGGCGGTATCGCAAGAGCTCGGCGTAGAACGGCAGCGGCTCCTCGAACATCCAGCGGCGGACCAGCGGCCATCGCGCGTCCGCGGGCGTGGCGTCGAGACGGTCGAGATAGCTGGTCATCGCCGGCTCCCGCTCATTGCGTCTTGAGATATTCGATGATCGCCAGACGGGATCGCTCGTTGAGCCCTTCAGGCGGGTAGTTGTGTCCCGTGTTGCGGTTGCCGGGAAGCGAGGTGTCGAAGCGGAAGCGCCCAGGCGCGTCGTCGCTGACGAAGCCCAGATGTGAGCGATCCAGCTCGCGGCCGCCGGTCCAGAACACGTCGCGACGTTCGCCTTCCGGGCTGAGCAATTCATAGACCGTCGGCACGGAGCCGTTGTGCAGGTAGGGGCCGGTGGCCCAGACGCCTGCGAGCGGGCTCGCCTTGAGCTCGGTGAGTGACCGCGGCGTGTAGGGCTCAGGCGCGCCGCCGGCGCCGGGGCGGAGGCGAAAGCCGTTCAAGGCGGCCTTGTCGGCCTCGGTAAGGCCTGCTTCGTCCATCGCCCGCGCGATGACGCCGCCTACGGTCCTGAGGAAGAACTGCGCCGCCGGCACCACCTGCTGGTCGTCGAGCAGGCGTCGCGTGGCGGGGCCGGTCTTGACCAGACGCTGAGCGAGCGTCTCGACGTAAGTGGGGTCGGTGCCGACCTTGCGGTAGTCGACGCGGCCGATCGCGATGAAGGTCTCGCCGAAGAAGTTCTCGGACGGATCGGTATGCCGATAGGGCGCCATGTTGTGACAAGCAGCGCAGTTGGTGTCGAAGAGCTCTGCCCCCTCGCGGGCAAGATCTGCATCGATCGGCCCCATCAGCTCCTCATCCCAGCGCGGCGGCTCGAGATCGGCGATCCAGGCCTCTAGCTCATGCAGCTCGCCCAGCAGCATGGTCGACGCGTACCAGCCCTCGGGCGGCCCGGTCAGGACGGCTTGGCCGAACACACCCAGCACCTGTCCGCCATTTCGGCCGATCGGGCTCGCAGCGACCGGGTTCCATTGGACGAACTCCAGCTGAGAGGTGAGCCACAAGGGCGGAAAGCTGGTCGGTGCCGCCGGAGCCACGAGGTTGCTCGGCTCACGCTGGTCGCGCACGGCGAGTGAATTGATGATCTGGGTAAGCGCGTCGACGCGCCCGAAGCCCGACGCCAGGGCCGGGCGGCGGATCGCCGCGTCGCCAGTGATCTCCACCTGAAACGCTGCGAGCCGCAGCTTGAGCTCGGCTAGACCCGTAAGGCTTGGCGTGGCGAGGACACGTCCGGCGAAGCGCTCGAAGCGCTCCTCGTCCAGGAGCGTGAGGGACACCGCTTCGGCCAGATCGGCGTAGAAGCTGTCGAAGTCGAAATGCGCGGGTGCGCCGTCGATGCGGATCGGACGGCCCTCGACGGTGACGGTCGCCGTGTGGCACGCGGCACAGGTCAGGCCGACTTGCCGACCGTCGCCCGCGGCGCCCACAACATCGGGCGCAAGCGCGATGCGCGCCTCGTCATAGGGTGCCCACGCGTTGTCCAAGGCGAAGCCGATCGGCAGGCCCCCAGGATTCATCGCGTAGTCGCGCTCCGGGATCAGCAGGCCGTAGCGCTCGAGGTTGAGGGCATCCGCAAAGAGGCGCTCGCTGTCTGCCGTCTCGATCGCGTTGAACCACGCATAGGGCATCATCTGCGAGCCCTGCGGCGTGTAGTAGAAGCGCCCGCGGAGTTCGTCCGACCAGCCCTGGTCGAGATAGGTGACGTCTGCGGCGGCGGGGAGCGCCGTCAGCACGATGATGAAGGCGAGAGCCGCTCGTCGTGACATGCCCCAATCCCCGGTTGCTCAAACGATTGTCACGTCGGCGGCCTGCCCCGTCCAGAGGGACCGATGGGGGGCACTTGCGCCGCAGGTGGGTGACGGCAGGCGCCGACAAGCAGCTGGTCTCCTCCTGGGTCGCAGCGTACGAAGAGTACAAGCTGTGCCGGCATCAAGAACGTGCTCAGCGTCACAGACGGATTGGGAGAGGGGAATCGTGAAAGTCGGCTTCATCGGCCTCGGCGTCATGGGCAAGCCCATGGCAGGGCATCTCATCGACGGCGTTCACGAGGTCTATCTCAGCTCCCGCTCCGGCGTGCCGGCGGAACTGACCCGGAAGGGCGGGACGGCCTGCGCCACGGCCAAGGATGTGGCGGAAGCCAGTGATGTCGTCATCACGATGGTGCCGGACACCCCCGACGTGGAACTCGTCCTATTCGGCGATCAGGGCGTCGCGGCGGGCCTCTCCGCTGGGAAGACCGTGATCGATATGAGCTCGATCTCTCCGATCGATACGAAGGCCTTTGCCGCCAAGATCGAAGCGCTGGGCTGCGCATATGTCGACGCGCCTGTCTCGGGCGGCGAGGTCGGCGCCAAGGCCGCCAGCCTCACCATCATGTGCGGCGCCGATGAGGTGACCTTCGACAAGGTCAAGCCGGTGCTCGAGTTGATGGGCAAGAACATCACGCTGGTCGGTCCCAATGGCGCCGGGCAGACCTGCAAGGTGGCGAACCAGATCATCGTGGCCTTGACGATCGAAGCGGTTGCCGAGGGGCTCCTTTTCGCGTCGAAGGCGGGGGCCGACCCGGTGAAGGTCAGGGATGCTTTGGTGGGCGGGCTCGCCACTTCGCGCATTCTCGAGGTGCACGGCGAGCGCATGATCAAGCGCACCTTCGATCCGGGCTTCCGCATCGAGCTGCACCAGAAGGACCTCAACCTCGCGCTGCAGGGTGCCAAGGCCTTGGGCGTCACGCTGCCCAACACGGCGACGGCCCAGGAGCTCTTCAACGCCTGCCGGGCGCATGGCGGCGCCGGCTGGGATCACTCGGCCATGGTCCGCGCCCTAGAGATCGCCTCCAACCATGAGGTGGCGAAAGGGTAACGGCCTAACGGTTCGTTTGGGTGCGCTGACCAGACCGGCTCTCGCGCGTGTAGGCCGCACGCATGACCGCCTCGCCACCAATCGTGTTTCTGCACGGCATTCCCGATACGGGGCGCGCTTGGGACGGCGTGCGCGTGGCGCTCGAACCGACCTACGCTTGCCGTGCGCCCGATCTGCCCGGGTTTGGTGGTACGCCGGCGCCAACCCGCCTGCAGACGCTGGCCGACGTGCGGACCGCTGTCGACGCGCTCGTCGCCGGCGTGCCGGAGCCACTCGCCCTGGTGGTGCACGACGTCGGCGGTCTGTTCGGGCTTGCCTGGGCGGTGGCGCAGCCGGAGCGGCTCGCGGCGCTCGTGATCCTGAACTCGAGCGTTTTCCCGGAGCGGCGCTGGTATTGGGGCGCGCGGTTGTTGCGGACGCCAGTCGTAGGCGAGTTGGCAATGGCGCTCAGCAATCTGCCGGCTTTTCGCCGCGAGATCAGGCGGGCGTCGAACCAGGGGCGCGACGACACCGAGATCGCCCGCTCGTTCGCGGCGTTTGATGCTCAGGCGCGCGCCATGGCCCTCGCGCTCTATCGCCTACAGACACCGGCGCTGTTGGGCGAACTTGCCGATCAGGTGCGCGCATTGACATCGGATGTGCCGAGCCTCGTCATCTGGGGCGACCGCGATCCGTACTTGCCGGTTTCCTTCGCCGAACGCTACGAGGCGCGGGAGACGATCCACCACACCGAACTCGGCCACTGGCCGCACCTCGAGGCGTCGACGCAGATCGCCGCCGAAATCCGCGCTTTTCTTCAGGCACCCGACGGCGCCGGCTTTGTGCCGTGATAGAGGCACAACGTGCCGACCGGCGTCGCCCAACGGCCTTGCTTCGCGAAGTCGACCAGACCGAGCGCGCGCAGCATCGCTTCGAAGTCGCCGGTAGCGTGATCGCGCGTGGTAGCGACCCCGTCGAAGACCTGGGTTACTGCGAAAGCGAGGCGGCCCCCTGCCGTCTGCGGCGGACCCCAATCGGCGATCACCAGACGGCCGCCCGGTGCGAGGACGCGGAACGCCTCGCCGAGCGCCGCGCGCTTCTGGCGGGGCTCCAGGTGGTGAAAGGCGAGGCTCGACACGCACACGTGAAACGGAGCGTCGAGGGGATCGTCGTGCGGCAACGCCGTCGCGCTGGCTTGGACAAGGATCATTTGGGATCCGTGTCGGACATTCTCCCTGTGCGCTCGGCGTAGCATGACGGGGTCCGGATCGACGCCGACGACGAGCGCCTCCGGACAGCGGCGCTCCAGCAGCCGACCGACCGTTCCGGGCCCGCAGCCGAGATCGAGAATGCGCGCGCCTGGTCGCGGGGCTACGGCATCGACGAGCGCGGGCCGCCAGCGAGCCGCGCGACAGAGCCGCATCGCAATGGGCTCGTAGGCCCAACCAAGGGCGTCGAACCTTAGGGCGGGAAGGTACCGCATGAGACGTGTCGCGCCGCAGCCGTCACCGAGCATCCAAGATGCTTGAGCGCGACGCGCCCGACGATGGGGCGGAGTGGCACGGGACCGCTAGCGCGCGGCACGAAGCCGCTCGACGATCGGCAGATGTGAAGACGCCGGAGCCCACTGGCCCCGGCGTCGGCAAGCGTGACTCGTTTTTCGAAGGTCAGTCGACCTTTTCGAAGCTGCCCATGGCGACCGCCGGTGCGCTGGCGCTCATCACGGCGATCTCGGCGCCTTCGACATGCGAGCAGCGACCCGGCGTGATGAGGAAGACTCGGCCGTCCGCATCCACGGAGAGGTCGGCGCGCATGTTCTCGTGGCTCACGTGCGAGAGGTTGCAGACCTCGTAGGTCTGCGGCTCGGACACCGCCACGATCATGTGCGGTTCGTCGCCGGCCCAGAAGGTGCCGGCGACGGCGCTGCCGGCGGTCAACGAAGTCGCAGCAAGCGCGGCTGCGCCCAGCGCCATAAGGCGGACATCTCGACCCATGTGGGAGCTCCCCAATACTGTTAATATCAACGTCGGCGGGGTCACCCTGACCTTCCAAACGCGACGCCGCGGCTGCATATCACCGAAAGTCGTAGCCAGCAACGCGATTGCGGGCACGCAACGCGACAAGAATAGCAAGGCGGACCGCGGCTCCTGCGCCGGTACGCGTAGCCAGACGTTCGCTCCGCCTCCTTAGCGCGTTCGCATGACCCGACAGGCTCGCCACCGAACGGCGCTCTGCCCAGCGATTGCGCGGTCACGTGGCTACAGAGCGGAGGAACTAAGCGGCCTTGGCCGTTCGTGCACGTCGACGCCGGGTGCTGGCTTCCCCGAAGACGGGCGCCGGCTGGTCGTCCGATCGGGAGCATAGCGTTTGTCGGATCTAAACATCGGGCTTCTCAAAGCCCTCTGCGAGTCCCCGGGCGTCCCCGGGCATGAGGATCGCGTGCGCGCGCTCATCGAAGAGGAGGTTCGGGGGCTCTTCGACGAGGTTCGGGTCGACGCGCTCGGTTCGCTGCTCTGCCGGCGCGACGCCCGCAAGGGCAAGCAGCCGAGGCGGATCATGCTCCTCTGCCACATGGACGAGATCGGCTTTCTCGTCAGCCACGTGACGGAGAAGGGCTTCGTCTACCTGCAGCCGGTCGGCGGGTTCGATGCCCGCAACCTGTTCGCGCGCCGGGTGCTCGTGTTGACCGAGCAGGGAGCGTTGAAGGGTGTGATGAACCCGGGTGGCCGCCCGGTCCACATCGCGACGCCAGAGGACCGAAAGAAGATCCCGGAGGTTACCGACTTCTTCGTCGATCTGGGTCTCGGCAAGACGGCCAAGGACGTCGTCAATGTCGGCGACATGGTGGTGATGGACGAGCCGTTTCTCGACCTCGGCGACAAAGTCGTTTCCAAGGCCATCGACAACCGAGTTGCTTGCTGGCTCGGCATCGAGGCCATGCGCGGGTTGGGCAAGGCTAAGCATGCGGCCGAGATCCACGTCGCCTTCACCGCCCAGGAGGAGGTGGGCTTGCGCGGTGCCAGGACCGCGGCCTTTGCCGTGCGCCCAGATATCGGCATCGGCATCGACACGACGCTCGCCTGCGACACGCCCGGTGTGTCCGACCAGGACCGGACGACCGTGCAGGGCGCGGGTGTCGGCCTGCATGTCAGGGACAGTTCCTTCATCGCCGACAAGGAGCTGGTCCGCGAGTTTGCAGCGCTGGCGACCAAAAGGAAGATCCCCTTCCAACGGACGATGCTGCGCGCTGGCGGCCAGGACGGCGCGGCCGCGCAGCAGGCAGCGGCGGGGGCGCGGGCGATCGGCATCGTCGTTGGCACCCGCTACATCCACACCGTCTGCGAAATGGCGGACAAGGCCGACCTCCGGGCCGCGCGCGACCTGCTGATCGAATACTTGAAGCAGGCTTGAGGCTGCGTTGCTGGGCGCGTTTCGCGGCGTCGGCGGGCGAACGGACGCGTAGACATCTTGATGGGCGGCCGCTGTGTGGCAGAAGGACACCGTCCGTGGTGCCGCGCAGGGGAGATTCGTCTTGGCAGCTCAGGAATTCACCTACGCGGTCAACGGCGAGATCGGCCGCTTCGCTTTCAATCGCCCGGAAGCGCGCAACGCCCTGACCTACGCGATGTACGAGGGGCTTCGCGACGTGTGCGCCGACATCCAGCCGGAGGGCGGCGTCAAGGCGCTCATCGTAACCGGCTCCGGTGGCTCGTTCGCCGCCGGCACCGACTTGGCGCTCTTTCGGGGCTTTGAGACGGATGAGGACGCCTGGGCCTACGAGGATCGGATGGAGCGGGTGTTCGAGACGATCGAGCGCTGCCCGGTGCCGACCATCGCTGCGATCGATGGCGCCTGTACCGGCGGTGGTGGGGTGATTGCCGCGGCGTGCGATCTGCGCGTGGGCTCGACGCGCCTCAAATTCGGCTTTCCGATCGCCCGTACCCTCGGCAACGGCCTGTCGGTCGCTAATCTCGCGCGCATGAGCGAGCTTGTCGGCAGCGCGCGGCTGCGCGAAATCCTCTTTACCGCGCGCCTCATGGACGCCGAGGAGGCGCTCCGGGTGGGCTTCGTGCACGAACTCGCACCAGATGCCGAGGCGTTGGAGGCGCGTGCCCTGGAGCTCGCCCGTCGGCTCGCGGAGCACGCCCCCCTTACGCTGCGTGCCGCCAAGGAGGGGTTGCGCCGCCTGCGCGCGGCGGCCGCCGCGGTCGACGACCGCGACCTCATCGCGCTCGCTTACACGAGCGCGGACTTCAAGGAGGGGATCGAGGCGTTTCTCGCCAAGCGCCGACCGAACTGGCAGGGGCGATGACGGCCCGCCGCCGCCTGTGCTAACGTTCGCTGGTGGTGCGCAGGGGGATGCCATGAATGAATCCGAGGGGACGGCGGAGAGCGGACCCGACGAGACGACGCGCAGCCCAGCGGCGCCGGTCATACGGTGGATCACCGTCGACGACATCCTTGAAGCGCTCCGCCTCGGCGTGGCTGATTTCCGGGCAATTCCGACGCACGGCATTCTCTTCGGGCTGGTCTACGGTATCGTTGGCCTGATCCTCGTGCGCGTAGCGCGCGACGCAGCGCTCCTGCCGCTGGTCTTTCCACTCGTTTCCGGCTTCGCGCTGCTGGGTCCGTTGGTCGCCGTGGGGCTCTACGAGCTAAGCCGGCGTCGTGAGCAGGGGCTCGACACCCGCTGGTGGAACGCCTTCGACGTGCGCCGACATGCCTCCATCGGCGGCATCCTCAAGCTCGGCGGCTTGTTGGTCGTGCTGTTCGCCCTATGGCTCTGGGTGGCCAGTGCGCTGTTCACGTCGATCATCGGCACCGTGCCCGGCGGCATCGGCGGGTTTCTGGGAGCGATTTTCACAACCGAGGCCGGCTGGACACTCATCATCGTCGGCAACGCCGTCGGCTTCCTCTTCGCCCTCGTCGTATTCGCGGTGAGCGCTGTCTCGTTCCCGCTCCTCGTCGACCGGGACATCGGCCCCGGAGCTGCTGTGGCGACTTCGGTGCGGGCGGTCGTATCCAACCCCTTGCCGATGGGCGTCTGGGCCGCCTGCATTGCCGCCGGTCTCGTCATCGGCTCGCTGCCGATGTTTCTCGGTTTACCGGTCGTTCTGCCGATCCTCGGGCACGCTACCTGGCACGTCTACCGCCGCGTCATCCACCACTGACAAGAGCTACCGCGTCCGCAGCAATGCCGCGCGTACATATCACACGGATGAACCGTAGATTTTGCGGAAAAGCGCACGTGAGGCGTTTTTTGCCGCGCGAACTGGCCTAGTCTTCGCTCTGCAGGCGGTGCTGAGGAGCGGAGCGGCTCATGTCGGTCGAGTTGGTCGTGTTGGGGTTGTCCGCGCTCTTGTGGGCGGCCGTTCTGGCCGTCGCCGCCGTCGGCGCCAATCGCCAGCTCGGCCTGGAGTACCATCTGGGGCCGCGCGACGAGCAGCGACAGCTCACCGGTCGTGTCGGGCGCCTGCAACGCGCGCTGAACAACCATATCGAGGGTCTGGTGCTGTTCACCGTGGCCGTTGTGGTCGTCGAGCTGCGCGGCGCAGGCTCTGGATTCACCGCGGTCTGCGCGGTCGTCTATCTCTTGGCACGCGTCCTCTACGTTCCCGCCTATGCCTTCGCCTGGACACCGTGGCGCTCGCTGATCTGGAAAGTGGGCTTCCTCGCCACCCTCGCGATGCTGCTGGTCGGGGTCTTCGGCTGAGCGGGCCAACCTCTCAATTCATCGGAAAGATCTTGCCCGGGTTCATGATGCCGTCTGGGTCGAGGGTCCGCTTGATGGCAGCCCAATAGGGGATCGCCGTCGGGTGTTCCTTCAAGACCTTGTCGATCTTGCCGATGCCGACGCCGTGCTCACCGGTGCAGGTGCCGCCCACCGCAAGCGCTCGGTCAACCATCCGCGCGTTCAGCGCCTGCGCCTTCGCCACCTCTTCGGCGTCGTCGGGGTCGATCATGTACTGCACGTGGAAATTGCCGTCGCCGACATGGCCCACGATCGGTGCGATCAACCCGCTCGCCTCGATGTCGGCGCGCGCATCGAGGATCGCGTCCGCGAGCTTGGAGATCGGCACGCACACATCGGTAGCGATCGCCTTGAAGCCCGGCCTGAGCGCGAGTGCCGCGTAGTAGACATCATGCCGCGCTTGCCAGAGCCGGTTGCGCTCCTCGGCATTGGCGGTCCATTGGAAGGTGCCGCCGCCATTCGCCTGCGCCAGCTCGCGAACGGTCTCGGCCTGCTCGGCGACGCCGGTATCGGAGCCGTGGAACTCGAAGAATAGCGTCGGTGTCTCGCTCACGCCCTCGAGCTTCGAGTAGCGGATGCACGCGCCCATCTGCAGCTCATCCAGCAGCTCGACGCGGGCCACAGGCACGCCCATCTGGATCGTCTCGATGACCGTTCGCACCGCCCCTTCGAGCGTGGCGAACGGGCAGACGGCCGCGGAGATTGCCTCGGGAATGCCATGCACGCGGAGCCGCAGCTCGGTGATGATGCCGAGCGTGCCCTCCGAGCCCACGAGCAGGCGGGTCAGGTCATAGCCCGCGGCGGACTTGCGGGCGCGGCCACCGAAGCGGGCGATCTGCCCGTCCGGCATGACTGCGGTCACGCCCAGCACGTTCTCCCGCATGGTGCCATAGCGCACCGCGTTGGTGCCCGACGCGCGGGTGGCGGCCATGCCCCCGAGCGAGGCATCGGCGCCCGGATCGATCGGGAAGAACAGCCCCAGGTCGCGGAGGTCCGTGTTGAGCTGCTTTCGCGTGACGCCGGCCTCGACGAGCACGTCGAGGTCGTCGGCGTTGACCTCGAGCACCTGGTTCAGTCCGTTCACGTCGACGGAGATCCCGCCCTTGATGCAACAGAGCTGGCCCTCCAGCGAGGTGCCAGCGGCGAAGGGCACGATCGGAACGCGATGCTCCGCGCAGAGCGAAACGACCGTGGCCACCTCCTCCGTCGTCGCACAGAAGACGACGCCGTCGGGCGGACGCGCCTTGTGCCAGGCTTCCCCCTTGCCGTGCTGGAGACGCACGGCTTCGCCGGTCGAGAAGCGCTCGCCGAAACGTTCTCGGAGGCGGCCCAGCACCGCGCCCACCCCCGTGGCCGTGACCCCGTCCGCCATCACGCCGTCCTCCCTCAGCTCTCCGCGTCGGCTGCGGCTTCGATACGCTCCATGTCCGCATCGGAGAGGCCTAGATGGTGGCCGATCTCGTGGATCAGCACGTGTCGTACGACGTCCTCGAGCGTCATGTCTCCTTCGTCGCACCAGAACTCGAGGATCGGACGACGATAGAGGAAGATCATGTCGACATCATGCGCCGCGTCGCGCCCGAGCTGATGACCGATCGGCACTCCGCTGTAGAGGCCCAGAAGGTCGAGCGGGTGCTCGATGTCGAGGTCCGCCAGCGTGCGATCGTCCGCAACGTCCTGCACGCGGATCGGCACGGACGCGATGGCATCGCGAAAGGGCGAAGGCAGCTCCCTGAGCACCGCCTCGCCGATCCGGGCGAGGTCATCGGCCGTGGGCGGCAAGCGTGCCGGCGATTTCGAGGTCGCGCGCATTCGGACATGGTGCGCGCCTGGAGATGCCGGCTCAAGGGCCGCGTTGACGAACCGTTAAGGGCGGCTGGCGACACTCGGTGCGGGCCTTGTTGTCGGATCGTTGTCATGCCCTTTGTCCAATGCTGGCTGCCGCTGCTCTGCGCGGCGCTGATCGCCACGTCCCTGCCCGCCGGGGCGAAATCCGTCGATGCGCTATTGGAAGCGGCGGCCCAGGCCATCGTCGCCGGCGAAGACGCACGTGCTCTCGAGCGCCTCACGACCGCGAGCCTGGCGAGCGATGCCACGGCTGGCGTGTTCGTGTTGCTCGCGCGGCTGCAATTGCGGCGTGGGGACCATGAGGATGCCAAGGCGAGCTTGCGCGAAGCGCTTGCGCGCACGCCGGACGACGCCGAGGCACTGAGCCTCCGCGGCGACGCGCTGCGCGCCGCCGGTCGGCTCGACGAGGCGCGCGCAAGCTATGATGCAGCAATGGCCAAGGAGCCGGCGCATGTCTCGGCGCGGAGCGGCGAGGCCCGGCTTCTGATCGCCGAGGGCGATCTTGCCGCCGCGTGGGCCTTGGCGCCGCCTTTGGACCTCTCGACGCTGGAGCTGCGGCTCGCGCTCGCGGACGCCGCCGCTGAGGCGGGCGATCTGGCGACCGCGATCGCCGAGCTCGATCAGGTGCTGGAGCAGTACCCCGACTGGGCGCCGGCGCTCGTTCGCCGCGGCGACTATCATCGCCGGCAGTCCGACCTGCCTGCGGCCCACGCCGATCTGGAGCGGGCGCTCGGCTCCGATCGTCGCTCGGCCGAGGTGCACTACCGCCGTGGCCTGCTGCGGCGCGATCTGAGCGACCTCGAGGCAGCACGTGGCGAGTTCACGCGCGCCATCGGGCTCGACCCGGAGTTCGCGCCGGCCTTCGTGGCGCGAGGGGCGGTCTACCAGTCGACCGGCCAGCACGAGCAGGCGCTCCGAGATTTCGACCACGCGCTCGCGATCGACTCTAGCCATTCCGACGCGCTGGCCCACAAGGCCGGCAGTGAATGCGTCCGCGCGGCGTTCGACCGTTGCCTGGAGGCCGCGGAAGCGGCACTTCGCGTCGACCCCAATGACTGGCGCGTGCACGTGGTGCGTGGGCACGCGCTTCTGGGCCGGGGTCTCGCCGATGCGGCCGTCGAGGCCTACGGCAGCGCCCTCGGCCTCGCGCCGCCTGGCAACGCGCAGCGCCTGCTTGCCGAACTCCAGCGGCACCTGCGGCCCAGGCTGCCGGATCGGCAGGGCGTCAGCTGGCGCTTCCTCGCGGCGAGCGACGTGGACCAGGCGGTCGCGGTGGTCGGCGGCTGCTGCGAGTAGGCGCGCCGAGGCCCTGAGGTTGACCCTCTCGGCGCGGCCCGTCGCCGGCCTCGACGTCGGCACCCGCCTCAGGGCCTTGCGAACGGACGCACGCCCATGGTGCAGGTCACCGATGGTTCGAGCGAAGGCGGTTTTCGGTCTCGAAGAAAAAAATCGCAGCCTTCAACGGTTAGGTCGGCAAAGTGCAGAATACAGACATGCGCAGCATTGCCCGTTCCGTCCGGTCTTGGTGGTGGATGAGCCGTGTCCACCGTCGGCGCATTCGGCAGGGTTGCACCCGGAACAGATGAGGGCGTCACGATCGGGCAAGCCTGCATTGATCAGTGGGTCAGGGCACAGCGTGGTGACGTCCGGTGGTGCGATTGGCGCCAGCCGGGGCAAGGCGTAGCCGCACCGATGCTGGCGCCGGCGCGGACTTCGGGACCTGCGGCGTGCGTGGCGACGGCAGCGCGTAGAACGTTCTCTTGCGCTGCCCAAGCGACACGCTTGGCGCGTCGTCATCATCGACCTCAACCGATGGGGGTCAGCGACGCAGGCCTGTCAGCCGCCGATCAACACGTTGGGCAGGCCGAGCACGATGACGCCACCGTGCGCCGTGCTGTCGCCGACTCGCGCGGCCGGCTTGTTCTCAATCAGCACCGTGGCTGAGCCGCTGGCGATGACGTCGGTCGGGCCAACGCAAACGCACTGATCGGTGACACGGGCGGCCGGCAGGCCACCGATGAGCACCGTCACAGCACCCGGCGCCAGGATCGGGCCGCCGACGTGCGGGACCAAGCCGGTAACCATGGGGCAGGTGTGCATGTCGGTCAGGCGGGCGGCGGGCTGGGACATGGCTGAACCGCTGTGACGGAGGCGCTTCGCTATCTCCTAAATGCCCGTTGCGCAAGGCTGCGGAGCGCGTAGGTTGAATGTCTCGCGCACCTTAAGGGGGACACATGCGGACCGCGCGCCGGTTGGCCGTTGACGTGAGGTGCACGTCCGGAGACGCCACGTGATCGACCGAGCGGTCGAGCTGGTGGCGGCACGGCTCAATCAGCGACTGCGGCTGCATCTTCAGTCGGACGAAGACCTGGTGGTGGTCGCCAACGTGGTCGACAGTGATGGGACACCGGCCGCGAGTGTCGTCGACAAGCTCGCGTTCTTCGTCGTCAACGTGCAGAAAGACGACTTGTCACAAACCCGGCGGGGCACGCTGCCGACCGGTGGTCGGCTAGCCGCCATGCAAGAGCCGTTGCACCTCAACGTCTTCGTGATGGCAGCGGCCGGCTACAGCGACGGCAACTACCCACAAGCGCTCAAGCTCATCTCCCATGCGCTGCGGTTCTTTCAGGCGCACCCGGTCTTCGACCGCCGGACCGCGCCGGAATTGCCGTCTGGCCTCGAACGGCTCGTTCTCGACATCGAGAACCTCGAATACGAGCAGTTGAGCCACCTCTGGGGTGTGCTCGGCGGCCGCTACCTGCCGTCTGTGCTCTACCAGATGCGGACCGTCGTCATCGCACCCGACGAGGTCGCCGGCGAGGTGGAAACCACCCGGGCCATCGATGGGCTGGTGGGTAGTTGAGCATGCCCATGAAGCCCTACCGCACGCTGATGAGCCTCGTCGTCGAGCACGACTATTTCGGAGCCGGTTGCGCGCCTGGGCTCCGTTTCACGGCAGATGACGCAACCGCGTCACGGCTGCGGACGCCCTGGTGGGTGGCGCGTATGGGCGATGCTGAGCTGCTGATCGCGGTCGATGCCGACCGGCAGACTCATGGCGACAGAGAGCCGCTGCGCTTTCTCGCGTGGGCCGACAATCCAAGCTGGTATCAGGTGTGCGAGCCGTTCGTCTTTGCCGAGGACCGGCTCCTCCGCTTTGCGACGACGCGCGGTTTCGCGGAAGCGGACGGTCGCCGGCGCCTGCACAAGGCTCAGAAAGTCGGCCGCGGCGACCTGCGTGTGCCGCCAGCGGACGCGCGGCCACACCCGCTGGTCGTCGCGGAACGCCCGGTATTCGAGTTGATCGTCGACCCGGAGATGGACGCCGCTTCCTGCGTTGTCCGCTTCGGCGCACGTCGCACGTATTGGACCTACTACCTCATGGGAGGCGATGGCTTGGGGCCGCTGCGGCTGGTCGACGCCAACGCCGAGCTAGCGTTCAAGTCGCTCGGCCCGACGTCGCTCGCCAACGCCCACAGCGCCGAGACGTTTCGCTCGACGCAGCCGGTTCCACTCCGCGAACGATCTGATCGGCGCTTGCAGGTGCGCGAGCGGCGCGGCGCGGCCGAGCGGGTAATCGTGCGCCGGCTGCCAGGCCCGAGCCTGCAGCTCGCGCCGATCCCGGGCCGTCGCGACGGCAGCCTACAGTCTGAAATCTACGTCAACCTTTGAGGGCGGAGGACATCTGACGATGCGACCGATGAAGACGCCTGGGGTCTACATTGTCGAGAGGGACGCGTTTCCCAACTCGGTCGTCCAAGTGGCGACCGCAGTGCCCGCCTTCATCGGGTACACCGAACGCGCGGCCAATGGCAGCAAGTCGCTCCGGCGCGTGCCGTGGCGGATCAGTTCGCTGGCCGAGTATCATGAGTATTTCGGTTTCGGTGCGGAGCCGATCTTCGCGGTCCAAGAGCAGGCGGCCGCCAGCGATCAACCCAGCGACCTGCAGGTAGGTGGCAAGGACTACATCGTCACGCAAGAGGGCGGGCACTACCTGCTCTACCCGTCGATGCGGTTGTTTTTCCAGAACGGTGGCGGGCCCTGCTACGTCATCTCCGTTGGTGGCTACGAGCAGGATATCGACAAGGAGGCACTCCAATCCGCCATCGGCCTGCTCGTCAAGGAGCAAGAGCCGACGCTCTTGGTGATACCGGAAGCCGTGCTGCTGGACGAGCAGGAGTGCAGAACCGTGCAAGGGCAGATGCTCGCGCATTGCGGCGACGTGATGAAAAACCGCTTTGCCGTTCTCGACGTGTGGGGCGGCTGGCGTGACCGCCAGGACCCGGCAGGCGACCCGATCGATGCGTTTCGCAACGCACTAGGTGTGAACTTCCTCGACTACGGTGCCGCCTATTACCCGTGGCTCGACACCACCATCTACTCTCCCCGCGACCTGAGCTTCGAGAACCTCGCGCCACCGGCGCGGCCGCTGCTGCAGCAGCTGATCCGCACGGAACTGGCCCTCCCGGCACCGGACGCGAGCGGTGACGAGCCGAGTGATGGAGGTGCGGCTGGGAACGGCAACGGTGGCGGGCAGGTCCCGGCACGTCCGACAACGGCGCAGCGGGTCGAGGAGCAAATCGCCCTCGTGACGTCGACGTGGCAGGAAGGGCCGGCACAGGACGTCGCGACGAAAAAGGGCATGCTCGACAAGGCGCTACGCTCGCAGAGCAGCGTCTACGCGGAGCTGATGGCCGACATGGCATTCAAGCTCAATCGGCTGCCGCCAGCCGCGGCGATGGTGGGTGTGTACACGATGGTCGACAACAGCCGCGGGGTCTGGAAGGCGCCCGCGAATGTGAGCCTCAACTCGGTCGTGGCGCCGACCATCAATATCTCGCATGACGACCAGGAGGACTTGAACGTCACGCCGCAAGGCAAGTCGATCAACGCGATCCGGCCGTTCGTCGGCGAGGGCGTGCTCGTTTGGGGTGCGCGCACCCTCGACGGCAACAGCCTCGACTGGCGTTACATCAACGTGCGTCGGACGATGCTCATGATCGAGGAATCGATCAGGCTCGCGAGCAAGGCCTACGTCTTCGAGCCCAACACCGCCAACACGTGGGTGACGATGCGGAGCATGATCCGCAACTTCCTGACGGGCATCTGGAAGCAGGGCGGGCTCGCCGGCGCCGTGCCCGAGGAGGCCTTCAGCGTCCATGTCGGCCTGGGCGAGACGATGACGCCTGAGGACATCCTGGAGGGCATCTTGCGGATCACGGTGCTGCTCGCGGTCACGCGACCGGCCGAGTTCATCGAGGTTACGTTCCAGCAGCAGCAGCAGCGCTCCTAGCGCGCCGCACCTAGCGACGGAGAAGGTTGATGGCCGACGGATCCCAGCAAGACACTTCGATCTGGCCCATCCCGAAGTTCCATTTCCAGGTGAAGTGGGACAGCGAGGTGATGTCGTTCCAGGAGGTTTCCGGCCTTGATGTCGAGGGCCAAGTCATCGAGTACCGCCGGGGCGACAGTCCAGAATTCAGTACGGTAAAGATGCCTGGCATCAAAAAATACTCGAACATTACGATGAAGAAGGGGGTGTTCAAGTCGGATAACAAGTTCTGGGATTGGTTTTCGCAGATCAAGATGAACACGATCAAGCGCATCCCAGTAACGATCAGCCTCCTCGACGAGGGAGGAAACCCGACGATGGTGTGGACGCTCGCGAACGCCTTCCCGACGAAGATCACCGGAACCGATCTCAAGTCCGACGGCAATGAGGTCGCGATCGAGACGATCGAGATCGCGCACGAGGGCCTCACCATCGAGAACAGCTAGGCCGACTCCAGTGCCCGATGAGCGTATGCCGCTGCCGGCGTTTCACTTCCGCGTGGCGATCGACGGGGGCGGCCGGGACACATCGTTCACGGAGGTGGACGGTCTCGTCGCGACCCTCGAGGTGGAGACCGTCGTCGAGGGCGGGGAGAACCGGTTCGTGCACCGTCTGCCCAAGCCGGCGGCGCGGTCGAACCTTGTCCTGAAACGGGGCGTTGCGCCGCTCGACTCGCCGCTCGTTAGCTGGTGTCGAGAGACACTGGAGAGTGACCTCGAGAAGCCGATCGAGCTGAGGTCGCTGGACGTCCACCTCCTCGACGAAAACGCTGCGCCCGTCCGGAGCTGGTCGGTCGTCAACGCGTTTCCACTCAAATGGACCGTCGACAGCTTCGTCTCGACCAAGAACGAAGCCGCCATTGAGAGCATCGAGCTCGCCTACGCTTTCTTGAACAGGACCAAGTAATGGCCGTGGAAATCCGTCAGCTCGTCATCAAGTGCGAGGTGCGCAGCGATGCCTCCTCGCCGGCCGATCCGGCCCCCGCGGAGGCCCGAAACCGGCCGCTGAGCCGTGATCTCGTGGCCGCTATCGATCGCCGGATCGACGAAGCGCTGCGTCGGGCGCGCGAGCGCTAGCAAGATGCTGGAGAAGCTCACCATCCGCAGCTGCAAGCTGACGCAGGGCGGCCAACAGGTCGTGCCGCAGTCGGGCCCGGGCGCCGAGTTCGCGACGCTCATCAACCCGGCCGAGGTGAAGCACGGCCACGCCATCCGCTACAGCCAGGACGAGTCCATCGGCGATGTGGACAGCGAACAGGTGTTCGGCCGCTACTCGCCGGAGACCGTGACATTCTCGCTCGTCCTCGACGGGACCGGCGCCGTGCCGGCGCCGCGCGGCGGACCGCCCAAGCCTGTGCGCAAGCAGATCGATCAGCTCAAGAAGATCTGCTACGATTACAATAGCGAGGCGCACGCGCCCAACATTGTGAAGTTGTCGTGGGGCAATACATTTCAGAACTTTTTTGCCCGCCTACAGCAACTAAACATCGACTACACAATGTTCAAGCCAACCGGCGAGCCGCTGCGTGCCAAGGCTCAGCTCAACTTCGTGCGGTTTCGCACCGAACGCGAATCACAGCGCGCGGCGGGCAAGCAGTCCGCCGACCTGACCCGGGTGGTGGTGGTCCGCGAGGGCGACACGCTGCCGCTTTTGTGCGAGCAGTTCTACGGTGACCCCGGCCGCTATCTCGACGTCGCGCGGGCAAACGACCTGGTCAACTTCCGACAGTTGGCGCCCAACACGCAGTTGCGGTTTCCGCCGCTGACGCGCGCATGACCGCCTCGCCGCTGGACGACGCCGGCAGCGTGCTCGACGTGACGGTCAAGGCCGACGGCCGGCCGGTCGAGACGAACCGTCTGCTCGAGGTGGAGATCGAGCACCGCGCCAACCGAATCGGCCGGGCGGTTCTGGTCTTCGACGACAGCGATCCTGGCGTCGCCGAGTTCTCGCTCACGGACGCGGACACCTTCAAGCCCGGATCGCAAGTCGAAGTGTTGGCAGCCTATGACCAAGCTGCGCCTCAGCGCCTGTTCAAAGGCATTGTCGTCATGGACCGGCTGACGATCGGCGGTGACAATGAGGTGAGGCTCCGGGTCGAATGCCGTCACGCTGCCGTCGCAATGACGACCGCCCGACAAAACCGGGCCTTCGAGGACAGCACCGACAGCGACGTGCTGAGCAAGCTCCTCCGCGCGCACGGTCTCGACGCCAGTGTGGCCGCGACGGCGCCCGCTCACGGCGTCCTTGTGCAGAGCCATGCGACGGATTGGGACTTCCTGCTGCTGCGCGCGGAGGCCAACGGTCTGGTGGTTCTACTCGATGATGACCGCGTGAGGGTAAAAGCCGCCGAGCTGCAGTCGCCGGTTCTGGAGGTTACCTACGGCACGGACATCGTCCGCTTCGACGCGCGCCTGGACGCCCGAAGCCAACATGCGCGCGCGGAGGCCGCAACTTGGGTCTCCAGCAAGTTTGAGGTCGCGACGGAGCGCGCCCCGGCGCCGAGCCTGAAGTCGACCGGTCCCGGCAACCTCGACGCGCCGGCGCTCGCAAAGGCGCTCAACACGGACGACCTCCGCCTGCAGAGTGCGGCGGTCGACGAGGTCGCGCTCAAAGGTTGGGCCGAGGCGCGACAGCGTCGTACCGGCTTTGCCCGCAACCGCGCCGAGGTGACCTTCACGGGTTCGGCGCGCGTGCGACCTGGCGACACTCTCGAACTCAAAAACCTCGGCCGCCGCTTCAGCGGTCGGGCCTATGTCGGTCGCGTCACGCACCGCCTGGCACCAGGAGAGTGGCTCACCACGGTCGAGACCGGGCTCGAGCCCTGGACGCACGCCGAAGGGCCCGCTCCGCTCGCCGAGCCCGAGGTGGCTGGCCTCGCTGCACCGGCGCGCGGCCTCCTCACCGGCATCGTGCTGAAGCTGGGCGACGACCCCGACCGCGAGACGCGCATCAAGGTGAAGCTCCCTCTGCTGGCAAGCCGTGACGGCGTCGTGCCCGAGGTCTGGGCGCGGCTCGCCGCGATGACGGCCTCGGACGGCTTCGGGCACGTGTTCCTGCCGGAGATCGGCGACGAGGTGGTGCTGGGCTTCTTGAACGACGACCCGGCCTTTCCGGTCGTCCTGGGTGCGCTCTACAGCTCGAAGCACGCGCCACCGTACACGTTCCAGGACGGCAACAACACAAAGGCGGTCGTCTCCCGTGCCAATCTGCGCCTGATCTTCGACGAGGAAAAGAAAGCGATCAGCCTCGTCACGCCTGCGGGCAACACGCTGGTTCTGGACGACAATGCGACGTCGGTCAGCCTCAAGGACCAGCACGGCAACGAGGTCATCCTCGGCCCGGGCGGCATCACGATCAGCAGCCCTAAGGACATCAAGGTCACGGCAACCGGCAAGATCGACATCGCAGCGACGCAGGATGCCAGCGTCTCCGGCGCGAACGTCAACGCCTCGGCCGATTTGGGCCTCAAGGCCACGGGCGGCGCCTCGGCCGAGCTTTCGGCGGCCGGCAAGACGACGGTCAAAGGCGGGTTGGTGATGATCAATTGAGCCCGGATCGGACCTGCGAGCGGGAGCAAGCCTATTGAGCGAGACACCCCGCGACCGCTCCTTCCTCGGCACGGGCTGGGCGTTTCCGCCGCGCTTCGACCCTGCGACCGGGGCGGTGGCGCTGGTGTCGGACGAGGACGACATCCGGGAGAGCATGACGATCCTCATGCGGACGCGCCCTGGCGAGCGTGTCATGCACCCGCGCTATGGCTGCGACATCTATCGCTTCGTCTTCGCGCAGGTCGACGCCACGACGACGACAGAGATTCGCGACGCGATCGCTCAGGCGATCCTGTTTTTCGAACCGCGGGTGCTGCTCGAGGACGTGCGGCTCCGCTTCGAAGACGCGCTCGGGGGCCGCCTCGACATCGAGCTCGTCTATCGGATCCGGGCTACCAACAACCGCGCCAACATCGTCTTCCCGTTCTATCTGCAGGAAGGGACGCTCGTCGGGGCCGACGAGGCGCCGCGCTGAGCTGCCCGCGTCGCCAACGCTCAAGGCCGCTGTTCTTCACTGCGGCTGGCAAGGCGAAGTATCGCTACGCGAGCGGCCAGGAACAGGGCGACGGCAGCAAGTCCCCATAGCGCGCCTTGGCGCAGCAGAGGATCGCAAATGCTGACGATGAGTGCGCTAACTGCAAGTAGAACAAATAGTACAGGTATAAAGTAGTACCGCTCTGCGACTTCCATGCAGAAGCGACAATAGAGACGCGTCGTAATCCACATCGCCAGGACTGCGAGCGCCAGACCCGCCATCACGGTCCGGGCCAGGACCCGGTTGGGACAGACCACATCGCAGATCGGAGCGAGCCGTACGGACCACCATTCGAGCGCGTCGGTGATCTGGTCGAGGCTCAAGACCATGACGTCGTCGATAGTGGCGACCATGCCGGCGTAGCCGGTCTGGTCGGCGAGCGGCGGCGGCCAGAAGGCGACGCCCGCGAAATTGTCCTTGAAGAACACGAGGTCATCGCGCAGCTGGCTGAACGGCTCGGGCGGCGTAGGGCGGCGCAGGACCACCGCGCCGTCTTCGAGCCGCGGCACCAGCCGGAAGAGGTCCTGGTGGCCGTTGGGCGGCAACGCGGCAAGCGTCCGACGCAGCACCTGCTGGCGATCCTCGCCGGCGAATGCAGCTTGGATCCCTGCGTGGAGGACCTGCTTCGTCGTTCGCGTCTCGCGGTCGAGAAACACGATGACATAGCCGACGACGACCTCTGCCGGCGAGCGACGGCGCGCCGCTTCTACGGCCGCGTCGCCGGTGTCCGCAGTCTCCAGCGATGGCACCTCGCGCGCCGGCGTCAGCGCGACAGGGAGGATCGGGGCGAGACCCAGGAACACCCGCTCGACGGCGTCCCGCCGCGCGCCGTCACCGGGTACGGGCGGCAGGGTGAAAGCGACATTGATTCGTGGGCGGAGCGCCGGGTCCGGAACGGCCTCGCGCAGCAGCGTAGCGACGTCCTCGACCAAGGCGACGATCGTCCTCATCTCTGCGGCCAAATCTAGCGAGCCGTCGTCCTCGTTCGCCGGCATACCCAGATTCTCGAAGTGCAGCGTCAACCCGTCGAGCCGCGGCTCGAGGTCTGCGAATGGACCCAGGAGAGTGTCGACGCCGGACGTCAGCGTGCGTGCGATGCCTTCACCGAGGCCGCGGGCCGGCAAGCGTCGGATCTCCGCGAGCTCGACGATGCGCCGAGCAGCTTCGCCTGTGAGCCTGTCCGACCAGGTCGCCCAGTCGGCGATCCGCACGGCAAGATCCGCCTGCGCCATGTGGCGATGCGCCGTGCGCACGAAGCTCGCCGCAGCCCCCGGCACTTCCCAGGGCTCGCTGGCGACGGCGAGCGTCTCCGTCCCCCAGATGCGGGCGCCGACGAAAGCGACGTCCGAGATGCGCCGCAGATCCAAACGGCTCTCCTGGAGCGCGCTCGCCGGCGGTGGCGTCCAGAACGGGTAGAATGCGTAGACCCGCGTGTCCTGGTCGAGTGGCCGCACGCAGCCGCAATCGCCCACCGCCTCCGCAAACGGAGCCGAGCGTTCGGTGTTGGCCGCATCGGCAGGGCGAGCGGATTGCGTTGCGGCGTCGACTGTGGTGGGCGAGACCGAGGCGAAACCGGAGCCGGCGTGCGGGCTGCCCCGATCTGCCACCGGCGACCGCGCGTTCGCTACGGCGTCAGCGAAGAGCCGCGGGTCGGGGAACGCGATGTCGGCGATCTGCTCGAGGTCGCTCGTGGGGTAGGGGACCCCTTCCAGGGCCGGCACCTCGGCACGCAGCTCCGCGACCTGTGCCTCCGTCAGGATGAAGGCCTCTTGCCTCGTCAACGCTTGACGGATCGAGGCTTCGAAGGCTTGGCCGGTGAGGGGCTCGTCGCGCGCGACCAACGCCACGCCGACGGCCTCGCGGACGGTGGCCCCCAGCTGCTCGGCCGGCAACTCCCGACCGAGAACGCGATCGAGCGCATCGGCGGGCAGGCCGTTCGCAGCAAGCGTCGCCCGGGCTGTCTCATCGATGACGAGCACGGTTTCCGGAGCGCTGGTGTCCACGGGTTCTGTGGCCTCGCCTTCTCCTTCCGCCGCGCCGTTCGGATCGGCGTCCTCGATGGGCGCATCCGTCGCGGTAACCTCGCTGTCGGTCGCCTCGGGCGCAGCTACGGGCACTGCAAAACCCAAGGCGAAGCCCGAGAGCTCTTCGGTGTCAGCAACACGCTGAGCCGCGAGAAGCGCCTCCAGGTCGCGATGCATCCGTCTGGCCAGCCGCTCGCGATCCGCAGCTGGAGCGACATCGAACGCAGCACTGAGTGACGGCTCACCGGGCGGCAGCGCGGCAACGAGGCGGTCCTTGCTCGGTTCGTCCAAGGCCCAGTTCACGACGGGGCTCATCCGTCTTGCCACGTTGCGGATACGCGCTCGGCTGCACGCGTCGAGCGCGCTGTCCCCGACGGCCGCGTCCACCGCGGCAATCAGCGCTTCACGCGTCGCGAAGCTCATGCCCGCGAGCGCTTCGACGGCGGCTGCGCGCGCATCGCTCGCTTCGAGCCGCTCGACCGCCTGATCGGTGAGCTCGTAGTAGAGCCAGCCGGTCGGCTGTCGGCACTCGGCGAGTTCGGTTGGGGGCGACGGCTGGGCAGGGAAGTCGCGCAGCAGCGGGATGACCACGGACGCTGGCCCGGCGAGCCGGCGCACGCGCTCGCCTGCCACCCGGCCGCCGTCATCTGTTAGGACCCACGCTGTGAACCGCGCTCCGGCGAGCGTCGGGATCGCTTCCGGGACGGCCGCATCGAGACGGGCGAAATGCTCGAGCGCGTCGCGGAGCGCGCTGGCGAGGCCGCCGGTCGGCGCGCGGATCGGAAAGCGGCGGCAGAACGCGTCGTAGGCGGCGCGGAGGTCGTCGCGTGGGCCGCCGATGAGGGCTTCGAGCAGTGCCCGCATCGCCGCCTCGTCGAGCCCGGCCGGCCCGCGCTGCCCCGTCTGTCCGGCAAGGATTGCTGCCGCCGAGGCGCAGGCGTTGGCCGGGCCCAGCGGCCCTACGGACCCGCCGGCGTCGACATACTCGTCGAACAGCCGGAGCACCATCGGCGCGGGTCCGGCGAAACGCAGAACGCGAAGATTGTGGTCACCAGCCACCTGCCCTGCACGCAGGAACGCCTCAAAGCCGGCGTCCGAGACGAGTGCCGGCCACGTCGGATAGAGGCCTACGGTCGGCCGGCCCTCGCTGTCGAACGCCAGAGCGTTGTAGTGGCGCGCCGCGCCGAGCACGGTCGGTAGACGCTCGTCACCGGCAGCTACATCGACTGTTGCGACGGTGCACAGGAGCCCTACCGCATTGGTCGTCACCGGGCCCACCCGACCGTCAGCAAGATCGCCGGCGCGGGGAGCTGCGCGGATCGCCGTTCGGATGTCCTCTAGAGCCTCCGTCGGCATCTCCGCCAGGATTCGGTCGTCCAGCCGGAAGAACGAGCGCGTACCGCCTTGCACCTCCCGGACCTCGCGACGCCTGTCGTCTGGTGGAAGCGCAGCAAAGGGCGCACGGAGATCCGGAGGCGTGAAGGCGCATACGGCGTCAATCGGCGAGGGCTGGGCGTCGGCACGCGCGATCGGCCACGCGCCCGCGATCAGGGCTATCAGCAAAAGGAGGAGGAACTGGTTCGATCTCACCAACCTCACAGCGTTCGGCCCTGCTTGCGCATCTCCTTGGCGACGCCCGCCATCAGGTCCGTCGCAGCGATCAGCTCACGACCGTCGTTGAGCGCGGCGATGGCGGCATGCCGCACGACGTTGATCACCCCGCCGCCGGCGAGCTCGACTTGCTCGGCAAGCTCCTCGAGGCGTACGTCCCCGCCGAGGCGGACCTTGTCGCCGAGCGCGCCACGCCAGAGGCTGAGCCGTTGCTCGGCGTCGGGCATCGGAAAGTGGACCAGCGACTGAAACCGCCGAGCGAACGCGTCGTCGATGTTGCTCTTGAGGTTCGTCGCCAGGATCACGACGCCCGGCAGATCCTCGACCCGCTGCAGAAGGTAGGCGATCTCCTGGTTGGCGAAGCGGTCGTTGGAGCTCTGCGTTTGGGTTCGTTTGCCGAAGAGCGCGTCCGCCTCGTCAAAGAACAAGAGCCAGTCGCGATGCGCCGCTCGGTCGAAGACGCGGCCGAGGTTCTTCTCGGTCTCGCCGATGTACTTCGACACGATCAGCGAGAGGTCGACGCGGTAGACGTCAAGGCCGAGCTCTTGACCCAGCAAGGCTGCCGTCAGCGTCTTGCCGGTGCCAGGAGGGCCGTAGAACAGACACCGATAGCCGGGCTTGAGTGCGCGCCCCAGACCCCAGCCGTCGAGAATCCGGCGCTCGTGTCGAACCCAGGCCTTGATGTGCTCGAGCTCGGCCGCCGTCTCGGGTGGCACCACGAGGTCGCGCCAGGAGAGCCGCGTGGTGAGCAGCTTCGCCGGGAAGTCGGGGCTGAAATTGGGCTTGCGGCGGAGGCCCGTGGCGAGCCGCTCAACCGAATCGGCGGGCACGGTGAGTGCACCGCCGAGCTCGGGCTCGTAGGCGCCCACGGCCTCCAGCCGCACGAGATCCTCACTGGCGAACGGGTGCTCTGGGCGGAACATTGAGAGAGTGGCGACCCGCGCATCGAGATCGCCGCCGGCTGCGACAAAGGCCGCTGTCTCGCCGGTCGGCAGGAAACCCTTGTGATTGCCGCCACGCCAGCCGCCGAACTCGCTGAAATCGCGGCCCAGCCCCTTATTCTGCACGAACAGCACGTCGAGCAGTTCCGGACGGAGATGTGGAGCGAGTGCCAGAACGAGCACCAGCCGCTCCGTGGCATCGAGGCGGAGATCGGCGACCGTCCGCGCATAAGCGCTTCCAGCTTCTTGTAGTATGGGGGGCGGTGGCAGTTCCGCCGGCTCATCGGCGAAGTGTGCGTGGAGCCTGACCTCCAGAGCACGCGTCAACCAGGCAAGCTCCCTGTCGAGCTCGGCGGTGTGCGTGCGTGTGCTCGCCGAGCCGCCCTGGCGTGCCGCTCCGGCCCGTTCGCGTTCGCGGCGCACGGTCACCGCCACTCCACGAACAGCGGCTTAGGCATCCAGCGGTGACCCACGACACCGTAGGACCAGGGCAAGCGGTCGAGGAGCATGTCATAGGCGCGCGGCTCGACCGACAAGCGCCAGCCTTCGGCGCTTTCGCGCAGCACGCCCGGTCGCCGCAGGAACGCCTCACGCAGCCCAGCCACGGACGTCTGCCCGAGAGCGCCCCAGTTGGCGATCACTGCCTCCAGGAGGCCCTCCACCAGCGCACCGGCGGTGGGCGCAAGCTCCGCCGGCATCGGTGGCAGCTCCGGAGGTACACCGGCCAGCAGGGCCGCCACGCGGCTGCTGCCCGGACGCGGCTCGGCCAAGGGCGCACCCCAGACGGCCAGCTCCACGAGCGCACGCGCAACGGACCGGGCCGATCCTTCGGCAAGCACGCCCTCGACCATGAGCCCATCGCGCTCGAACAAGCGCGGTAGGTAGGGGGCCAACAGGACGGCACCGGCGTCGTCCGTGGTCCAGGCTTCCGCGTCGGTGGCAGCACTCGCGGCAGGCGCCCGGCCGACGGCCAAGCGCGCCAGCGAAACCGCGAGCGCCTCCCCCTCTGGATCGGTTGTTGCCCTACGCTCGAGCGCAGAACGGAGCTCGCCCGCGACGATCGCCGGCCGGACCCCACGGCGCTCGGCCAGCACCTCGACCGCGCGCGCCACGAAGTCGCCCGGGTCGACGCGCTGTTCGGCAGCCGCGGTCTCGAGGACCACCGCCCAGAGCAGCTCGCGCGTGTCAGCAACGCGGTTCATCAGCGCTCCCGCCAAGCGCTCGGTCGCCGCTGCCAGCGCGCCTGCCGTTTCCGGCTGGAGGGCAGCCAGCAGCCGCGCCCGTGCGTCGTTGTCCAACAGGCGTCCCAGGCGGCTCGCCGACTGCTTGGTGTGCGCGCGAACGAGCGACGCCGCGAGCAGCGGCCGCGTTGTCAGGACGGCTCGCGCGAGAATGGCCGCCTCCGGGGTCGCCGGACTGCCCGCCAGGAATACCTCCAGCCGCCCCAGGGACGGCCGCAGCTTTGGCGCCTGGAGGTCGAGCGGCGCGTCGTCCGCGACGGCAGCGAGAACGGCGGCAAAGCGCTGCGTCGCGTCCGGCGCCGCTTCGCCGGCAACCAGCGTGCGCTCCAGCTCCTCGACGTCACCGGCGCTGGTTGCCGCCAGGATGTCGACGACGGCTCCGCGGATCTCTCTCGCCGTTCGGCCGACCGTCAGCGCCGCGACCGGGGGCGTGCCATTGGTGAGACCCGCCTTGAGTTGGCCGAGCAGGCTGGGCAGCGAGCGCCGCATCGTGCCGGTCGCCGTGGCGAGCGCGCCTGGCGCCACACGTCCAGCGATGGCCTCGCCAAAGGCGGCGTAGGCGGCTAGGACAGCTCGCGCGGGGATGGCCGGTCGCGGCAGATGGAGCGGGCGGAGCCCGAGACGATCGGCGACCACGCCGGCCCAGTCCTGCCCTGCGCCCCGTGCACTCAAGATGCCGATTGCGGTCTGCCAGAAGAGCGGTCGTGGCACGTCCGCGCCGCCCGCAAGACCGGTCTCCAGCGAAGCCAGGTCCGCCGGCGAAGCGCGCAACGCCAACGCCAACGCCGCAAGCTCGCGCTCGTCGAGCGCCATAACCACGCGCCGCACGGCTGCTTGATCGTCCATCGCGCGAAGACGCGCTGCGACAAGCTCAGGTTGCTGTCGCGCCGCGGCAGCCAAGACCGCTCCAGGCTCCGCCTCGAGCGCCCGCTCGATCGCCCGATGGGCCAGCCGTTCGACGTCAGGGATCTCGAGGTCGAGGCCCAGCATTGCCGCCAGTTCCGACCTTGCGTCCGGCGCTGCGGCCAACAGGAGCACGGCCGTTCGTTGCGGCTTGGACGAGAGCTCGTTGCGGAGAAATCCCACAGCCGCCGAATGAAGCCTGTCATGAAGTGGCGGGCCACCTGCGCGCGCGCTCGTTCCGGTAAGCATCGTCTGGCCGGCGAGCATCGCCTGGGCCAGCTTGTAGCCCTGCAGCCAAAGCGGCTCCTCCTGTGCTCGCGACCACGTCTCGAGCTGCGGCGACCGGCCTGCCAACAGCTGATCGATCGCCCTGGTCGCCGCTTGCTCGGGCGCCACCCCCTCGACGACCGCAAGTCTCGCTCGCTCGATGTCGAAGTCGATACGGGCGGCCTCCGCGAGCGCTGCAATGAGCTCGGGCAGGTCATCGACGGCCATCACGGTAACGACCGTCGCGGCATCCAGCTGCCCCGTGCGGAGAGCGGCCAGCAGCGAGTGCGCCACTGCGGGTGACAGCCCGCGCGCGCGTCGCGGCGGCGTCGGCGTTTCGGCTCGTTCCCTCGCTGCCGAGGACGGGGTTTCCCGGGCAGCGTCTAGCGCCTCTTCCGCGTGCGCGCTCCCTGTCCCAATGCCAACGACGCCGCCCGCATCCGCCGTGCCGAGGGCATCCGTCGCCGGCGTGGTAGCCGCTGCGGCACGCTCCAGGTCGATCACCTCACCCGCAGCCAGCCGTGCGAGCACATTGCGGAGAAAGGGTTCCGGGTCGCCGAGCGAAGCAAGCCGTCGCCGGAGTGCCGCGGTGAGTTCGGGCACTGGACCACCCGAGGCCGCCGCCATCGCCGTCACCTGGTGCACCAGCTCGTCCGGTGACCGTGCTGAGCGAAGGGGCGATGCTGTAGCCGAGGCACCTTGGCGTGGCGGCAGCGCCGCTTCGTCGGCGGCGAGGGCCTCGGGCGCCGAGCGTTGCACCATGCCAAGCGCTGCGGCGATCAGCTCGCGCAACCGGGTGCGATCCGCTTCGCTCACGCCATGAGCCGAGATCGACCCGAGGTCGACCTCGACCGTCTCGACGTTCCGAGCGCGATCGCCGCGCGCGACGTCGTCGAGCGCTTGCTCAACGGCCGGGAGCAGGCCCTCGATCAGATCGCGTCCGACGTCTTCCGCAGGGCGGCCGAGCGGTTCGATCGACGTGAACTGCAGCGCGAAGGTCAGCTCTTCGACCAGGTGTCGCGTGCCGATCGTGGTTGCGACGCGGCTCACGAGATGAGATCCGGACCGAGGCCGAGGAGGCGCTGGACGTCTCGGGCACGCGCGTCAAGCTCCGCGGCCGCGTCGTCCTCCAGCTCCGTCGCCGCGAGATAGGCGGCGAGCGCATCCCGCCAGACGGCGTGGCAGATCTCGAAGTCGAGGAGGTTCTCGATGTCGTCGAACCAGACGCATCGAGCGAGGACGTGCGCCGGGCAATTCAGACGAACGGTCTCGGCGACGAGCTGGCGAAAGTCCGATCGCGCCAGCCGTGGCGTCCATCCCGGCATGACGACCGTGAGCTGGAGCGCGCTTGCCGCGAGCGTCGACAGGTCGCGCGTCTCTGGTTGGCGTGCGCGCAAGAGGATGTGCTCGACAACGTGCAAACCCTCGCTCGCGCGCGACAACGCGACAAGCGCGCGGCGCAGGCGGTTGGCGGCCCGGATCCCTGCATCGCGCCCCGCGAACACCCCGAGCACCGCCCAGGAACGCATGCCTTCGTCCAGTTCATCGGGACCAAGCTCGAGGAAGAGCTGCCAACCGCCACCCAGCTGAGCCAAACGGAAGCGCGCGATGTCGATACCTGAGACCAGCATCCGTGGATCGAGTGCGCCAGCGGGAAGCAGGCCGACCTCGCGCACCGATGCCACGAGGTCTGCAAGGCTCTCGCCGGCGCCGTCTTCGGTGAGCTGGACCAGGGCGTCGAAGGTCCTTGCGATCGCAGCCGTCTCGCGCTCCAGCCCGGCCAAGCCGTCGCCGGGTTCGCCCGGTTCCAGGTCGTGCTCGGCGAGCACGAGGCCCAGCCACTGCCAAGGCGCCGCCGCATGCACGTCCAGCAGTCGAGCGATGCGCCGCGCGAAGCCACCGACGCCGTGGGCCCGTGGCGGATCCTCCGCGGGCTCCGCCAAGGCTAGATCCGCAGCCCCACCGCGGTCGCGGGTCATCATCTCGATGTCCAGGAGAAAACCCTCGCGCCTCGCGACCACTGCGGCCGACCGCTCGCCGGGGCTGCAGTAGAGGTCGAAGGTGGTGAGGGAATTCTGAGAGAACTGCTCACCATAGAGCGCTAGAAGATAGTCAAGAACGCGCCCACGCCGCTCGACCACGTCATCGCGGGCAAACACCGCCGCGGCCATACCCGCCGCGCTACAGAGGTCCCGCTCCGTTGCCGGCAGCAGCTCGCCTAGTTCGCCGGCCGATGCATAGCTGCGCGTGGTCCCGGCGGCGGCAAACAGGCGGCGCACGTCGGCGAGCTGAGCCAGCGTGTCGGCGAGGGGCTGCTCGGCAAGCAGCAGGAAGCCCCGCAACTGGCGGGCACGTTCTCGAGCGGCCCGGCCAGCAGACCGTGGGAGCCCCTCTCGATCAACGCCGTAGGCCGTGGGCAGGTGGTGCTGAACGAGCGTGTAGGCGGCGACGTCGCGGTACCCAGCCGCGGGGGTTGCGCGGACCGTCGCCGCGTCCTGGACGAGGCGCATCGCGCGCGCGCGTTCTACCGCAATCCGTCGTCGGTGTCCTGCCACGCGCGCGTCGTCGACATCGAGCCGCCGGCCGCGGCTTGTGAGTACGATGCGGTCGCCCGCCGTGCCGCTGCCCGCGTCGCACAAGCTGAGAACGACCGGTCGCGTGTCGCCGTCGTTTGCAGGAGCATCGATGGGCTCGACAGCCAGATGCCTTACGACCCTGACGCCCTCGACCTCGCCCACGGCGCGAAAGAACGACTGCGGCGCGCGCGTGCCCAGGTCGATCGGTCGGATGGCAGGTGCGCCCCTTGCCAGGCGCCGGCTGGAGTAGACACCGGACCGACCAAGTGGCCCCTCAAAGACCTCGTCGAGCGGTCTCTCCGTGCGACGCAGCTCGTCGAACGGCACGGCCCGGGGGCCTGCATGGAGTAGCCCGGCACAGCGCTCATAGACGTCCGCGACGATACGCTCGGGCGAACGCTGGCGGTCGACCTCGAGCGCAACGTGGAGGCGGCAACGGACCGTCCTCGCGAATTCGACGCGGTCAGCGTCCTCGCCGGTATTGCGGATTGCCTGAAAGGCGCTGCGGGCGCGGGCGAGAAGTGCACCACCCGGCTCGACCGCGAGTTCCTCGCGCGGTGACAGATAGATGTCGATGAGACCGGTCGGCTCGCTGCGCCGCCCTGTGACGGGTCTCACCCACACGTCGTCGACCTCCGGCAGTGCATCGAGCAGGGCTGCGCGGATGTCGTCCGCCGTTGCCGGCCGGCAGGGGAGCGCTCGCTCCGGACGAAGGAGGCCCAACGCGGCGAGATCCAGACCGTCCGGACCAGCAAGCAAATCCGCGATCGGGAAGTCCAGCCGATAGCCGATGTCCGTCAGGCCATAGACCAGGGCTTCCAGCAGCGTCACGCCCGGGTCGTGCAGATTGTAGTCGGTCCAGAGTTCGCCGGAGAGGTCCTGCAGATGCGTGAGGCCGCGATTGCGGAGCGCCTGGAACTCCAGGCTGGACTCGGTCATCCCCGCAATCCTCGTCGCGCGGGATCTCCTGGACCGACGCCGGCCATCCGGGGGTCGTGCCACAGGCTCGCGATGTGCGCCTGCACGGTCTGCCCGCGCGGCAGCGGGCAGCGCGATCGGATCTCCAGGCGGTAGCTCCGCGGGTCCGTGGCGTGGGTTCGCCAGCGAAGCTGCAGTCGGTCGCCGCGGCGGCCGTAGCTGGCGTGCAGGGTGCGGATGGGCCGACCGTGGCCGAAGAGCCTCGTCCAAAGACCCGCCGGATTGAACGCGTTCATCGCGATGGCATGGAGCAGCGCATACCGGCCGCTCTTCTCGCCGCCGCTCACGCCGGCGAGCACCTCAAAGGCGTGGCAGCCGGTCACGAACTCGGTCAGTGCACGCCAGCCGCCCTGCGCGGCGGTTGCTGTGTCTACCTGTGGGACGGGCGGGTAGCCGGCCCTACCCCGTGCTCTCATGACCCCGTCGACGTCAAATTGAGCCTGGGGCGCTTCCTGGAGGACACCGACGCGGTCGCCGGCGATCGTCAGGCTGCTGGTGAGCTTGCCCTCAGCGTCGCCGGCCCTGCGGATCTGCAGCGCGTCGCCGTCCTTGTCGTAGGACACGCGCCAGAGCGGCTCGGTAAACACGCTTTGGTCGTAGAACGAGATGAGGTTGGGCTCGGAAAGGCTGGCGATACAGATGCCGTCTTCCGGCGTTTTCTTGATACCGTCGTCGACGCGATTGAAGGAGGAATCGATCAGGTCACGGAACTGATCCGCGGCCGGCAGGGCGCCGCCTTGAAAGTAGTTTGTAAGCGTCTTGCGACCGTGAACTGGCATCAGCGGCCGGTCCCGGTGACGACCAGCGTTCCACCGACCTCGAGATCGCCGATGCCCGCTGGCATCGCCGCTTCCGGTGTCGTCGGCACGCTCGTCCTGAGCGCTTGCCGACGGAAAGGCAGCGGCAGGCTCCAGGGCACGCTGTGGCGGAGCACGTCGACCTTGCGCTGAGCGTTGTAGGGGTCGCTTGGCGACCGTGCGGTATCGACGAGGCCGTAACAGCCCTGATCGTCGTTCGTGAGCATGAGCATGGCGAACTCGCCGACGCTCGCCACGCCCTCGCGAGAGGCGATGAACGCTTCGACCTCGTCGGCGGCGATCTGCCAACCAAAGCCAGGCGTCGGTCCCTCGCCACCCCATGGCGTCAGATACGCGGCGACGTCGCTTGCCAATGTTCGAAGTAGCCGACCGCGATCGATGTCGGCGGACAGGCCCACGCGACAGCGCACCTGGAGGTAGTCGTAAGCTGGGTTCTGCACGGCGATGCGCACACCCGGTGCTGCCAATGTCTCGAGCGCGTCGCGGATCCGCCGCAAGGACAGCACGTCGAACATCCGCGCCTCGTAGAAGCGATCGGCGTCGGTGGCGGCCGCGTGCGGGACGACCACGACCAGGACGTGTCCGGGCGCAGGCCGGTCTTGGCCCGTGTCCAGGGCGGGAAAGCATTTAACCTTCCAGACCTGCTCGAAACGCTCCAGGACCAAGCGCTCGTAGTCACGCGCTGTGACAGCGCGGCCTTTATGTCTGAGGCGCTCACTGACGCGCGCGCGGTAGGCGGGCGTAGTCTCTGCCGCGACGCCGCCGAACGGGGTCCCAACCAAACGGATGGTTTCGAGACCGGCGATTGGCTCGGCGAGGCGCCAATCGAGATTGGGCGGCAGTGGCTCCGTACGTTCCGCGGTCTCGGTCGCGATCAGGCCGTTGACCATAACGGCGCGCAGGCGCGGAAACGCGTTGATCCTTGCGTCCGCAGCAACGCGCAGCCAGATCGCACCCGCCGCCACGCCGCGACCCGAGCGCGTGGCGTCCTCTGGCACATTGATGGAGATCAGGCCCGAACGCATCAAGCCGCTCGTCGTGTCGGCGACGATGCGCTCAGCCGCCAGCGGCAGCCAGCCGCGTGCCCCAAGATAGCTCCAGTGGAGCCGCGGCGGGTCGAAGCCGCGGCGACGGCGGGCGCGTTCCGCTGTGTCGAACAGGAGCGTCACCGGCTCGCCGGGTGCAAGGCGGTCAACGCCGATATGCAGGGACCCGTCGAACATGCGCGCAGGTAGCAACCCAGGCCCCGGGCGCAGTGGTTCCGGGTAAACCTGCTCGACGGCGAAGGGCCCGATGTGATCGAGATACTCGGCCCGAGCGCGGGCTTGCTCGACGTCCCCGCCGCCGACGTGGATCACGCTCCTGGCCTCGTAGTCGAGGACCAGGCGGGCGAGCGTCGGTGTGTAGGGCGGCGGCGGGTTAGGCGCGCGCTTGCGCCTGAGGGTCGCTGCGATGGCGCGCGCGTAGAGGGTTGGGTATGCGCCGTGGCCGAAACCCAGCGCCGGTCCCTCGAGGACCAGACGGGCGAAGCCGGCGCGCGCCCGCACACCGTAGCCGAACTGCGCCTCAGCCAAATCCGGCGGCAGCGGCCGAGCCGTGGCGGGCACGTCGATGACGACCGAAGACGTCGACGGTAGCCTTTCGACCTCCGAAACTTCGGCAAACAGCGGTTCGGCATGCTGCCCGGTCGGGCGCCAGTCGCTGTCGACGAGCCAGCTTCGCATCACCCTGAATGGCTCGCTGTCGAAGCCGTCGCCATAGCCCGCGTAGTGCGCGGCGAACCCGCCGAACGCACGGGGCAGCCCGGTCCAGGTAAGGTTCAGGCGCATCGAGCGCAGTGGCTTGAGCGCCGCCTCCCAAGCGCCGACCATCAGCGCCGCGCCCGGAAGCGGTGTCGGTCCGAAGGGTTGAAACGGCGCGGAGGGATCCAGCGGCCCGAGGTCGTTGCTCACGCGCAGGGTTCTGAGCCCCGTGACCGCGACGTCGACGCCGACCTGTTCGAGAACGAAGGGCTCGAAGAGCGTGTGCGCGCAGAACGTAGCGTCCTCCGCAAGACGCAGCCGCGCCATGGGCGCCACGGGCGGTCGGCCCAGCTCTGCCGCGGCCGACGGCGAGGGTTCGATTGGCGGCGCGTCGTGACGCAGGACGCATGTGACCTTCAACCCGGTCGGGTGATTGGCGTCGGCGTCGGCCAGATTGCTCACGGCGAAGCCACCGACCTCGTACCAGCCGTCGGCCGTCGTGAGTTCCAAGCTGAAGGCGGAACTGAGATAGGTCTCAAACTGATAGGCGCGGCTCTCCGAGAAGAACATGAACACCGGATCGCGGTCGCGCCGCAGAGTCTGGCTCTCGACTTCGGTACTGGCCTCGCCAAACACGCGCCGCGCGCAAAGCGACAGCCACCGCACCAGGTGCTCCGGCAAAGCATGCTCCGGGCTCAAAAGCACGTGGGCTGCGAGGCGGCCGAGCGGCACCGTGACGGCACGGTGATCATCCGGGCGCGCCACGGCAATGAGCCGCCGCAAGAGCGCCGCCGTTACCGGATCGCCAGGGAGCAGCACCGCGTCGTCGGCGATGAGTTCGGAGCCACCCTCGGCCAGCACCCGCGCCACCGTTCCAGCCAGCGTCTCGCCAGGCAGCGCCACGGCGTTGGCGAGCGGAGCGTCGGCGCGCAAGCGTCGCGCAAAGGCGGCGGCCAGGTCGTTGCGAGCAGCGGCGTCGTCCGGGTCGCGGGCCCCGGCCGGGAGCCGCAGCACCAGCTCGAACGCGATGCGGCGTCGACCTTCGCGCAGGAGCAGACAGGGCGATGTGATACATAGCCCGAAGTCCGCGTGCTCGTGTGCGGCCACGTCCCCACCAAACAGCGCCCACGACGGTTGGCGCACGCGCCCAGACGGTTCGATTGGAACGTCGATCGTCCGTGTCCGCGTGACGAAGTCGAACTCGCGCGCCGGCGAGACTAGCGGGTCGCGCTCGAAATAGAGCGTCCGCAGGCCGCGCAGGCGCGCCGAGGAGGCGTAGGCGTCGGCGTTGGTGCGAAAGCTCACGGGCGTGCGGCCGTCGCGATACGTTCCGAGTAGCCGTGTTCCAAGGGGTACTGGCACCGTCACCGCGGGCGCTGCGTCCGGTAGGCTGAGCATGACCGTGTCCGGTTGGCGCGCGCGTACGGCGGTGCCCAGGACAGCCTGATAGAAGAAGTCGTTGTGCCGGCTGGTCAGACCGTTGAAACGCTTCTGCACGTCACCAAGCAGTTGCAGGAACGCGAGGATCAGGGCGTTCGCGGGTTCGACGTCGGCCCGGCTCAGCCGGTCGGCGAAGACCGTGGCGGTGACGCGCTGCAGATAGGCGACGCCGTTCAGCAACTCCTCGTACGAGCGGCGCAGCGTCTCGCGCAAACCGTCGGCGCCCGCTTCGGCGGCGACCGGCATGCGCCAGACGGCACTTAGGTCGGCCGGGCCGAGCGCGCCTGCCACGCGAGGACCGAGGGCGCTCGCCAGCACGGGCTGCACCTTCGGCGCGAGCTCTTCAGAGATCAGCCGCTCCAGGCGCTGCCCCAGGTTGACTTCGGAGGGACGCGCCGACCGACACAGGTCTTCACGCCAGCGGTCGAGCAGCAGCGCGAGGCTCATAGCTTCGGCCGCCGCGCCCGAAGGATCGCGTTCGAGCAGTGCAAGAAAACGTCGTTCACGCAGGCCGATGGGCTCCGCAAGGATGCGTGCCATCAAGATGGCCGGTTCGTGCTCCAGCAGCGAACCCCAGCTCGTAGGGCCGCCGGTACCGGCGCCCGCGAACGGGATCGCGTAGCCCATGTCGGCGACGGTCGCGACCAGCGTGGCGAAGTCGCGCTCGTCCACGCGAAAGTAGCCGTCCGCGAGCGCGGCCGGCAGCCGCTCCGACTGCGCCAGACCGTCGGTAACGTAAGTTTCTTCCTGGAAGCCCGCCCGCTCCACCGTGGATCAGGCCGGGCACCGAGCCGATCGCGCGACCGCCTTCGCGCGAAGGCCGCGCAGGGGCTTCGGCGGCGCGGCAATGGGGGCCGACCGCAGCGGCATATGTCCTCCCGTTCTCGCCGGGTTAGTGCTTGTCGCACCCGAAAGGTAGATCTGTGAAAGGATCATGGCGGTTGTGCGACTTGCCCGGAAGCACCACCAAGGGGCGATGCCACAGTTCGGAATGGCGTATGCCGAACTCGAGGTTGTCGAGGCTAGCCAGCTCGGTGATAGTGGCGCGCGGGTGACGTTCAGGCGAGTACAGGTTCACCATGCGCAATTCGATCAAGACGCGAAGGTCTCCCACTGCGGTCCCATCAACGCGTGCGGCAGCCGGCGGCCAATCGGCCCTGCAGCGGCTCGCAGCTGCGGCGCCGCGGGTGGCGGCCCTGCAGCGCTGGCAGGGCGCAGCGATGGCCGCGTCAACGAATTCAGGAGCGGCCGCGCTGCAGCGGTTTGCCGACGACGCGGCCGTGCAACGCCAGATGGAAGACGAAGAGCTAATGCAGGGTCGCTTCGAAAGCGCCGTGCAACGCAAGGCCGAAGGTGGCGCCAGCGGGCTGCCGGCGCCGTTGGCGAGCGGGATCGAGGCGCTCTCCGGGACCGACGTCTCCGACGTCCGCGTGCACTACGGCAGCGCCGCGCCGGCAGCCGTCGACGCGCTCGCCCACACGCAGGGGAGCGACATCCACGTCGGTCCCGGGCAGGAGCAGCATCTGGCGCACGAGGCCTGGCACGCCGTGCAGCAGAAGCAGGGACGCGTTCAGCCTACGACGAACGTTGGTGGCCAACCGGTGAACGACGACCCGGCGCTGGAGACGGAAGCGGACCGCATGGGTGCGCAGGCGCTCGAGGAAGGCCTCGACGGGCGGCAACGCGGCTGAGCGATGAGCCTTGGCCGCGCGGTCGTCCTGCTCGTCGTGCTCTTCGTCGCGGCGGCTATGGCCCCACCGACGCATGCACAGGGCCAGCCGTTGGTCACGCCGACCACCATGCCGCCGCTTCCGGAGGTCATCCGCGTCGGCGTTCGTGAGGCACCGCCCTTCACCTATCTCCAGCCCACGACCGGACGCTGGAAGGGGCTGAGCGTCGACCTTTGGCACGCCGTCACCTTCCAGTTGCAGCTTGATCGGGGGCTCGACGCGCCGCCCTACCGTACCGAGTTCGTCGTCGTGCCCTTTGCCGACGTGGCTTCTGCGCTCAGCCGTCCCGAGACTCCCGGCCAGATCGCGGTCGACGTCCTCATCGCCCCCCTGACGATCACCGAAGAGCGTGAGCAAGCCTACGACTACACGCACCAGTACTTTCCCTCCGGTCTCGCGTTCGCGCTCCCCAAAGTCAGTGGCATCAATCTTGGCGAAGCCGTGGACCGCTTCGTCGAGGCGCTGCGGCACGAGCACGTGCTGCCGGCGCTCGGCCTCGTCCTGGCGGCGACACTCTTGTTCGCGGTGGCCGCCTTTTCGGCAAGCCAAGCCTTCCGCTCGCGCGACATCGCCGAGGGACCCGCGCGCGAACGAGCACTGGTCTTCACGGTCTTGGGCGCGCTCAAGGCGACGGGGATCGACCGGGAGGTGTTTGGATTTCGCTCGTTCTTGATGCTCGCCCTGTCACTCGTGCTGCTGGTCTTCGGCACGATCATCTCGGCAAGCATCACCGGGGTCATCACCGCGGCGCTCACGCTCAGTGCCATGGACACAGAAGAGCTCGACGTCAGCGAGCTCCACGATCAGCGGTTCGGTGTCGTCGCAGGCTCGACCCACGAGGCCTACCTCCGAGAGCTGGCGCCGGACATGGAGCCGACGCTGCTCGAGGCGTCACAGCGCCGCGGGCTTGAGAAGCTGCTGGCAGGCGACATCGACGTGTTCGTCGGCGATGAAGCGCAACTGCGCTACCTGGTCGCGAAACCACCCTTTCGCGACAAGCTCGAAGTTCAGCCCCGGGCCATGACCTTCGAGCCGATCGGCTGGGCGCTCCCCGCCGGCAGTCCCTACCGCGAGCCGCTCAACGCCGAGCTCTTGGGTGTCCTGCGCAGCGAAGCCTGGCCGGGCCTCGTGGCGGAGTATTTCGGCGATTGAGCCAGACCGACATCGCCGAGGGCGATAGGCGATAGGTATCGGCACGTGGGCCTAAGGTAGCGTCCGCTCGAAGATCTCGCCGCGCGGCTCGAGCGCCGCGACGATCCGGCCGCCTGCCTTGGTCACGGCGAAATCCCTGACCTCGTCAGCGACCTCGAGCGCGGTTGCGCCGTCCAACGTCGCGATGCGCCGCGGCGCCGCCACCCACAGCCGTGGGCCATCGGCACGCACGAGACGGGCAGCCGGCAGCGGCTCTCGGCCGCCAGGGGTCACGCGGCCCCGGTCGTCGATATGCACCAGCTCGCCACCTTCCAACAGAGCCACGACGTCGGTGCAGCTCGCACAGAGACTTCGCACGGCGTCGAGCGTCAGGGTCGTCTTCGCGATACCGTCACCTTGCCGCTCGAAACGAAGCACGATGCGGCCGACAGCCATGGCCACGCCGGTTGGCAGGCTGACGACCATCATCCGCCCGAGACGAGCCGCCACGCGCTCCGGCGGCAGGAGCCACGCGCCGTCCGCGTCGAGCACGCCGCACCAGCGCGAGAAGACGTCGTCCGGCGGCGGTGTCGCCGGATCGCGGGGCGGCACGATCTGGCCGATGACCAAGAGCGCCCGGCCGTCGCCGCTGCGGGCTGCGGTGTCCACCGTCACGACGGTGTCGCGGACCCCAAGCGCCTGCGCGAGCGCGGTCACCGGCGAGTTGGAGGGCGCGAGCACGTCGCTGGTCGCCACAGCCACGCGGTAGGCACCGCAGAGCAGTGTCTCGCCGTCCGGGCGGAAGCGCAACGCCTGCCCGCTCTCGCCCGGTAGCAGGAGCGATCGGGGCCGTGTGCGGGCTGCGTCCCACAGGAACACGCGACCCTGGCTCGCCGCGGCGCACGAGCGCCCATCGTCCGAAATGGCGACAGCGGAGCCCCAGCCATCCGGCAGGTGCGCCCACCGTGCCAGCTCCTCAGCCACCGGTGGCCCTCACCGGCGGGTCACCGTCACCTGATCGCGGAGAACGAACGCCGTGCCCGGCGTACCGCTTCCGACCAAGCCAGCGCCGTAACTGTACGCGACGGCGAACCACAGCTCGTTGTGCGCGATGATCTTCACGGTCGCGTTTCGCTTGAGGCGTGTGACCTTCGACGCTGCGTCCGGCTTCGTGTAGAGCGAGGCGCCGCCTGCCTTGGAGATCGTTGCCTCCCAGTTCACTGACTGGAGGCGCATGGTGTTCAGCTCTTCCCCCCGCGGCGCCAGGTTGCCGGTCGGGTCGGCGGGGGCCGGTGCCGCATTGGCGAACGGATCGGGTTTCCGGCCAAGCCTGATCAGGACCTCGTCCTCGGTGCTGATCCCGTTCAACAGAGCGCCGACGCGTAGCGTTGGATCAAAGCTCGTGTGGTTCGGCGCGGGGCGAGCATCCAGCACGTGCTCGAGATGAGCCTTCGCGGTCGCGTTGCGGTCCTTGACATAGCTGAGCAGGGCCAGCACCAGCTTGCCCTTCGCGCTCCCGGCGCCGCCCAGCAGGGTGCCGATCAATGGCCTCAGCTCGGCGAGATCGACAAACCTGCGCGCACGCCGGCAATCGAAATGTGCGCCCAGCTGGTTGATGAAGGCCTCGCCAGGGCCCGCACCGTCCTTCCCCAAGAGCATCCGCACCTGGTGCACGACGAGCGCTATGCGGGGCACATCGGTCCACGCCGTGGCCCTGCTGAGATCGCGCAAGACGAAGGCGCCAACAAAGTTAGTTTGACGGGTGTTGGCGAAATGAGCAACCTTACAACTGCTTTCGCTCTTAGCGTGTGACAATTCGCCGGCGATGAACGTCAGGTAACGCAGCGCTTTGCCATTGTCCCAATAGTGCCTCATGGCGACATACATGCAGCGCTCGATGACAGCCAAGTTCCATTCAGGCGACTTGTTCGCGACTCTTGCCATCATTCGACTAACTAGCAACGCGCGGTCTTTCTCTTCTGCGACGCTCCAGCATTCGAGCACTGCACGCATGACGCCCATGGGCTCGGTGCCGTGCTTGACGTACTCAATCTTCGATGCGGTCAACTTCGGGTCGTCCGCGCTGATCAGGTCGAGAGAGTCGTCATCAGCCAACATATTTAAACGGCCGTGCGACGCGACCGAGCCGCGGACGGTCACTTCGGAACGCGACATGGCAGCGGCACGACCGATCAGGAAGCTCACGAGGTTCTGGTTGTTAGCCAGCCAACCGCGTATCTGCCGGCGGGCCTCAGCCTTATTCTTTGGATCGAGCGCGACACCTATGTCGTTGGAAGCGGTCAAGCAAGCATTGAACAGGATCCGCCTGTGGGGCTCCGTCGGCGGCAGCTTGGTCGACCCCAAACTCTTGCCGGTTTTCTCCAGCATTGCGGGGTCTTCGTCCATATTTCGCAGAAGTTCGTCGAATAGAGCCCGCGCGGCGCGTCTCTTGCTTCTGCCTCGGAGGTCGATGTCTTCATTTACTTCCTCAAGTTCACCACGCCTATTGAGCTGACCGCCGCCGCGGAGCTCGCCAGCGACCTCGATCAACTGGGCACCGCCATGCCCGGCCAGCATCACCTGGTCGATTTTCCCGCGACGGCCATACGCTTGGGCGAGGGGGCCGATGTCGCCTTGCACCTCCGCGAGCGTCGTTGCCCCCTCGATCATCAGCGTCAGCATGTTGTTGTTCGTGATCACCGCGTCGAGGTTGGGATCGCGGTGGAACGCGCCGTTGTGATCCAGGCTGCTGTGCACAATCAGCGTCAGCGGCTTTGCCTTCGATTTGTCACCGTAGTTGATCACCAAGCGATCAAGCGCCGTTTTGGTAAACCGGTGGTAGTTGCGAATTTTATCAGCAATAATTGTGCTTTTATAATCTTTAGGTTTCTTGCCATCATTATGGCTTATTTGTGCGTAGGAGTAGAAGTCTCTACCATTATTTGCCTGGAAAATCGGTGTGGGCTTGACAGATTGATAGTAATCGATAACGCCATCCACCAGGTCGAAATCGACCATCGTCACAAATGCGTCCTCGGTCATGGCTCCCTTGAGGATGTTGTCGCCAAAGGCTGGGATGAGCATCTCTGCATTCTTTCCCCAATCGATCGCAGCCTTAACGTTAGTAGTTTTCTTTAAGTTGATTGGCTCGCCACGCCTTACAATATCCGCATATTTGCGCAAACTACGAAGCGCTTCATCGCCATGCTTCTTCAGCGCGACCAGCAGGTCGTGGATTCTCATCTCGTCGCAGGCCGGAAGCGCCGCCCCATTGTTGGTACGCGCGAAGAACAGGAGTTCGCGGAGGTGGTCGCGTATAGGTTTCTTGGGCAACGCTGGATTAGCGTGCCAGTCGGCCTGCTCGGTCGCATGCGTGTTGAACTCTTGCAGCGTCATCGTCCGGACCGCCGCGGCGTCAGGTCGCGTCGGCGCGGGCGTCGCGATGCCGATCTGGTCGCGAGCATGGCTCACCTTGGCGATCACCTCCGCGTGCGAGTACATCGCCAGCATCTGATCCCAACGCCTTTTCTTGTTGCTGCGGGTGGTCGCCTTCACCCACCCGCGCAGAGCCGTCTTCTCCTCCGTCGTCCGCAGCGTCGCCTCGGCCTGGTCGTAGGTCACGAACTGCAGCGGGGCGCGCTCCGCCGAACGTCGCTGGAGCACGCGCGCGCGCTGCGCAGGCGCACTGCTGTCGGCGCGGCGCTGCACGTCGCCCATCGCGGCGGCTTGCACACCACCGGCAGCGAGGCGCTGCAGGTCGGCGAGGCGCTGCACGGCCGGGCTGGCACGCGGCGCGCGCTTGGCCGGAGCGACAGATGGCGCAGGCTTGCCCACCGACTCTGCAGCCTTGGCCGGCCGAGGGCGGGTCGTCATACGGGAAGTCACGGGCGACCGCCTCCGGCGAAACCTGGGATGTAAAACGAGTATGGGATCAACCGGCGGCGACGAGCAAGCGTCGCCCCCTGAACCTCGCCTGTGGCACGCGGCGCGAGTGACTTCGCGATCGGCGCGCCGCGGGCGCACTGAACAGGCGCGAGACTGGCGAGCTTGACCCGAAGTCGCGGTGTCGGCTTCACACGCCGGGGAATTGCGGGTTTGAGACGAAACAGATGATGGTGGGCACGTAGGCTATCTGCACCTTCCGGTCGCTAGGGACCGAACACGCCATTTCTGCCCCCCGTCCAGAGCTGAAGTCCCGCGTGACGAGCCAGCGCGTACTCTCGGAAGGCGTCGCTGCACCCGGTTCTCTCGCTCCGACCTGAGCAGCCTTCGGCGGCGGCGCGCATTGCGACGCGGTCGACGCGGTGCCGCAGCACCGCTATCTCCCTCTGCGCAGACCACGTCGCGTCGGAGATCCCTTTGCCCGTCGTCAATCGATTCGCGGAGCGCCTTTCCGAGATCGCGGCTTGGCGGCGCGACCTGCATGCGCATCCGGAGCTGCTGTTCGACATCGAGCGCACCGCCGGCGCGGTCGAACTCCAGCTCCGGGCGGCGGGCGTGGACGAGGTGCATACGGGCATCGGGCGTAGCGGCCTCGTCGGCGTGATCAAGGGTCGCGGCAACCGCTCGGACCGCGTCGTCGCGCTCAGAGCCGACATGGACGCCCTGCCGATCCAGGAGCAGAGCGGGCTCGCCTACGCCTCGCGCACGCCAGGGAGGATGCACGCCTGCGGCCATGACGGCCATACCGCCATGCTCCTGGGCGCTGCCACGCACCTTGCGGAAACGCGCCGGTTCGACGGCACCGTGATCGTCGTCTTCCAGCCCGCGGAAGAGGGCGGCGGCGGCGCCAAGTTCATGCTCGATGACGGGCTCATGGAGCGCTTCGGTGTCGACGAAGTCTACGCGATGCACAACCAGCCTGGGCTCGCCGTCGGCCGCTTCGCGATCCGTCCGGGGCCGTTTCTCGCGGCGGCCGACGAGTTTGTCGTCGACATCGAAGGCTATGGCGGGCACGCGGCGCACCCGCACCAATCCGTCGACGCTACGTTGGTCGCCGCGCACCTGGCGCTGACCCTCCAGACGGTCGTCGCCCGCAATGTCGATCCGATTGAATCCGCGGTCGTCTCGGTGACGAGCGTTCGAGCCGGCGATGCGTTCAACGTCATCCCGCAGTCGGCCCAGCTCTGGGGAACCGTGCGGACGTTGGACGAGGGCGTACGCAACCGCGTCGAGGCGCGCATGGCGGAGATCGTCGAGCACGGTGCGCGGACCTTGGGGGCGAGGGCGAGGCTCGATTACCAGCGCAACTACCCGATCTTGACCAATGACCCAACGCGCGCTGCCTTCGCGGCAGCGGTGGCGCGCGACGTGGCTGGCGACGCCGCGGTGGACGACGACGCGCCGCCACGCATGGGAGCGGAGGACTTCGCCTACATGCTGCAGGCGCGGCCAGGTGCGATGATCTTCACCGGCAATGGCGACAGCGCACCCTTGCATCATCCAGGCTACGACTTCGCCGATGCGGCCATCCCCTTCGGCTGCTCGTTTTGGGTGCGGCTCGCCGAGACGGCGTTGCCGCTCGCCGACTGAGGGCAGGTACGGTGGACGAGCGGTCCACCGCCGAGCTGCCGTCCGCGACCGAGGTGGTGGTCATCGGCGGCGGGATTGCCGGTGTGACGACGGCCTGGTACCTCGCCGCGGCCGGTGTTCCGTTCGCGCTCTTCGAGAAGGGGCGGATCGCCGGCGAGCAATCCTCGCGCAATTGGGGCTGGATCAGGAAGCAGGGCCGCGACCCGCGCGAGCTGCCCTTGATGGTGCTGGCCGAACGGCTTTGGACGGAGATCGCGGCCGAGCTGCCGGAGGACGTCGGCTTCCGCCGCGCCGGCGTCACCTACCTTATCGAGGACGACGCGGATGCGCGCCGCTTCGAGAACTGGCTTGATCACGCACGGCTCCTGCAGCTCGACACACGGCTCCTCTCGAAGTCCGAGACCGACGCGCTCCTTCCCGGCAATTGCGTGCCGCATCGCGGCAGTCTCCATACGCCGAGCGACCACCGGGCGGAGCCTGGCAGGGCGGTGCCGGCCATGGCGCGTGCGCTGCGCGCTCGTGGTGCGGCGATCCACGAAGGCTGCGCGGTGCGCGGCATCGATGTCGCTGCCGGTGCTGTCACGTGCGTCGTCACGGAGCGCGGGCGCGTCCGCGCGCGGGCGGTCGTCGTCGCCGGCGGGGTGTGGTCACGTCTGCTGCTGCGGCCGCTCGGCGTCGCGCTGCCGCAGCTTCACGTCCTGGCGTCCGTGCAGCGGACGACCCCGGCACCGTTGGTCACCGAGAGCGCTGTCGGCAGCCGCAAGGTGGCCTTCAGACGGCGCACCGACGGTGGCTACACGCTGGCGCGGACCGGCGCCTCGCGACACCGGCTGAGCCCGGCGAGCCTGCGCCACATGCGCGCCTATCTGCCGGTGCTGAAGGACCGCTGGCGTGAGCTGAAGTTCCGCGTCGGTGCCGACTTCTTCCAAGCGCTCGCCGACGAGCGCCAAGAGCTCGACGCACCGGGGCCGTTCGAGCGGACACGCGTGCTCGAGCCTGCGCCCGACCACCGGCTGCTCGACGACGTGCTCGCGTCGGCGCGCCGCTACTACCCGCAGCTCGAGGCGGTGCAATCCGCCGAGCGTTGGGCCGGTGCCATCGATGTGCTGCCTGACGAGATCCCGGCGCTCGGCCCGGTGCCGGGCGTGCGCGGGCTCTTGCTGGCGACGGGTTTTTCAGGCCATGGCTTCGGCATCGGTCCGGGAGCGGGGTTCGTCATGGCGCAACTGGCGCGGGGTTTGGAGCCGGCCGTGGCCATCGACGCCCTGGCGCTCGATCGCTTCGGCGCGGACCGGGGAATAGTCAGCCATGCTGCAACCTGAGGGGCGTGTCGTCCTCGTCTCGGGCGCAAGCCGCGGCATCGGTGCTGCGGTCGCCCGGCATCTCCTGGGGCTCGGCTATCGCGTGAGCCTGGGTGCGCGCCGGCCCGAAACCCTTGCAGAGGTAACCGCAGATGCGCCGACGGAACGGGTCCATCACGCCCGGTTCGAAGCGCTTGAGCCGGCGAGCCACGCCGCCTGGATCGAGGCTGCGCAGGCCCAATTCGGGCGCATCGACGGCCTGATCAACAATGCGGGCATCCTCGCGCGCGGCACCATCGAGACGGTCGACGAGGCGACGCTCGACCTCGCGTGGGCCGTAAACGTGAAGGCGCCGCTCAACCTTATCCGCCTGACTTTGCCGGCGCTGCGGCGCGCTGGGCACGGCCGGATCGTCAACATCGCCTCGCTGTCCGGCAAGCGCGTGCGCAATGATCTCGTCGCCTACAGCATGACGAAGTTCGCCATGCTGGCGCTCACCCACAGTGCGCGGCGGTTGGCGTGGGACGACGGCGTGCGGGTCACGGCGCTGTGCCCCGGCTTCACCCGGACGGATCTCGTAGCCGACGTGGCGAGCATCGCCGCAGCGGAGATGACCGCGCCGGAGGACCTGGCGGCACTGGTGGGCACGTTGCTGGCGCTGCCCGACGAGGCAGCGGTGGCCGAGCTGCACGTGAACTGCCGCCTCGAGGACCGCTTCTGACCTGTCACCCGAGCGACCAAGCGCGCTTTTGTCGCAGGGGGTTCGAATTGCCAGGCGAAAAGAGGCTTTCCCCGTCATGGGGCAGCCGGTCGCATGAACCTTTCGGCAAGCGTGCCTGGTGACGCGGTCGGACCGTCGCTTATACATGCGATCCCACACATGCTTCAGGAGTGGCAATCATGGTTGCGTTGATCGGAACGGCGACGGGTACGGCCACCATGCTGCAGGACTTCGTGCGCCTTCAGCATGAGATGATCGCCGCTTGCCGAACGACGCTGGAGCTGGTCACCGGCGCTGCCGAGCGCGAAGCGGTGGCCACGCTGAGCGATGACTGTGAGCGTCACATGGCGGAGTTCCGTCGGCTCGCGACCGTCCACGATGTTTGCTTGACTGATGCGGGCACGCCGCACGAGGCGCGCACGATCGGCTCCATCCGGCTCGCGCATCGTCGCGGCGGTGACGGTGCTGCGCTCGAGGTGCTGGCCGGCGCCTTGGCCGAAGCGCGCGCCGCGTACGACCGCGCATTGCGCAACGCCGCGCTGACGGAGACGACGCGCCCCTTGTTCAAGCGTGCCGTTCGCGCGGTGCGCCGCCACCATCTGGGCCTCGACGAGGTCGCGCGCGCCGCCTGATCTCAGAACCGCGCCGCGATCCGTGGCGCGGTCTCCTCACGCACCGCCTGCATGGCCGCCAGTTCTTGGCGGCCTCTTTTGTTCACAGCGACGTGAGTAGCCGCGGCCGGTGCCAGCTTGCCGGCAGAACGCCTTGCTGTCGGCGTCAATGTTCTTTCCGTTCAGCTGAGGTTTATCTTCAGTTCACTTGTAATTCACGCCGCTGCACCGAAGTAGCCGCAAGAGCATTTGACGACAGGAGCTTCAGATGAGGTTGGCTACACAACACGTGCGCGCAGCCCTGCTTGGCACGACACTCGTCGGTGGAGTTGCTCTGCTGGCGGGAACGCAGGTGGGCTGGGCCGACGCCCCGGCGCCGATCGATGCACAGCAGGCGGGTGACTACAGCGAAGGTTATGCCGAGCTGGTGAAGGCGCTGACCCCCGCGGTCGTGGCCGTTCGCGCGGAAACGAGCAGGAACGGCGCTGCGGAAGGCTCCATGCCGGAGCCCGGCACACCCGACATGCGCGAGTTCTTCGAGCGGTACTTCGGCACGCCAGAGGGGCCGATGCCACAGGAGCGACCTGGCGGGCCCAGGGTCGGTCTCGGCTCCGGCTTCATCATCTCGGCGGACGGCCTGATCGTCACCAACGCGCACGTCATCGGCGGTGCGGACGAGGTCGAGGTGGTCCTCGAAGACGATCGTTCGCTGCCGGCGACCGTGCGCGGCGTCGACCCGCTCACCGATCTGGCGCTCCTCGACGTCGATACCGATGAGCCGCTACCCTTCGTGAGCTTCGCCGACAGCGAGGACGTGGAAGTCGGCGACAAGGTACTGGCGATCGGCAATCCCTTTGGTCTCGGCGGCACCGTGACCTCGGGCATCGTCTCGGCGCTAGGCCGTAATCTCGGCTCCGGGCCCTACGACGACTTCCTGCAGATCGACGCTCCAATCAATCGGGGCAATTCGGGTGGCCCGACCTTCAACCTCGACGGCGAGGTCGTGGGCGTAAACACGGCGATCTACTCGCCGACCGGCGGCAATGTCGGCATCGGCTTCGCGATCGCGTCCAACCTCGCGGGCGAGGTCATCGCCGATCTGCGTGACGACGGCACCTTGAGCCGCGGCTGGCTGGGTGTCGGCATCCAGAATGTCGACGAGACGCTCGCAGGTCATTTCGGCGTCGAAGCGGGCGAAGGCGTTCTCGTGACGTCGGTCCAGCCGGAGAGCCCGGCAGAAGCGGCGGAACTGCGGCCGGGCGACGTCATCACCAGCGTCGATGGCGAGGCGGTCTCGAGCGCCGGCATGCTGAGCCGGATGGTGGCCTCGCTCGAGCCCGGCCGGGAGACGAGCTTCGGCATCTTGCGCGATGGCGAGACCGAAACCGCGGCGGTCACGCTCGGCGAGCGTCCGCAGCCCCAGGAACTCGCAGCAGCCGACCCGGGTGCCGAGGAGGACACCGAGGCGCCGCGGCTCGGATTGACGCTTGCGCCACTCGACGAGGCCACGCGTGCGCGCCTCGGGCTTGCCGAAGACGTGGGCGTCATGATCGCTGGCGTCGAGCCCAACAGCCCGGCTGCGGAAGCTGGCCTGCGGCGTGACGACGTGATCGTGCGCATCGGCGAGACGAGCGTTGGCGATCCGGAGGAGGCGAGCGAGGCGGTGCGTGAACAGCTTGCGGACGCCGCGGACGGTGTCTTGATGCTGCTCAACCGCGGCGGCGCGCAGCGCTTCGCCGTCGTGACGGTCGAGGTTTCCTAAGCCGTTGGTGACGGACGGGCCGGGCGCTTCGGCGCTCGGCCGGTCGCGTGCCAGCCCGCCGGTGCAGTGGCGGCCCGGCGGCATGCCGCCCGATCCGGGTGCGCGATCACGCGCAGGTCCCCATGCGCGCGTGAGCATGGTCAGGGCGCTGGGGCACGCCTAGCCTTTCGTCAGGCGGAACTCACCGCTGGCGGAGCGAGGTTTGGCAAAGGAGTTGGCCCGCGCGGCGGTCGTGCCCGACAACCTCAGGGGCATGGCGTTCATGGCGCTCGGTGCTTTGGGCGTCGCGGTCGTCACGCTCCTCGTCAGGGTCACCGCGGAGAGTGGCCTCCATCCCTTCGTCGTGGCTTTCTTCCGCAATGTCGTGGGGCTCTTGTTTCTCGTGCCGCTGGCGGTGCGGGCCGGACCGGCGACCTTCCGGACCGAGCGCCTGGGCATGCATGCTCTGAGGGGCGTCCTGCAGACCGGCGCCATGCTCGGCTGGTTCTGGGGCATCAGCCTGATCAGCATGGCGGCCGTCGCGGCGCTCGGCTTTACGGCACCCCTGTTCGCGACGCTGCTCGCCATCATCATCCTCCGTGAGCCCGTCGGCATCAGGCGCTGGCTGGCGCTGCTCGTCGGCTTCTTCGGCACGCTCGTGATCCTCAGGCCGGGTCTCGACGTCGTCTCGCCCGGTGCGCTGGCCGTGGTGGCTTCGGCTTTCTGCTGGGGCGCGGTGATGATCGTGCTGCGCCTCCTCGGGCGCACCGAGTCGAGTCTCACCAGCACGCTCTACGCCGGCTTCTTCCTCGTGCCCTTCACGTTCCTGCCGGCGCTCTGGTTCTGGAGCTGGCCCACGCTCGAGCAGGCACTGCTGTTGGTGCTCATCGGCGTTGTCGCGAGCGGCGTGCAGCTCGCGATGGCGGAGGCGTTCAAGGCGGGTGAGGCGACGGCGATCCTGCCGGTCGACTTCACCAAGCTGATCTGGGGAGCGCTCCTGGGGCTCCTCGTGTTCAGCGAGATTCCCGATCTCGCGACGCTTGCCGGCGGCACGCTGATCTTCGCCGCCGTGGTCTACGTCGCCTACCGCGAGCGGGCGCATCGCCTGATCGAGGCCAAGCCGGCGACGACACTTTGAGGCTCGATGCGGTCCAGCGCCCAGCGCCGAGTGTGGTGACGGCGGCACTCTTGATGCTCGTCGCGAGCGCCTTGATCGCCGGGACCACACTCCTGGCGAAAGTGCTCGGTCGAGACGTGCTCGGCCCGCCGCTGCATCCCCTCCAGGTTAGCGCCGGCCGCTTCATCTTCGCGCTTATCGCGATCGCCATGGTAGCCGCGTGGCGCCAGCCTGATTTCGCCGGCACCGCCTGGCGACTGCACCTCGTGCGTTCGGGCCTCGGCTGGGCCGGCGTAACCTGCCTATTCGCGGCGGCCGCCGTGCTGCCGCTCGCCGAGGCGACGGCGTTGAGCTTCCTCAGCCCCGTCTTCGCCATGATCCTCGCGGCATTGATCCTCAGCGAACGGATCGGACAAGCGCGCCTTCGCGCAGCCGCTCTCGCGTTCGTGGGCGCCTTGCTGCTCCTGCAGCCGGGCACGGCTGCCTTTCACCCGTTCGCGTTGGTGGCGCTCGCCGCGGCCGGGTTCATGGCCGGGGAATCCATCTGCGTGAAGTGGCTCAGCGGCCGCGAGCCCATGCTGCGCATCATGCTGATCAATAACGCGATGGGTGCCTCGCTGGCGCTCGCCGCCGCTTCGCTCGTCTGGCAGCCGCCGACAGTGGCGCAGTGGCAGCTCTTGGTGCTTTTGGGTTTGACCATGGCGTGCGCGCAGGCGCTCTTTATCGCCGCCATGCAGCGCGCCGATGCGAGCTTTGTCATGCCGCTCTTCTACGCGACATTGGTTTTCGCAGCGCTCTACGACGTGGCGATCTTCGGCGAGCTTCCGGGCGCGCTCGCGGCCGTGGGCGCGCTCGTGGTGGTGGCCGCTGCGGTTTGGCTCACGCTAGCCGAACGACGCCGCGCCGAGCGAAGGTCCTGAGCCTCAAAGCCCAAAGCCGATTCCCACGCCAACGCCGACGCCACTATTCGTCGACCCGCCGATGCCGACGGTAGTGCTGCGCCGCACCTCGCGCCGAGCCGGTACGACCTCGGGTTCGGCCGCTTCGGTTACCGCCGGCTCCACGGCACCTCGCTCGAGGGCTTCGCAGCTCGCGCGATCGCCGGCGCGGCACGCGGCGCGTAGACGCTCTGTGGCGTCTGGCGGGCTGGCGCAGGCGGCGAGCAGGAGCAGCACAAAGATAGAGAGAGCGGCGCGACGCATGCGGACCTTCGGATCGGTGTGGACGCCACGACAGGAGGGCACGGTTGATGAGCTGGCGCAAGGGTTGCCACCGATGTGCGGCGATTCGCAGTGCGCGGCACGATCTGCGGTACGCGGTTCGTCGGATCGAGGGCGCATTCGCGCCACCGATGCGTGAGCAGCAAAGGCGCCATGCTCTGAGGGCGGGTTCATCGCCCTTTAACTGATCTTAATTGCTGCAGTGCATAACAGCTCTCGTCGCGCCGAGCGGCGCCGGCGCCTAGACGCTGAGGGAAGCCCTCGGCAGGCGCGTCGGCCGCGATTGGTGTCGCCGAAAGACAACGCGTGCGCTCGCCGCTCCCGCGAAGGAAGGGAAGCGCCGGGCCAGACAAGGAAACCAACCATGACCCCCATGACCGTCGTTCTCGACGAGTATCACACCCGTGGACCGAGCCTGGCCGTGCGTGTTGCGCGTGCCCTTGTTCGCGGCGCGGTCGGGCTCTTGCGTCGCTATCAGCTTGCCAAGATGCAGAGCGTTCTTGACCGGATGTCAGACGCAAAGCTCGAAGCGATCGGCATCAGCCGCGACGAGATCCCCAGCTACGCCCGCCGGCTCGTCGAAGGCGCTTGAGCCTAGAGTGCGTATCTCGCGCGACCGCCTGTCGGACCACCGGCAGTGCGACCGCTGTGCGCCTCTCGGTCGCGTGCCTCCGGTCATCGCGGAAGCTTCGGCTGGGCGCTTGCCACGGGCGTTGCGCCTGAAACTGGTCGCTGAGCCGGCAACCGCCGGGTGACGCTTCGCGCGACGTTCGGCATGCTCAGCGGGACACAGACCTCGATCCGAGCGGCGTTTGGATCCTCTCTCCCGCAATGAGCCGTGCGGCGACTACCCTCAGTCCTGGTACGCCGCCAGCACGACGATCCCGCCTGTGCGTCGGGCGCTCACGGGCGAGCGGCGCTGCGATGTGGCCATTGTCGGTGCCGGCTACACCGGGCTCTCGGCGGCGCTGCACCTGGCGGAAGCCGGGCTCGACGTCGTGGTGCTCGAGGCCAATCGCGTCGGCTGGGGAGCATCGGGGCGCAATGGCGGCCAGCTCGTCACCGGCCTGCGGCGTGACCAGGATGTGCTCGAACGGAGTCTCGGGCGCGCCACCGCGCGCGCTCTGTTCGCGCTGGCCGAGGACGCCAAGAGGCTCGTCCACACGCTGTGCCGGCGCCATCAGATCGCCTGTGACTGGCGCTCGGGCTATGTCTACGCCCTAGGCCGCCAGCACCAGGCGTCGACGCTCCGCAGGTATGTCGACTATCTGCAGGAGGTCTACGGCTATCCGCATGCCCGGTTCGTCCCGGCCGAAGAGATGCCGGCATTCGTCGCGAGCCCGCGGCTCGTCGCCGGGCTCTACGATGCGGACGCCGGTCATCTCCATCCGTTGGCGTTGGCGCTCGGGATCGCGGCGGCTGCGGAAGGCGCAGGCGCTTGCATCCATGAGCGGAGCCCTGTGCGGGCGATCGAGCGGGACGGGCAGGGCGTGGTCATCCGCACCGAAGCCGGTCTTGTCCGCGCTGAGCACGCGGTCGTGGCAACAAACGGCTATCTGGGCGGGCTCGCGCCCGAGGTCGAAGCGCGTCTGATGCAGGTCAACAGCTTCGTTGTCACAACGGCACCCCTAGGCGAGGTGCGGGCGGAGGCGCTCTTGCCCACTGACGCGTGCGTCACCGACGACCGTTTCGTCGTCAACTACTTCCGCCGCACCCGCGACCACCGGCTCCTCTTCGGTGGTGGCGAGAGCTACCGGTTCCGCTATCCCGACGACATTCAAGCACTGGTGCGGGCGCCGCTCGAAGCGACCTTTCCGCAGCTCAAAGGCGTGCCGTTGGACCATGCGTGGGGCGGCACACTGGCGATCACCCGCTCGCGGCTCCCGCTCTTGCACCGCGTCGGCCCGCGCGTGCTCGCGGCCGGAGGCTACTCGGGGCAGGGTGTTGCGTTGGCCACTCTGGCGGGAAAGCTGATCGCCGACGCCATCGTCGGCGAAAGCCAAGGCTTTTCAACCTTCGCCGCCTTGCCGAGCCGACCCTTTCCCGGCAGCCGCGCGCTGCGTCGTCCGCTGCTCACGCTCGCCATGACCTGGTTCGCGCTCCGCGACCGGCTCGGGCGTTGAGGGCTCACAGCGCCGCGGGCTTCACAGCGAAGTTCTCTCGTCCCCGCCTAGAGCGGGACCACGTCGAAGCTGGCGATGCGGGCGGCGGAGGTGTCGTAGACGCAATCGAAGCGGAACTGCTCCCAGTCGTCGCCGGCGCGGAAAAAGCGGCCGGAACCGGCGACACGGACACTGCCACCGCTCGCGGGGAACTCGGTAAGGCTCGCGTCGTCGGCCTGGACCCGCTCGACGCCGTCGATCTGTTCCGGGACCAGACTGAAGACGCCGAGCGTACAGGCGCTGGCGTGGGCGGTGCCGAGATCTGCCGGACGGCCGCCCGACGGGATCTGCGCTGCCGGCATCGGCGGTGGCGCTGGGATGATGCGCGCCGGCGCCTGCGTCCGAGGGGCCTCCGCGGCACAGGCAGCCAACAATGTTGCAATGATGAAGGCGAGCGCGAACTGTGGCATCGATCTCTCTTGCGATGAGCCCATCAGCGCGCCTTAGCAGCAATCCGTCGTGGGGTCCAAGCCGAGGTTGTTGCCGTCTGCTGTGCACTCCGTATCCGGGGTTGCGCCGCGCGCCGCGACCGCCCATTTTCCGCGCCGAACCGGGTCGGGCTGGGAGACGTACGTGCGCGCTGGACTGCTTGGATGTGCCGTGGGCTTGGGCATGTTCGTGTCGCAAGCCGCTCTCGCCGCGGATGCGGACGGGCGCTTTGCCGGGCATGGTTGGGCGGCGGCGCGCTGCTCGCAACTGGTCGAAGCGGCACGCAGTGAGAGCGACGGTGATCGGCTCCGGTTCGTCGGCTGGGTTGCGGGTTTCGTCACCGCCGCCAATGCCTACAGCGACGACACGTTCGATTTGGCACCGCTGGCGCCGGCCGAAATCCTGGCCAACACCATCGCCCAGCAGTGCGACCAGAACCCGGACGCCGCGGTGGTCGAGGTAGCGGTGGCCCTCATGCGCGAGCTCGAGGGCCAGCGGCTGCGCTCCGGCCGCCCGATTCTCGAGCTTGAGCACGAGGGCGAGAGCACCCGCATCCATGGGGAAATCCTTCGCCGCACCCAGGCAGCACTCTCGGAGTTGGGCTATTACGAGGGCGGCGTCGACGGCGCGTACGGCCCCCAGACGCGCGGCGCCATCACCGCGTTCCAAGAGGGAATCGGCGTACCGCAGACGGGGTTGCCCGACCAGCGCACCCTGCTTGCGCTGTTCTTCAATATCGGTGTCGATCAGCCCGCCTCGGAAGATGCAGGCGGAGCGGCGGCGGATGATACTCCGGCCGACGATGTTGGCGATGCACCCGCGGATGATGCCGGCGAGGCAGAATCACCGCCGCCTGACGACGGTGGCGACGAGGGCGGGGGCGAAGCGGCGCCGGCCAACGATGGATGAGCTCGGCAGCCGCCTAAGGCTGCCTATCTTCTTCTTCGGCACCTTGATGGACCGCGATGTTCTCGGGCAGGTCTTGGCCCGACCGGTCGCGCTTGACGAGATCGAGCCCGCCATGCTCCGCGGTTTCCGGCGCCATTCGGTCGTCGGCGTGCCCTATCCGGTCCTCCGCCCGGATCTTTCCGCGGCCGTTCATGGTGTTTTGTTCGCGCCGCAGTCCGACATCGAGCGTACGCGCGTCGACCACTTCGAGGACGCCGAGTATCACGCGTCGGTCGTGCGCGTGCAGGTCGCCGATCGCGTGCGGGAGGCATTCGCATACCGCGATCTGGAGGGCGTGTTCGAGCTGGCGGGCGAGGAGTGGTCCCTCGCCCGGTTCGAGCGCGAGCACAAAGCCGGCTACCTCGACGCTTGCCGTCAGTGGATGGCGGACTTCAGCGTCTTCTGAGCCCGCGCGTCAGCCGCACGATGCTATCGTGCGTGCAGCCGACGGCTCAGACGCGGGCTTGGTGTGACGGCGGCCAAAGAGACGATCCACCACACGCCAGAACGCTTGCGACCGCTCGAGACGTCCACGCTGCATGGCACGCTGCATCTGCTCGTGGGTGAGCGGATAGCGATCTTGCTCAACATCGGTCATCGGTTCGAACTCCGCAGGTCAACTCGTTCGCACTTGCAATATAATCTTTGACACGGGTGCAAGAAGTCCGTCATGGCGCATAGGAGATGTGCTTCTGAGGAACAAATCGCATGGACCGCGTGGCCGCTGCCGAGCTGTTCGTTCGTGTCGTGGAGAGCGGCAGCTTCTCAGCGGCGGCGCGTGAGCTTGGTCGAACACCGAGCGCGGTGAGCAAGGCCGTCGCCGCCTTCGAGGACCGGCTGGGTGTACGCCTCTTGCAACGGACGACGCGCCGTCTCCATCTGACCGACGAAGGCCGCGCCTTTCATGCGCGGTGCCGCGCCGCTCTAACGGAGCTCGAGGACGCCGAACGCGCCGTAAGCGACAGCGCGCAGACGCCGCGAGGGGTGCTCAAGGTCACGGCACCCATGGCTTTCTGCCACTACCAGCTCGCGGCGATGCTGCCACAGTTCCTGGAGCGCCATCCCGAGATCCGCTTGGATCTCCACGTTGACGACCGCTTGGTTGATCTCGTGGCCGAAGGTATCGATATCGCGATCCGCATCGGTGGGGTCGCGGATGAAGGCCTGATCCGTCGGCGGCTCGCGGATAACCATCGGCTCTTGTGCGCCAGCCCTGCCTATCTCGAGGCCCACGGGACTCCGCTGCGTCCGGGTGACCTGACGGGCCACAACTGTCTCGTCTTCTCCACCAATGACGCCTTCAACGACTGGCCGTTCGTGATGCCCGAGGGTGCCGTCGAGCATCGCTTCAACGGCAACGTCGCTGTCAACAATGGCGAGACGTTGATGGCGTTGGCGCTCGAAGGTGCCGGCATTGCACGATTGTCGGCGTTCATGGCGGGGCCGGCGATCCGCGCCGGCGACCTCGTCTCGGTGCTTGAGCCGTTCGTCAACGACACGAGCCCCGCCATCTACGTCCTCTATCCCCACCGCCGCCACCTGTCGGCGAAGGTGCGCGCCTTCGTCGATGCGCTCGTCGCGCGCTTCCAGCCCGTGCCCCCTTGGGAGCTTCACCGCTGAGCCGACATCAGGCGGCGGCGGGCAACAGCAGGAGGGATGCGGCTTCGCGCAGCAAGGCAGCGCCGTCGCTCGTCCGGTGCATGTGCTCGCTCAGGCAGCGTCGCCAGAGGCGTGCGCCGGGCCGCCCAGCGAAGAGGCCCAGCACGTGGCGCAGCACGGCCGACGGCGGCACGCCCTGCGCCTGCGCGCGCTCGACATAGGCGGCGAGCGTGGCGATGAGAGCGCTCTCGTCGATTGGATGAGCGGCGCAACCGCGTGCGGCGGCATCGAGCGTGGGCAGCGCTCCAGGGTTCCGGTAGGCCTCGCGGCCGATCATCACACCATCAGCCCAGCGGAGGGCCTCGCCGATTTGTGCGGTGGTCGAGAGGCCACCGTTGAGAACGATGCGAAGCTCGGGATAGTGCGCCTTGAGGTTCGCTACGACGTCGTAGCGAAGCGGCGGCACCTCCCGGTTTTCCTTGGGGCTCAAGCCCTTGAGCCAAGCGGTCCTGGCGTGGACGATGAAGGTCGTCACCCCTGCGTCGGCGCAAGCGACCACGAAGCGGTCGAGAAACGGTGCGGGTTCTTGGTCGTCGATGGCGATCCGGCACTTGACGCTGACCTCGCGGTCCGTAGCCGCGCGCATGGCCTCGAGCACGCCGCGGACCCGCTCCGGCTCGGCCATCAAGCAGGCCCCGAAGGCGCCCTTCTGCACCCGCGATGACGGACAGCCGCAATTGAGGTTGAAGCCGGCATAGCCCCACGCATCGGCGATCTCGACGGCGCGTCCGACCTCGTCCGGCTCGCTGCCGCCAAGCTGCAGGACGGCAGGCTGCTCGGCCGGCGAGAAGCCGAGCAGCCTTTCGCGGTCACCGAACACTACCGCCGCGCTCGTCACCATCTCGGTGTAGAGCAAGGCCTTCGGTGCCAACAGCCGATGGAAGAACCGACAATGCCGGTCGGTCCAATCCATCATCGGCGCCACCGCGAAGCGATGGTCGAGGCGATGCGTCACGCTTCCTCCGTCGCCGGCGTATCGAGCGCCGCCCGGTTCTGGCGGAGACCAGCCACGTGCATGCCGTTACGGAGCGCGTCGTTCACGTGGCTGACGAGCGCAGGCTAGCCGCAACTAGGCCCAGGAGACCAGCGTGACATCGCCCGCGGGCGATTCTGCGTGCCGTTCTTCACTGGAAACCGTCGTCGACGACAGCTGTGGGGGCGGGGGTGTCGCTGCGGCCGATCGTACGCCGCAGGGACGGTTCGACGCGTTCACTCACTGCGCCCGCCCGCCACGCGTTGCGCGCCGCCGCCAGCCTTGTCCATGGTCGAGCCCAAACGTTCGAGCAGGTTGGCGATGAGGTTCGAAAGATGCTGGCGCATTGCGTCTTCCGCTGCCCGGCCGTCGCCCTCGTCCACGGCATCGAGGATCGCCAGATGCTCCGCCGCGTCCGCAGCGACACGCTCGAACGGCTTGGCGAGCTCGAACAGCCGCGTCGGCATGCGCACCCGCCGGATCACCGCGGCCAGGACCGGGTTGCCCGAAGCCTCCGCGATCCCGTCGTGAAGCGCGTCATCTGCGGCCCAGTGCGGTTCGATCTGCCGCTGCTCGTCGGCGAGGCCTTGGATCGTTTCGGACAAGGTACGGATCTGTTCGCGCGGAAGCCTTCCGGCCGCAAGCCGTGCTGCCTCGGGCTCGAGCAGGAGACGGACGTCCATGGTTGCAAGATAGGTCTCGACCGTGACGGCTTTCACGGACCAGTTCCGACCGTGCTTCACCAATAGCCCGTCGGCAGCCAGACGCAGCAGCGCTTCGCGCAAGGGCGTCCGCGACACGGCGAGATCGAGCGCCAAGCGCTCCTCGACCAGCGGCTGGTCCACGGGGATCTGGCGAAGCAGGATGCGCTGCAGCAGTCCGGCGCGTGCCTGCTCCGCTCGATTGATGACGGCGCTCACGGGATCGGAGGCTCGTGCAGACCGGCGACGACCATCGCCGCTTCCAGCCGGGATCGCTCCTCCGCGTCGAGCGCAGTGATCGGCCGGCGCATCGTGGGATCGGGGAGGCGGCCCAGCCGTGCGAGGCAGTACTTGAGCCGCGCGGTGGCCCGGCCGCTCGGCGGCGTGCCGTAGATGACCTTGGCAAGCGGGCTGATCCGGTCATTCAGCGCACGGGCCGTCGCAAGATCGCCTCGAGAAACGGCGCGCTCGAGCCCCACCACCATATCGGGAGCCAGGGCGGCCAGGCTGACGAGACTCCCCTCGGTGCCGAGGACGAAGCAGGCGAAGAGGTGCTCGTCTCCGGACGCCATGACGGCGACGTCGGGACGGATGCGGAGGACCAGCCTGCGGTTCGCCTCGTAGGCTGCCGTCTCCCAACTCCCTTCCTTGATACCGACCACCTTCGGTAGCCGCACCAACGCTGCGAGAAGGTGGGGGCGGTACGCCATCTCGGCGGCGCCGACCGGTGCTTGGTAGAGGAACATCGGCAAGTCGGTCGCCGCGGCTATGGCCTCGTGGTGAGCGACCACGGCCGCGGGGTCCTGACTGAGAGCCCAGGAGAATGGCGGAAACACCATGATCGCGTCGGCCCCGGCCGCGGCTGCATCCAAGGCTTCGTCGACGGCGACGTCGGTTGCCTCGGCATTGACGCCGGCGACGATGAGGCTCCCGTCAACCGCCGCTCGGGCGAGCTCGAGCACGCGCCGCTTCTCGGCCTGCCTCAGCGTGAAGTTCTCGCCGGCGTGCCCGTTCACGAGGAAGCCGCGGATACCGTCCACCGCCGCGATGCGTTCGAGGTGCTCAGAAAGTGCCAGCTCATCGATCGTACCCGCCGCGTCCATCGGGCAGACGGTGGCGGCGAAGACGCCTTCGAAACGCGGCCTCAACACAGCGCCTCCTCTGCGACCGCGCCCAAGAGGCGATCCGGCGGAAAGAGTGGCCGCTCGGGCTCTCGCCCAAGAATGAGGTCGGCCAAGAGCTGGCCCATATAGGGACCGCTCGCATAGCCCGAGTGCACGCTGCCGATCAGGTAGGCGTTCTCGATCCCTGGGATTGGGCCGATGATCGGCATGGCGTCCGCCGTTTCCGCCTCGAGGCCCAGCCAGCCACGGACGAGGCGCGTCCGTCGGAGCTGCGGGACGGCCCAGCAGGCGAGGCGCAGATTGCCGACGATGTTCTCTGGAATGAGTTCGACCCCGCCGCGCTCGCGGTCGCCTCGACCCTGCCAGCCGCCGCCTACGAGCACGGTGCCGTTGGCGAATTGCTTGAGCGAAAGCAGCCCGTTCGCAATCGTGACCACTGTACGCATCACCGGTGGGCAACGTTCCGTCACGGCGAGCTGGTTGACGAGCACCTTGATCGGCAGCCGCACGCCCAGCCACGCCAGCATCGGTTCGAGCCAGACTCCGCCGGCCAACACCAGCCGCTCGGCTTCGATGCGCGTCCCATCGTTGCAGAGCGCAATGAAGCGGGAACCGCTCCGCTCGATGCCCGCGACGGTGACCCCCTCGCACAGCGCGGCGTCGGCCTCGAGGAGAGCGCAGCGATAGGCGCGACCGGTCAGGTAGGCGCCCGCATGGCCATCCATTGAGCAATGTGCCGCGAGCACGACGCGCTCGCTGAGCCCCGGCTCGATGCGTCGCGCTTCGGTCGGGCTCACGAGCTCGATCGGCGCACCCTCGGCGCGGCGGGCGGCAGACCGCGCCTCGAGCAGCGCCGCCTCCTCGTCCGTGAACGCTAGGCAGAGGCCCGGCGTCGCCACGACGTCGATTTCCCCGCCGAGCCAGTCCCTAGTCGTCGTCCAGAGCCGCCAGCCCTCCATGGCGTAGGGGATGAGCGCTGCCCGGGTCATGTGCAGCGTCAAGGTGCCCGCGTTGACGCCGGACGCCTCGCGGCAGATCGGTCCGCGGTCGACGAGCACGGTCCTGAGGCCGCCACGGGCCGCGTGCAGCGCTACGCTGGCACCCATGATCCCGGCGCCCACGACGAGGAGGTCCGTGCAACTCACAATGGTGCTGCCTGCGGGATCGGGATGTCGGCATAGTCGTACCCGCCCACGAGGTCTTCCAGCGGCACCGGCCGAAGCGGCGCTCGTCCCGTCCAAAGCCCTGCCTGCGCACGCCCGCCGACTTGGGCACCGACCAACTCGCCCACCGCTTCGCCGCACATCCGGCCCTGGCACGGACCCATGCCGCAGCGGGTCCACGCCTTGAGCTGGTTGACGTCGCGGGCCCCGGTGTCGATCGCTCCGTCGATTTCGGCGCGGGTCACGTCCTCGCATCGACAGATGATCGTGTCCGGCGTCGCGGCATCGAGGAGACCGGAGCGCAGCCGGGCAAGCCCGGCCATTGCCTTGCCGAAGCGCGCGACGCCACGCCGCCGCGCCACGAACGGGTCGGAACGCCGAGCGAGGTGGGTAGCGTCCAGTCGGCCGAGGTCGTGTACCGCGGCCAAGGCTGCAAGCCGGCCCGCCAGCGGGGCCGCAGCGGCGCCCTCGACGCCCGCCGCGTCGCCGGCGACATAGAGGTGGGGCACGTTCGTACGCCCAAGCTCGTCGACGTCGGCAACCCAGCCGCCTACCTCGGGGCGAAAGACGTGGGCCGCACCCAGCAGGCGCGTCACTTCCGTAGACGGCACGAGGCCGTGGCCGATGCAGAGCGCGTCGGCCCCGATCTTGCGGCGCGTGCCGGGTTGCGGCTCGCCGTCGGCGTTCACTGCCAGGGTGTCGATGGAGAGGCCCTCAGCGGTGGTGCTGACGTTCACGACAGCTCGCGCCGACCACCAGGGCACCCGTGCCATCGCCAGTCGACGCAGCCAGCCGGCACCGCGGGCCAGGAGGTCGGGACGGGAGCGGCCTCTGATGACTGCCGAAGCCCAGTCGCTCGGGCGGGCGAGGTCCACAATGGCTGCAACCGATGCACCCGCCGCTACGGCTTTGGCCGCGACCAGCGGCAGGAGAGGGCCGGCGCCCGCGACGACGACGCGTTCCCCAGGCACGACGCCGTCGGCCTTCAGCAGAATGGTGGCGGCTGCCAACCCGATGACGCCCGGTGTGGTCCAGCCTGGAAAGGGCAGAATGCGCTCGGTTGTACCGGTGGCTACGAGCAGGGCGCGGGCGCTGAAGCGGTGCGGTCCGCCGGGGCCGACGGCCGCAAGCTCGAAGCCTTCGCCGATCCACCAAAGCCGATGGTCGAGGGCTAGCTCCGCGCCGCTCTCCGCCAAGGCGGTGCGCAGTTCGTCGCCTATCCGCCGATCCGCGTCGGTTCCTTGCGGCAGGAATTCGGCGGGAGGTGCCCTGTAAACCTGACCGCCCGGGCGCGGCGCCTCGTCGATGACGAGTGTCCGGAGGCCTGCCTCCGCTGCGGAGGTAGCTGCCGCCATGCCGGCAGGTCCAGCGCCGATCACGGCGAGATCGAAGCTCCGCTCAGCCAATGCCTGCACTCCTGGTGCGCACGACGAGCCCCTCCTGCACGGATACGAGGCACGCCTGCCGCAGCGCGCCGTCGACATCGACGAGACACTCCTGACAGACGCCCATCATGCAGACGGGTCCACGGGCTTCGCCAGCCCGAACGCTGGTCCGGAAGGCAGCTACGCCCGCCACCAAGAGTGCCGCCGCCAGGCTCTCGCCGGGCACGGCCTGGATTCTGCGGTCGTCGACGGTGACGGCGACCGGGGCGGGGCGGTGGAAGGCGTGAACGATTCGGCGGCTGTTCGAAGAAAATGGCACTGGGCTTGCAAGCCGTATTGACGGGACGTTCGTATACAAGCCGTATACGGAAGGCACAAGCAAGAGGGAGCCGGGCGGTGCCTGACCGCCCGCGGAGGAGGACCATCTGATGCGATTGACCCGCCGTTTCACCTTGGCCGCCTGCGCGCTCGTGGCCGCGGCGCTCGTGGCCGCGCCCGCCACGGCTCGCACGCTCGACGAGATCCTGGCGGACGGTACGCTCCGTGTCGGCGTGAACCCCACGCTGCCGCCCTTGGCGCTCTTCGACGACGAGAACGAGCTCGCCGGCTTCGACGTCGACTTCGCCACGAAGATCGCCGAGATGATGGGAGTCGAGCTCGAGCTTACGCAGGTTGGCTCGCCCGACCGCATCCCCTTCGTGGCGTCTGGGCGCATCGACTTCGTGATGGGGGCGATGACCCGCACGTCCGAGCGCGCCAAGGTCATCGACTTCACCGTGCCGGCGCACACCGAGGTCTTCGGCGTCCTGACCACCCAGGACAAGCCGTACACCGACTGGCGCGAGCTCAACACGGCCGACGTCACAATGGTCCAGGTCCGCGGTACGACCCCGATCGCCTTCATCGAGGAGAACCTGCCCGAGGCCGAGGTGCTGCTGCTCGACAACTACCCGGACGTCGTTCGCGCACTCGCACAGGGTCGTGGTGACGCCATGCTCGACGTCGTGGATTTCGTCGGTGAGCTGATGGCCGGTCATGATGTCGAGTGGAAAGTCGTCGAAACACCTGTCGACATTTATTATTGCTCTCTTGGCATCGCCAAGGGCAATTATACACTAAGAGACTGGCTGAACGTGGCGCTCTATGAGCTGCATCGAACCGGTTTTACCGATGAGACTTGGCGCAAATGGTTCGGGATGGACATGATCTACCCCGTGCAGGCTTCCCCCTACTTCTGATCCAATCTCGAGGAGGCAGTGCCATGCTTCGACTACTGTTGGGCTTCGCTTTGGCGCTCGTGCTCGTCGGGCCCGTCGCCGAAGCGCGTACGCTGGATGAGATCCTCGCCGACGGCACCGTCCGCGTCGGGGTCAACCCCAACCTGCCACCCAGGGCACTCTTCAACGACCAGAACGAAATCGACGGGTTCGAGCCCGACGTGGCACGGGCCATTGCCGAGAAGCTGGGCGTCGAGCTCGAGCTTATCCAGGTGGGCTCGCCCGACCGCATCCCCTTCGTTGCTGCCGGTCGCGTCGATTTCGTCATGGGCGCGATGAGCCGCAAGGCGGGTCGTGCGCTCGTGATCGACTACACGGTGCCGCTGCACTCCGAAAACTACGGCATCGTCACGACGGAGGAGAGCGGCATTGAGGGTCTCGCCGATCTGAACAGCCCGGACGTGACGCTGGTGCAGGTTCGCGGGACCACCGCGATCCCATTCATCCGTAGCCAGATGCCCGAGGCCAACCTGCTCTTGCTCGACAACTACACCGACCGGGACCGTGCGTTGGCCCAAGGGCGAGCCGACGCGAGCTTCGACGGCATCGATTCCATGGCGTTTCGCTTGAGCGTCTTCCCGGATCGTCAATGGAAGATCATTCCGTCGCCCGAGTGGGGCGTCACCTATTCGGGGCTGGGCGTCCAGAAGGGCAACTATACGCTCAAAGACTGGCTCAACGTCGCGCTCTACGAGCTGCACGCGGACGGCACGATCGAGGAGCTGTGGGAAAAGTGGTTCCTGGCGCCGATGGCGACGCAGGTGCCTTTCACACCCTACTTCTGACTATGTCTTCAGCCTTCCCGCGGACCGGGGTCTCACCCGGTCCGCCAGTCTGACCCGCCATGGCCTATACGCTCCAGTTCGGGCAGGTGACGCCTTATCTCTGGTACATGGCCGGTGGCGCATGGATCGCACTGCAGCTCGCGGGCATCGCCTTTCTCTTCGGCTGGGCCATCGGTCTCGTCTTCGCGGCGGTCAGCGAGTATGGCCGAGGCCCGCTACGCTGGGCTGTTCGCGGCTATGTGATCTTCATCCTCAACACACCGCTCCTGGTGCAGATCTTCTTCATTTACTTTGCGCTGCCGGACGTGGGCATCCTGCTCGGCTCCTATGAGGCCGTGGCCATCGGCATGGCGCTCAACGCCAGCGCGTATCTGACCGAGATCCAGCGCGCCGGCTTCCGTTCACTGCGCCGCCAGGAGCTTGACGCCGCGGAAACCATCGGGTTCTCGCGCGTCCAGACGATCCGCTATGTAGTGCTGCCGCACATCGTCAAGGTGCTCTTTCCGCCGCTGAGCAACCAGTACATCATCCTCACCATGACGACCTCGATCGCCGCCATCTTCGGCGTCGAGGAGCTGACCGGCCGCGCCTACAACATCAACGCAGAGACATTCCGTTCGCTTGAGATTTTCTCAATTGCCGCACTCTACTACGTTGTCCTGACCTTTGTTGCCAGCACAGTATTGTACTGGATAGGTCATTACTTTTTCCGCGTGCAAGGCAAGGTCTTTTAGTTTTGGATAGATTGCTCGAAGAGATCCCGCGTTTTTTCAACTACTACAACATGATCTTCATCGGGCAGGCCTTTTTCTACACGACGGCGATGTCTTTTATCGGCTGCACGGTTGGCTTTGCCGCCGGCTTCGGCCTTGCCGTCATGCGTCACGAGCGGATCTTCCGGAGCCTCGTGCTGCGCCTGCTGGCCATCACCTATACCGAGATCTTCCGGCGCATTCCGTTCCTCGTGAAGCTCATGGTCGTCTTCTTCGCCTTCCAGCTCTCCGGGCTGGAAGTGAGCATGTTCACCGTGGCGGTGACGACCGTGGCGCTCTCCGCGGCGGCCTTCGCCAGCGAGAACGTGCGCGCCGGACTGGAGAGCGTGCACGACAATCAGTGGGATGCGGCCGAGGCCATGAACATGGGTGGGCTCACGGCACTGCGCCGCGTCGTCCTGCCCCAGTCCTGGCCGGTCATCATCCCGCCTTCGATGACCTACTCGGTCGGCTTGGTGAAGAGCACGTCGATCGCCTCGCAGATCGGCGTCCTGGAGCTGACCTACGCCGCCAAGGTCATGACGAACAAAGGGTTCTCAGCCTTTCTGTGCTACGGCACGATCCTCGTCCTCTACTTCGTCCTCTGCTTCTCCCTCAATCGCTTCGCCGCGTGGCTGGAGACCCGGCTTGACCCAACTCGTCATCGACCGGCTTAGCGCGGCCTACGGCGCGACCCCGGTCCTGCAGGATGTGGATCTCACCGTCGAGCGCGGCGAGATCGTGAGCGTCATCGGCCCATCGGGTTCGGGCAAGAGCACGCTCCTGCGTGTGCTCGTAGGTCTCCTGCTGCCCGTTGCTGGGACGGTCACGGTTGCCGGGCACAAGGTCGACTATCGAAGCCGGCGCGATCTCAGAGCGGTCCGCGACCGGATCGCCATTGTCTTTCAGCAGTATAACCTCTTTCAGAACATGACGGCGCTCAGGAACGTCACCATCGCGCCCACCGTCGTGAAGCGCCGCGCGCCAGCGGAGGTGACCGCGGAGGCCGAGACCCTGCTCGCCAAGGTGGGTCTGGCCGACAAGACCAAGAGCTATCCGGACCAGCTCTCGGGCGGCCAGCAGCAGCGGGTAGCGATCGCGCGGGCGCTCGCGCTCAAGCCCGAGGTGCTGCTCCTAGACGAGGTTACCTCCGCGCTCGATCCCGAACTGGTGGGCGAGGTCCTCGACACCATCCGTCTGCTCGCCCGCGAAGGCATGACCATGTTGATCGTCAGCCACGAGATGGGTTTTGTGCGAGAGGTCGCGGACCGGGTCCTCTTCATGGCCGACGGCCGGGTCGTCGAGGTCGGCCGGCCCAAGCAGATCTTCGACGAGCCACAGGCCGCGCGCACGCGCGACTTCGTCAGCCGCATCCTCCGTCACTGATCGAGGACCAGCCCATGCGCCCCGGCATGCACCTGCTCGAGAATGCGATCGACTGCCACATCCACGCCTGCCCGCACCTGAACGGCCGGAGCGTCAATGTCCTCGACGCTGTCCGCGAAGCGGCGGCGGCGGGGATGCGAGCCATCGGGCTCATGGACAACTTCCAGAACAGCTCCGGCTTCGCCGCTCTCGCCATGGGCGAGCTCGGCCATCTGGGAGTCGAGGTGTTCGGTGGTCTCATCATGCAGCCCACCGCCGGCGGCGTGAGCCTCGAGGCGGCGCGCACGGCCGTCGGCTACGGCTACGGACCGGGCACCGGGGCGCGCTTCCTCTCGATGCCGACCCACCACACGCGCTACGTCGCCGAGCGCGAGGGCCGGAGCCCGGCCTTTCTCGAAACGACCTTCCAGGTGCCCGAGAGCGGTCCTCTGCCGGACCCGGTGCCCGCCATCATGGAGCTCTGCGCCGAGCACGACGTCGTCTTCGACTGCGGTCACGTCTCCGCGCCTGAGGCTGTGCGGCTCTGCGAAGAGGGCAGGACCCGCGGGCTCGAACGCCTTCGCACCCATTGCGGCCGCTACGAGCCCGATGCCATTGCCGCCCTCGTTGCGGCGGGCGGCTACGCGGAGTTCTCCTTCTTCCTCTTCACCCACGCCACGCAGGTCGGGCTCACGCACGTCGACCAGGAGAAGCACCGGGTCGCCACCGACAGCATCGAGCACCTGATCCCGCGCCTCGATGCGGCGGGCGAACGGGCCATCCTCTCGTCGGACGCTGGCGTGTTCCTATTGCCGCCGCCCGTGGAGGCCATGCGCGAATTCCTGGTCCTGCTCGAAGCGGCGGGCGTACCTCAGCGCCGCCTTCTACCGATGATCACGACCAACCCCGCAGCGCTGTTTCGCATCGGCGCGTGAGCGGCTTCGTCCGCACCGTCACGGGCGACGTGGCGCCCGAGGCGTTGGGGCTGACGCTGATGCACGAGCACCTGCTCTGCGATGTGTCCGCGCCGGGCCTGCGCGACCGGCCGAGCGAGCCGATCCGTATCGAGGATGCCCAACGGCTTCGTTTCACCTGGGGTGTCGACCACCCGGGCCATCATCGCCTCGACGACCTCGACGTGATCGCGGGCGAGCTGTGCGCCTTTGCCGACGCTGGGGGCGGATCGGTCGTCGAGCTGACGGTGCGCGGGATAGCGCCGAATCCCCGGGGCTTACGGCGGCTCGCAGAGCGCACGGGCGTTCAGATCATCGCCGGTTGTGGCTGGTACGTTGAAGAGTATGCAGGCGCCTTGATCGCCGACGCGGATGTCGATGTGCTCACGGGGCGGTTCGTTGCCGATCTCGAGACCGGGATCGACGACACCACGGTACGCGCCGGGCTGATCGGTGAAATCGGCTGCTCATGGCCGCTCAGTGAGCGCGAGGTGCGGGTCCTTCGTGCGGCTGCACGAGCGCAGCACGCGACAGGTGCCGCGCTGACCATCCACCCGGGTCGTGCGGCCGAGGCGCCATTCGAGATCCTCGGCATCGTGGCCGACGAGGGCGGTACGCCGGAGCGCGCCATCATCTGCCACCTCGACCGGACCCTCTTCCGTCGCGACGATGTCTTCCGCCTGGCCGACACCGGCTGCGGGCTCGAATGGGACTTCTTCGGTATCGACGGCGGGCACTACCCCTTTGCGCCGATCGATCTGCCGCACGACGGCGAACGGCTGGATGTCATTCTGGCGCTGGCCAATCGCGGGCACCGTTCCCAGCTCCTCGTCTCGCATGACATCTGCACCCAAACGCGGCTCCGCGTCTTGGGTGGGCACGGCTACGCCCATCTCTTGACCAGCGGCGTCGACTACATGCGGGCGAAGGGATTCCCGGACAATCTCATCGATGCCCTTCTGCGAGACAACCCGGCCCGTTACCTCGTTCGGCAACGCTGAACAGCGCGTCTCACCAGGTCGTGGCGGCGCGTCGCGTGACCTTCATGCCGCCTTTGGCTGTCCCCACCTCGGCGACGAAGCCGTAGAGCGGTTCGCTCGGCAGCGCCTCCCGCAGGATGGCGCGCGCTTCGAGTAGGCGCCCGACGTCGATGCCGGTCCTGAGCCCCATCTCGTCGAGCATGTAGACGAGATCCTCCGTGACGATGTTGCCGGACGCGCCCGGGGCGAAGGGGCAGCCGCCCAGTCCGGCGAGTGAGCTGTCGAGCGTGCGAACGTCGGCATCGAGCGCTGCGAGCGCGTTGGCGAGGCCCAGACCCCGCGTGTTGTGGAGATGCGCACCGCCGAGCTTGTTGGCGCCGATCTCCGCGCGCGTCGCTCGAAAGACCCGCCTGATGCTGGCAGGGTTCGCCATCCCCGTCGTGTCAGCGAGGCCCACCTCGTCGGCCCCGGCCGCGACACAGGCAGCGGCAAGCCGCAAGACCTCCGCTTCCGCAACGATGCCTTCGATGGTGCAGCCGAACACGGTGGAGAGACCGGCCTCGATCAGGGGACGCTCATGATCCGGCAGGGCGTCGCGCCGGGCGCAGATCGCCCTGAGTTCGGCGACACTCTCCGCGCGACTGCGGTTCACATTGGCTCGATTGTGCGCTTCGCTGACCGAGATCGGCACGGTGATCTTCTGCGCGCCCGCCGCCATGGCGGCTTCCGCGCCGCGGACGTTGGGCGCGAGGACGGCCACCGTCAGGCCCCGAATGGTCCCGGCGTAGCGCGTAACCTCCGCGGCATCAGCCATGGCTGGGACCACCTTGGGCGGCACGAACGAGCAAACCTCGACCTCGCGCAGGCCGGCGGCGGCGGAAGCGGCGATCCAGCGTTGCTTGGCCTCGGTCGGCATGATCTCCCCCGCCATCTGCAACCCATCGCGGGGGCCGACCTCGCTGACGAGCAAGTCGATGTCCTGGGCAGCGGCGGTCATGCGGGTCTCCTTCGCTGGGCGGTCCGTCAGGGGCTTTCCGAGGATAGGTCTTTGTGTTCTATTGGAGAGAACGTCGTTCCATTATTCTCACGAAGTGCAGGCGCGATCAACGTTGCCCTGGACGCAAGGGAGGAGACGATGGCTGGCGACGCCACCCGGATCGCCGTCGATGAGGGGCATGCGGAGCAACTGCCGCTTTCGGGCGTGCGGGTCGTCGAGTTCAGCCACATGGTCATGGGGCCGAGTTGCGGGATGATTCTGGGCGATCTCGGCGCTGATGTGATCAAGATCGAGCCCGTACAGGGCGACAACACCCGCCGGCTCACAGGCTCGGGAGCCGGATTCTTCACCATGTTCAACCGGAACAAGCGTTCGGTGGCCGTGGACGTCAAAGATCCGCGGGGTCTCGAGCTCGTCAAGTCGATCGTCGACGGCGCTGACGTGTTGATCGAGAACTTCCGCCCCGGGGCGATCGACAAGCTCGGTCTCGGGCAGGCGGCGCTCGCCGACCGGAACCCCGGCCTGATCTACTATTCGGCGAAGGGGTTCATGCCGGGGCCTTATGAGCAACGCACCGCGCTCGACGAGGTTGTCCAGATGATGGCAGGCCTCGCCTACATGACCGGCCCGACGGGCCGGCCGCTGCGCGCCGGCGCCTCGGTCAACGACATCATGGGCGGCATGTTCGGTGTCATCGGCATCCTCGCCGCACTCCGTGACCGCGACCGCACCGGCCGCGGGCGGCATGTCACCAGCGCGTTGTTCGAGAACTGCGTGTTTTTGATCGGCCAGCACATGATGCAATACGCCGTCACCGGCCAAGCAGCGCGGCCGATGCCGGAGCGGCTCGCGGCCTGGGCGATCTACGACGTGTTCGATTGCGCCGATGGCAAGCTCTTCATCGGCGTCGTCTCCGACACGCAGTGGAAGATGTTCTGCGAGGATTTCGGTCTCGATGAGCTGCTCGCCGATGGCGAGCTTGCCACCAACCCGCAACGCTGCCACGCGCGTGAACGGTTTCTCCCGCGCGTACGCGAGGTCATCGCGCCATTGACGGTTGCTGAGGCGATGAGCCGTGTCGAGCGGCTCGGCCTGCCGTTCGCGCCGATCAACCGACCCGAGGACCTCGGCGGCGACCCACACCTCGCCGCATCTGGCGGCCTCTTGCCGGTCACGACGCACAACGGCCAGATCGCCGGCGCGCCCGCGATCCCGGTCGCGCTCGACGCATGGCGGCCGCAGGTGCGCCGCGACGTGCCGAGACGTGGTGAGCATTCCATCGAGGTCGCGTCCGCCGCAGGGCTCGACGACGAAACCATCATCACGCTGCGCCGGGACGGGGTCCTTGCCGGACCAGACGACGCTGACGCTGCACATTGAGCTGCGGGCGGGCAGTCCTCGTCGGTCGTGCCGGTACGGCACGCTATATAATCGACGGTCCAAGCGCGGCCGCCTCGCGACGCGCACTGTCGACCGCGCGGGCTCGCGCTCGGGCGTCGAAGCGCGAGCGCAGACCGGACACGACTAGAGCACCGACGAAATGCCCATCCGCCGCGACGACGGGAACCGCGATCGAAGCCGTGTCCGGGTCGCGCTCGCCGAGCGAGACGGCTGCTCCCTCTCGCCTGATGCGCTCTGCCCCGTCTTGGGCACCCTCGGTGAACGCCCGGATCAGATGACCAGCCGCGCCCTTGTCGAGCGGCAGGCTCACACCCTCGTCGAGATGATGGCGGATCGCTTGGGGGCCGTTGTGGCGGCACAGGCAGACGCGTCGATCGCCGTCGCGGATGTAGAAGGACGCCGACTCGCGGGTCTCCGTGGCCAGCCGCGCGAGAGCGGGCCGCAAGCTGTCGGCGAAGTCGAACCGGCTGCGGTAGAGCGATCCGAGCCGCCACAGCGTGGGGCCCAGGGTGAAGCGACCGTCGGCGAGCCGGGTCAGATACCCGAAATGCTCCAAAGAGCTTGTCAGCCGCAGAATCGTGCTCTTGTAGAGCCCCGTGCGCTCATGCAGGGCGGCGAGCGACAGGCGGTCCTCCTGTCCGTCGAAGCAGTCGAGGATGACGAGCGCGCGTTCGACCGCGGTAACCCCGCTCCGTGTCATCGGCTTCTCCCGGCTATCCATGTCATCTTTGCTGCCAGCCACTTCATCGTATTCCAGAATGAGGTTCCGTATAACGGAACAAAGGCGAGGGCGTGGTTCTCTCGCGGCGCCAAAAAGTGGGGCGACACAGTCGCCCGGCTTGAAGAGGCAGCGGGGGAAGAGATGCAGCGCAATTCCATTTGGCGCGCGCCACGCTTCGTGGGCGTAGCTCTAGCCGGTGGGGCGCCGTACCGCTAAGGGCGGCCAAGGCGGCGTGGCCCGTCGACGTCCGCGTCAAGTCACGGAAGGCCGCCTACGCCGCCGATCTTGAGAGCCTCCACTTGGGGATTGGCGCGCGCTTGGAGCCTCATCCGCTCTGGGCTGTGCTGGGCTGGGCGGGTGGGGGGTGCTCCAAATGTCCGACCCATCCCTGACCGGGGGACAGTTTATGTCCTTTGAAACGACTGCGGATGCGGTCCCTGACTTCCCGGCTGCTGGTCCGACTGACCTCGCTAGAACGCGACCTGGTCCGCGCCTTTGAGCTCGAGGATCGTCCTCGCCTCATCGGGCGTGGCGACGCCAAGGCCCAAGCCTTCGAGGATCGTGCGCACGCGGTGCACCTGGGCCGCGTTGCTCTTGGCGAGCGTGCCAGGCCCGTCCCAAAGCGAATCCTCGAGGCCCACGCGGACATTGGCCCCCATCGCGGCGGCGATGGCCGCGATGGTCATCTGGTTGCGCCCGGCGCCCAGCACCGACCAGCGGTAGGCATCGCCGAACAGGCGATCGGCCGTGCGGCGCATGTGTGCCACGTCCTCAGGGTGCCCACCGATCCCGCCCATGATGCCGAAGACGCTCTGCACGAAGAGGGGTGGCTCCACCAACTTCGCGTCGAGGAAATAGGCGAGGTTGTAGAGGTGACCGATGTCATAGCACTCGAACTCGAAACGCGTTCGGTTCTCCCGACACATCGCCAAGACGTACTCGATGTCGGCAAAAGTGTTGCGAAAGACCAGAGAGCGGCTGTTTTCGAGGTGCTGGCGCTCCCAATCGTGCTTGAACTCTTTGAAGCGCTCGAGCATCGGGAAGAGGCCGAAGTTCATCGAACCCATGTTGAGCGAGGCCACCTCAGGCTGGAAGTGTGCGGCGGGCTTGGCGCGTTCGTCCACCGTCATGTTGGGCGCGCCGCCAGTCGTCAGGTTGAGGACGGCGCCCGTGCGCTGCTTGATCTGGGGCAGGAAGCGTCCGAAGGCTTCGGGCGACTGATCGGGGCGGCCCGTCTCCGGATCGCGTGCGTGCAAATGCACGATGGCGGCCCCCGCTTCGGCGGCGCCTACCGCTGCGTCGGTGATCTCCTCCGGCGTCACGGGCAGGTGGGGCGACATCGAGGGCGTGTGGATCGCGCCCGTCACGGCACAGGTGATGATGACCTTGTTCTGCTGGACCATGGGGCTCGTCTCCGTTCTTCAGTCGCCGATCTCGCGCGCGGCCGACCGCTTGTGCCGCAAGAGCGCCATCAGCCGCCGGTCGCGCCAGCGGGTGCGGTCGGGCAGTGCTTCGGCCGCGAGCGCCGCGCGGCGTTCACGCTCGATCGTGTCGAGCACAGTGCCGCGCCAGTCGGAGCGCCATTGCATCGTCGGAAAGAGTGCTGCGCCGATACCGTGATAGCGCTCGCAATAGTCGCGTACGCCACCGGGGGCGTTGAGGTCGATCGTCTCGAACGGTCCCATGAACGACCAGCGCAGCGCCAGGCCCTCCTTGAGCGCCACGTCCACCGCCGCCGTCGTGCAGACGCCTCGATCGACGAGGCGAAAAGCCTCCTCCAACAATGCGTTCTGCAGCCGGTTGACGACGAAGGCCTCGATCTCGCGCTCGAGCATGATCGGTGCCTGGCCGATGGCGGTCTGAACGGCTGCGGCCCTCTCCAACGTCTCGGGCGCTGTCCAGGGTGCCGGAACGAGCTCGACCGCGGGCACGAGATGCGGTGGGTTGATCGGATGGGCGACCAGGCAGCGGTGCCGACCTTCGAGCCCTTCCGTGAAGCGCGACGGGACGATCGCCGAGGTCGAACTCGCGAGGATGGCGTCCGGTGGGGCGAGCTGGTCGAGGTCGCGCCAGAGAGCGACCTTGATCTCCAACGTCTCGGGCGCGCTTTCCTGCACGTAGGCCACGTCCGCCAAGGCGTCGGCGAGGTCGTCATGACGCGTCACAAGCACCTGCGCACGCGCCGCCGCTTCGGGTTCCAGCAGCTCTTGGGAGACGAGGTCCTGGAGTGCATCGCTGATCCAGGTGCGCGCCGCCTCGCTCGCCGCCGTCTGGGCGTCCCAAAGGCGCACGGGCCAGCCTGCACGGACGAAAGCGACGGCCCATGCCCGACCGATCAGGCCGCTACCGACAATGGCGATGGGGGCAGATGGGAGACGCTCCGTCATGGCACACCTCAGATCGCGAACACGTGGCCGCAAACGCTCAAGGGTTGGCCCGCCATGTTGCGGCCCAAGGGCGAGCAGAGAACGAGGGCCATGTTGGCGATGTCTTGGGCCGTCACCATCTGCCGGAGCGCTACGCTCTGGAGCCCGCGGGCCTTGGCCTCCTCCGGCGTGATGCCCTGTTGTTCGGCGCGGGCCCTGAAGACGCGCTCGATCCGCTCGCCTTCGACCACGCCCGGGAGCAGTGCGTTGACGCGGATGCCCTGCGGTCCGAGCTCGAGCGAGAGCGACTGGGTGAGGCCCACGACGCCCCACTTGGAGGCAGCATAGGGCGTTCGGTTGGCGAAACCGAGCCGGCCAGCGACGGAGGCGAGGTTCGTGATCCACGCTTCGCCGTGCTGCGCGGCCGCCTGCCGGAGCGCCGGCACTGCGCGCCGCGTGTGATAGAACATCCCATTGAGATTGATGTCGATCGTGCGCCGCCAGTCGTCGGCGCTCATGTGCTCGATGCCGGCGGTAGGGCCTGCGATGCCGGCATTGTTCACGAGCACGTCGAGCCCATCCAGGTGCTCGAGCGCTCGATCCATGAAGGCATCGACCTCGCTTTGGATGCCTGCATCCGCGCGGAGCGCCGGGTGATCCGGAAAGGCGCCCCTGAAGCCCTCGAGGGCGGTCTCGTCGACGTCCGAGACCACGACCTTTGCCCCGTTCACAATAAACGTCTCCGCGATCGCTCGACCGATGCCGCCGGCGCCGGCGCTGACAATGACCCGAAGCTCAGGCCTGATGCCGGGCACGATCGTCGGTGTGGTGTCGCTCAAGCGCTCCCTCCCTAGAGCCACAAGACTTCACGGCGGTAGTCGAGATCGTCCAGTAGAGGGCGTGCCGGACCCTCGTGCATGACCTCGCCGCGCTCGAGCGCATAGACGCGATCGGCGAGTGCGAGCACCAGATCGAGATTGTGTTCGACCACGAGGATCGCGACCTCCTCCCTTAGCCGGTCGAAGGCGAGGAACAGCTCCTCGATGAGGGCGGGGGCCAGACCCTCGAAGGGCTCGTCGAGCAGCAGGATCTTCGTGTCACCGGCAAGCGCCCGGGCGACGGCCGCCATCTGTTGCTCACCGCCCGAAAGATAGTCGGCCGGTGTGTCGAGCCGCTCGGCGAGCCTTGGAAAGAGCGCCAGCACGCGCTCCTCGTCCCAGTGAACGCCGGCGCCGGTCCGCCGCCGAAGTCGGCCCAACATGAGGTTGTCGCGCACTGAGAGACCCGCGAACAGGCCCCGGCCCTGCGGCACGTAAGCGACGCCGCGCTGCGCGATGCGGGCAGAGGGAAGGTCACTGATCGTCTCATCTTCCAGACGGATCGTGCCCCGCCGCGCCGGCGCCGTGCCGACGATGGACTTGAGCAGGGTCGACTTGCCGGCGCCGTTGCGCCCGAGCAGAGCCACGACCTCGCCCCGGCGCACGTCGAGCGAGGCCCCTTTGATGATGTGCGACTTGCCATAGAACGTGTCGATGGCGTCGACCTCAAGCAGCGCCGATCCCACGGGGCGTGTGCCGGCGCTGCTCTTGGCGCGCATCGCCGCGTGGCCCGAGCCGATGTAAATTCTCTGGACTTCCGGATCACGGCGCACGCGATCTGCATCGCCTGTCACCAGCACGCGGCCCTGGTTCATCACCGTCACGGCCGAGGCGACGCTCAAGACCTGGTCGATGTCATGCTCGATGACGAGCACCGGGATGTCGTTGGCGATGGTTTCGATGAGCTTGGTGACACGGACGCGTTCCGCGGCGGCGAGGCCAGCGAGCGGCTCGTCCAGGAGGAGCAGACGGGGGCGGGTCGCGAGCGCCATGCCGAGGTCGAGCAGCCGTTGGCCACCGTAGGAGAGTTCGTCGGCGCGCGCAGCTTCGATGCCGGCGAGGCCGAGGAAAGCCAGAAGCTCGTCGGTCGCGGTCTCGACATCACCGTCACGACGTCGGTCGGCCCAGAAGACGAAGCGTCGCCTGGTCTTTGCCTGCACGCCGAGCCGCAGGTTCTCGCGGACCGTGATCTCCGGGTAGAGGTTCGTGATCTGGAAGGAGCGGGCGACGCCGCGCTCGGCGAAACCCTCGGGCGGCAAGGTCTGGAGCGGTTCGCCGAAGAGGCGGAGCTCGCCGGCGTCACGAGGGAACATCCCGGAAAGCAGATTGAAAGCCGTGGTCTTGCCGGCGCCATTGGGGCCGATCAGCGCATGGATGCATGAGCCTCCTCCCGCGACTGTCATCTCCAGATCGACGCCGTCCACTGCCTTGATGCCGCCGAAGCTCTTGTGCAGGTCGCGGCATTCGAGGATCGCTCCGTGCAGTGGCTTTTCGGGTATCAGGAACGCCGGCAGGGGACGCTCCTCGATGCGCCTTCCAGCCATCGCCGCCGCTTCCACCAGATGCCGACGGAATGGCGCGAGCAGCCGCTCGGCGACGCCCACGAGTCCCCGTGGCGAGAAGAGGACGAAGCCCATGAACAAGAGGCCGAACCAGAAGAGCCAGTCGGCCGTCCAGATCGACAGGAACTCGCGGAAGAGGATGTAGAAGAGGGCACCCAGCGCGGGGCCCAGAAAGCTCCGCATGCCGCCGATGACGACCATGGCCAGGAGCTCGCCTGAGAAGGGCACCGCCAACGGATCGGCCGAGGCGAAACGGTGGTGGAAGACGAAGAGCATGCCGGCGAGCGCCGTCACCGCGACGGAGATCGTGAACGCCACAAGCTTGTAGCGCTCGACGGCGTAGCCCTGAAAGCGCGCGCGCTGTTCGTTGTCGCGGATGGCGTTGAGCACGGCGCCCATCGGCGAGCGGCGGAGGCGGTCGAGAAAGGCTACGACCGCGAGACCAACGGCACTCGCGAGGGCGAGGTAGACCCAAGGGTCGGCGAGGTCGATGCCCAGCACGGGTGGTCTCACCACACCGCCAAGCCCATCCTCGCCGCCAGTGAAGCTCGTCCAGCGGAAGGCGATGGCATAGAGCATCGCCGTCAAGGCAAGCGTGAGCAGCGAGAAGTAGACGCCGCGGCGTCGCAAAATCAGCAGACCTGCGAGAGCGCCGACGACGGTGACGGTGAGGATCGCCGCGAGCGCTGGTACGAGCAGCATCTCCGGGAACAGATGCCGCTGGTAGAGCGCTGCCGCGTAGGCGCCCAGGCCGAACCACGCGCCATGGCCGAACGAGACGAGGCCCGTATTGCCGACCAGGATGTTGAGGCCGAGGACGGCGATCCCGAAGATGACGACGTCGGTCGCGGAGGTCAGCGTGAGACCCATGCCCAAGAGCAGCCAAGGCAAGAGCACGAGTGCCGCCGCCGCTACCAACACCGGCGAGAGCACGAGCCGTGTCACCCCGAACCGGGGCAGCGCTGCCGTGCTCATGCTTCGAGCCTCTTGAAGCGCTCACCCAGGAGCCCCCGCGGGCGGAGGAGCAGCACGAGCACCATGAGCAGATACATCGAGGCTTCGGCTGCGGGCGGGACGAAATAGACCGCGAGCCCGCGCACGACGCCGACGAGGCAGGCCGCGAGCACCACGCCCCAGAAGCTCCCGAGCCCGCCGATCACGACAACGACGAAGGCGGCGATGATGATTTGGCTGCCCATCGCCGGGTGAATGCCGGTGATCGGTGCGAGCATGACGCCGGCAAGTGCTGCAAGGCCGAGCCCGAGCCCCACCATGGCGCCCATGACCGGCGCCAGGGGGATGCCGAGCACGCCCACCATATCGGGGTCCTGCACGCCTGCCTTGACGATCTTGCCGAACGCCGTGCGGTTCAGCAGCAGCCAGATGCCGATGACGCAGAGAGCGGCGACGGCGAGCATGGCGAGGCGGTAGTAGGGGTAGATGAAATCGCCGACGAAGAGAACACCGGTGAGCCAGGATGGAATGCCGAACGGGATCGGCGCCGCACCCCAGATCATGCGGATCGCCTGCTCGATCACCATCGCCATGCCGAAGGTGAGCAAGAGGCTCAAGATCGGGTCTTCGCGGTAGAAGCGGCGGAACAGGAAGCGTTCCACCGCGAGTCCGATGAGCGCCACGAGCACCGGCGAGGCGACGAAGGCGGCGGCGAAGCCGAAGCGGTTCGCGATCTCGACCCCGAGATAGGCGCCGATTGCGTAGAACGCGCCGTGCGAAAGGTTGACGATGCCGCCGAGCGAGAAGATCAGCGACAAGCCGAGCGCGATGAGCAGGTAATAGGAGCCCACGAGCAGGCCGTTCAGCACCTGCTCGAGAATGAAGACCGCTTCCACGGGCTATGACCTTCGAGCGAGGGGGCCAACCCGCGTGCGGCGGGCCGGCGCTCCCTGATGCATCAAGCGAAGGTGCAGGCGTTCTCTTCGAGCGTCGGCGCGAGGATGTCGAGGTCCTCGTCCGGGGCGGGCACCGCCTCGCCAATCCGCATGAGATCCCACCGATCGGCCATCTCGGCGGGCGCCTTGGGGGTCATGGTGTACATCTCCATGACCATCTGATGGTCCCAGTCGCGGAAGCGGCCGGGCCGGTCCTTCATCACGTCGAACTCAGCACCCTTCTGGAGATGCTCGACGAGGTCGTCGCTCGAGGTGCTCCCGGTGTCTTCCATTGCCTGGGCGAGGATCTTGGTGGCGTTGTAGTCACCCCAGGCCTGATTGTCCGGCGGCTTGTTCCAGCGCTGGGTGAACGCTTCGGTAAACGCCTTCGAGCTGGGCGTTTCGATCGTGTGATACCAGACGCAGGGCCAAGTCCCTTGCATCGCGTCCGCACCGGCGCCCCAGGCGAGCACCGTGTCGAAACCGAAGCCGGCGATCGGGAACGGCAGCTCGTATTCCTTGTACTGCTTGATGAAGTTGGTGATCTGATTACCGGCGAGGTTCGAGATCACGAGATCAGGCCGCTCCTGGCGGATCTTCAGGATGTAGGGACTGAAGTCGTTGACGTCGGTGGCCACGAGCTCGTCCGCAGCGAACTCACCACCGTGCTGGCTCATGAAGCGCTTGGCCACCTTCAAGAGGTCGTGGCCGAAGGCATAGTCGGCCGTCAGACTGAACCAGCGCTTGTCCTTGACGAGGCCGTCGCGCAGGAGCGCCCGGCCGGCCGACTTGACGTACATCGAGTTGGCAGCCTCGATGTGGAACATGTAGCGGTTGCAGCTGGAGCCTCTGAGCGCATCCGAGTTGCAGCCCGTGTTGATGAAGATCGTGCGGTTGCGCCCGGCGACTTCCGCGATGGCGAGCCCCGAGGCCGAGCTGATCTCACCCACGATGCAGGCTACGCCGTCGCGCTCGGTGAGGCGCTGCGCCTTGGTCGACGCCGTCTGCGGGTTGACGCTGTCCTCCATGATGAGCTCGACCGGCCGGTCCATCACGCCGCCCGATTCGTTGATCTCGTCGACCGCGAGCTGCACGCCCATTTGCGCATACTCGCCCAACGGACCCAGAAAGCCGGTGAGCGGTGTGAGGTGACCGATGCGGATTGCCTCGCTCTGCGCGCGCACGATCGCTGGTGCCGCGAAGGTGCCGAGGGCCGCAGCGCCTGCCAATTGGAGGACGCTCCGCCGTTCGAACGTCGGTGTCGTTGCCATGGTGCCTCCCTGCGCGACACGCATTTGGCCGCGTTGCCCGCGTGCCGCTTTGTCGTGATCTGTGATCACAGTTGACCCGACGTGTGTACTACGCGAGCTTGTTCAGGTCAATTGGAGCGACCGTATGACTTCGGATTTGGGCACCGTGCTCGCGCCGCTCGACCGCTTGACCCTGGGCGAGCAGGTCTATCGCGACGTGCGCGCTCTGCTCATCGCGGGCCAGCTTGCGCCGGGCGATCGGCTGACGATCCGTGGGCTCGCCGACGCGCTGTGCACGAGCCCGATGCCCGTACGCGCCGCCGTGCAGCGGCTCATGGCCGAGGGCGCGCTCGACGTCACGCCCAACCGGGCGATCCGCGTGCCGGCCATGACGCGTGCGCGGTTCGAGGAGCTGCGCACGATCCGCATCGCTGTCGAGGGGCTCGCCGCCTGGCACGCAGCCTACGCGCGCACCGAGGCAGACCTCGCCTCGGTGCGGCGTCACCACCTCGCATTTGGCCGCGAGGTGCAGAAAGCGAAGCCAGAGCTGTCGGTGGCGATCCGCCACAACCAAGAGCTCCATTTCGCCGTCTATCAGGCTGCGCGGATGCCCACGCTCATGAGCATCATCGAGGGGCTCTGGTTGCAGGTGGGTCCGGTCCTCAGCCTCGATCTGCGGACGAGTGTGCTTTGGCTCACGGAGGTCCCGGCGCATGAGCACCACACACAGCTCTTGGCTGCGCTGGAGCGTGGAGATGGCGAAGGGGCGCGCCAAGCCGTCGCGAACGATATCGAGACGGCCGCGAGCTTCATCCTCGCGCGCGGGCTGACCGACGACGAAGGCTAGGCGTTCGACCCCAACTGCGAGCCGTTGGGCCAAGGAGCAGCAGGCGTGGTTCCTGCTACACGCTGCTCCGCTCTCATCCTCGCCGACGCGCACGCCGGACGAGCCCCGCGCCCGCAAAGGCGAGGACGGTGATGATGACGATGCCTTGAACCACGTCCTGAGCACCCGTGGGCAGCCGCCAGATCTGCATTGTCGTCACGATGAGCACGAGCAGGAGTGCGCCGAACATCGTGCCGAGCGCTGTCGAGACACCGCCGAAGATCAGCGAGCCGCCGAGCACGACCGCGCCGACGGACTGGAGGAGGTAGGGCGCTCCCATGTCGAGGAAGGCGCCACCGACATAGGCCGACAAGAGCGCTCCGGTTAAGGCCGCCGCCGTGCCGCTGACGACGAAGGCCGTGGCGATCGACTGGCCCGTCGGCACGCCGGCGAGCTCTGCGGCGCGGAGATTCTGGCCGGTGGCGGAGAGTCCCTGGCCGAAGGCCGTCCGATTGAGCACGAAGGCGGCGAGCACGACACCGATGACCGCCACGAGGGCGATCACGGGCACCTCGCCGATGCGGCCGGCGGCGATCCATCCGAGGAGCGGTGCCGTCTCGAATCCTCGCACTTGGCGGTTGACGATGAGAGTCGCCGTCGCGAGCACATAGCCCATGGCCAGCGTTGCGATCATCGCCGCGATCTTGAGCCTCACCACCAGGAACGCGTTCAGGAGGCCGACGCCGGCTCCCATGGCCAGTGCGGCGCCCAGCGCGAGCGGCAGGCGCGCGTCGTCGCCGTCGGCGAGCGTGACGGTCGTGAAGGCGCCGAGCGTAACGACGCTTGCGACGGAAAGGTCGATATTGCCGCGACCCGTGGCGATGACGAACATCTGGCCGAGCGCCACGAAGGTCAGAAAGGCAGCGGACCGCGCCACACCGCTCACGCTGTGCAGGCTGAAGCGCTCGGTGGCGAGACCCAGCGCCACCCAAAGGACGAGCACGCCCAGTGCCGCCCAGACCCAGCGCTGCCGTTGGGCGAAGGCGAGGAACCCGGTCAAGTGCTGTCCTCCTCGCGCTCGACGGCCGCGCGCAGCGCCAGCACGCTGATCATCAAGAGCCCCTGCACCGCTGCGTTGAAGTCGGTACTCACGCCGAGAGCACCGAGGAGCGCGCCGATCAACGACAGGGTGACGGCGCCAGCGACCACACCTGCCGGCGAGATGACACCACCGAGCAGCCGGCAGCCGCCGAGGACGACGGCAGCGACGCCGAGCAGGGTATAGCCGGCACCCGCGTTGACGTCGCTGGCGCCATTCATCGCGGTGATGGCGAGCCCGCCGCCCGCCGCGAACAGGCCGGCGATCAGGTAGCGCGTCACGGTGTAGCGAAGCGGTGACCAGCCCGAGCGTTCGAGCGCTAAGGGGCTGGCGCCGAAGCCGCGCAGCACGGTTCCCAGCCGCGAGCGATGGATGAGGACGGCCACGACGCCGAAGAGGACGATCAGCACCAAGGGTGTCGGGACGCCGGGGATCGACCAGTCCACCATCGCGCGGAGCCAGGCGGGTGCGGAGCCGCCGGGCGCCGGCTGGATCGAGTAGCCCAGCCCATACCAGACGAAGGACGCACCGAGGGTCACCACGATCGCCGGCACGGCGCGCAGCCGGATGATTACGGCCATGACCGCATAGCCGCCGAGCGCTGCCACGATGGCCACTCCGCCGAGCAAGGGTGCCGTGACCAAGAGCGTGGCGCTGACTACGTTGACGAGGCCCGCGAAGGCGCCGACGCCCAGGTCGATCTCGCTGCCACCGACGATGAACATCTGCGCGAGCGCGATGAGCGTAAGGGCGACCGCAGGTCCAAGCAGCAGGTCGACACCGAAGACGCTGGCGACCAACGGGTTCAGCATCACCAGGGCCGCGCAGACGAGCACCAACCCGACCATCGCCGCGTTGCGCAAGGCCGTGACGGCGAGCCTGCGCATGCGGCTCGGCTTGTCGGTGACCGCCGTTTCCCCGGCCGCCTGCCTGCCGGCGAAGGCGGCCGCGAGCACGCGCTCTTCGCTGATCTCCGCCCCCGCCAACTCGGCGACGATGCAGCCGGCCGCCATCACGAGCACACGATCGCACTCGCGGTATTCGGCACCCTCGGTGGTGTGCCAGATCACCAGCTTGCCATCGCGTGCCGCCTCGCGCGCGACGTCGTAGAATTTCCGCTTGGTGCCGATGTCGACGCCGCGGGTCGGGTCGTCGAGCAACAGGATCGGTGCGTCGGTGGCGAGCGCGCGCGCAGCGAGCGCCTTTTGCTGGTTGCCGCCACTGAGCTCGAGAATGTTGGACGAGAACCGCCCGGTATCGAGGTCGAGACGTTCGGCCTCCGGTTGCACGGCTGCCCGCTCGGCGGCACGGGACAGCAGAGACCAGCCGGGACGCCGAGCGATGCGGCCGATGCTTATGTTGGCGGCGACGGGCCAGAGGGCGAATACGCCCTCGCGCGCCCGGTCGCCCGAGACGTAGGCAGCATCGGATGCGCGCGAGCCTGTGGCCAGACGGCGTCGTGCACCGATCAGACCTTGGAGCAGTTGTTTCTGCCCGTCGCCTTCAAGGCCGGCGATGCCGACGATCTCGCCCGCGTGAAGCTGAACGGCATGACCCAGGGGCGACACCTGGGGACCGTCGATCTGCGCCTGCACTGGCCCGCGAGAGCTGGCCTTCCGCGCACGCTCCGGCGCCGGAGCGCTGCCGCCCATGGCTTCGACGAGACCGGCCGACGTCACGTCTGCCGCTACCGCATCGAGCACCGCACGACCGTTGCGCATGACGAAGACGCGGTCCGCGACGTCGAGCACCTCGGCCAGCTTGTGGCTGATGAAGATGACGGCGAGCCCGGCGTCAGCCCGCTGCCGGATATGATCGCGGAGCTGGCGGCTCCGTACGGAATCGAGCGAGGAGGTAGGCTCGTCGAGGATCAGCACCGCCAGATCGGGCGCCGCGGCGGCGCGGGCGATCTCGACCATCTGCCGTTGGCCTATCGGCAGCTCTTCAACGGGACGGTCGACGGCAATGCCTGCGTCGGGAAAGACCAGGTCGAGGCCCGCACGGGCGAGGCGCCGGTAGGGCGCACGCCAAGCGAAACGGGTCGTCGTGGCGTCTGGCCGATCGATAAACACGTTCTCCGCGACCGACAGATTGCCGCAAAGCGACAGCTCCTGCCAGACGATGCGAACGCCGGATGCGTGCGCTTCGCGCGGGCCGTAGGTGTCGAAGTCGACCTGGCGACCGCCGAGCAGGAGCCGACCTCGGTCGGGCGCCGTCGCGCCGCAGAGCGTTCGCATCAGCGTGCTCTTGCCGGCGCCGTTCGCACCGACCAAACCCACGACTTCGCCGGGGCGAATGGCGAGGCTCAGATCATCGACGGCCACGGTCGGCCCGAAGGCGACCGTAATGCCCTCGAGCGCCACGACGGGCGCAGCAGCTGTGGCGGGCGATGCTAGATCGGCAAGCGCTGCCTGCGCGGCAGTCCGCGGCGGCCCGGCCATGCCGGTCCCCGCCGCGGTTTTTTCACCGACGCCCGCTCGTCAGCTACCCGCGCCACCGAGCAGCTGCTCGTCGACCCAAACCTGGGAGTAGGTCGGGCTGACGATGCGGCCTTGCGGCAGGTCGGCGTAGTCGGCGAGGTTCTCGAGATGCACTTCGGCCACCGGCATGGTCATCGCGTGCGGCACCTCGCGGTCGTCAGCGAGGGCGAGGGCCACCCAGAAGGCGGCGCCGCCGATCCCCGGTGTCGAGTTCATCGACGTGGTCTCGTAGCCCGTCTTCGCGTGCTGGTCCGCCCACCAGCGGATGAAGTCGGCGCTGCCGCCACCCTCGATGACCGGCATGTCGCTTTCGTACGCGCCCCCATACTGCGTAAACGCCTGGGCGATGCCGTAGTCGTCGCTGCCGCCCTGCGCCAGGACAGCGTCGACCTTCGGCAGGCTCGGCAGGACGTTGGCGATCGCCGACTGCGCTACCGGCGCCGTCGCCTGGCCATAGACCGTCGCTACGACCTCGACCTCGGGATAGCGCTCGAGCACGGCGGTCTGCGCCGCATACATCTCCTCGTCAGGGCCTGAGCCCTTGACGCCCCGAACGACGATGACGTTGCCCGCACCATCGATCAGGTCGAGTGTCGCCTCGGCCTGGGCGGTCTTGTAGTCGGTAAAGTCGAACCCCAGCGTGTGGGCGCACTCGGCGGTCACCAGCGAATCGAAGGCGATGACGTCGATGCCCGCACTACAAGCCTTGCCGACGACGTCATTTAAGGCTGTTTCGGAGGCGGCGTTGATGGCGATCGCGTCGACGCCGCGCAGGATCAGGTCGGCCATCTGGCTCTGCTGCTGCGGCACGCTACCGTCGCCATTGAGCACGACATAGTCGGCGATCAGCCCGTCGGCTTTGGCGGTCTCGGCCGCCTCGACGAAGGCGTCGACCATTTGTCGCCGCCAGTCATTGCCGTAGAACGAGTTGGAAAGGGCGATGACCGGCTTTTCATCCGCCAGGGCCGGCACGGCGATGCCCACACCGAGCGCGATGGCGAAGCCTGCGACCGCCAAGCCGTTCGAGAACATGCGCATGGTTCTAGTTCCTCCCCGATCGTCCTGTTTGTTAACCGAAGCCCGCGCAAGCGTGGTCGGCCGATCCTCCCGGGTGCCGCGGCGATGAGACGGTTGGACCACACCTCTGGCATCTCATCGCTTACAGGCCCATATACTCGTTATACCAGTGACCCGGTTTGGTCAATCGATGTGCGCCTTGGGCCGATGGTCGGCTTCGGCGGTCGCGGCCCTATCCGTAGACAGGACCCATGAAGGTCAACACGCCCATCCAACGACGAAAGCTGTCCGACGGCGTGCTCGAACAGTTGCTCGGCGAGATCGAACGCGGCGAGTTGCGGCCCGGCGATGCGCTCCTCTCGGAGCGTGAACTCATGGATAAGCTCGGGGTCGGCCGGCCCGCCGTCCGAGAAGCGCTGCAGGCCATGGAGCGCATGGGTCTGGTCCACATTCGCCATGGCGAGCGGGCCCGAGTCACCGAGCCGTCCTTCGCGCAGCTCGCCGACAAGATCGGTGAGACGATGCGTCTCTTGCTTGCGCATTCGCCGGCAAGTCTCGAGGACTTGAAGGAGGCGCGCGCGACGTTTGAGAGCGAGATGGCGCGGATTGCGGCCCGGCGTCACTCGTCCTCCGACCTTCATCGCCTGCAGACGCTGCTGGACGATCAGGATGGGGCCATCGAGGACGCGGTTCGCTTTCGCCAGCTCGACGGACGGTTCCACCGCGAGGTCGCGGCGATCAGCGGAAACCCCATCTGGCCCGCCGTCTCGGAGGCTATTTTCGGCTGGCTCTCGCATTTCCACGTCGACCTCGTCGCGGTGCCGGGATTGGAGCGCCTGACGGTCGCGGAGCATCGCGAGATCACCGCCGCCATCGAGCGACGCGACCCGGAGGCCGCCGGGCGCGCCATGGCCGATCACCTGAACCGCGCCAACGAGCTCTATCGCGGCGGCCATCTGGCCTCGGGCTGACGTCAAGCGCACCTCGAGGTCGGTTGCGAGCGGCGCTCATCTGGTATAATGAGTGGTTCAACATATCGTCACATCTGGAAGCGATTTGTTCGGTTCCGGCAAGTGATTGGGGGCTTCCAGCGAGCGCTCTCGCTGGCATGCGGCGGCGACGCCGTCGCCCAAGGGAGGATGCCGAGCGCATGGTCCGAGCGGAAGCAACGACCGACATTGCGTTAGAGCGGGCGGCACGGTTCGGTTGCGTAGCGGACGTCGATGCGCCGCGCGCGCTGCACGTCGGGCGGCTATCGCTGGATATCGGCGGCAATGCTCGGCATCTCGCCTTCGATGGTGTCGAGGTCGTCCGCTGCATCGACTACCCCGTCCGTGACGGCAATTGGGCGACGGTGCCTGCGAGGACGCTCGAGGACAGTCTGGAAGCGACGGCAACGGACTTTGTCTATCGCCGCTCGTTCGAGGCGTGGGACGGGGCGCTTACGGGCAACTTCGCCCTGTCCGGTCGTTCAGGTGATGCAGATGCGGCCGTCACCGCCGAGCTGACGCTCGAGGCCCAACAGGACGTCGTGGTGAACCGGGCGGGTTTCGTGCTCCTGCACCCGATCGTGCACGTCGCCGGCGAGCCGCTCGAGGTGCGGCGACCGGACGGCACGGTCACGGAATCGCGCTTTCCGAAGCGCATCTCTCCCGGCCAGCCCGTCTTCGAGATCGCCGGTCTTGGCCACGAGGTCCGCGGCGTCTCGGTCGAGATCGCGTTCACGGGTGAGGTCTTCGAGATGGAAGACCAGCGAAATTGGACCGACGCCTCGTTCAAGACCTATTGCCGACCGCTGGCCCGGCCGCGCCCGTTCACGATCGCCGTTGGCGACCGCGTGGAGCAACGGATCGTCATCCGATGCGCACGGCAGACGACCGCGTCGAGCAAAGGCGACACGGCCCCGCCGGTGGTCGCACGAGCACCGGAGATCACCCTGGCCTTGGACGAAGGCGTAGCCCCGCTCGACGACGCCGCCGTGCGCAAGGTGCGGATGCTCGGTGTGGCGGCGGCACAGGTGCGGCTCACACCGGTTGACGCGCTGGCGGCACTCTACAGCGCACGACGGCTTGAGATGCCGCTCGATTTGGAGATCGTCGTTCCGGATGGCATGACGGCGGCCGATGCACTTGAGACGGTCGCCGCGGCGTGCAGGCGTGCAGCGGTCGCGCCGCGCCGGGTCCTGGCGCTGCCCGAACCCTATCTCGCCAGCATCCAGCCCGAAGGACCGTGGCCCGCAGGCCCGACACCCCAGGACTGCGCTGAAGCGGCCCGAGCCACCTTCCTAACGGCCGAGATCGGCGGCGGCGTGCTGACCAACTTCACGGAATTCAATCGCTGCGCACCTCACTTCGAGAGTGACTACGTGTCGTTCGGAACCACAGCGATCGTGCACGCCGCGGACGATGTCTCGGTGCTGCAGACGCTTGCGGCCATGCCGGACGTCTTCGAGAGCGCACGCGCGCTCGCCGGAGAACGGCCGCTGCGGCTGGGACTCGCGGCGATCGGCATGCGCTCCAACCCCTATGGCGCGGCGGTCGCACCAAACCCCGAGCAGACGCGCGTCGAGATGGCGCTCGATGACCCACGCCACCGCGGTCTATTCGGCGCTGCGTTCGCCGTCGCTCTGGTGGCATCCGCCGCGGAAGCGGGCGTCGCAAGCCTTTCACCCGCCATGGTGGCGGGACCGCTCGGCGTCGTCGCAGGCGCCAACGAGGCACCGACGGCCGGCTATGAAGGCCGGCACGACGCGGTCTTTCCGCTCTTCCACGTCGTCCGCGCGCTTGCCGCGCTCACCGACAGGGAGATCGTAATCCAGGGGCGGGCGCCCGGCGACATCGTGGCCTTGCGCGGCCCGGGGCGCGCCGGGTGCCCGCCCCTGGATTACGATCTCCCTGTCGGTG
>JANQNY010000032.1 GCA_028279345.1 Geminicoccaceae bacterium
CGGAGCCGGAAGCTGCGGAACCGATATGAGAAGTGATTTGAAGGGGTTAGATGGTGGGCGCACAAGGACTCGAACCTTGGACCCGCTGATTAAGAGTCATCGAAGAATCTAGCAGAATCAACGCGCTGTTCGACCATTTTGGCAACTGAGAAGCCACAGGGACGCGTGAGTACCTTCTACAAATGTCGCGGCCGAAAATGAGCGGCACCGATACGATTGCTCGCTCGGTCGTCGCGAGCTCGTGGTCGGCTACGAGGCGGTGACCTCTAAGCGACGCACTCAGCACTCGGGGGAATGTCGCGTTGAGCGGTTTGGGTGAAGGTTTGTGGCTCCGGCGCCGCCGGGACCCCGACCTCGGTCTAGCTCGTCAATCAGCTGGCCGTGGGTCCAGGCTTTTTCGGTCGCGGTGCTCCGTGGCCGAAATAGTCGCGCGCAATACCGAGCACGCCGGAGGAGGGCCCAGGCGGCGTTGAAATCTCGGTGAGCGGAGCGCCCGAACGCGACCGACTAGCCAAGTCGATCGACAGCTCGCCATAGGCAGCATCGGTGTCCACCGACACGCACGTACGTCTCGTCGACCTGCCAACTCAGGCCGCGCCGGCTGCGATGCCAGGACGCACGCTTGGCGATGCATTGTACAAACTCCTGAACCCAGCGATAGACGGTCGCCACATCGACCTTGACGGCTCGCTCGGCCAGAGGGTCCTTCACATGCTGATACGACAGCGGGAAGCGGCAGTGCCAGCGGATCACTACTCGCTCAACGCAACAGTGCGCCGCCTGCGACAGCCGGCGAAGCGGAACGTTACGCACCGATTGCCGCGGCAGCGGCAGGCCAAGCCGCGGCAGAAAGCTAAGCGCACTCCTCGAACGGCTGGACGACCGACGGACCCTCAGGATGCCAAGACCGGCATTGGCAGTGGACCCAGCAGGTTCTCGACGTGCTCGCCGATCGCGCAGACGAGTTGCTCTTCGTGCGGACGGCCGACGACTTGGATGCCTGCCGGCAAGCCTTCGTCGGTCAGCCCACAGGGCAACGAGAGGGCGCAAAGGCCCAGATAGTTGACGACGCGGGTAAAGTGCGCCGGCGTGACCGTCTGATCGAGACCTTCAACGACGGGCGCTACGGTGGTCGTCGTCGGCGTCAGCAGCGCGTCGCAGCCTTCGAGTGACCGGACGTAGGCGCTGGTCAGCGCCGGTCGATCGACGAGCGCCCGTACATAGGGTTCGGCGCGCGCGTCGCGGCCGGCGAGCACGCGCTCGCGCACGGCCTCGTCGTGCAGCGCCGTTCCCGCTTCGAACAGTGCGCCGTGGTGTACATAGGCCTCAGCGTGGCTGATGATGCTGGACTTGCTCAAGACCTCGGCGAACGAGATCGGCAGCGCCAAGGGCGCGATCTGGGCTCCGGCAGCAACGAGCGTATCGAGAGTGGCATCGTAGCGGGCAAGCACGTCCGGAGCGACCGCCGCGCGCTCGGCATCAATAAGACAGCCGAGGCGCCAAGGACGCGACGCAGTGCCGCTAGATCCGGCGAGCTCGTGATCAATTACATGGCCCTCCACGCCAGCCATCACGCGGTACATGATGCGCGCGTCGTCTACGCTTCGCGCCAGTGGGCCCGGCGTGTCGAGGGTGTGCGACAATGGCAGAATGCCGTCCGTCGGGAGCTGGCCCTCGGTGACTTTGAGACCGGTTATGCCGCACCAGGCGGCCGGCAAGCGCACGGAGCCGCCGGTATCCGTCCCGACGGCGCAGGCCGCCAGACGGGCCGCGACCGCCACTGCTGAGCCGCTCGACGAGCCGCCCGGTGCGCGATGCACCCGGTCGTCCCAGGGGTTCCAAGGCGTGCCCATGTGCTGGTTGTTCCCCCAGCCGCCAAAAGCGAACTCCACGGTCTTCGTCTTGCCGAGCAGGATCCCGCCCGCGCCCAAGAGGCGCCGCGCGATCGTGGCCGTCGTCGGCGAAATGCGGTCGGCATAGGCTTTCGAGCCACCGGTCGTGACGCGGCCCTCTAGGTCGATGATGTCCTTCAAGGCGAAGGGCACGCCATGAAACGGGCCGACGCGATGGCCGGTACGGATCGCCGCCGCTGCGGCGGCGGCCGCATCGCGCGCCTCGCCAGCGTAAACGACTTGAAACGCGCCGAGCTTGTCGTCCAGCGCGTCGATGCGTGCCAGACAGGTCTCGGTGACGTCGACGGGCGACAGGCTGCCGTCGGCGTAACCTCGAGCTAGAGAACGCAGCGACGGTAGAGGGTCGGTCATCGACGTGTCGTCCTCAGTCGATCTGATAGTCGAGCCACTCCTGGATCATCGTACGCAGGGCCTCGTCCGAACCGAAGGCGTCGGCCGAGCCGTCGGCACGCGTCGCGCCGAGATCGAGCACGTAGAGATGGTCGGAGACGGCGACGCACTGGCGCACGTTCTGATCGACCAGCACCACGGTGATGCCGTGTGACGGTAGCTCCTGGATGAACTCGTACAGCTCGCGGCTGACCTTCGGTGCGATCATCGCCGTGGGCTCATCGAGCATGATGATCTCGGGCTCGAGCACCAACGCTCGGGCAAGCTCCAAGAAGCGCTGCTGGCCGCCGCTCATCGTCCCGGCGCGCTGCCGGTGGCGTTGGCGGAGGATCGGGAACTGCTCGTAGACGCGCTCGAGCGCGGCCTGGACGCGCCCGGTGTCCTTCCGAAAGGTCCAACAGCCTAGGCGGAGATTGTCCTCCACCGTGAGGTCGTTGAAGAGGCTCCGGTTCTGCGGAACGAAAGCGAGCCCCTGCGCCACCATCTTCGACGGCGCGACACCGTTGACCCGCTGGCCCTTGAGCCGCACCTCGCCGTGCGATGGCTTCAAGAAGCCGTACATGGTCTTGAGCGCCGTCGACTTCCCGGCGCCGTTGGGGCCGATGACACCCGTGATGAGGCCCTTGCGGATCTTGAGGTCGACACCGTTCAACACGGAGATATCGCCGTGATAGGCGGCGTGTACCGCCTGCATCTCAAGCACGATTCCGGGGCTCTCAGTTGCCAAGGTAGGCCTCGATAACGACGGGGTCATTCTGAACGTCCTCGACCAGGCCCTCGGCGATGATCTCACCTTGGTTCAAGACGTAGAGATGATCGGAGAGCCGGTAGATCGAGGTCAGATCGTGGCTTACGAGGAGGAAGCTCTTGCTGGCATCGCGGAGCTTTTCGATCTGTTGCAGCATGATGCGGCAGAGGGAGGGATTTACGCCGGCAAAGGGCTCATCGAGCAGGATGAGTTCCGGGTCCAGCATGATGACGCGGGCGAGTTCGAGCAGCTTCTGCTGGCCGCCCGAGAGTTCCTCGCCATGGTTGTGCCGAAGCTCGTACAGCCCGACTTGCCGCAACCCGTCCTCCGCGCGTGCCGTGAGGTCAGCGTCACTGGCGTCGGTATGGAGCAGCGGCACCATGAGGTTGTCGATGAGGTCCATGCGGCGAAAGGTGCGCGGCACCTGAAAGGTCCGGCCGACGCCCGCGAGCGCGATCTCGTGCGGCGTCTTGCGCGTGATGTCGGCGTTGTTGAGCCGCACCTGGCCATCATCGCTCCGGTAGATGCCGTTGACGCAGTTCATCAGCGTCGTCTTGCCCGCGCCGTTGATGCCGATGAGGCCGACGATCTGTCCCTTGCGAACCTCGAGGCTCACGCCGTCTACGGCGACGAGGCCACCGAAACGCTTGGTCAGCGCCTGGACCTCCAGCACCGTGTCGCTCATCGACTCACGGCCAAGCCGAGGATGCCCGAAGGCCTGAAGAAGATCACCGCAATGAGGATCACGAAGCCGAGCATCTGGGCGGCGGCCTGCGGCAGCATCACGGTCGCGACCTGCTCGACGACGCCGAAGAGAACCCCCGCGAGCAGCGCGCCCACTGGATGGCCCAAGCCGCCGAGCACGATGACAACAAAGCCCACGAGCGCAAGCGGTGGACCACCATTGGGATCGACCGACGGCACGACCATGGCGAGCAACACCCCCGTCACACCGGCGATGGCAGTGGCCAGTCCGAAGGCGGTGGCGGACAGATGATGGACGTCGATACCGACGATCTGCACCGCGTCCCGGTTCATGATCGCGGCACGCATCGCCTTGCCGGTGAGCGTGCGATAGAGGAACCAGGTGAGCGCGATGATCATGAGGGCATTGACGGCAAGCGCCACGATGCGTGCGGTCGGAACGATGACCCGCCCGTCCCGGCCCGGGCCATAGGCGTCCTCGACGACCAAGAGCGTGACGTTGATCGGATCGAAGCTGAAGTTCACTGGGCGAATGTCGGCTTCGAAGATCCAGGTCAGCACGGCGATCATCATCAGCGAGACACCGAACATCAGAAGAAAGCTCGAGGTCTCCGGCTCATCCGATCGTTGCAGCCGCGGGATCAGCACGAAATAGGCGCCATAGCCGGCGAGAAAGAACAGCACAGCCACCGGCGCGACGGCGTAGAGGGGGTTGAGGCCCAGGCCCATGAGCATCGCGTAGGCGAAGAACGAGCCCGCAAGGATGAACTCGCCATGCGCGAAGTTGATAACCCGGAGCACGCCGACCATCACGTTGAGGCTGGCGCCGATCAGCGCGTAGATGGCGCCGAAGACGATGCCGCCGACGAGGCCCTGCAGAAGGAGGACTTCGTTCATCGCCGTCTCACATCACGTAGCGGCGCAGGCGCGGGAAGCGCTGCATCAGCGAGCCGACGATGCCGCGCGGCGCGAAGAGGATGAGCACGACGATCAAGAGGCCCAAAAGGAAGTTGTTGAGCACGGGAAAGGCCCGCCAGATCTGATCGTCGACCCAGACGAGCACCCCTGCGCCGACGACCGGCCCGAGCGCCGTGCCGAGGCCGCCGGCCATCGCGTAGATGACGGTCTTCGCTGTCACCAGCACGTCGAAAGCGGTTTGGGTGTCGAAGGCGCCGGTGAACCAAGCGTCCACCCCACCCACCAGCGAGGCAAACAGAGCCGCCAGAAGCCATGCCTTCAGCCTGGAGCGGGCGACGTCTATGCCCATCGCGTCTGCCGCCTCGACATCGTCGCGGATGGCCTTCAGCGCCTTGCCGAGGCGGGACCGGGCAAGCCAAGACGCGGTAACGAGCACACCTACGAGGACCAGCACCATCGCGTAGTAGCCGTGCTCGCGGTCGGCGACGACGCCGAGGTTGATGCCGAGGCTGCCACCGGTGAGCCACTCGGGCAGCAGCGCCACAACACGCTGGCAGATGATGGCGAGCGACAGGCTGACGATCGCGAAGTAGATCCCCGCGAGGCGCAGGCTGGGCGCCACGAGCAGGGCGAAGGCGACACCGAGCGCGGCGCCGCAGGGCACCCCGAGCCAGATGGGCAGGCCCAGCACTTTGACCGCGATGCCTGTGCCGTAGGCGCCTAAGCCGTAGAAGGCGACGAACCCGAAAGGCATGTAGCCGGCGAAGCCGGCAATGAAATTCAAACTGCTCGCTAACGTAATCCACATCATAAAGGAAAAATAGAGAGAGAGATTTGCATCGCGCGAAGGCGCCGTGATGCACCAGAAAACCAACACCACAATCAGCAAGTACCAAATAAGCTGACGGACTATATCAGGACGAAGCCAGTGCCCGGCGGACGATGCGGACGAAGTAACAACGTTGGCCATGACATCGCGTGCCGCTTTGTTTAACGAAAACTTTTGCTAGGTCGCTTGTTGACTTTCGTCCCAGGACGGTCAATGAAAGCTAGTCGCTCAGGCGCGCTTTGCCAATGCACTAAGCATCGAACAAGGGAGACCGCCGAAATGTGTATTTCCAAGGCACTTATGGGAGCAGTTGCGCTCGGCGCGCTCCTCGCGGCTGACCACGCGCTCGCTGCCGATCCGATCCGCATCGGGATGACCGTGTCGTCAACGGGCCGCTTTGCGCTGGCAGCGCAGTCGGGCGAGCGCGGCATCGAGATCTGGGTCGACGACGTCAACAGTCGTGGCGGCATCGAGGTCGGCGGCGAGCAACGGCCGGTCGAACTCGTCGCCCTGGACGATCGCAGCGACAAGACGATGGTCCCCCGCGTCTATGAGACACTGATCAAGGACGAGAACGTCGATCTGCTCATCGGACCGTTCGGCTCGACATTGACGGGCGCGGCGGCCAATACGACCGAGCAGTTCGACAAGTTCATGATGATCTGGTCTGCATCGGCCGATTCCATTTACGACCAGGGCTACGAGTACATCGTCTCGGGCACGCAGATCGCCGCCTCACTCCTAGGCCAGCCGACGGTAAAGGCCTTCAAGGAGATGGGCGTGCAGTCGATCGCCTTCGCCTATCTCGACGAGCCTTTCCCGTCTGGGATCGCTAGCGGCCAAGCCGATTGGGCGCGCGCCAACGACATCGACGTGCCGATGTTCGAGAAGTTTGCGCTCGGCACCAAGGACTTCTCGATCATCATTCAAAAGGCACTGGCGTCGGGGGCCGAGGCCTTCATCCTGGCGGGCTACGAGGGGGATCAGATGATCGCCGCCCGCCAGCTGCGTGAGCTGGACGCGAACTTCACCGCGGTGGGCATGAACTACGGCGCGCAGCCCCAGTTCCTGGAGATCGGCGAAGACGCCTGGTATCTCTTCAGCCAGACGCTCCTCCACGAGAAGGTTAACTGGCCCGTCACCACAGGCCTCAACCGGGCGGAGGTGGTCGAGCGCTATGACGCGCTCTTCCCCGACGTCGCGTACGAAGCCGACTTCCAGACCGCGCTCGCCTACGGCGCCGGCGCCGTCCTTGAGGAGATCATCGAGACGGCCGGTACTCTAGACCCAGCGGCCTTGAAACAGGCGGCGGTCGACCTGTCGGGGCAGATGACGGTGATGACCGGGCCTTACGAGATCGAGCCGACCGGCAAGCAGATCAGCATGGAGCTCATCGTCATGCAGCTGACCCCGGACGGCCTCGAGGTGGTGTATCCCGACGCGGTGCGCACAGCCGAACCGGTCTATCCTGTGCCTGCTTTCGGCGATCGCTGACCCGCTATGCTGCGCGTTGCGCAGGCGACCACAGCGCAGCTGTTGCCGCTCGACCGCGATCTCTGAACCGCTATGCTCCATCCTCCACTAACTCCTTGTTTTTGAAAGGGGAAGTGGGGATGGAGCAGCGCAAGAAATGCCTCGTTTGCATCTAGAAGAGTGCCAGTTGACCCGGATTTTCGCGCCTTCGCCGCCGCTTCTGGTCGGCGAATCGGATGATGTTCTCGTATTGCCGGTCCGTGAAGCTCAAAATGTGAACCTCGCCCGTCTGCGGTAAGCTGGTCTCGATGCGCCGCACATCGGTTTCGAACTGTTCTTTGCCGTTCACGAACCGAGCGTAGACCGAGAGCTGGCTCATCTCGAAACCTTGATCCAGAAGAAAGTTGCGGAAGTCGTTCGCGGCCTTTGCCTCACGCTTCGACTTCACGGGCAGGTCGAACATCACGAAGATCCACATGAGCCGATACCCGCTCAGATAAGCGACCTGGGACCTCATCTCGCGTGGAGCTCCACTGGCGTCGGCGGACGCGGCAGGGCGAGGTAGAGCCGTTTCATGGCAAAGCTCCGGGCAAGCGAGAGCGCCAGGCGTGAGCAGGCCAGGCCCACAGGTGTGGTCTGTTCCGCGAGCGTCAGGTCCAAAGCCACGAGGGTGGCGAGACGCGCCTTCGCCTCGGCCCCAACGTCAGCGACGCCCTCGTCGACGAGACCTTTGACGAGCCAGTCTACGAGCGGTCGGAACGGTTCCATGAGGTCATCCGCCAGGGCCAGACTGTTCGCGCGGTTACGATGATGCAGGCCGACCGTGGGGTGCAGGCCCGCACCGCAGGCAGCTCTCGCGGCCGTGGCTCGCAGGACGGCGTAGCCGTAGTTGAGCATGGCGTTCACGCCGCCTGCCTCGCGATCGCGACGGAAGTCCGGCCCCAACAAAAGCGGCCAGTAGCGGCGCGCGGCCTGCGCCTCGACGTTCTCGGGATCGCCCGAACGCACCTTGCGGGCGAGGAGATCGAACGCGGCGTGCCGCGCGCCGGCGGCGTCAAGAACCGCCGACTGCATGCGGATCTTGGCGGCCACGATCGCCTTCCAAGCCTGTTTGATTAGCGGACGCGGCGCCTCCCACTGCGCACGCATCGTCGCACCCTGATCGTGGCGGCCCGAAAGCGGGAGCATCATCGCTACGGGTGCATGGTTCGCCGCGCAAACGACGAGCGTCGCGTTGCGGTCTGCCAGGGCTGCCACGAGGTTCGCTGTCCATGTCGCGCCGTGGCCGTGCACCAGCACCGCGGCGACGTCGTCCAGCGGTACGCGTCCGACCTCGGTCCCTTTCTCAGAGACCAACAGGAAGCCCCGTTTCGACGACAAGTGACGGTTGGCGGAAGCGATGTCGACGATCCGGTCCATAGCGTCAGGCCCGCGGTCCCGGATCGGACACCCGGCCGAACTCGTCCACGCGCACCTGGCGGGCCCTTGCCGCTTTCAGCCCGCCAGCGGTCGGTGCAAAATACTTGAAGGGATCGTCAGGATCAGCATCGCGGCGTTTGAGGTCGCCCGCCTCTTGATGACCTGCGATCGTGATCTGGCCGTTGCGGGTGAACTTGACGACGCGAACGATGCGCGGTTCGTCGCCTTCACGCTCGATGGCGAGGAGATCGTTCTGGTGCAGACGGAGCACCTTGCGCGCCGCCGGAAAGGAGCGCTTCAGCGCCGATTCCCAGCCGGCTTGATGCGCTTCGAACATGCTTACGACCTCGGCGCGCCAAGTACCGTCAGGCAGCTCCCAGACGTCGTAGCGAAAGTTGGCGTCGCCTTTGTAACCCTTGTACGGCCTGCCAGACCCGTCCCTGATCGGCAGGAGCGAAAGCTGTTCCAGCACGCGCACTCGCCGCATGCCCTCGAGTGGCCGCTGCTGCGCCGCACGCGCGAGCGCTTCCGCAAAGGCCTTGCCAGAGCGGCCGGAGGTCGCTGCCAACAGCCGTGCGCGCACATCGCGATCACGGACGCGGCGCAGGTCATTCTCGGTCTTGAGCGATGCGAGCGGAACGCGATGGACGACGAGCGGCTTGCCCTTGTCGTTGGTTTCGCGCGTGGAGCCGTAGGCCGTGTCGTTGTGCAGGCGACCCGCCGTAGCATCCCGTCCACGCGCCCGCCCACCGACGTCGATCTTCCCGTGGTCCGCCTTGTGACTGACCGTCACGGATCGAAGGCGCTTGCGCAGCTCGTCACGAAACCCGTCCCACGGCTCAGGGAAATCGGCGAGTAGTCGCTCCGCACCCTCAAGCTCGCGACGCGCCGCCTCCCGCGAAATGCGGTTTAGCAACGCCCGGTCCGTGACGGCGACGACCGCGGCATCGATGGCATGGTGACGATGATCGAGGCGGTTCTTGGCCTTCGCCGTGGCGGCGTAGTTGTGGTCGTGTAGCACACCTTCGTTTAGGCCCCAGTGGCGCCGCAGCATTTCGGTAAGGCGACCAGGCGTGACCCAGACGTTGCTCATGGAACCTCTTTCTGCGGTGGGCTTATCGACGACCGAGGCGAGGTACTCACGCGCGAGGCGGGCTAGATATTGCGTGTCGACGAGCTGGCGCGCCTCGAAGCCGCCTTCCGCGTCAAAGCGTGTCATCGCATCAGGGGCGAAGCGCCAACGCTTGTTTGCGGGCAGGCGCGACGCACGCTCGGCAATATCCGGCCAGTCCTCGTCACCGCCGAAGGCATCAAAGGGTGCTCGATTGCGTTTTCTGCGGTTGGCCTCGCGGAGGCAGACGATCTTGTTGGCGGGGCTGTCGTCGAAGGTCTTGGAGAAAGGCAGGATGTGGTCGATTTCGACGGCGTCCGAGAGTAGTTTAGTAAGACCGATGTTCTGGCCGGTGAAAACGCAGCGCCGATCGAGCGGGTTCTTGGGGTTCAGCTCCTCCCACAGCCGCAGCAGCAAGCGGTTGGCGCCGTTGTCGGTCTGTTCGAGCTCTTCGAGACACTTTGACCGCGCCTCGGCGGCTCTCGTCGTTTCGCCGATGCGCCGGTTCGTCTCTGCCTTCTGGCGCTCGCTCATCTTCAGCTCGCGGGCAAGCTCGACGACGATCTGGTCGGGTTTGCCGTAGCGCCGGATGATGGCGTTGACGACCCGACGGAGCTGGTTGAGCCCGACGTGGACCGTCGGATTGGTGAGGCGGCCCAGCCGTTTCTCCAGTGGGTCATCGGGCGCCTGGGTCCCGGGCAAGACGTGGCGCGCCAGTGGCTCCGCGTAGTAGGGAAGCTCGTCGAGGATCTCGCAGGTGCGCCGGTCGGAGTGGTGAAGTTCAGACGCCGCGACCGTCTCGTCATAGGTCCGGACTTGTTCTGTGAGCGGGTCGGGTTCCTTCAGCGCGACGAGGATACGGCGGCTCGCCGTCTCGCCGATGCGGCCGTAGCCGTCAGGCAGCGGTGCATCGGCGATGGCCTGCGCCTCCTCGTTCGTGAGCCGAAACGTGGACATCAGCCACTCGAGCAAGGCGTGCTCGTCTTCCTCGTCGAGTAAGCGCAGAAGCAGCGCTTCGCGCTCTTCGGGTGCGAGCGATCCGTAACGCCGCGCGAGCGCCGTCTTGGCGAAGGCGGCGCGCGTCTCGTCACCGGGAACGGTCGTTCTGTTCTCGGTCTCGAGCGTGAAGCGCTCGTCCGGGTAGTCGAGCCGCAGTGCCCGGGCCAGGGAAGCCAGCGTGGCGCTCCTACGGTCGCGCAAGCGCAGGATGAGTACGTCGCGCTCACTCGGTGTCAGCCGTCGCGGCGTCTCGCCCGTCCGCTCGATCCGAAGCGCGTTCACGGTCTCGTAGAGACGGCGCTCCTGGAACAGTGGATGGGCCTTCGCCAGGCGCGGCTCGTCGACGTAGAGACAACGGCCGACTTCCGGCTTCCGGAGAGGGCGCTGCTCGATGATGATCCGGTGGAGCTGCCCGAGGAGCGCATCGGTGAGGACGCCCGGATGATGGGTGCGCTGCACGCGCCAGATCGTGTGGAGCTCCTCGGCGACGAGGGCACGGTCCGGATAGAAGTCGTAGCCATCCCCGCGCGGGTTCTCACCCGGGTCCGGCCTGAGACGCGTACGGACGGTCTCGCCCCGGGCGGCACGCTCCGCCAGGAACTCGCCGAGCGTTCGTGCGCCCGCGGCCGTCATCTGTTCTCGAAGCCTTGCGGTCCCGAGCCGGATCTTGCCCTTCTCGTCGTTGCGGCCGCGGTCCGCCTTGCGGTTGCATCGGAAGCCGCGTCGCTGGTTGAGGTGGAAAAGGGCGCGACCGAGCTGGTGCGCGGAGAGCGGGCCGTCGAGGGCCGCGGAGCGCAGGGCGAGTGGGTCCAGACGCTCCAACGCCTTCCGGTCACGGTCACACTCGGGCATCAAACCCGCCCGGACCAGTGTTGCTAGGAGCGCGGTTCGACGCGCCAGGTAGCGGTCGCGTCGCCGGCGCTGCCCGCGCGCATTTTGCCTGTCCGCGGCCAGCGAGGCGCCGGTGCGTGCGTCGCGCCCGTCGCTGAAGATCCGAACACCAGCGTCGACGAATGCTTCGGGCAGGCCGCTGGGACCGAGGCGAACGATGCACCAACCGATGGAGTTCGTTCCGATATCCAATCCAAGACGCAACATTCTTCTTATGCCTCACGTGACGTAAGGAATTTACTTATTCATGAAATATAGATAATACGAACAGCATGTGAAGATACGATCGGTTGTCGGCATGGGAAGTCCAATCCCACAGCCGCCTACCCTGGGTACTTCAACGCAGAAGTATCGCGTAGCGCAGGCTCGGCGTCCACAACCGGGCTGCCCGACGTAGCGGAGCTCAGTGAGGGTGAACGCGACGTAGCTGCCATTCGACCGACCTGTTGCGCTTTGCCCAGCTTGACAGGCGGGGGCTCACACGATCCTATCAACTGGTTCAGAGATCGCGGTCGGGTGGTTAACAAGTGACTTGATCGCATCAAATAACGGGAGGGCTCCGGCCCTCCCTTCCGCTTTTCTGTGAAGTTTGTTTTGGCCGTGAGTAGCTCACCAGGTCGAGTACTCAATGAGCTGCTCAAGGACGTTCGCCTCATCGAGCAGGTTGCGTTGGCGCGCGGCCAACGTGGTGGCGTGAGCGTCCCCACCGGTTAAGCGATCACGTCCACTGCTGACCTCCGCGCTGCGTCGGCTAATCGGCCGTCTAGGGTGGCGAGCCGAGCATGGAGGCGGAGCGCGAGCTCGAGGTAAAGCGCATCGTAGATGGTCAGCTCGTGGGTACGCGCGAGCCGCATGACCTCAGCCTCTGCCGGCGCTGTGTCGAGGCAAACATTCAGGCCCTCGAATGCCTCTAGGAACGCTTCCGCGGCGCCGTGCGGCAGCCGCCCACGTCGTTCGTTGACGATCAATATATTGCGTAGTTCCGCCCAAAGCAGCCACGGTGCGAAGAGCATTGCAGGTGTGATCGCCTCCAGTGAGGAGGGTGCATCCTCATCCGGGAGCAGCAGCGAAGCGGCGGCCGAGGCATCGATGACAACACCGCTCAACGGCGGCCTTCGTCGCGCGCCGTCAGAATCGAGCCGGGCGTCAATCCTGCGCCGGCGGCCTGCAGCTCCTGGCGCAGTGCGGCGATGCGGTCGAGCGCTACGGCCCGCCGCGGCCCCTGGACCCTGTCCACCGGCACCAGCAGTGCTACCGGCTTACCGCGGCGGGTGATCATGATTTCTTCGCCCGCCTCGACCGCCTCCAACAATGTAGATAGGTGCGTCTTCGCCTCGAAAGCACCAACTTCTCGCATTGCCTGCTCCACCAACTAGCTTCTAAACTAGTTTAAGAGATAGCGCACTTCAATGATGCAATCATGTTGAGCGCCTTCTCGCTGGCGCAGAGCTTCGTATCGGATGGCATCGAACCAAGTGCGCTCGCATCGGAGATGACCCCTGATCGGCGTCGTAGCGTCGCCCCACTCGGAAGGCGGTGATTTCCTCGTGGATCCTTCGAGAAGCGTGTCGGGGAGGGGGCCCGTTTGGACGCCGAAGAAGATCGTTCCTATCCGATCGAACCCTGAAGGTCGCGGTCATAAGCGGGCACTCGCACTCAGCCGAGGATCATGGCTCTGCCAACTGTGCGTCGATGTCCATGCGCTCGTGTAGCACCTGGACGATCAGCACCGTCTCCGTTCGTCGTTGGAAGATGATCAGATGGCGCTCGCAGCGAAGCTTGAACATCTCGTCCTGGCGGTGAGCCAGACGTGACGCGGTCGGCGCGCTCTCGACCGTGCTCTTGCAGCCTTCGCGGAGCGTCGCGAGATAGGCGTCGGCTTGTCGGGGACCCCAGGTCCGCAATGTGTAGGCGTGGATGTCGGCC
>JANQNY010000034.1 GCA_028279345.1 Geminicoccaceae bacterium
GACGGTAGCGAAGTGGTTCAAGAGCGCAGGTGATGTCGTCGCCGTCGACGAGCCGATCGTGGAGCTCGAGACCGACAAGGTGACGGTCGAGGTCAACGCCGAGGTGAGCGGCAAGATCGCCGAGATCGTCGCGGCGGAGGGAAGCGAGGTCGAAGTCGGCGCGCTGCTCGGTTATCTGGAGGAAGGTGACGCACCGGCGGCCAATGACGCGCCGACGTTGGCACAGGCCGAGCCCGCCAAAGCTGACGAGCGTGTGGCCGCGCCGTCCGAAGCTCAGCCCGATGGTGGCAAGCCCGACGGTGGGATGCCCGCGGCGCCGGCCGGCACGGGTCCGGCAGCGCGCAAGGCCGCCGCCGAAGCCGGCATCGATCTCGCGGGCATCGCCGGTACTGGTCCCAAGGGCAATGTGACGAAAGCCGACGTGCTCGGCGCTGCTGACCGCCCGGCCGCAGAGCCGAGTGCCGAAGCCGAGGCGCCGTCGCTGCCGGTCGCGGGGGCGGGCGGGCGCGGCGGCGAGGAACGGGTGCGTATGACCCGGCTCCGCAAGCGCATCGCCGAGCGGCTCAAGGAGGCGCAGAACAACGCCGCCATGCTGACGACCTTCAACGAGGTCGACATGACGGCGATCTTCGAGCTGCGCGAGCGCTACCAGGACAACTTCGTCAAGCGTCACGGCCTCAAGCTGGGCTTCATGAGCTTCTTCGTGAAGGCGGCGATCGAGGGTCTCAAGGCGTTCCCGTCCGTGAACGCCGAGATCGACGGCGACGAGATCGTCTACAAGCACTTCTACGACATCGGTGTCGCCGTCTCGACTGAGCAGGGGCTGGTGGTGCCCGTGGTGCGCGGTGCCGACCAGATGGGCTTCGCCACCATCGAGCGCACCATTGGCGAGCTTGGTCAGAAGGCGCGTGACGGCAAACTCGCCATCGAAGAGCTGATGGGTGGCACGTTCACGATCTCCAATGGCGGCGTGTTTGGCTCGCTCTTGTCGACGCCCATCCTCAATCCGCCGCAGGTGGGCATCATGGGGATGCACAAGACCATGCAGCGACCGATGGTGATGCCGGACGGCTCACTCGCTGCGCGGCCGATGATGTACCTGGCGCTCTCCTACGACCACCGCATCATCGATGGTCGCGAGGCGGTGAGCTTCCTCGTGCGGGTCAAGGAGTGCATCGAGGACCCGGAGCGGATGCTCTTGGACGCTTGAGGCTCGGCCCTGATGCTGATGCGCTGGTTTCGTTGGCTCTGGGGCTCAAATCGGGCCGCGGATGGACAAGCTGTGGCCGCAGCGCCACCTGAGAGTGCGGAAGGCGCGCCTGAGCCGGCCGCCGCGACGAAACGGGAAGAGACGATGGCCGAGGAATTCGATCTGGTGGTGATCGGGGGTGGCCCGGGTGGCTACGTCGCCGCCATCAAGGCTGCACAGCTCGGCTTCAAGACGGCGTGTGTGGAGAAGCGGGGCGCGCTGGGCGGCACCTGTCTCAACGTCGGCTGTATCCCCTCGAAGGCGCTGCTGCACTCTTCGGAGCTGTTCGAGGAGGCGCAGAACGGCATGGCCACCCACGGCGTCAAAATCGCTGGCGTCGAGCTGGATCTCGAGCAGATGCTCGGCCACAAGAACAACGTCGTGAAGGAGCTCACCCAGGGCATCGAGTTCCTCTTCAAGAAGAACAAGGTGACCTATGTCAGGGGCCACGGCCGGCTTGCGGGTGCGGGTAAGATCGACGTAGCGCTCGCCGACGGCGGCACGCAGGAGCTTTCCGCCAAACACGTCATCCTCGCCACCGGCTCCGATGTGATGCCGCTGCCGGGCGTCGACATCGATGAGCAGCGCGTGGTCTCGTCGACAGGCGCGCTCGCCCTGGGGGCGGTGCCTGAGAAACTGCTGGTGGTCGGTGGTGGCTATATCGGGCTCGAGATGGGCACGGTCTGGCGCCGCCTCGGCAGCGAGGTCACCGTCGTCGAGTTTCTGGACCGGATCACGCCGGGCATGGACGGCGAGATCTCCAAGCAGTTCCAGCGCATCCTGGAGAAGCAAGGCTTCAAGTTCCGTCTCGGCATGAAGGTGACAGGCGTGGAGGCTACGGACGGCGGCTCCAAGGTCACGATCGAGCCCGCGGCCGGGGGCGATCCTGAAACCCTCGACGTCGACGTCGTCCTCGTCGCCATCGGGCGCCGCCCCTACACCGACGATCTCGGCCTCGAAACGGTCGGCATCCAGGTCGACAACAAGGGTCGGATCCCGGTCGACGCGCACTTCAAGGCGGCTGAGAGCATCTATGCCATCGGCGATGTCATTGAGGGCGCCATGCTGGCGCACAAGGCGGAGGAGGAGGGCATCGCTTGCGTCGAGATGCTGGCAGGCCAGAAGCCGCACATCGACTACGACGCCATTCCGGGTGTCGTGTACACCGCGCCGGAGATCGCCACCGTCGGCAAAACCGAGGAGCAGCTCAAGGAAGCGGGCATCGCCTACAAATGCGGTAAGTTCCCCTTCATGGCCAACAGCCGCGCCAAGGCCGTCGGCAAGACCGACGGCTTCGTCAAGGTGCTGGCGGATGCCGAGACCGACCGGGTGCTCGGCTGCCACATCATCGGCGCCGAGGCTGGCACGATGATCGCCGAGATCGCGCTGGCGATGGAGTTCGGCGCCAGCTCTGAGGACATCGCCCGCACCTGCCACCCACATCCGACCCTTGAAGAAGCGGTCAAGGAGGCGGCCATGGCGGTGACCGCCAAGCCCATCCACATCTGAACGCCTGCAGGGATAGGCGGTCAGTGTTGGGCCACAAAGCAAATGGTCGTCTGAGGTCTTAGCGGACGCGTTTCAGGAAAAAGATGTTCGTCTTGAGGCGGACGTGCGGCGGGTACGCTGAGATGCCGCCTTGTCCTCTGAGTACTTCGGACGAGTGCGATACTGAGCTGATCGTTGCTATGCCGCCTGCAGAACGCCCCAATTGGCGAGGCCGGATTTTCTCGGCGCTGGCGTTCGAGCCATCCGCCTGCAGCCACATCGGCCCTCCGATGGCGCGCCGCGGAGATGGAAATGCCGAAGGCGTCTGCGACCGCCGACAGCCAATCGCCACAGAGATGTTGGCAGACTGCGACGCCTCAGTTGGGTCGCTTGAGCGCGTGCGCCGGCTTCGCCTTTCAGGAACGTCCTCACAAACGAGCGAATGACCCGCCACTCTCCCAACCGGATTTCGAGGATAGCCGAGCAACAAACTAAGAAACTTGGAGCGGGCGATGAGATTCGAACTCACGACCCCAACCTTGGCAAGGTTGTGCTCTACCCCTGAGCTACGCCCGCCCGCGCCGAGTGCGGACCCGTCTGCTAGTCGATGGGCGCCGGCGAGGCAAGACCTAACTCGCCGGGGCGCGTGACCCTTGTAAGCGTAAGCACAACCGACCAGATTACTGCCTCGGCAAACGAAGACCGACGGTAACGGGGACCGACGATGGCACTCATCGGCGCGACGACAACGACCGATGCGGCTAGCGCTGCGGGCGACGTGATCAAAGACGGCAGTCTTGCAACCTTTGCCGCGGACGTGATGGAGGCATCGCGGCAAGTCCCTGTCTTGGTCGACTTCTGGGCACCTTGGTGTGGCCCGTGCAAGCAACTCACGCCGGTGCTGGAGAAGGTGGTCACCGCGGCCAAGGGCAAGGTGCGTCTCGTCAAGGTCAATATCGACGAAAACCCTGAGATCGCCCAGCAGCTCCGCGTCCAATCGGTCCCTACGGTCTACGCCTTCTGGCAGGGCCAGCCGCTCACCGGTTTCGCCGGCGCCCAGCCTGAAAGCCAGATCAAGGCCTTCGTCGACAAGTTGGTCGGCGCCGCGGGCGGTGATGAGGGCGAGGCGGGTCTCGACGAGGCGCAGGCGCTGCTCGCCGAGGGCGATGCGGAGGGTGCGGCCGAGCTTTTCAGCGCGCTTCTCCAGGAAGACCCGGAGAAGCCCGAGGTGATCGGCGGCTTCGCGCGCGCGCTATTGGCCCTCGGCCGCACGGCGGATGCGGAGCAGGTGCTCGATAGCGCACCGGCGTCGGCGGCCAACCACGTCGAGGTCAGCGGCGCCCGAGCGGCCGTGCGGCTCGCGGCGGAGGCGGGCGACACGGGCGACCCGCGCAGCTTGGAGGCCGCGCTCGCGCGTGACCCCGGCGCACACGAGGCGCGCCTCGATCTCGCCAATGCCCTGTTCGTCCGCGGCCAGCCCGACGCCGCCGTCGATCAGCTGCTCGAGATCATCCGCCGCGATCGGGAGTGGAACGAGGAGGCAGCCCGCAAGCGGCTGCTGACCTTGTTCGAGGCGCTCGGCAACAGCCACCCCATTACCCTGCAGGGCCGCCGCAAGCTCTCCTCGCTCCTGTTTTCCTGATGGGGCACGACACGCTCCCGAGCCGGTTCCCCGTGTTCCCGCTCAGCGGTGCGCTGTTGCTGCCCAACGGCAATCTGCCGTTGAACATCTTCGAACCGCGCTATCTGCAGATGACCCGTGACGCGATGCAGACCGATCGCGTCATCGGCATGATCCAGCCGCGCGAGGGCGTAAACAGAGGTGACGCGTCGGCGCTCTACGGCACCGGCTGTGCCGGCCGCATCACGAGTTTCGAGGAAACCGACGACGGACGCTATCTGATCACGCTCACGGGTGTGTCGCGGTTCGATGTCGTCGAAGAGCTGGTGACGGTGACGCCCTACCGCCAGGTTACCGCGTGCTTCCAGCGTTGGTCGGTGGACCTCGAGCCGCTTGAGGCCGACGCTTGCAAGCGACCGACCTTGATGCAGGCGATGCGGGGCTATTTCGAGCGTCAGCGCATCGAGATCGACTGGGAGGCGGTGGACCAGGCCCCCTTCGACGGCCTGATTACCTCGCTTGCGATGATCTGCCCCTTCACGCCGAGCGAGAAGCAGGCGCTCTTGGAGGCCAGCGATCAGGACGCGCGGCTCGACACGCTGATCACGCTGATGCAGATGCAGAGCTTTGCGGCCGAGGAAGAACCGAAGCTGCGCCATTGAGACGGGTCCCGCATCATGTCCGACCACGCCGCCGTCGACCCCAAACTGCTCGAACTCCTGGTCTGCCCGCTGACCAAGCAGACATTGCGCTACGACCGCGAGCGGCAGGAGTTGGTGAGCGACGCCGCGGGGCTCGCCTACCCGATCCGCGACGGGATCCCCATCATGCTCGTCGACGAGGCGCGCGAGCTCGGTCAAGATGAGGCGATCCCCGACCAGCTCAAGGCCGATCCCCCTTCATGAGCGACACCACCGCTGATCCGTGGCCGACCGAAGTCCGTCTCCGTCGTGCCGAGCGGTGCCTCGAGGTCGATTTCGAGGACGGCCTGAGCTTCAGCCTGCCGGCCGAGCTGTTGCGGGTCGAGAGCCCATCGGCCGACGTGCAGGGCCACGGGCCCGGCCAGAAGCGCATCGTCCCTGGCAAGCGCGAGGTAGGGATTCTCGCCGTCCAGCCGGTAGGCAACTACGCCGTACGGGTGTGCTTCGATGACGGCCACGAGACCGGCATCTTCACCTGGCGCTACTTGCGCGGGCTGGGCGAGGACCAGGAGCACATCTGGCAGGGCTATCTCGAGGCGCTGGCAGCGAAAGGGCTTTCGCGCGACGCCTGACGGTGACGCAGGGCCGCCCCGCGGGTGGCACAGTTGCGCCGTCGGTTGCCGCTTGGCACGACAGCTTGATGAACCCCACCCACGTCGCCGAAGGTGCCTGGCGGCGCCTCGTGCTGCCGCTTTCCGTGACGCTGCTCGTCCAGATCTGCCAGAACGTGGCGCTATTGAGCGTCGCCGTGCTGGCGCCGCTGATCGCGCCCGACCTCGGCGTTCCGGTTACCTGGAGCGGTCTTTTCATCGGCTTGGCCTATCTGTCGGGGGCGGTGACGAGCAGCCAGTCGGGTCGCATCCTGGCGCTCGCCGGCCCGATGACTGGGAGCCTGCTGGCGCTCGTCGCCAATGCGGTCGGCCTCGCCTTCGCCGCATCCGGGCTGCTCCCAGCGTTCGCGGTGGCTGCGATCGCGTTGGGCTTCGCCTATGGCCTGACCACGCCCACCAGCTCCGAGATCCTGGTGGCGACCAGCCCGCCGGCGCTCTACGGCCGCGTGTTCTCCATCAAGCAGGCGGCTGTGCCGGCAGGTGGGTTTCTGGCCGGGCTCATTGCGCCGCCGCTCGCCGGTTGGCTCGGCTGGCAGGGCGCGCTTCAGGCGATGGCGGTAGCGGTGGTGATCCTGCTCGTTGCGTTCCTGCCGCTCCGTGGGCGGTTCGACGCTCTGCGCCGTGCAAGGCGGCCGCACGCAGCTTCGCCCCTGGCCCTGGTGCTCCAGCAGCCGCGGCTCCAGCGGCTGGCGCTCGCCGGCTTCTGCCTCTCCGGCGCTCAGCTCACGGTCAGCACGTTCTTCACACCCTTTCTGGTAGAGACGGTGGGTCTCTCGCTCGTGGTGGCCGGCCTGATCTTCGGCACGCTGCAGCTCATGGGGGTCCCCGGCCGCGTGCTCTGGGGCTGGATCGCCGATCGCTGGCTGGGGCTCGAGCGGGCCGTCGCCGTGTTGGCCGCATTGACGATGTCGGGGCTGGGTCTCCTGGTCTTCGCTGGCCCCGGTTGGCCTCTAGCGGCCTTCTGGGCGCTCGCGGTCTTCATGGGTCTGGGCGTCATGGCGTGGACGGGCCTCTTGATCGCTGCGACGGTGGCTGTAGCACCCGAAGATGCGAGTACCGCATCTGCCGGCGTGATGATCTTCACGTTCGGCGGTGTCGTGGCTGTGCCACCCGTCGTGGGTTTGGTTGTTGCCGGGACCGGTTCCTACCCTGCCGGCCTGACGATCGCCGCGGTGGCGGCGGCTGTGGCACTGGTCTTGATCGCAACCCGGCCGCGCGCAGTGCAGGAGCCGCAGCATGGTGATCCGTGAGATCGAGGACGAGGACGTCGACGCCGTCATCGCCGTTTGGCAGCGTGCCGGCCTGACCCGCCCGTGGAACGACCCGCACGAGGACATTGCCTTCGCTCGTCGGACGCCCACGGCCACCCTGCTCGTGCTCGTGAGCGATGACGGCATCGTTGGTGCCGTGATGGTCGGTCATGATGGGCACCGCGGCACGGTTTACTATTTGGGCGTCGACCCCGTGCAACGTGGCGCGGGGGGTGGTCGGGCGCTGATGGAGGCGGCCGAGGCGTGGCTTCGCGCGCGGGGTATCTGGAAGCTCAACCTGCTGGTCCGTGAGAGCAACGACGCCGTCCTCGGCTTCTACGCGACCCTCGGCTATGGCGACCAGGAGTGCCGGGTGCTCGGCAGGCGGCTCGACGGCCGGGCCGATCGCACGCCACTGGGCGGTGACAGCCCATCCAGCGAGGGCGCCTGAACGGCATGCCGCCCTTTGAGCACAGATCTTGCGGGCGCGTCGTTCCCGTACCTCTCGATCAACCTCGACGCCGCGACCGACACCATTACCGCGCCGGTGTAGGCAACAAAGCAGATCGCCCGGCTCCAAGCGGCCCTCGAACGGCATTGACTACGCGTGATCGGGCGGGCGGTGAGACGCTGCGCCGCGGACCAGGCGGTGGTCCGGTCGCGATCTCAACCGCGACTTTCCGATCGTTCCCCGGGCACAAGCCCAACAGTCAGCGATCGATCGATATCGCGTCGACCAGGACATCATCGTTAGGCGTTCAATCGTGCGTCGGCGGAACGGTCGCCGGGGCCGCTGCGTTGAAGGCGAGGGCCGATTGCCAGATGTAGCCGAGCCAGGCCACCACACCGAGGAACTTGGCGCCGTCCTCGGCAAGGATTCGGAACTCACCGAGGATCGGCTCGATCTGCTCCTGAAAGAAGTCGATGGCCAGCGATCCGGCGAGCAGCAGGGCGGCTAAGATCGCGTATTGGTAGGGCGAGGCCTCGACGACTGCGCGGTTGAAGAAGAGGATTCCGGCGAGACCGATGGCATAGAGAGCGAACAAGAGCTCCTCGCGGATCGGTGCGCTCTCGTGCAGCATGAAGAAGTCGTCGGCGCACAAGACCATCGTCCAAAGTGCCAAAGCCCGCAGGTAAGTTGCGGCTGCCGGTCTTGAGCGCCGTATGTCCAGCATCGTGGCCGCGAAGGCCGCGACGAAGAACCCGCCGGCCCAAGAGAGCACGCCAAGGTTGGAAAGCACACCCGCGTAGGGTGCGAGCGAGCCGAGCTGCGCCGGATCGCGCGTGAGATAGAACATCGGCACACCGGTAGCCCAACCGAAGATTGGCAGGATCATCAGGATCGCCACGGCGGCGCTGAATGTGACTGCGGGAAAGTGACGAAAGAGCCGGGTCACGACGATGGCCAGTCGGGCGGGGTGGCGGGTCCCACCGTGACCACGAGGATCGGGCCGACGTCGGTCTCGATGTGCAGGAGCAGCGCGTAGCCGAAGAGGATCATGCCGGTCATCTCGAGCGATTCCTCGACCAGCGCAATCAGGTGGTACTGCCAGTCTCGATCATAGTGAAAATCATAGACCCCGGCTGCGGTCTCGACCCCCAGTGCCCCGCTGACGAAGACGCAGCCGCCGAGGAACATCATCATCGCGACTGACCGCCGCAATCGCTTGAGAAACGGCAGGAAAAGAAGAAAAACAGCGATACTTACCGCAGCGCCGATCGGCGTCCAGCTGAAATGCAAGAGTGGGTGCGTGATCAGCAACTCGCGCATTATGGGCACCGTTTTTTCGTGGAGCTGCGCCGCTTCGTCGAAAGCTAGAAAGAAAAACAATAGGCAAAGCGCCAGCCAATATTTGTTGAGTGCATCACGTTGAGTGCGGCCGCTCAGATAAATGATAAGCAGTAAGAAAATATTCAGCATAATTAGCAAGAAATTGAAGAGCGTTGGTAGGCTAGCTTCTGTATCGTGCAAAAAGCGCCGAAAGACGAAGAATAGAGCTTGGTTCGGCAAGCTCTCGGCGAGGAGAATGGCGATCAGCGCGAGGCCGGCGAGAAGAACGACGCCGCCGACCGCCCCCCGGACATAAGCGCGCCGCAAGATTAGCAGACGACGGCGCCGCGGCGGGGCCTCGGCATGTCCAGCGTTCCTGCGCTCGCTGCTTGTTGATCCGCGCCTCTGCAGATCGCCGGCTGTGCGACATTCATCGGCACGAACGTGTTCGGCTATCTTGGGTAACCTTGCTTGTTATGGCCCTGACGGACGGGCGGTTGGCGTTCAAGCCGTTGTGCCCGAACGCTGGTTCTCCATCAGATACTAAGCAAACGTACACCAATGTCGACTCTTCTACCGGAAATAGTGCGCCGATGTCCACTCTTCCACCATCAATGACGTGTCGCCAGCTTGCGCCGGGTTGGCGTCCGATGCGCCGGCCTACTTCACATCGCGATTTCGACGCGTTGCCACCTGGTCGGCGGCTTGGTGACTGCGATGGGCCGAGACTAGCAGGCTGCTGCTGAAGTCGCGCCAGCCAGCTCAAGCGCGACTTCAGCACCAGCCTGCCAGGCCTTTTTCATTCGCACCCAATAACCCTTTGCTTGTGGCCGAGACCGGCTCACAAATGAAGAATGCAGGTTGAAACGCTCATGGCCTTCCTCGTCGCTGCCGCGGTTTTCGCCTATCTGCCGGGACCGGCGATGCTCTACGCGACGGCGCGGACGCTCGCCCACGGCCGTCGCGGCGGCTTCATGGCGGCGCTCGGCATTCACCTTGGCGGCTACGTGCACGTCGCCGGCGCGGCGCTCGGTCTCGCGGCTCTCTTCCAGTGGGTGCCCGAGGCCTACCTCGTCATGAAGCTCGTCGGTGCGGGCTACCTGGTCTGGCTCGGCCTCGAGCTCATCATCCGTCGCGGCGATGCGCTTGGCCCAAGCGCGCCGCCAGCGAGAGCCGGTAGGCGTGTCTTTGCCCAAAGCGTGCTGGTCGAGGTGCTGAACCCCAAGACGGCCGTCTTCTTCGTCGCTTTCCTCCCGCAATTCGCCGACCCGACCGCAGCGCTGCCGATGTGGGCTCAGCTTCTGGTGCTCGGCACGATCGTGAACCTCATGTTCTCGAGCGCTGACCTGCTGTGCGTCTTGGGCGCCGGAGCGGTCGCCGATCGGGTCCGCCGCTCGCCGCGCATCGTGATGTGGGCCCGCCGCGCCGGCGGGACGCTGCTGGTGGGGCTCGGCGCCAAGCTGGCGCTCGACCGCTCGGGGCCCTGAGCACGCACGGCTTCGCACCGACATCACTGCGTCGTGACTTTAGGGCACGCGCGCCGAAGTGAAGATGAAGTGCTGTTCGGAGGGTTACGCGTTGCGCGGTGTTGAAACGATCGTCACGGGTTTGGCCGCGGTGGGCGCGCTTCTGGCGGCTTCGTGCTGTGTGCTGCCTCTTGCCCTGACGCTCGTCGGGGTCGGTGGTTCCTGGCTTGTCGTCCTCGCGCCGTTCACCGTTCATCGCGAGCTGATCTTGGCGATTGTCGCAATTGTAGTGGGCGCGCTCTGGTGGCACTTGCGCCGCCCTGCGCGCAGAACGGCCGTGCGGATGACGCTCACCTCGATTGCGACCCTGGCGCTCGGCCTCGCGCTTACGCGCAGTTATTGGGAAGCGGCGACGATGCAGGTCCTGTGGAGCGCTTGGCGGCATGGCTGACGACGACCGGGTCATGGCACAGCGCTCACGCATCACCTGTCCTTTCTGTGGGCATTCAGCTTTCGAGACGATGCCCACAAATGCCTGCATCTGGTTCTACGATTGTCGTGGCTGCGGGCGCCTGCTTCGGCCGAAGCCGGGCGATTGCTGCGTCTTCTGTTCGTACGGCAGCGTGGCGTGTCCGCCCGTGCAGGAAGGCGGCTGTTGCGGCTGAGTATCGCCGGGCTTGCCGCTCGCGGCGCAATGCGTCAGGAGAGCGTGCCGTCACCACCGACACGTGGCGACGCCCCTGCCTAGGAAGCCGCCATGCCCCGCCAAGACCGCGCGCCCGACGCGCTCCGTGCCGTCACCCTCGAGCCCGACGTTGCTCGCCACGCCGAGGGCTCCTGCCTCATTAAGTTCGGCGACACGCACGTGCTCTGCACCGCCAGCATCGAGGAGCGCGTGCCGCCCTTCTTGCGGAACTCTGGGAAGGGCTGGGTGACGGCCGAATATGGCATGCTGCCGCGGTCAACCCACACGCGGAGCGCGCGTGAGGCCGCCCGCGGCAAGCAGAGTGGTCGTACCCAGGAGATCCAGCGGCTCGTCGGCCGTTCGCTGCGCGCCGTGACCGACCTGCCGGGCCTTGGCGAGCGGCAGATCGTCGTCGATTGCGACGTGCTGCAGGCCGACGGCGGCACGCGCACCGCCTCGATCACCGGCGCTTATGTCGCGCTACACCGAGCACTCGCGCGTCTCGTTGCGGCGGGCGAGTTGCCGCGCGTGCCGCTGCTCGAGCCGGTCGCGGCCGTCTCCTGCGGTCTGGTCGAGGATCAGTGCCTGCTCGATCTCGACTACGCGGAGGATTCGTCAGCCCAAGCGGACGCCAATTTCGTGCTCACCGCATCGGGGAAGGTCGTGGAGATGCAGGTGACCGCCGAGGACGTACCGCTCGCGCCCGCGGTCATCGACGCCCTAATGTCGTTGGCGGTGCGCGGCACGCGCGAGCTGGCGAAGCTGCAGGTACAGGCCATCGGTCAGACCGTATGACGGGAAGGCCCTTCAGCGATGAACGCCTGCTCGTCGCCACCCACAACCCCGGCAAGGTGCGCGAGTTCCAGCGCCTCTTGGCGCCGACCGGCCTCGTCCTCGACGGCATGGACGGCTTGCCCGAGCCCGACGAGACCGGCATCACGTTCCTCGACAATGCCCGGCTCAAGGCGCAGGCGGCGGTGGCGCTGACTGGTCGGCCGGCGCTCGCCGACGACAGCGGGCTGGAGGTGCCCGGTCTGGATGGCGCGCCCGGCGTGTTGAGCGCACGCTGGGCCGGTCCCGACAGGGACTTCCGCGTGGCGATGCAGCGGGTGCACGACGAGCTGGCCGAGCGCTTCGGCAGCTTCGAAGCCGCCGACCGTCGCTGCGCCTTTCGTGCCGTCCTCGTGCTCGCCTGGCCCGACGGCCATGAGGAGGTCGCCGACGGCACCCTCGAAGGCACCGTCGTCTGGCCGCCCCGCGGCGCGCACGGTTTCGGCTACGACCCGATGGTCCAGCCCCTCCGCGACGAGCGCACCTGCGCCGAACTCCAGCCCGACGCCAAGGCTGCGATCAGCCACCGGGGGCGGGCGGTGCGTGCGCTCATCGCGCGGATCGGGCTCAGTGCGTCGGCCTAGCTAGGCGACGGGCGTCTTTGCGTCACGGCTGGGCCGCCGGCCGACGCCGCGTGTATGGGCGGCCATCGGTTCCGCGGACAGCGGTCGGCAAGCTTCGGATGCGCAGCCGCGACGACCAGACGACAGCGTCGAGCCCTTTGCGGGCGGCTGCGCCTCACTGTGGAAAATGACATGCTCTCGTGCGTGCGAGCGACCATGGGGCGCCAACTTGGTGAGCGAAGACCGTGATGATTACTGAGATCGAGGATTACTTCACGAAAGGATGCGGACGCTGTGAACGCTTTGACACGCCGCGTTGCTCCACCCGGAAATGGGCTGTTGGACTGCGCGAACTTCGCCGAATCTGTCTCGAAGCCCAGCTCGCCGAAACAGTGAAGTGGGCGCATCCGTGCTACACACATGCAGGTCGCAATATCGCAATCATCGGTGCCTTTCGCGGCGATTTTCGCATCAGTTTCTTCAACGCAGCGCTGATGAAGGACCCCGAAGGCGTGCTTGAGAGGCAGGGGCCAAATGCGCGACACCCCGACATGATCCGCTTCGGCGAGAATGCGCAGGTAAAGGCGATGGAGCCGATCATCGTATCCTATCTGAAGGAATCGATGAGCTATGCTGAAGCAGGTGTCAGACCGCCGAAGGACGACCGTGAGATCGAACTGCCCGATGAGTTGGTTGATGCACTGGACGCCGACCTTGACCTTGCGGAGGCGTTTCACAGTCTGACGCCCGGGCGGCGGAAGAGCTACGTCATCAACTTGAAGTCGGCGAAGAAGGCCGAAACGCGGATTTCACGCATAGTCAGGTTCCGCAGTCACATCTTGGCAGGCAAGGGCGCGACTGAGCGGTGAGTAGAGCTGTTGAACGTCTACTTGGTCCGTATAGCAGGCACCCACCAACCGCCGCTGGTTGTGGTTGCCGCACCGCTTCACCGCCCAGTCGACGCTGGCATGCCCTGGCAGACCTCCAGACCGTCGGGTATGGCGAGCCAGTCGGGTTTCGAGCGGGCGTAGACGAAGCGCTCGAGCCGATACCAGAAGGCGGGCTCGTCGAAGGTGCCGCCGGCGATGCCCTGGAAGTCTGGCAGGAATTCTAGGGTCCAGCCGACCGTCGTCCCGCAGTTCGGGCAGAAGGCGCTCTCGATCCAGCGACCGGCGTCAGAGACCAGGCGATACGACTTCAGCTTGCCCCGCGTGAAGCTGACAGCGTGCTTGTCGAAGTAGACGGAAATGCCGAGCGCGCTCCCGGTGCGCTTCTGGCACCAGCGGCAGGCGCAGGCGCTCACGCGCCGAGGGGCGCCTACGGTCCGATAGCGCAGCGCGTCGCAGACACATCCGCCGACGTGGACGTCGGTCATCGATCGTCCACGCACACCAGGCGCGTTCGGCCGCCGCGGCCGGACGCGCTTCGGTGTTGGTTGGTCAGCCGGTGGTCTCGCGGATGACGATGGCGACCGCTTCGCTGATCGTCAGGTTCACCCGATCGCCCGGCTGGAGCTGAGCGGCGAAGTCGCGCATCGCCGGGTCTTCGACGATCACGCTGTCGGTGAAGCCCTCGGGCGTCGTGTAGGTCGCAAGGCCCGTGACCGGGTCGTACGAGACGAGCTCGACCGTGGTCTGGACCTCGGACGCCATGGCCACGCCGGGCCTGGCACCTTCCGGCGCGCGCTCGACGGCGACGACGGCGTCGTCCTGCGCGTCCTGGCCGGCGCTCGCCATCGACGCGACCACGCTCTCGACGTAGACGGCTTCGACCCGGTCACCAACCTCGATCTGGTCGAAGTTGCGGACTTCCGGACCCGCATCGACGGTCAGGTAACGGCCGTCTTCGGTGCGCAGCATCACCTCGCGGCGCTCCTGATTGACCGCCTCGACCGTCGCGGAGGCTGTGACCCCACGCTCGGTCGCGACTGTCTCCACCATGTCACGTGGCGTATCAGTCGTAGCGCAGGCCGCGAGCGCGGCTACGGCAAAGAAACTCGTCAGGGCTCCCGCCAGTCGGGTCATCGTCAATCCTCCCAAATACAGCCAAGAGTTTGGTGGGCGGGCGGAACCTACGCGTTTCGCTGCCGGCGTCCAGCATGGATTGCAAGCGCCACCCGTCCGTCGTCACATCGAGAAGCGGATGGGCTGGGCGCCCTCCCAGAGGCAGCGCCTGCCGAGTTCGGGAAGCTGGTCGAGGCCCGAGGTAAGCGTGATGAAATGGTTGCCGGCGAGCTGGCCCATTTTGGAGGCGAAGTGCACGCCGCCATAGGCGAGCAGGATCTCGGTCTCGCTGATGCCGCCGGGGTAGAGGATGATCTGTCCGGGGGCAGGGAAGCTCGTGTGATTCTCGTAGCCGACACCAAATTGCATGTCGCCCAACGGAATCCAGACCGCTTCGCCGCTCCAGCGAACGTGGACGCAGTCGCTGGCGAATGGCAGGCGACGCTTGAAGGCATCCACGGTCGCCGGTGCCGCGTCGCTCTCGAAGCGGGCGTCGAACAGGAAGGGGCCGGCCGTTACCTGAAGCTCGCTCAAGTCATGTCCTTTCTGGCCAAAGGGTGTGCGCACTGGCCGTGGTGCTGTTGCGCTGCTCCGCGGCCGCGTGTCCGCCGAGTAGGCTATCTGAGCGCTCGATTTGCCGGTGGGCAAGGGCCGCTCGGGGTTCGACAAGGCGTGCAGGAGCGCTGCGGTCGCGGCACTGGTCCGGTTGTGAGCCGAGCGTCTTTCCTCTACGTGCGCTCTGTCCTTCGAGACGACGCCTGCTTGGTCAGGCAGGTCCTCTGGCACGGAAGTGGACAGCGCCAAGCCACTTCGCTGTGGCTGAGCTGCTCGCCTGCCGCACGGCCGAGCGATCGGGTGGTTGGCCGGGCAGTGGCGTGACGCGCATCACGGGATTTGACTTGCTGGCACAGCTTCTACGCTTCGCTTCGGTTGGCGTCGTCGCGACCGTCGTGCACTTCGCCGTGGCGCTCAGCCTGCTGCAGCTGGGTGCCGTGGCGCAGCTCGCTAACCTGTTGGGCTTTCTGATCGCGTTCGCCGTCTCGTTCATCGGCCACTATGTCTGGACGTTTCGTAGCGATGCCGTAGTCACGCAGGCGGTGCTCCGCTTCTTCCTCTTGGCGGCAGGCGCCTATTGCGCGAGCGCCGTCACGTTGTTCGGGCTTGAGCGGTGGGCGCCCGGCGCCAGCCAGTTGCATTTGATCATGGCCGTCGCCGTCATTCCGGTTACCACCTACGTTGTAAGTCGAAAGTACGTGTTCTAGGCCACTAGCTGGCGAGTTTTGGCGCCACTTTATCTTGCGTGCGCCATCAAGCTTCGGCGTCTGGGAGTTGTAGTGCTGATGGCCGACAGGGACGGCCTGTCGCCGGTGAAGCGTGGGATCGCTCACCGACCTGCTGTGCACACGGGCGACCAGGGTGGCTTCCTCGTCTCGATCATCGTGCCTGTCTTCAACGAAGAGGCGATGATCGACATCTTCCTTGCGCGTCTCCTCCCCGAGTTGGAGCGGGTCCGAACAGCCATGGCCTGCCCACGCCTCACGTTCGATCGTGCGGTGTCGAGCGCCTGCCGAGCTGGTCAGTAGACCGCAACGAGCAAACTGCCTTCCGCACGCGCCCGCCTCGAGGATAAGCTCTGCACCCGCAGCGCTGCCGACGTCGGCAGGCGCCCCCATGTGACCGGAGGCGAGCCATGACCGATTACGACCTGAAGATCGCGGGCGGCGAGGTGATCACGGCCGCCGATCGCATGCACGCCGACGTCGGCATCGTCGCCGGACGAATCGTCGCCTTGGGTGCGGATCTCGGCGAGGCGGCGCGGACGATCGATGCTGAGGGCCTATGGGTGATGCCCGGCGGCATCGACAGCCACGTTCACATCGCTCAGTACTCGGGCGAGGGCATCGTCATGGCCGACGACTTCGCGTCGGCGACGGCCGCGGCTGCCTGCGGCGGCAACACGACGGTGATGCCCTTCGTCCTGCAGCGGCGCGGCACAGGCTTGCGCCAGTCGGTCACCGACTATCAGGCGCTCGCCGACGGCAACTGCCACATCGACGTCAGCTTTCACCTAATCATCGCCGACCCGACGCCGGCGGTGCTGGGCCAGGAGCTGCCCGCGCTGGTGAAGGACGGCTACACGTCGTTCAAGGTCTTTATGACCTATGATGACCTCGTGCTACACGATCGCGAGCTGCTTGAGGTGATGCGCGTCGCCAAGCGCGAGCAGGCCCTGGTGATGGTGCACGCCGAGGGCTATGACAGCATCCGCTTCATGATCGACCATTTGGAGGCGACGGGCCAAACCGAGCCCTACTTCCATTCCGAGAGCCGGCCCGACATCGTCGAGCGCGAAGCGACCCATCGGGCGATCAGCCACGCCCAGCTCGTCGGCGTTCCATTGATGATCGTGCACGTCAGCTCGCAGGCGGCGATGGAGCAGATCCAGTGGGCGCAGGCCAAGGGCCTTGAGGTCTACGCGGAGACCTGCCCCCAGTACATCACGCTCACGGCCGAGGACCTGCGCGGCCTCAACATGGACATGACGGGCGCCAAGTACGTTTGCTCGCCGCCGCCGCGCACGAAGACTGACCAGGCGGCGATCTGGCGCGGGCTTGAGACGGGCACGTTCAAAACCTTCTCGAGCGATCATTGCCCGTTCCGCTATGACGCCGTCGACGGCAAGCTCAACCCGCAGGCGCGCACCTCCTTCCGCTGGGTGCCGAACGGCATACCGGGCATCGAAACTCGGTTGCCGATCCTCTTCTCCGAAGGGGTGACGAAGGGTCGTCTCTCCCCCGAGGCCTTCGTCGCGCTCACCTCGACGAACCACGCCAAGCTGTACGGGCTCCACCCGAAGAAGGGCTCCATCGCGGTGGGCTCGGACGCCGACCTGGTGCTCTGGGATCCGACGCGAAAGGAGACCATCCGCCAGGACATCCTGCACCATGGCGCCGACTACACGCCCTGGGAGGGCTTTGAGGTGACCGGCTGGCCGATGATCACGATCAGTCGGGGAGAAGTGGTAGCCGAGGGCGGGCGCGTCGTTGGGCGCAAGGGGCATGGTGGTCATGTCGCTCGCGGTCTTTCGCCCGTCGCATCGCAGGCGAGAGGCGACGCATGAACGAAATGCGCTGCCTGCGCTTGAGCGAGGATGCGGGCGGGGTGTCGCGGTTCGAGGACTTTACCATCGGTCTCACCATGCAGGACTTCGCGCCGCCGGCACCGTCGCTCTGGCTCTCCGGCGCGGAACCCGCGGATCGGCTGGTCTACCTGACACTCCCGGCCGGCTGGGGCAGCCCGCAGCACCCCTCGCCACGACGCCAGGTTGCACTCTGTCTTGCCGGGCGCTTGCGCGTAGAGGCCGGCAGCGGTGAGGTCCGCGAGATCGGGCCCGGCGGCATCTGGCGGATGGAGGACACGCGGGGCGCAGGCCATACGACCACGGTGCTGGGCGACGAGCCTGTGCAGTTGGCGATCGTCCAACTGGTCGACGACGCTTGAGTTGCTGTGATGCGCACGCAGACGCGCCCTAAACGACAGTCGACGGTCGGGCCGATTGCCTCGCGATGCCGATCACGGTAAGGTGATCATGACGTCTGTGTCATTAACAGTGGGAGGGACGTTGTGTTGCGCGGCATCTGGGCCCTGCGCATCAGAACGGCGCTGAGCCGCCTCGCCGGACGGGTTTCTCTGGGCGTCGAGGACCTGCCGCCCGAGCTCGACGCATGCGAATGCGCCTGTCGCGAGACGGAGTGCTCGCTCAAACAGTGGGTGACCTGCGAGCGGCGGCTTCGCCTGATGGAGATCTCGCAGGCCGGTGACGATGGTTGCCGGAGCGGGCCGAGCGCGGTGCCGCCGCATACGGATGGCAGCACCGCCATTCGCCGGACCGGCTGACCGTTCGCTCGCCGCCTCTTTCGAGCGCTGCTCGTCAGAGCTGCGCCATCGCCCAAGAGAGCTGCATGTCCCTCACCCCCTTTGCTCGTCCGTAACCTTCTCCGAGCGGCCCCCGTCAGATGCGATGAAGGCCGGGCAGGGTGCCTGGCAGATTGTTGCACTCTAGGGGGACGTGATGTCGACGACCGTACACACCGCAGCGCCTGGCGGCCTGGGCTTCCCTGCCATCGGCCCGGCAACGCTCATGACGATCCTGATCGCCGGCTCGGTGGCCACCATCGCCTTCGACCTGTTCGGCCAAGCGATCTCGCCGATGCTCGGCTTTCCCAACCTGGCGCCCGTGCCGTTGGCGACCCAGACCTGGGGTGTGCTGTTCGGTGAAGCCTACGCGCCGGGCGGCAACCTGCTCCACTATGTGGCGGGCCTGCTGGCCTATCCGATCGGCTGGATGTTCATCTGGCGCCCGCTTGCGGAGCGCTTCGCACCCAACTTGCCTTGGCTCGTCTCGGCTGTGCTGTACGGCATCGCGCTTTGGGTGTTCGCGCTCTACATCATGGCGCATCTGATCGCCGGCAACCCCGCCTTCCTGGGCTTCACCCAGCTCACGTGGGTGGCCTTCGTCGGCCACATCCTGTTCGCTGTCGTGGTCGCCTGGGTTGAGCGCTGGCGCGCGGGCGCCGCTTGATCGCCGAGGTCGCGATGCCCGGATCCGGGGGCTTGAACCCCCGGGCCGGGCTCCAGGCGTTGGTTGCCGCGGTGCAGCACGCGCAGACGTGGCACCGACGGCTGGAAAACGTAGGCAGCCGCCAGCGGCAAGATCGAGATCACCGCGTCTGCCGCTATGTTCCGGTGATCCAGCGCCTCGGTGAGCGCTTCCAGGCGATCATCGACGATCAGCTTCATGGTCTTGGTGCTGTTGCTGCGGAAACCGACGGACGTCGTTTCCTCGAACATGGCAAAGCTCCTGGGCTGAGGTGAGGGCCGGACCGTCAGTCCGCCGCGTCGGGGACCGCCAGGTCCGAAGCAGAGAGGTCCAGACGCGACGCCACGCCGGCCCCGTAGATCGGATTGCAGCGGTACAAGGGGCCACCTGGCGCTTGACGATCGCCTTCGGCACGCCGCAATGGCTCCGGCGATGTTGTCGAGCAGACGCTACTGCCCCTCGTTGGTCATCAGCCGGAACAGGCGCCCCGCCTGCGTGAGGTCATCATTGCCCTGGCGACGGTCGTAGCGGTCGGCATCGCCTTCGATCCTGAGCGGCGGCTCCTTGCGCACGACCCGCGGCTCAGGCTGATCTCGCGCGGAGCGCGGGTCCCGCATCGCCTCATCGGCCTACTCTGGCGCCGCACCCCGCCGCGACAGCGAGACTTCGTAGCGCCGGGTCAGCTCTTGGCCGAGGTCGTGGAGGCCGCGCGTGATCCTGAAACAGTGGTGGACGATCGATCGGCACAGCCGGGCGAGCCTGCGGCGTAGCTAGCGAAGATCCGACAGGTAGTGCACCTGATCGGTACGGCAGAGCGAGACGCGCCACTCGCAGATCCGTCCATCGATGGCTGTCGCCACGCGATCGATGGCCAAGAGAGGTGTGCCGGCCGCGACGCCGAGCGCGTCGGCTTCAGGGGCGCCGGCGGCGACCGCCTTGAGCCGTTCCGTCGCCCGGCCGACAGTGACGCCATAATCGACCGCATAGAGCTGATAGAGATTGTTCGGGATCGGGCGCTCCTCGATTCCGGAGAAGTACGCCGCGGGCAGGGTGATGTGCTCGAAGACGCAAGGCTCTTCGGCCAACGAGCGCACGCGGGTGATGGCGATGACCCACGCGGCGGGATCGAGCTGCAGGGCCCGTCGCGCTTTGGGATTGCCACGCATCGTCTCGACCTCGAGCACCCGGCTCGCCGGAAAGCGCGGCTCGCCGTCATCGGCGATGAGCTTGAAGAATTGAAAGAGAATGCGGCTGTCGTCGAGACTCGCGACGAACGTGCCGCGGCCCTGGCGGCGCACGACCAGCCGTTCGGCCGTCATCTCGTCGAGCGCCTTGCGCACGGTGCCCTGACTGACGCCGAGCTCGGCTGCGAGCTGCGTCTCGCTCGGCAGGACCTCCCCAGGGGCCCAGACCCCGTCCACGATCCGCTGCACCAGCAGGTCTCTTGTTTGACGATAGAGCGGTTTCGCCCCTAGCAGCTGCTCAGCCGCCACGCCATTACCTCCACCCCCCTTGCGACCGCCGCGGCCGTTGACCACGGATTCTGTCTTCTGTCATACACAAGACTCAAACAAGCTTCGTTCACGCGCGCTCTGTCTGGAGGACACCCTCGCATGTCTGCGCCGCATCTTCTGGTCCACGATCCCAAGGATAACGTGGGCGTGGTCGTCGTCGAGAACCTTGCCGCCGGCACCGAGATGCTGTGCGTCGTGACCCACGACGACCGAGCCTTCCATCTCACTGCGAAGGACGACGTGCCGATCGGCCACAAGATCGCGCTCAAGGACCTGAAGGCCGGTGACACGGCGATGAAGTATGGCGAGGACATTGGCCGCTTCGTCAGTGACGTCGTCGAGGGCGGCCACGTGCACGTCCACAACCTCAAGACCAAGCGCTGGTAGGGGACCGACGATGAGCGCCTATTCCAACCGCACCTTCCGAGGTTATCGGCGCGAGAACGGTCGCGTCGGCGTGCGCAACCACGTGATCATCCTGCCGGTGGACGACATCTCGAACGCGGCTTGTGAGGCTGTCGCCAACAACATCAAGGGAACGATGGCGCTGCCGCACAGCTACGGCCGGCTGCAGTTCGGCGCGGATCTCGATCTCCATTTCCGCACGATGATCGGCACCGGCAGCAATCCGAACGTCGCGGCCGTCGTCGTCATCGGCATCGAGCCCGGCTGGACCCAGCGGATCGTCGACGGCATCGCCGAGACCGGTAAGCCGGTGGCCGGGTTCGCCATCGAGCAAAAGGGCGATCTCCGGACGATTATGGAGGCCTCGCGCGCCGCCAAGGACTTCGTGCACTGGGCGAGCGAGCTGCAGCGCGAGGAGTGCGCGATCAAGGACCTTTGGGTCTCGACCAAGTGCGGCGAGAGCGACACCACGACGGGCCTCGCTTCCTGCCCGACCGTCGGCAACATGTACGACAAGCTCATTCCGGAGGGCATCTACGGCTGCTTCGGCGAGACCTCGGAGATCACCGGCGGCGAGCACATCTGCCGGCGCCGCGCCGCGACGCCTGAGGTCGGCGAGCGCTGGTATCGGATGTGGAAAGCCTATCAGAACGAGGTCATCGAGGCGCACAAGGTCGACGACCTGTCGGAAAGCCAACCGACCAAGGGCAATATCGAGGGCGGGCTCACGACGATCGAAGAGAAGGCGCTCGGCAATCTGGAAAAGATCGGCAAGCAGGTCTCCTACATCGACATCCTCGAACCGGCCGAGGCGCCGCAGTCCGGGCCCGGTCTCTACTTCATGGACAGCTCGTCCGCGGCGGCCGAATGCGTGACGCTGATGGCGGCCGGCGGCTACGCGGTGCACACTTTCCCGACCGGGCAGGGCAACGTGATCGGCAACCCGATCGTCCCCGTGGTCAAGATCTCCGGCAACCCGCGCACCGTGCGCACCATGTCGGAGCATGTCGACGTCGACGTCTCAGGCGTCTTGCGACGCGAGATGACGATCCCGGAAGCGGGCGACGCGCTCATCGACATGATCCTGCGGACCGCCAGCGGGCGAATGACCGCAGCCGAGGCTCTGGGCCACCGGGAATTCGTGATGACCAAGCTCTATCGCAGCGCTTGAGCGCCGGACCACCGAGAAGGGACGGTGAGCTGTGAGCGCAGCCGCCACGGGCTTCGCCGCAGCGCGGGCGCGGACTGCGACCAGGATCAAGACGCTCGGACCCGGCTTAGCCCTGGCGCTGGTGGTGGCCTTGCTGGGCGTCGTTCTGGCGCCGCTGGTGGGGCTGCTCGTGCCGATACCGGCGATGGTCTTGGCGCTACTCGTCGGCATGGCGCTAAGCAGCTTGGGCGCTCGGCCGGTCTGCAAGGATGGCCTCGACTTCGCCGTGCGGACGGTGCTGCGCTGGGCAGTGGCGCTCTTGGGATTGCGTATCGCGCTCGGCGACATCTGGGCGCTGGGCGCGGCCACCGCGGGCCTCGTGATCGTCGCCATGGCGGTGACGCTCGTGGCCGGCGTCCTCTGCGCGCGCGCGCTCGGCAAGGACGACGCCCTGGGCGCGCTGGCGGGCGCGGCGACGGCGGTCTGCGGGGCGTCGGCCGCCCTCGCAACCGCGACCGTCCTGCCGCGCTACGAGGGGCGGCAGGGCGACATCATCTTCGTCGTCATCGCGGTCAATGCGCTGTCGACGCTCGCGATGCTGCTCTATCCGCCGATCGGCCATCTGCTCGGCTTCGATCCGCAAGCCTTGGGAATTCTGCTCGGCGCCACCATCCACGACGTGGCCCAGGTCGTCGGCGCCGGGTACGCGATTTCCGACGAGACCGGCAACGCGGCCGTCGTCGTCAAGCTGTTCCGCGTCTTCCTGCTGCTGCCAGTCGTGCTGGCCATCGGCTGGTGGTTTGCGCTTGCCGGTCGCGCGCATGGTGCCGCCGAGGTTCCGGTGCCCATGTTCGCGCTCGTCTTTCTGGCGCTCTGCGTCGTCAATAGCCTGATCCCGGCCTTGCCGGCGCTCGATGCCGCCTACCAGCCACTGCGGAGCGCACTGGTGGAGGCGTCCACGTGGGGACTGTTGATCGCGATCGGCGCGTTGGGGCTCGGCACGTCGGCGCGTGCCGTGGCGCGCATCGGTTGGCGACACCTGGTGCTGGTCACCACGACGACGCTCGTGATCCTTGGCGTCGCGGTCGTCGGCCTCGCCATGCTTAGCTGAGCGCCCGCGTGCCAACCGTCGTCGTCACCGAGTTCATGGACGCGCAGGCGCTCGACGCGCACCTGAGTGACGTCGACGTTCTGTACGATCCGGCGCTGGTCGACCGGCCCGCCGACCTGGCGGCGGCTCTGGCCGACGCCCGGGCCCTGATCGTCCGCAATCGGACCCAGGTGCGCGGCCCGCTTCTGGCGGCTGCACCACGGCTCGAGGTGGTTGGCCGGCTCGGCGTCGGTCTCGACAACATCGATCTCGACGCCTGCCAGGCGCGTGGCATTGCGGTCTACCCCGCCACCGGGGCCAACGACCTCGCCGTTGCCGAGTACGTCATCGTGGCGGCGATGCTCCTCTTGCGTGGGGCGTTCAACGCCACCGGCGCTGTCGTCTCGGGCACCTGGCCACGCGACCGGCTCATCGGTCGCGAACTCGCCGGCAAGCGTCTGGGGCTCGTCGGCTTCGGTGCCATTGCGCGGGCTACTGCCGTGCGCGCCGCCGCGCTGGGGATGGACGTGAGTGCCCATGACCCGTTCGTCGCCGAAGATGATCCCGCTTGGCGTACGGTCGAGCGGCTCAGCCTCGACAGTCTGCTGGCTGAGGCGGATGTCCTTAGCTTGCACGTGCCGCTCACGTCGGGGACCTGCCACCTCATCGGTGCGGACGCGCTCGCCCGCATGCGGCCTGGCGCCATTCTCATCAACGCCGCACGCGGTGGCGTCGTCGATGAAGCTGCCCTGATCGCCGCGCTCAAGGCCAACCGCCTCGGAGGAGCCGCGCTCGACGTGTTCGAGCGAGAACCAGTAGATGCGGCGGCGGGCGTAGCCTTCGCCGATCTTCCGAACCTGTTGCTGACACCGCATGTGGCGGGCGTGACGCTGGAATCGAACGAGCGCGTCTCGGCGGTCACGGCCGCTGCGGTGGCGCGACATCTGCGGGGAGAGGGATAATGGCGACCGTCGACTGGCAGGAGCTCGAAGGGCTCGTCGCCGCTGCGCTCGAGCGGAACGCCACCTCGCCCGCGAATGCGCGGACAGTAGCGCAGGCGCTGGTGCTCGCCGAGGCGGATGGTTTGAAGGGGCACGGGCTCTCGCGGGTGCCGAGCTACGCCGCTCAGGCGCGCGCCGGCAAGGTCGACGGTCGGGCGACGCCGTCCGTAGCGCGGCCCGCCGGCGCGGTCGTGGCGATCGATGCCGCGGGTGGCTTTGCCTACCCCGCCCTCGACGCGGCGGTTGCAACTCTGCCGGAAGTTGCGCCCACACAGGGTGTTGCGGTGGCGGCGATCCGGCGCTCGCATCATTGCGGCGCTGCCGGCCTTGCGTGCGAACGCTTGGCCGACGAGGGCCTGATGGCGATGCTCTTCGCCAACACGCCGCCTGCGATCGCGCCCTGGGGAGGCCGCAAGGCGCTCTTCGGCACCAATCCCATTGCCTTCGCCTGCCCCTTGCCCGACGCGCCGCCGATGGTCATCGACCTGTCGCTCTCCAAGGTGGCGCGCGGCAACATCCTCGCCGCCAAGCAGAGGGGTGAGGCGATTCCGGAAGGCTGGGCGTTCGACGACGACGGGCAGCCTACGACCGACCCCACGGCAGCGCTCGGTGGCACGATGGCGCCCGCGGGTGACGCCAAGGGCACCGCCTTGGCGCTCATGGTCGAACTGCTCGCGGCCGGGCTCACGGGTGCCAACTATGCCGAGGAGGCGAGCTCCTTCCTCGATGCCGAAGGGCCGCCGCCGGGGACGGGTCAGCTCCTGCTGGCCTTCGCGCCCGACCGCGTGGGCGGGCCAGGTCGGCTGGCGCGGTTCGCGGCACTGGCCCAAGCGGTGGATGGGGAGCCGGGCGCGCGATTGCCGGGCGCCCGAAGGCATGCGTTGCGGCGCGTTGCTCGCGCGGACGGGCTCCTTGTCGCCGACGATGCGCTTGCGAAGCTACGCGGGCTCTGACACTCAAGGCAGCCAGTTTCGTACCGCTTTTGCGCCGTCGACGGGCGGTGTCGTCAGCTCGGGCCTGGGCCCCAGGCCATACAGGAGCACGATGGCGATCCGGCGGTTGCTAGCCGCGTCCGGGTCCTCGGGGGCGTGCGGCTCGGTATCGGCCTCGCCGGTCACCCGCTCGAGGCGTGAACCATCGAGGCCCGCGTCGACGAGCACCTTGCGGGCAGCGTTCGCCCGCGCGCTGGAGAGCGCCCAATTGTCACCAGAGCTGGCCGCTCGGAACGGGGTCGCATCCGTATGCCCGCTGATCGCCACCGCGTTCGGCGTGTCGGCGACGGCGCCTGCGACCTGCGCCAGGAGCCGGTGCATGTGGGCGTGCATGACGTCGCTGCCGCGCGGGAACATCGAGCGATCGTCCTGGTCGACGATTTGAATCCTGAGGCCCTCCTCGGTGCGGTCGATCTCGAGATTGGCCTCCAGCCCGCGTAGTTCGGGATCGGCTTGAATGGCTTCGTGCAGCTTGCGCTCGATCTCCTGGAACTTGGCCTCCTCGACCGCGCGGTCCAGCACCGGGCGTTCCTTGCCAGGATCACGGGCACCGGCGTTGCTCAGGTTCTCGAAGTCGTCGCCGTCGCCGTCGCCGCTGCCGTCGCCGCCGATCTCCTCCACCGGCAGGCCGACGACGATGCTGGGGGTGCTCATCGGCGCGGCGTTGAGCGGACCCTCCATGTCGGTCACTAGGCCGCCCGAAAAGCCCACGCTGCCGTGCTCACCGGCCAGGTCCGTCGTCGGCAGGAAGTAGTTGGCGATGCCCAAACGCTGTTCGTCGGTCGACACGTTCAACAGCCACAGCAGCAGAAAGAAGGCCATCATCGCCGTCACGAAGTCGGCATAAGCGACCTTCCACGCCGAGCTGTGGGCGTGGGCATGGCCACCTTTCTTGACCTTCTTGATGATCGGCTGCGCTGTATTCTTCACCGTCGACACCCGCGACCTCTGGGCCCCGAGCCTCGCAGGTCCGCGTTAACGAACGCTGAGCGGCGTGCGCGTTCGCAGGCAAGAGCGGCCTACGCGTCAGCCTGCATAGGGCACAGCCGGCAGGCCGGCGATGCCGAGGTCGAGGACGAACAGGCCACCCGCCTGCGGCTGCTTCGTCTCGCTCCCGGGCGCGAGGCCCTGGCCGATCGAGGTCACGAACATGGTCTTGAGTTCACGCCCCCCGAAGGCGACCTTCGACGGGCGCTCGACCGGCATGTCGATGATGCGATCAACGCGGCCATCGGGGGTGAGCCGGACGAGCTGCCAGCCGCTGACGCCCGCCATCCAATAGCAGCCGTCGGCGTCGACGCAGCCACCGTCGGGACGACCGACCACGGCCCGCGTGTCGAAGAAGAGGCGGGGCTTGCCGGCGATGCCCGCGTCTGCATCGTAGTCGGCTGCCCAGATCGTTCGGATATGCGGCACGCTGTCGGACCAGTACATCGTCCGACCGTCGGCGCTGAAGGCGAGGCCGTTGGGGATGAAGAAGTCCGTGCCCCCCGCGGTGACCGAGTGGTCGGGGTCGAGACGGTAAAGCCTGCCTTCAGGTTCCGTGCCGGGACCACCTCGGTTCATCGTTCCGGCCCAAAAGCGCCCGCGGCTGTCCGTCGTGCCGTCGTTGAAGCGGTTTTGGGGCCGCCCACGTTCGCCCTCGGCCAGCACCTCGAGCGCGCCGGTCGCTGGATCGAAGCCTCGGAAGTCGTGACCGAGGGCCAGCACGAGCCCGCCCGCGGAGCGCAGGGCGAGGCAGCCGAGTGGCTCGCTGAAGGACCAGGTCTGGTCAGTGGCCCTTCCCGGATCGGTGCGGTGCAGCGTTTGTCCGTCGATGTCGACCCACCAGACACAGTGTGCGTCCTGGTCCCAGACGGGCGATTCGCCGATGCGTGCGCGGGCGTCGACGAGACAGTCCACACTGACGGCCATGCGCACCTCGTGCTGCGTTGCCTCGGGGCATTGGCCCCTCTAGAACGACGCCATGACGCCGATTGTGAGAGCGTCGTCAATCAGGGAGCTTATCGTCATGTCGATCGTCTGGACCCGTCGCACCCTCGGCGGAGTCGCTGTTCTGGCCCTCGTCGGCACGCTGGCCACGGGCGAGGCGCGCGCGGAGTGGCGCGGCTGGAACATTCACGTGCCGGAGTATTCGGTCTCCCAGGGCATGGACTGGTTCACCGAGCAGCTCGAAGAGCGGACCGATGGCCGCCTCACCGCCAAGACGTTCCACAGCGGCGTGCTGGGCTCGCAGCCCGACGCCATCGAGCAGCTCCGTCTCGGCGGTATCGACTACGCCGTCTTCAACCTCGGGCCGATGGGGCCCACCGTGCCGGCGACGAACGTTGTCTCGCTGCCCTTCGTCTTCAAGAGCATCGATCACATGCACCGCGCCATGGATGGCGTTGTCGGCGACGCTTTGAGCGAGGCGATGGAGGAGCAGGGGATCGTCGCGCTCGGCTGGTACGATTCAGGCGCAAGATCCTTCTACAACTCGCAGCAGCCGGTCAACACGCCGGCCGACCTCGAGGGCATGAAGGTCCGCGTGATGAACAACGATCTCTTCGTCGGTATGATCGAGGCGCTCGGCGGCAACGCCACGCCGATGGCCTTCTCCGAGGTCTATCAGTCGCTGCGGACGGGCGTCGTCGACGGCGCGGAGAACAACTATCCGTCCTACGAGTCGACTGGGCATTACGAGGTCGCCGGCTATTACTCGCTGTCTGAGCACCTGATCATCCCCGAGTGCTTCTGCGTGAACGCGGATCTCTACAACTCGCTGTCCGCCGAGGACCAGGAGCTGGTCCGCGAGCTCGCCCGCGAAAGCGCGCAGATGCAGCGCGAGCTCTGGGCGGAGAGCAGCCAGGAGGCGCGCGCGAAGGTCGAAGCCGCGGGCGTCGAGATCAACGAGGTCGAGGACAAGACGGCGTTCCAGGAGGCCATGCAGCCCGTCTACGAGCAGGCCTACGCGCAACAGCCCGAGCTCGAGGAACTCGTTGTGCTCATTCAGTCGGTCGACTGAGCCGGCCGCGTATCGCTCCCGGGGACCGTCGTCTTGGCCGACCTCGAGCCGACGGCCCTGGAGCGGCGCGTCGACGCCACGCTCGATGTCGTGCGCCGTGTTACGGCGCTGATCGGCGGCTTGGCGTTGGTCGTCATCGTCGCGGCTATGGGTTGGCAGGTGTTCGGGCGTTACGTCCTCAACGCGACGCCCACCTGGGCCGAGGCGCTCTCGATCCTCCTGATTTCGGTCATCACCTTCCTGATGACCGCGGTTGGCGTTGCCGAGCGCACCCATCTTGCGGTCGACTTCGTCCGTGAGACCCTGCCGAGGGCGGTGGCTCGTCTAATGGAGCTGGTTCGTGACCTGCTGATCCTTGGCTTCGGCGCCGTCATGGCGGTCCAGGCGTGGGGGCTCGTCCAATTCAACTGGTCGAAGACCATCCCGCTGCTCGATGTCCCTGAAGGATTGCGCGCCGTGCCGCCCGCCATCTGCGGGGTCTTGATGGTGCTGTTTGCCGGCGTTTTCGTCTGGCGCCGCCTGCGCGGCCGGCCGCAGCCGACGTGGAAGGCGCCTGAGGCGCCCTTGGGCGAGGGCGACTAGTGTCGGTCCTGCTCACCCGTACCCCTTGCCACCCTCGCCCCCGCCCTTCCGCCCGCGAGCGTACGATGCCATCGGGCGGAAGGGCGGGGGCGAGGGTGGTGCCAGCCAATCGGGGATGGCGCTAGCACCGTGGAACTCTTCCTCCTGCTCGGCTTGTTCGCCGTCTGCGTAGTCATCGGCGTGCCCGTCGCCTTCGCTCTTGGCATCAGCGCCATCGTGGTCTTCTGGGTCGAGGGTTTGCCGCTGGTCATCGGCTTCCAGCGCATCCTGTCGGGCGTTTCGGTCTTCTCGCTTCTGGCGATCCCGTTCTTCATCTTTGCCGGCGAGCTGATGCTGCACGGCGGCATCGCCCAGCGACTCGTGCGTCTCGCCGCCGCCGCCGTGGGGCATGTCCGCGGCGGGCTCGGCACGGTCAACGTCTTCTCGTCGATGCTCTTCGGCGGCATCTCTGGGTCGGCCGTGGCCGATACGTCAGCGCTCGGCTCGCTCTTGATCCCGGTGATGAAGCGCCGCGGCTACGACGCCGACTACGCCGTCAACGTGACGGTCACCTCCTCGATCGCCGGGATCATGATCCCGCCGAGCCACAACATGATCCTCTATGCGGTCGCCGCCGGCGGCGGCGTCTCGATCTCGAAGCTGTTCCTCGCCGGTGTCGTCCCCGGGGTCTTGATGTGCGTCTGCCTGGCCATCGCCGCCTGGCTGGTAGCGCTGAAGCGCGGCTACCCCAAAGACGCGTTCCCAGGCTGGACCGCTTTGGCCGCCGCTGCCGTTGCGGCCATACCTGGCCTCATCACCGCCATCATCATCGTCGGCGGCGTGCTCTCCGGCGTGTTCACCGTGACCGAATCGGGCGCCATCGGTTGCCTCTACGCGTTGGCCATCACCGCGATCGTCTACCGCTCGCTGAGCTGGAACGACTTCACGCTGGCGGTGGCGAGGGCCGTGCGCACCACGTCGCTGGTCATGATCCTCGTCGGTTGCGCCACGGCCTTCGCCTACCTCTTGGCACTTTACCGGGTGCCCGAGCTGTTGACGGCCCTGCTGCTCTCGATTTCCGAGAACCCGCTCATCATCCTCTTGATGCTGAACCTGATGCTGCTGGTGCTGGGCATGATCATGGACATGGCAGCACTCATCCTCATCTGCACGCCGATCTTCCTGCCCGTGGCCCAGAGCCTCGGCATGGATCCGATCCAGTTCGGCATGCTGTTGATGATGAACTTGGGTCTTGGTCTCTGCACCCCACCGGTTGGTGCGTGCCTGTTCGTCGGTTGCGCCATCGGCAAGACACCGATCGAGCAAGCCTTCAAGACCATCTGGCCGTTCTACCTCGCCATCCTGGCAGCGCTGATGCTCGTCACCTTCGTTCCCGCCATCTCTCTAACACTCCCCAGCCTGCTCGACCGATGAGACTCCGGGCCCTCGAGACCATCCGCGATCCGCAGGCGACCAACCTGCTTTGGGTGATGCTGCGCGCAGATGAGGGGCTCACAGGTCTCGGCGAGACCTTCCGCGGCGCCATGGCAGTCGAGGCGCACCTGCACGACCAGATTGCGCCCTATCTGCGCGATCGCCATCCATTCGATCTCGAGCGCATCTCGGCCGAACTCACCCGGCCCTATGTGGGGGCCCGGTCGTCGGGCACAGAGATACGGGCGGCGTCCGCGGTCGACCTCGCGCTCTGGGACCTCTTCGGCAAGGCGAAGGACGAGCCGGTCTGGCGGCTGCTGGGCGGGCTCGTCCACGACCGCATGGCAACCTACAACACCTGTGCCGGTCCGGGCTACAACGCGTCGGGCGGCAGGCGCGCCGTTGCCGCAGGCGATGCGGCAGCCCACCGCTACGATGACCAGAGCGCGTTCATGACCGACGCCGGAGCGCTCGCGCGAGACCTCCTGGCCGACGGTATCACCGCCATGAAGATCTGGCCCTTCGACCCCTTGGCCGGGAACATTCGCGCCTCGGCGCTGAAGAAAGCTGATGTCGCCCGGGCGGTCACGCCCGTTGCCGCGATCCGCGATGCGGTCGGCGACGAGATGGAGATTCTGATCGAGTGTCATGGGCTGTTCGAGCCGCCTGCGGCTCGGCGCATCGCCGAGGCGGTCGAGCCCTATGGCATCTTCTGGCTGGAGGATCCGATCCGCCTCGCCGATCCCGCAGCGCTCGCCGACTTCAGGCGGAACGTTCGCGTGCCTGTCACCGCCAGCGAGACTTGGGCCGGACGCGCGCAGTTTCTCGACGCGCTCCGCCTGAATGCCATCGACTATGCGATGCTCGACGTCGCCTGGTGCGGAGGGCTCACCGAGGCACGCAAGATCGCGGCACTTGCCGATGCTCTTCAGCGCCCGGTAGCACCCCACGACTGCACCGGGCCCGTGACCTACGCAGCTTCCGTGCATCTCGCCTTCGCCACGCCCAACTGCGTGATCCAGGAATCGGTCCGCGCCTACTATCACGGCTGGTACGCCGAAATGGTCGCAGGCTTGCCGCTGCCGGCGGCGGGCTTGTTCGCGCCGCCGGCGGGGCCGGGCTTTGGCCTAACGTCCACGCCCGAGTACCTGACACGTCCGGAACTCGTTCGGCGAACGACGCTTCTTTAGCGCCATTCATGCTTGCCGTAGGAACGCTCGCCAGCTAGAGCGCACCCGCGCCGGTTTGGCGCCCCAATTGTCGAGAGCCAAATCATGCATCATAGCCAGACCGCCCGCCTCGTTGCCGAATTCATCGGCACCTTCACCCTCATCTTCATCGGCGCCGGTGCCGGCGCCCTGGGGATAGGGGGCCTGGTCGGCGTGTCGTTCGCGTTTGGCCTGGTCATCGTCACACTCGCCTACGCGTACGGATCGATCTCGGGTTGTCACATCAACCCCGCAGTCACGGTTGGTGCGTTTGTCGCGGGTGCGATCTCGGCTGGTGAGGCCGTTCTCTACATCATCGTGCAGTTGGCTGGTGGCATCGCCGGTGCGGCCTTCCTGTTCTACGTGCTGGGCGGCAACGAGACGGGTCTTGGTGCGACGGCGCTCGCGGTGGATTTGCCCGTCGGAGACACGCTGGTCACCATTACGCCTACCCAGGGTGTGCTACTGGAAGGCTTCATGACCTTCCTTTTGGTGAACGCCGTTATCCATTGCGCGATTGCCGGTCGCGCCGGCAATTTGGCGCCGCTGGCCATCGGCCTCACGCTGACACTCGCCATCCTGATGGGGGGACCGCTGACCGGCGGGAGCCTCAACCCGGCGCGCACTCTCGGCCCGGCGGTTATGACCGGCGACTTCACCGACATCTGGGTCTACATCGTGGGGCCCGTAGGTGGCGCCCTGGTCGCGGCGCTGCTCTATCGAGGCTTGCTCAAGTCCTAGGCTCCGCTTCTGCCCCAGGGTTGCCGTCAACGAGGTGGATGATCCCGCAGGGGCTGGAGATCCAAAAGCCATGGAAGCCCTCGGGCAGCGGCTCGATCGCATCGCAACGCGCCACTCCCGCGTCCTTTAGGACGCGGGCCGCAGCGTCGGCCTCGGCGGTGACGATCTCCAGCCACAGCTCGGCCTGGCTCACCGTCGCCACCTTGTCGATCCAGAGGCGATTGGCACCGAACGCGAAGCAGACGCTGTCTTGGGCTTCGCTCGGCAGCACCTCGAGCCCGAGCACGTCGCGGTAGAAGTCGACCGTCGCCGCATGCTGGTGAGGTGGCACCTTCATCGCGATGTTGCGGCCGCCGGCGAACCGTGGGCGCATGTTTCTCTCCTGTGACGGGGCCGGTGCGGGCACCTCAGCCTTGGAGCCGACGCGCGACATCGAGCGCGGCGTAGGTCAAGATCGCGTCGGCACCGGCGCGCTTCATCGACAAAAGCGCTTCCAGCATGGCCTTGTCGGCATCGAGCCAGCCCTGGCCACCCGCCGCCTTGATCTGCGCGAACTCGCCCGAGACCTGATAAGCGAGTGTCGGCACGCCGAACGTGCTCTTCACCCGGTGAATGATGTCGAGATAGGGGAGGCCGGGCTTCACCATGACGAGGTCAGCGCCCTCCTCGAGGTCCATCGCCACCTCGTGCAGCGCCTCGCAGCTGTTGGCCGGGTCCATCTGGTAGGTCCGCTTGTCGGCGGCACCCAACGCCTTGGCGGAGCCTACCGCCTCACGGAATGGTCCATAATAGCAGGACGCGTATTTGGCGGCGTAGCTGAGGATGCGCGTGTTCTCGAGGCCGGCCTCGTCGAGCTGACGGCGGACCGCGCCGATGCGGCCATCCATCATGTCCGACGGTGCGACGGTGCAGATGCCGGCCTCCGCCTGGACGCGCGCCTGCTTGGCGAGCAAGGCCACGGTGGCGTCGTTCACGATCACGCCGTCCTTTAGGATGCCGTCCTGGCCGTGCGACGTGTAGGGGTCTAGCGCGACATCGCCGATCAGGCCGATCTCGGGGACCGCGTCCCTGATCGCGCGTGCGGCTGCGCACATCAGGTTGTCGGGGTTGGCCGCTTCGCGCCCGTCCTCCGTCTTCACCCGGTCGGGCTCGCAGGGGAAGACGGCCAGCGCTGGGATCCCATGGCCACGGGCCTCGCGCGCGCGGGCGACCGCTCGATCGATCGTGAGCCGCTCGACGCCGGGCATCGACGCCACCGGCTCCGCGCGGTCGACGCCCTCGATGACGAAGATCGGCAAGATCAGGTCGGCAGGTGTGACGAGATGCTCTGCCGCGACCCGACGCACCCAGTCGGCAGCGCGTCGCCGCCGCATGCGCGTGGTGGGGTAGCGTCCGAGCCCGGTCTGCATTCTCGCCTTCCCTTGAGGTCGTCTAGAGAATCTGCCTTTGCATGCGGTGCACGGCAACCTTCGCGAAGCCGCAATTGACCGCGCCTCTGCGCTTCGATACCCCGACGACGGGAGGCAAACGCATTGGACTTCCGGCTGGCCGAAGAGCAGGAGGCGTTCCGCGCTAGCGCGCGCGCCTTCGCCGAGGGCACGATGGCGCCCGAGGCCGAACGTTGGGACGCTGAGAAACTGTTCCCCGAGGCGGCTCTGCGCGACGCGGCGGCGCTCGGCTTCGCCGGCATCTACTGCCGTGAGGAGTACGGCGGGAGCGGGCTCACCCGCTTGGATGCAGCGCTGATCTTCGAGGAGTTGGCTCGCGCCTGCCCGTCGACGGCGGCATATCTCTCGATCCACAACATGGTCGTCTGGATGATCGATCGTTTCGGCGACGATGCCCAGCGCGCCCGCTGGCTGCCCAAGCTGACGACCATGGAGCAGTTCGGCGCCTACGCGCTCACCGAGCCGGGCGCGGGCTCGGACGCGTCAGCGTTGCGTACGCGCGCGGTCCGCGACGGCGACGCCTATGTGGTCGATGGCACCAAGGCCTTCACCTCGGGTGGTGGAAGGAGCGACGTCTATCTGGTGATGGTGCGGACCGGCGATGCGGGGCCCTCCGGCATCACCTGTCTCGCCATCGAGGCGGGAACGCCTGGACTCTCCTTCGGTGCGCAAGAGCAGAAGATGGGCTGGAACTCGCAGCCTACCAGCGCGCTCCAGTTCGACGACTGCCACGTGCCTGCGAGCCATCGGCTCGGTGCGGAGGGCGACGGCTTCAAGATCGCCATGGCCGGCCTCGATGGCGGGCGCATCAATATCGCGGCCTGCTCGCTCGGCGGCGCGTCGTCGGCGTTCGAGCAAGCTCAGGCTCACGTCCAGGAACGGCGGCAGTTCGGCGCGCCGCTCGGCGCCTTTCAGGCGACGCAGTTCAAGCTCGCCGATATGGCGACCGAGCTCGAAGCGGCGCGGCTCATGGTGTGGCGGGCGGCGAGCCTCTTGGATGCCGAGGACCCGGAGCGCACAGTAGCGTGCGCGATGGCGAAACGCTTTGCGACCGATGCAGGTTTCCGCGTGGTCGACGAGGCGCTGCAGCTCTTCGGCGGCTATGGCTACATCCGGGACTACGGCATCGAGCGGAAGCTGCGCGATCTGCGCGTGCACCGGATTCTGGAAGGAACCAACGAGATCATGCGCCTGATCATCGCGCGACGGCTCTTGAAGGACTTGGGTCGTGGCTGACGTCGACTGCCGCATCGAGGGGCGGCTGGGTCGCATCCATCTCGACCGGCCGAAGGCGCTCAACGCGCTCACCCATCCGATGGTTCGCAAGGTGAGTGCCACCTTGGCCGCCTGGCGCGACGATCCCGCGGTACTCGCCGTCCTCGTCACAGGCGAGGGCGAGCGCGCGTTCTGCGCCGGTGGCGACGTCCTCGACATCGCGCGGCTCGCCCGCGACGAGGGTGTTGCCGCGGCTACGCCCTTCTTCTTCGACGAGTACCGCATGAATTGGCGGATCAAGCGGTTCCCTAAGCCGTACATCGCCCTGATCGACGGCATCACGATGGGGGGTGGTGTCGGGATCTCGGTCCACGGCAGTCACCGCATCGCCACCGAGGCGACGATGTTCGCGATGCCCGAGACGGCGATCGGCATGTTTCCCGACGTTGGCGGCACCTACATGCTGGGCCACATGCCCGGCGGGCTCGGCCGTTGGCTCGCGCTCACCGGTCACCGGCTCGGCCCCATCGAGACCGTCGAGGCCGGCATCGCTACGCACTACATCCCCCGCGCGGCGCTGGGCGATCTGGAGACACGCCTCCTAGAGGCTCGCGACGCAGCGGCGATCGACGCTGCGATCTTGGCCTTCGCCGAGGACCCCGGTAGCGGCGAGATCGCCGCTCGGCGCGTGCTGATCGACGACATCTTCGACCGCCCCGAACTGGCAGCAGTGGCCGACGCTGCGCGCGCCGAGCCCAGCGGGTGGGGTGCCGAGCAATGGCAGACGATCGAACGCCGCTCACCGACGGCTGTCCGCGTCGCCTTCGCCCAGCTGCAGCGAGGTCGTTCGCTCGGCTTCGACGAAGCCATGCGGCTGGAGTACCGGTGCGTCCATCGGGTGCTCGAGGATCACGACTTCTTCGAGGGTGTGCGTGCCGTTCTGGTGGATCGAGACCAAGCGCCTCGCTGGCGGCCACCACGCCTCGCGGAGGTGAGCGAGGCCGCTGTCGAGGCGCACTTCGCCGCGCTGCCGGTTGGCGATCTGCCGCTTGACTGGAACGCGTAGCAAAGGGAGTCATCGCATGGCGCGCGTCGCATTCATCGGCGTCGGCAACATGGGCGGGCCGATGGCGATCAACCTTGTGGAGGCCGGGCACGACGTTCACGCGGTGGATCGTGACCCGGCTTCGGTCGCCCTCGTCTCGGCGGCGGGCGGGCATGCGGCGGGCGACGTGGCGGTGGCCGTCGCCGATGCCGAGGCCGTCTTCACGATGTTGCCGGCGGGCGATCAAGTGCGCGAGGTCTATTTCGGCGCAGGCGGCGTGCTGGAGCGCGCGCGTCCCGATGCCCTGCTGGTCGACTGCTCGACGATCGACGTGGCAACGGCGCGGGAGGTCGCATCAGCCGCGACGGCGCGCGGCCTCGACATGCTCGACGCACCGGTATCGGGTGGCGTCGGCGGCGCGGTCGCAGCCACGCTGACCTTCATGGTCGGTGGCACCGATGCCGGGCTCTCGCGCGCGCAACCGCTTCTCGAGCGGATGGGCCGCACCGTCGTCCATACGGGCGGTCCCGGCAACGGCCAGGCCGCGAAGCTCTGCAACAACCTGATCCTCGGTATCTCGATGATCGGCGTCGCCGAGGCGTTCACGCTCGCCCACGCCTTGGGGCTCGATCCACAGAAGCTCTTCGACGTCAGTTCCACGAGCTCGGGTCAATGCTGGTCGTTGACAACCTACTGCCCAGTGCCTGGGCCGGTGCCGAGTTCGCCGGCAAATCGTGATTACGCCCCAGGGTTCACCGCGGAGATGATGCTGAAGGACCTGAAGCTCGCACAGACGGCTGCCGGTGTCGGCGGCGTCGCAACACCGCTGGGTGCTGCCGCGGCGGTGCTTTATCAACTGGCGGTGAACGGGGGGCTCGGAAAAAAGGACTTTTCCGCGATCATCAAAATGTTAGAAACATGATGATCCTCCTGCTACCACAAGTTCGCGCGCATGCTTTTTGGGCGCTATATCGACAACCAAGGCTGATTGCCGCGTGAAAAGAAGCTACCTAGACACCATTCGCCTTATCGAGCGGCTGCACCGCCGTTTTCTCGACGTCATCAAGACCGAACTCGACCGACTTGGTGTTGAAGATATCAACAATGTGCAAACTTTAATTCTTTTTAATATCAATGAAGAGCAGTTGACGGTCGGTGAATTAACGGCGCGCGGCTATTATTTGGGCTCTAATGTCTCTTATAATGTGAAGAAGTTGGCTGAGAACGGCTATTTGCAGCAAGAACGATCGCCCCACGATCGGCGAATGACACGCGTGCGCCTGTCGGACAAGGGACTGGAACTCACGCAGAAGATCGATCAGCTGTATCAGCGGAACGCCGACGACCTCGCCGACGGCGTGGCGAGTGAAGAGCAGCTCGGCGAGATCAATGGAACGCTCATGGCGATCGAGCGTTACTGGAGTAGCTACATCAGCTACATGCGCTGAGCGACGAAAGATCTTAGCGGTCGCTGCCGCTCGCTTTCCGCGTCGGCGCATCCGCGGCGGCCATCGCGAGCCTCACCCGCAACTCCTCGACTTCGCGACGTAACGCCAGAATTTCCCTTTGCTGCATGTCAGCGGGCTCGCCCTTCGCATCCGCAGCAGTTGCATCGCCGCCTTCTTTGTTGGGTGCGAACGGCGTCAGCATGGACGTTGCCTGCTGCATCAGCGCCATGTTTTGCCGCGCCATATCATTGAAAGGATTGATTGGGAACAGTCGTCCCATCGTTCCTTCAAAATACCGCTGCATTTGTTCTTGGTTCTGGATAAAATGTTCCATAGTCATTTCTAAATATCTAGGCAACAAAGCATGCATATTGCCATCATAAAAACCAATTAGCTGACGTAGAAATGGGACAGGTAGTAGATTTCGTCCCTTGCTGTCCTCTTCCAAAATAATCTGCGTAAGGACAGATCGAGTAATATCTTCATTGGACTTTGCGTCAAAAACCACAAATTCGCGGCCTGTTCTCAGCAGATTAGCCAATTCCTCGAGCGTCACATAGCTCGATGAACTCGTGTTGTAGAGGCGTCGATTGGCGTATTTTTTGACGACAATGGGTGGCTGTTGCGGCGCCGCCACTTCCTTGCTCGGCTGCTCACTCATGACAGGGGCTCCTCAAACAACACCACCGACGGCACCTGCAGGTGCCGCTATGCTGCGTAGCACCATCCGGCGACAAAGCCCACCTTCTTGCGTTCAGCCGCGCTCGGCTTCGGCCAGTTCCTGCTCGATGATGTCGGCGAGATTGCTCTCGCCGGCGGCCACATCGTCGGCCTCAGCAAGCGCGTCATCATCCTCGTCGTCGCCTGGCGGCGGTGCCTTGCCCGCCTGAATATCGGCTTCATCTTGGCTTCGGGCGACGTTGACGTGGAGCAAGGTGTCGACTTCGGGGTGCAGGGCGACGCGCACGTCGGCGATACCCAATGTCTTGATCGGCGCTTCGAGCTTGATCTGGCGCCGATCGACGGTCACCCCGGCGGCCGTGAACGCGTCCGCGATGTCGCGCGCGGTGACCGACCCATAGAGCTGCTTGGCCTCGCTCGCCTGGCGGATGATGACGACGCTCCGGCCTTCGATCTCGGCCTTCACGGCTGCCGCCTCGTCGCGCCGGTGCAAATTGTCGGCCTCGAGCTGCGTGCGGCGCGCCTCGAACTCGGCGAGGGCCTGCTTGGTGGCGCGGAGCGCCTTGCGCTGGGGAATCAGGTAGTTGCGCGCGTGCCCGGCGCGCACTTTCACGACTTCACCCATCTGGCCGAGCTTCTCGACCCGCTCCAACAGAATGACGTCCATCGTCGGCTCCTAACCGCGGCTCGGCGTGGCTCAGCGTGTGACGTAGGGGAGTAGCGCCAGCTGTCGCGCTCGTTTGATCGCGCGCGACAAGGCACGCTGCTCCTTGGCCGTCACCGCGGTGATCCGGCGCGGCACGATCTTCCCGCGCTCGGAGATGAACCGCTGCAGCAGCTTCACATCCTTGTAGTCGATCGTCGGCGCGTCCGGATGAGCAAAGGGGCTCGCCTTGCGCCGGCGGAAAAACGGGCGCCGAATCGTTATGTTCGGCGGCTCGCGTCGCTCGCCGCGCTCGCTACGGTGATCTTGATCGGTGCGCTGGGTCGGCTCGGACATGGCTCGTTCAAAACACCTGGACGTGAATGATGCGGATCACGGGCGGTCGCGGCGGGCGCGATCGTCGCGCGCGGACTTGACCTGCATCATGACCGAGGGCGCTTCGTCGAGCTTGTCGACCTTGAGCGTCAGGTAGCGCAGGACGTCCTCGCTGAGACGTTGGTTTCGCTCCAGCTCGTCGACCGCACTCGACGGAGCGTCGATGTGGAGGTGCAAGTAGTGCCCTTTACGATTCTTGTTGATGCGGTACGAAAGGCTCTTCAAGCCCCAGTACTCCAGCTTGCCGACCGCGCCGCCTTGCTCGTCGATCAGCTGGCTGAAGGTGTCGCCTAACGCCTGGGCCTGTTGCGCAGTGAGGTCCTGACGCGCGATGAAAGTGTGTTCATACAGCGGCATGCGGTCCGTTCACTCTCAATGCTCGCGCCGCCCGAGCGAAAAGGCCGGCCGGGCCGTCAATCCTCGGACAAACGGAAAGGGCGGCGATCAGGCTCGCCGCGAGGTGGCGGACTATACGCAAAGCCATCTCCGCCGCAAGCGCCTTGACAGACCAAGGGTCGCCTTTATCGAAAGCGCCGGTCGTGCAGTGGCTGGAGCATCATGAATACGGCATTCCTTTTTCCCGGACAGGGCTCACAAAAGGTGGGCATGGGCGACACGTTGCGTTCGCTGCCGGCGGCGCGCGCGGTATTTGAAGAGGTCGACGATGCGCTTGGCCGACCGCTCAGCCGCCTCATCCTGGTCGGCCCGCAGGACGAGCTCACGCTCACCAGGAACGCGCAACCCGCATTGATGACGGTCTCGGTCGCTGCGCTACGCGCGCTCGAAGCCGAGGTCGGCGAGCCGATTTCCGAATTCGCCACCTTCCTCGCCGGACATTCGCTTGGCGAGTACAGCGCGCTCGTCGCCGCCAAAGCGCTCGACGTCGCCACCGCGGCGCGGCTGCTGCAGCTGCGTGGCGAGGCGATGCAGTCTGCCGTGCCGGTCGGCGAAGGCGCGATGGCCGCCGTGCTTGGCCTCGACGTTAACGCCGTGGAGAATGTCCTCGCCCAAAACGACGGCATCGTCGACATCGGCAACGACAATGCCGACGGCCAGGTGGTGATCAGTGGTGCACAGGCGGCCGTTACGCGCGCCGGAGAGGCGCTCCGCGCTGCGGGTGCCAAGCGCGTTCAGCTGCTCCATGTCAGTGCGCCGTTCCACTGCCGTCTGATGGGGCCGGCAGCCGAGCGGATGGCGGACGCCTTGGAGGTGGCGCCGCTGCATACGCCGGTCGTTCCGGTGATTGCCAATGTGCTGGCACGCCCGTTGAGCGACGTAGATGCGATCCGCCGCGCCTTGGTGGCACAGGTCTGCGGTCGCGTCCGCTGGCGCGAAACGATGAGCTATCTCGCTTCGGCCGGCACCGAGCAGATCGTCGAGGCTGGCTCCGGCAAGGTGCTCGCGGGCCTCGCCCGACGCGCCGTTCCGGGCGGTGCGATCTACCATTTGGAAACCGTGGACCACGTTCACGCGTTGGCCGGCACCTTCGGCCGTCTCGCCGCCTGAGCCCCGCGGGCGGCTCGCAGCAGGGAGGCGGCGGATGTTTCGTCTCGACGGGCGCCAAGCCCTCGTCACGGGTGCCAGCGGGGGCATCGGTGGCGCGATCGCAAGGGCGCTCCATGCGGCGGGCGCCGGCGTCGTTCTCACCGGACGTCGCGAAGACGCCTTGCAAGAGGTTGCGGCAGCGCTGGGCGAGCGGACCACCGTGGTCGGCGCCGATCTGGCGGAGCCGGCGGCCGCCGATGAGCTGGTCAAGCGGATCGAGGGCGACGGCGGCATCGACATTCTCGTCAACAACGCCGGGCAGACGCGGGACAACCTCGCGCTTCGTCTCAAGGACGAAGACTGGCATGCGGTTATCGAGACCAACCTGATGGCGGCATTCAGGCTGTCGCGCGCAGCCCTTCGCGGCATGATGAAGCGGCGCTTTGGCCGCATCGTCAACATCACCTCGGTCGTCGGCGTCACTGGCAATGCCGGGCAGACCAACTACGCGGCCTCGAAGGCGGGCCTCATCGGCATGAGCAAGTCGCTCGCGCAGGAAGTGGCCAGCCGCGGCGTCACGGTGAACTGCATCGCGCCGGGCTTCATCGAGACGGCGATGACCGCCGGGCTCGCCGAAGCGCAGCGCGACAAGCTATTGGCAGCCATCCCTGCGGCGCGCCTCGGGACGGTCGAGGATGTGGCCGGCGCGGCGGTCTATCTGGCCAGCGCCGAAGCTGCCTATGTCACCGGCCAGACGCTGCACGTCAACGGTGGGATGGTCATGCCCTAGTCGGCATGCCATCGGCCCTTCGCAGGCGCACTAGTCAGGCCGCGAGCCACTGTGCTAGCAGGCGTGCGAGCGAGGGTGTGTCGCCGCGGCTTCAAGCAATCACAACGTGCCGGCACCCGCCGTCACAACGTCAATCCGGCCAAGAGCCTGCAACAAGTTAGAGGATCGTCCCCATGAGCGACATCGCCGAGCGGGTAAAGAAAATCGTGGTGGAGCACCTCGGTGTCGATGAGGATAAGGTGGTCGAAAGCGCGAGCTTCGTCGACGACCTCGGCGCCGACAGCCTGGACACGGTCGAACTGGTGATGGCGTTCGAGGAGGAGTTCGGTTGCGAGATTCCTGACGACGCGGCCGAGAAGATCGCGACCGTCAAGGACGCCATCGACTTCATCGCGCAGAACAGCTGAGGTCGGGAAAACGCCGATGCGTCGCGTTGTCGTCACCGGGTTGGGTCTCGTCACGCCGCTCGGCGACGGGGTCGACGCGAACTGGCGCCGCCTGACGGCGGGCGAGAGCGGCCTCCGCAAGATCGACCGGTTCGACGTCTCCGACCTACCGTCGCGCGTGGCAGGCCTTGTGCCTGGCCGCGACGACCCGGACGGGTTCGATCCCGACAGCTACATGCCCGCCAAGGAGCAGCGCAAGGTGGCGCTGTTCATCATCTACGCTATCGCTGCCGCCCAGCAGGCCGTCGTCGACGCAGGCTTGGATGGTGAGCTGGATGAGGCCGAGCGCGAGCGCATCGGCGTCCAGATCGGCTCGGGCATCGGTGGCCTGCCAGAGATCTACGACACCTCGATCATTCTCGCCGAGAAGGGCCCGCGCCGTGTCAGCCCCTTCTTCATTCCCTCGGCGCTGATCAACCTCGCGTCCGGCAACGTCTCGATCCGCCACGGCTTCAAAGGGCCGAACCACTCGGCCGTGACCGCTTGCGCCACCGGCGCGCACGCCATCGGCGATGCAGCGCGGCTCATTGCCTTGGATGACGCCGACGTCATGGTCGCCGGCGGGGCAGAGGCCGCTATGAGCCGCCTCGCCGTCGCGGGCTTCGCTGCAGCGCGCGCCCTCACCACGGGCTTCAATGACGAGCCCGAGCGTGCGTCACGTCCCTGGGACGAGGCGCGCGACGGGTTCACCATCGCCGAGGGCTCGGGGGTCGTCGTCCTGGAGGAGCGCGAGCGGGCGCTCGCCCGCGGTGCGCGGATCTACGCCGAGCTCACGGGCTATGGCCTCTCAGGCGACGCCTACCATATCACGGCGCCAGCCCCCAACGGCGACGGTGGTTTCCGCGCCATGCGGGGCGCGCTGGCGCGCGCGGGGCTCAAGACCCAGGACATCGACTACGTCAACGCCCATGGCACGTCGACGCCGTTGGGCGACGAGATCGAGCTGGGTGCTGTCAAGCGGCTGTTCGGCGAGCACGCCTACCGGCTTTCGATGTCGTCGACGAAGTCGGCGATCGGGCACCTCTTGGGCGCGGCAGGTGCTGTCGAGGCCATCTACACCATCCTTGCGCTCAAGACGGGCATCGTCCCACCCACGCGGAACCTCGACCGACCCTCCGAAGGCTGCGACCTCGACCTCGTGCCACACGAGGCGCGGCGTCGCGAGGTTCGAGCGGCGATGTCTAACGCGTTTGGTTTCGGCGGGACCAATTCGAGCTTGATCTTCGTCCAGCCCGACGCTTGAGCATCGGTCGATGCGAGTCTTGTCGCGCGTGTTCGGCTTTGCTGTTGGGATCTTCCTGCTCGCTGTCATGGGCGGGCTCATCGTGGCGATGGGGCTCTTCGCCGTCGATCGGCTGGCGATAGCGCCCGGTCCCTCGACTGAAACGACCAATGTCGTCGTCGAGCCGGGCTCTGGGGTTCGCGGTATCGCAGACGAACTCACCGCCGAAGGGGTCATCGGCAATCCTTGGGTCTTCAAGATTCATGTGCGGCTCGAAGGTGTCGAGGATCGGCTGACGGCGGGCGAGTACGCCTTTCCCGCAGGGGTCAGCGTGGCGGAAACGGTCCGCATGCTGCGCGAGCATGAGGTCGTGCAGAACCGCTTTACCGTCGTCGAGGGCTGGACCGTGCAGGAGGTGTTCGAGGCGCTAGAGGCCGAGCCGGAGCTCACCGGCGAGCTATCGGAGCCGCCGGCCGAAGGCACTCTCCTGCCCGATACCTACTTCTTTCAGCGCGGTGAGACGCGCGCTGAGCTCGTGGCGCGGATGCAGGCTGCCATGGAAGCGGAGCTCGATGCGGCCTGGGCCGCACGTGCTCCCGACCTACCGCTCGCGAGCCCTGAGGATGCGCTGACCCTTGCGTCCATCGTCGAGGAGGAGACCGGCGTCGACGCCGAGCGTGCCATCGTCGCCGGCGTTTTCGTGAACCGGCTCCGCCGTGGCATGCTCCTCCAGACCGATCCGACAGTGATCTATGCGCTCACCAAGGGCGAGGCGCCGTTGGGGCGGTCGCTGCTCCGCGCCGATCTAGCGGTCGACGATCCCTACAACACCTACCGCTATGAGGGCCTGCCGCCAGGGCCCATCGCCAATCCGGGCCGGGCATCGATCCGCGCTGCGGTGCAGCCGGCCGCTACGCCCTACCTCTTCTTCGTTGCCGATGGTTCCGGCGGACATGCGTTCGCGCGGACGCTCGAGGAGCACAACGCCAATGTCCGAAGCTGGCGTCGGGTCCAGCAAGAGCAGGGCGGTTGAACGCGTTTCGTCCACGACACGCGCAAGCGCGTCGCGCCGCGCGCTCGGGTTCGACACCGTAGCCGGCATGAACCGGTGGCCGGCACTGCTTGCGGCGGCGGCCGTTCTCGTCGGGTGCGCTGGGCCGACGCCGCGCGATCCGGCCGTGGTCGCCGCGATCGAGACTGGAGCCGAGCGGTACGCAGCCGAGCGTCGTCAGCGCGAGGACGAGAGCCTGCAGACGTTCATCGAGCGCTTCGAGGCGGTGGCGCGCGGTGAAACGCCGGACAACACGTTCGATGCGCTGCTGTTCTCTGGTGGCGCCGAATGGGGGGCCTTCGGCGCCGGCTATACGGCGCAGTGGGCGGAACTCGGTGAGGCGGCGGCGGTCCCCATGCCCGCGTTCGACTTCATCGGCGGCATCAGCACCGGCGCGCTCATGGCCGCCTATGTCGCCAGTGGCAAGTCCGAGCGCTACGCTTCGCTCGAAGAGTTCTATCGCAACGTCTCGCCCGATTGGATCGAGATGCGGCCGCTCTTGAGCCTGCTCTCCAAGCGGACGATCTCGCTCGTCGACAACGAGGGCGTTCGAGAGCAGGTGGCAATGGCCGTCGACGATGCGCTCATCACCGATCTGCGGCAGGCGCATGCCGAAGGCCTTCAGGTCGCCGTGGGCACCGTCAATCTCGACTATGGCGGCCGGCGCTATTGGGACGTGGCCAAGATCGCCGCCGAGAACCCGGAGCCCAAGGAGCGCATCGTCGACGTCCTCATGGCGGCGACGTCGATCGCGGGCGTTTTTCCCCCGGTCGAGATTGACGGCGCGCTCTATGGCGACCTCGGCTATGTCGAGGGCATTCCCGCGTTTCAGGGTCGTGGACTGCCCGCGTTCGAAGAGCTTTGGCGGCAACGCAACGGCGATACGCTGCCGCCGCTCATGCGGCTCTGGCTCGTCTACAACATCGCCATCGGTGTCGTGCCCGAACCCGTCGAGTTGAGCCTCGTGCCGATCGCGCTGAGTGGCTACGACGCCCTGGTGCAGGCGACGTTCACGAACCCCGTCAACACTGCGCTCCTGCTCGAGCGCGTCACCGCAGAGACGCGAACGCCCGAGATCGAAGTGCGCTGGATCGGCATTCCACCCGACTTCGAGCCCCCCGAGGACTCGGTGCCATTCGACCCCAAGACGGCGAACCCACTGGCCGATATCGGCCGCGAGATGGCCCGCCTGCCCGACGGTGGCTGGCGTCGCGATCCGCCGGACTGACCGGCGGTAAGCTCAACGTTCGTCCGTTGACCCGGAGCCCTTTTCGGTCTTAGGCGGCCGCAGCACATCGCGGCGGCAGGACCATGGGCTGTTCGATCGGAAGCATTTCGTTGTTCATGGGGCCGCACACGCTGGGCGCGCCCGACGACCTGGAAGACGTGATCGTCACGTTCATCGGTGGCGCGAAGGAGAGCCTTGCGGTCGCGGTGCAGGAGCTCGAATCCGAGCCGATCGCGCGGGCCATCGTCGCCGCCCGGCAGCGCGGCGTCCGCATTCGCATGGTGCTGGAAGGCGACTATCTCATCGCGCACCGGCCCGCCGCCGACCCGTTCGACATGGAGGAGATGGAAAGGCACGACCCCAACCGGGCGCTTATCGCTGCCCTATGGCGCGCCGGGATCGACGTGCGCACCGACTACAACCCGAAGATCTTCCATCAGAAGTTCATCATCCGCGACATCGAAGGCGACGCGCGGCTCTTGACGGGCTCGACCAACTTCACGCTGACGGGCACGCACGCCAACCTCAACCACGTCGTCGTTTTCGATGGAAAGCGGATGGCAGACGCCTACCAGAAGGAGTTCGACGAGATCTGGACCGGCACCTTCGGCCGGGCGCGCAGCCGGCACGAGCCTCATCCGCCCGAGCCGCGGCTGGCGGGCGTGGCGCTCAAGGTGGTCTTCGCCCCGGACCACATGCCCGAGATGGAGATCATGAAGCAGATGCTGAAGGCGCGCGAGCGCATCGACTTCGCGATCTTCACCTTCGCCCAGTCCTCAGGCATCGACGATGCGATGATCGCCCTCGCGCGGACGGGGCTCAAGGTGCGCGGCATCGCCGATGCCCGCCAGGGCAATCAGGGCTGGGCCGCCTCGCGCCCGCTGCACGAGAACGGTGTCGACTTCTTCCTGGCGAGCCGAGACGCAGGCGATGTCGGCAAGCTGCACCACAAGCTGATGGTGATTGACGGCCAGGTGCTGATCGTCGGCAGCTTCAACTACACCGAGCCCGCGAACATGCTGAACGACGAGAACATCGTCGTGATTGGCGATCTCGAGGAAACGCGGCCGGAGAGCATCGAGCGCCAGAGACAACTGGGCGCCTTTGCCCTTGCCGAGATCGACCGCATCATCGACCGACACGGTGCCTTGCTCGACTAGACGTCGGGGCTGAAGTTGAGGGTGGCGTATGGCCGGTTGCGGCTGCGGCGAAGGCAAGGTGTTCGACGGCCTTTCGCGTGCCTATCGCCGTGCGCTCTGGCTCGTCATCACCATCAACGCGTCGATGTTCGTGGTCGAGATGGCGGCCGGCGCGCTCGCCGGCTCCCAGGCGCTCAAGGCGGACGCGCTCGACTTCCTAGGCGACACGCTGACCTACGGTATCAGCTTGTGGGTCATCGGCATGCCGCTCGGCGTGCGGGCGACGGCCGCCCTCTTCAAGGGCGTGAGCCTCGCGCTCATGGGGCTCTGGGTGTTTGGGTCTACCGCCTATCAGGTGCTCGTGCTGGGCGTGCCGGACGCTCCGATCATGGGTGCCATCGGCTTCCTCGCGCTCGCCGCCAACGTCGCCAGCGTCCTGATCTTGATGCGCTACCGCGACGGCGACGCCAATGTGCGCTCGGTCTGGCTTTGCAGCCGCAACGACGCCATCGGCAATGTCGCGGTCCTGGGCGCCGCCGCCGGCGTGTTCCTCACCGGCACCGCCTGGCCCGACCTCGTGGTAGCCGCCGCGATGGCCGCCCTCTTCTCCTGGTCGGCGGCGCAAATCATCCAGCAGGCCCTTAGAGAGTGGGCGGGGCGCCTCAGGGCCAGAGCGTTGCCAGATCGAACGTGATCGCGTCGAATGGTGGCAGCGAGACGTCAGCATCGCCCACAAGCGCCACCAGCAACCGCCAGCGCCGCTCGTCGAGCACGAAGGCCTCCAGCGTCGGCGCATCGGGTTCGACGAGCCAGAGGTGAGCGACGCCGAAGTCGGCATAGATCTGTCGCTTCGCGCCAAGGTCGAGGGCGCGAGTCGACGGCGAGAGGATCTCGCAAACCCAATCGGGCGCTACCTCGAACCACGCCGTCTCCGGCAGGTCGGGCTGTCGCTCCCGGCACCAAACGGCGACGTCGGGGACGAGCACCTGCTCAGCGAGATGCAGTTCGGGCTCGTCGAGGATCCACCATCCGCCCGGCCCTCCGTCGCCGAAGCGGAACGGTGGTCCCAGCTTCATGCCAAGGCCCGATCCTACGTTTGTGTGCCGAGGCGCCGGGCGCGGATGGAGATGCAAGGCACCGCGGACGATCTCGGCCACCATGTGCGGCGGCGGGTTGAGGACGTCCTGGTAGGTCGCGGGGCGCTTTGGGGTCTCGTTGGACATCGAACGCTCACTCGGCGTGCGGAGCCCGTATCAGCTTGTGCACTCTTGCAACGACGACGCCAGCCTAATCTTGGAGGAGTGACGCTTTACGACCCTTACCGACCAGATATGAGCAAAATGACGCGCAAGCACCTATCATGAATAGGGCATCAATCTCGTCTACTCTGGGTTTATCGTCGTCGATCAGCGCGTGTCGGATACCCTGTTCAGAGTTGGAATAAGCATATATCTTCTCCAGGCCTTCCTTAAATTACGGATTGATATCGGTCGCACTGCTCAACCGCTTTAACGCAGGCCCGAGGGTCGATGACGCAGCTTGATCGAGATTTCGAGCAGTTGATTCTACGGCATGAACGCTCTCCCTAATTGCAGCTGCGTACACCCGACGATTAAAACTTTGAATTGCTGCATCAAGGTGGGACTTGGCTCCGGTCAAACGAGCGGCTTCTATACTGGTAAGGGCTTCCTGGAGCATGCGACCCTCTTCCTCTGTCGCGGCTGGTGCGATCGTCTTCTGATCCGCGCCAATGATGTACGCCGCACAGTGTTCATCGAGAATATGCCCAATCTCCAGCTCCAAAGAATAGGGTTTGTCCGGGTGACGAATGCAAAATTGCAAGAAGTCAAGAACATCATAATATTCTTTTTCCAAGAAAAGCGTCTTGTATCTTACTTTAAGGTTAGCCAAAAGATTGTCAAATTCGTCGACGGGAAGAAATTTAATGTTAGTTTCAAAATCATAGATAATATTATTCCATTCCCCAAAGACTCTTCTTTTTCCGGAGGCGTAGCCCGCGCTCTCATCTAACTTTTCAAAAAAGAGACTCCAGAGCTGATTGCGCAGGGGTATGCTTAGCTCGCCCAGGCCCAGCCTTGTCGGCATCGGCGCTATGCCTTGGGAGCGAGAAAAAGTCTGCATGGATTTGTTGTAGAACAAGCGTGCCATGAAAATAACTCTGCATTCGCGTATGTCTACGCCACCGCCGCCGGCGCCTTGGCCTTCGCGGCGGCCACCTCAGCCTCCAGCCGGCCTTCCTCCACCGCATGGCAGCGCACGTCGCGTTCGCCGATGTGGACCGGCAGCGGCGTCTCTGTGCGGCACCGCTCGTTGGCGAAGGGGCAGCGGGGGTGGAAGTGGCAGCCAGGGGGTGGGGCGATGGGGCTCGGCACTTCGCCGGCGACCGGGATGCGCTTCTTCCCGGTCATCTCGAGGTCCGGGATCGCGTCCAGCAGCATGCGCGTATAGGGGTGCTGCGGGTCCCTGAAGATCTCACGCGCGGGGCCGACCTCGACCAGTCGGCCCAGGTACATCACGCCCAGATAATCGGAGATGTGGTAGACGACCGCCAGGTCGTGGCTGATGAAGAGATAGGAGAGACCCAGCTCGGTCTGCAGGTCCTTCATCAGGTTCAGAATCTGCGCCTGCACCGAGACGTCGAGCGCCGAAGTGGGCTCGTCGCAGACCAGAAACTCGGGGTTCGAGGCGAGCGCGCGTGCGATCGAGATGCGCTGCCGCTGACCGCCCGAAAACTCGTGCGGGAACTTCTCGCCGTCCTTGGCCGAGAGCCGCACCTGCTCCAACAGCTCGCCCACACGGCGCGCGATGGCGGTGTCGTCGCTCATGAGCCCGTGCGCGCGGATGGGTTCCGCGATGATATCGAGGACGCGCCAGCGCGGGTTGAGGCTCGCATAGGGGTCCTGGAAGATCATCTGGAAGCGGCGTCGGAGCTTTGCCATCTCGGCGCGGCCCTGCACCTGGGCCATGTCGTGGCCGTCGAACACCACCTTGCCTTCGGTGGGCGTGTAGAGCCCGACCACCAGCCGCGCGACCGTCGACTTGCCACAGCCGCTCTCGCCGACGAGGCTCACCGTCTTGCCCTTCGGAATCTCGAAGCTCACGCCGTCGACGGCCCTCAGATAGGTTCGCCCTTCGCCGTGGAGTAGGCGCCTGAGGATCGGCGCCGACACGTCGAACGCCTTCGACAGGCCGTCCACCTGCAAGATCGGCGGCGCGCTCATTCGGCGGCCTCGGCATGGGCGGTGTCATGCAGCCAGCAGGCAGCCCGCGAGGCGCCCGCCTGCATCAGCTCGGGGCGCTGCTTGTCGCAGCGGCCGAAGCGCTTGGGGCAGCGCGGGTGGAAGGCGCAGCCCGTCGGGATCTCGGTGAGCCTGGGCATCGAGCCCTCGATCTGGGTAAGCCGCGCGAGGTCGTGGCCGACGACCGGGATCGAGCCCATCAGCCCTTCGGTGTAGGGGTGCTTCGCGTTTCTGATGACCTCCGCGACGGGGCCGATCTCGGCGATACGGCCGGCATACATGACGGCCACCCGGTCGGCCGTTTCGGCGATGACGCCCATGTCATGGGTGATGAGCATGACGGCAGCACCATGCTCCTCGCAGAGCCGCTTCAGGAGCTTGATGATCTGCGCCTGGATCGAGACGTCGAGCGCTGTCGTCGGCTCGTCGGCGATGATCATCCGCGGGTTGACGCAAAGGGCCAACGCGATGACCACGCGCTGGCGCATGCCGCCCGAGAATTGGTGCGGGTACTGGTCGATGCGGACGTCGGCGGCGGGGATGCCGACCTCGCCCAGGAGGTCGATCGCGTGCTTGCGCGCCTGGGTCTCGGTCAACTCCTGATGCGTCATGATGGTCTCGGTCAGCTGACGGCCGACCGTGTAGAGCGGATTGAGCGAGGTGAGCGGGTCTTGGAACACCATGCCGATGCGCTTACCGCGCACCCGGCGCATCTGCTCCGCGGTCAGATTGTCGATCCGCTCTCCGTCCAGCCAGACCTCGCCGCCGGCGATGCGGCCGGGCGGCTCGAGGAGGCGGATGATCGCCGTGCCGGTGATCGATTTGCCCGCGCCCGACTCACCGACGACGCCGAGCACTTCGCCCTCGCCCACCTGGAACGAGACGTCGTCGACGGCGGTGAGCGTGCCGCGCCGGGTCGGGAACTCGACCCGCAGGTTCCTGACATCGAGGACGGGGCGCTTGTCGGCCACGGGCGGTCTCAGCGGAGCTTCGGGTTGAGGGCGTCCCTGAGCCAGTCGCCCAGGAGATTGACGGCCAGCACGAGGATCACCAAGGCCACACCGGGAAAAATCGTCATCCACCACTCGCCCGAGAACAGGAAGTCGTTGCCGATGCGGATCAGCGTGCCGAGCGACGGGTTGGTGACCGGCACGCCGACGCCGAGGAAGGAGAGGGTGGCCTCGGTGATGATGGCAATCGCCAGGGATAGCGTCGCGATGACCAGCACCGGCCCCATGACGTTGGGGAGCACGTGGCGGTACATGATCAGAATCGGGTGGATGCCGATGACGCGCGCGGCTTGAACATACTCCTTGTTCTTCTCGACCAGCGTCGAGCCGCGCACGGTGCGGGCGAAGTTGACCCACAAGGACGCGGCGATGGCGATCACGAGCACGGCGAGCTTGCTCTCGGCGTGCGCCGCGCGGCCGAGCACCGCGCCCGCGATGCCGTCGATCATGAGGGCGATGAGGATCGCCGGAAAGGTGAGTTGAACGTCGGCGATACGCATGATGAGCGCGTCGATCCAGCCGCCGAAATAGCCCGAGATGAGGCCCAATATGGTTCCCACCACGGCGGCGATGAGCACGCCCAGGAAGCCCACCATCAGCGAGATCCTGAGCCCGAAGATGATCGCCGAGAGCACGTCCCGGCCCTGATCGTCGGTGCCGAGGAGGAAGGTCGCGTCGCCGCCCGCGACCCAGGCGGGCGGGCGGAAGGCGTCCATGAGGTTGAGGCCGGCGATGTTGTAGGTATCGTAGGGGGCCACCCACGGCGCAAAGATCGCGCAGAAGAACAGGATCATGGTGACGACGAACGCAATGATCGTCACCGGGGAGCGCTTGAAGCTGTAGAAGACGTCGCCGTCCAGAAACGCCTTGATGTTGCCAGAGAGCCGTGCCCCGAAGCTCGGCGCGGCGGGCAGCTCGACCGTCGTCTCGATGTTCTGCATCGTCGCCCTCCTAGTGCGCCGGCCCGGGCCGCTCGATCCGTAGGCGCGGATCGACGGCGTAGTAGAGCAGGTCGACGGTGAGGTTGATGAGGACGAAGAAGAGCGCCACCAGAACCAGGTAGCTCGACATGATCGGAATATCGACGAACTGGATCGCCTGGATGATCAACAGGCCCATCCCCGGCCACTGAAACACCGTCTCGGTAATGATCGAGAAGGCGAGCAGGGCGCCGATCTGCAGGCCCATGATGGTAATGACCGGCACCAACGTGTTCTTGAGCGCGTGGCCGAAATTGATCGAGCGCTGCTTGAGCCCGCGGGCACGCGCGAACTTGATGTAGTCCGTGCGCAGCACTTCGAGCATCTCGGCGCGCACGAGGCGCATGATCAGCGTGAGCTGGAAGAGCGCGAGGGTGAAGGCCGGCATGATGATATGGCTCCAGCCCTGAAGCGTGAGGAAGCTGGTCTGCCACCCGCCGAGGTCGACGGTCCCGCCGCGGCCGAAGGTCGGCAGCCAACCGAGCCAGACGCCGAACGTCAGGATCAGGATGATGCCGATGAGAAAGGTCGGCAGCGAGATGCCGATGAGGCTGATCGTCAAGAACACGCGCGACAGCCAAGAATAGCGGTTGAGGCCCGTATAGACCCCCATGGGCACGCCGATCGCGAGCGCCAGGATGGCGGAAAGGAAGACCAACTCCAGCGTCGCCGGCAGGCGTTCGGCGATGAGCTGGTCGACGGGCTTGCCCATCCGATAGGAGATGCCGAACTCGCCCTGCATCGCATTCCCCACCCACTTCACGAACTGGATGGGGATGGGGTCGTTGAGCCCGAGCTGCTCGCGGAGCGCCTCGCGTTGCGCCTCGGTCGCCTCCTGGCCGACCATGTTGTTGATCGGGTCGCCGACGAACTGGAACAGCGAGAAGGAGATGAGCGCGACGACCAGCATCACGAACACCGCCTGGATCATGCGCTGTGCGATGAAGTCGATCATCGGCGTCTCCTTTTGGCGCGGCGGGCCCGAGAGCCCGGCCGCGCCTGGACACTTCGCCTACTTCAAGGTGACGTAGCGCAAGTCGATGTCGTTGAACGGTCGCTGGATGACCTCCTCGACCGTGTCCGCTCGCACGCCCCACGCCAGCGCCTGCTGGTGCAGTGGAATGTGGCCGACATCCTCCTTGTGGATCCGGAAGGCCTCGCGAATGAGCTCGTTGCGCGCCTCCTCGTCGACGGTCTGGGAGATCTGGACGCTCAGCTCCTCGACCTCCGGGTTGGAGTAACGACCGGAGTTCCAAGCACCCGAACCAGGCGCTTCCGTCGTCATTAGGTTCTGCAGCGGGTTGTGGGCGTCGTATGACCCCGGCGTCCAGCCGAGCATGAAGAAGCTCGTGTCGTGGTCCCGGATCTTGTTGAAGTGCAGGGACTTGGTCTGGGCGTTCAGGGTCACATCAATCCCGATCCGCTCCAGCATCGCCACCATCGCCGTGCAGATCGCCTCGTCGTTGACGTAGCGGTCGTTGGGGCAGTCGAAGGTGACCGGGAATCCGTCGGGGTAGCCCGCTTCCGCAAGCAGCTCCTGGGCGCGCTCGGGATCGAAGGGATAGGGCTCGTTCATGTCCTCTTGGAAGCCATTGATGCCCGGCGCGACCATGAGGCCGGTCGGCGTCGCGGCGCCGCGCATCACCACGCGCTTGATGCCTTCCTTGTCGATCGCGTGCGCGAAGGCTTCGCGCACGCGAACGTCCTTGAACGGGTTCTCGCCCGAGCCGGGCATGTCGAGCAACTCGTCGCGGTGGTGATCGAAGCCGAAGAAGATGGTCCGAAGCTCCGGGCCCTGCAGCACCGTGACATCGGGCTCACCTTCCAGCCGCGGGATGTCCTGCAATGGTACGGGATACATCGCATCGATCTCGCCCGAGAGCAGGGCTGCGACGCGCGTGGCGTCGTTGCCGATCGGGGTGAAGATCGCCTGATCGATGTTGTCGGTGCGCTCGTCCTGGCCCCACCAATCCTCGAAAGGTTCGAGGACGACGCGGTTGTCCTGAACCCATTCGACGATCCGGAAGGGACCGGTGCCGTTCGCGTTGGCGTTGGCAAAGTTCTGCAGGCCCGCGCCAGCGATGACCTCGAACGCATCATTCTCGTCCATGAACTCCTTATCGACGATGTAAAAGTTCGGCATGTTGAGCAGCAGCGTCGGGTCTGGCGCCTTGGTCTTGATTTCGACGGTGTAGTCGTCGATCGCGTTCACGCTCTCGATCGAGGAGATCGCAAACGCCATGTCCGAGCTCTCCTGGCTCTGGCGCTCGAAGCTGTAGACGACGTCGTCGGCGGTGAAAGGGTTGCCGTTGTGGAAAGTGACGCCCTCGCGCAGCGTGAAGATCCACGTCGTGTCGTCGGTACGTTCCCACTCGGTGGCGAGATCCGGTTCCAACGACAGGTCCGGCAAGCGGTGGATGAGCCGACCGTAGATGTTCGACTTCATCGTGTTGGTCGGTCCCTCGTTGTTGTTGTGAGGGTCGAGACCAAGGATGTCGCCAGTCGTGGAGTAGCGGAACACCTTGTCCTGGGCGTCCGCCGTTGCCGCCGTCAGCGCCATGAGCGCGGCCGAGGCCAACAGTAGGCCGGGTCGGGTCATGTTGATGTCTCCCAAACGACGCGGGCCGATTCGTCCCCGCAGATCGACCACGCATAGCTGAGTTGCAGGCATGTAACCAGACCAAGGTGGAACAAGCGCCGCCTGTGTCAAACCCCCGTTTTCCGGCCCATCGGCCGGTGCCGGCATCGGGCGTCCCATGTGCGTTGCGGCTGCGGGTCACAGGCCCGTGATCCGCGCCTCCCAACCGATGCGCGACCTCCGTAGCGAATGACGCGCCTAATCGAGCGTCACGTACCGCAAGTCGACGTCGTCGAAGGGTCGTTGGACGATCTCGGCAACCGCGTCGGTCCGCACCCCCCAGGCGAGCGCCTGCTGGTGCAGCGGAAGGTGCCCAACCTCGTCGTAGTGGATCTGAAACGCCTCTCGGATCAATGCGTCGCGCGCTTCGCTATCGACGGTGGACGCGATCAGATCGGTGAGCTCCTCGATCCTGGGGTTGCTGTAGCGGCCCGAGTTCCACGTGCCCTGGCCGGGGCCGTCCAGCGTTATGATGTTCTGCAAGACGTTGTGCGCGTCGAACGAGCCCGGCGTCCACCCGAGCATGTAGAAGCTGGTATCGTAGCCGCTGGGCGCACCGATCTTGTTGAAATGCAGCGAGCGCGGCTGGGCGTTCAGCGTCACGTCGATGCCGACGCGCTCCAGCATCGGAATCATGGCCGTACAGATCGCTTCGTCATTCACGTAGCGGTCGTTCGGGCAATCCAGCGTGATCGGGAAACCGTCAGGATAGCCTGCCTCGGCGAGCAGAAGCTTCGCTTGCTCAGGTTCGAACGGGTAGGGCGTGTTCATGTCTTCCTGGAAGCCCTCGATGCCAGGCGCGATCATCAATCCCGTCGGCGTTGCGGCGTCACGCATGACGACGCGCTTGATGCCCTCCTTGTCGATCGCCAAGGCGAAGGCGCGCCGCACGCGGCCATCTTTTAGCGGGTTCTCTCCGGAGCCTGGCATGTCCAGCAGCTCATCGCGGTGCTGGTCGAAGCCGAAGAAGATCGTGCGCAGCTCCGGCCCCTGAAGAACGGCGACGTCAGGATGGCCGGTGAGCCGCGGCACGTCCTGCAGTGGGATCGGGTACATCATGTCGACCTCGCCGGAGAGGAGTGCTGCCACCCGCGTGGCATCGTTGCCGATGGGTGTGAAGATGGCTCGCTCGACATTGCCGGCGTCGTCGCCATGGCCCCACCAGTGAGCGTTTCGCTCCACCTCTAGTCGATTGTCCTGTACCCATTCCACTAGCCGGAATGGGCCGGTCCCGTTGGCGTTCGTATTGACGAAACTCTGCGCGCCGGCTGCAAGAGCCACATCGAATCCATCATTTTCTTCTGTGTATTCTTCATCAACAATGAAAAACAGTGGCAGATTAAGTAGTAACGTTGGGTCAGGCGCACTCGTCTTAACTTCGATGGTCAAGTCGTCGATCGGTTCGATGGTTGCGATGGACGCCACCGCCGTGGCCATTTCGGCACCTGGCTGACGTTGTCGCTCGAAACTGTAGATGACGTCGTTGGCGGCAAAGGGGTTCCCGTTGTGAAAGGTCACGCCGTCGCGGAGCGTGAAGATCCACGTCGTCTCATCGACGCGTTCCCACTCGGTGGCGAGATCCGGCGCCAGCGACAGATCGGGTCGGCGATGAATCAAGCTGCCATAGAGGTTGCCCTTCATCGCGTTGGTCGGGCCATTGTTGTGCGCGTGCGGATCGAGGCCGAGGATGTCCCCGCTGGCGGCGTAGCGGAACACCTTCTCCTGCGCGTCGGCGGTTCGCGCTGCGAGCGCCAGGAATGCGGAGAGGACCAATACGAGACTGAGCCTGAGCATTTCTGTGTCCCCCGAAAATGCGGTCCAGTATCCTGATGCAACAGAGCGGAATATAGCGGAAAACAGCCGAGCCAGCCAGAAGCGGACAGTATGGTCTAGCGGTGCACGACACTTGCAACATGGCTTGAGGCGTGGCCGCAGGCGGTGGAGGGAGGCGCCTTGGAAGCGTGGCAGCAACACATCATCGAGGCGATCGCCGCTGCCGGCATTCGCCAGGTTGCCTACGTTCCAGACGCGGGTCACACCCCCGTGATTCAAGCTTGCGAAGCCGATCCCGCCATCGAGGCGACGGTGCTGACGACCGAGGAGGAGGGCATCGCGCTCTTGGCCGGCGCCTGGCTCGGTGGCCAGCGTGGCTGCCTCCTCATGCAGTCGAGCGGCGTCGGCAACTGCATCAACATGCTCGCGCTTGCGAAGGCCGGCGGGTTCCCGCTGCCAATGCTCGTGACCATGCGCGGCGAGTGGGCGGAGTTCAACGGCTGGCAGGTGCCGATGGGGCGCGCGACGACGCCGGCGTTGGAGGCGATCGGCGTCATGGTCCATCGGGCTGAGCGCGCTGAAGAGGTGGCCGACGCGGTCAGCGGTGCTTTCGACCTCGCGTTCCACGGCGAGCTGCCGGTTGCTGTGCTGCTGGCGCAGCGCCTCACTGGCAGGAAACGGTGGTGACGGGTCTCGACCGCCGCGACGCGGTGGCAGCGCTGCTCGCTGAGCGCGGTGACCTGCTGGTCGTCACAGGTTTGGGCTCGCCCGCCTACGATGCCTGCGCCGCGGGCGACCATCCGCGCACGTACTACCTCTGGGCCGCCATGGGTGGTGCGGTGCCGATGGGTCTGGGGCTTGCGCTCGCCCGGCCCGAGGACCCGGTGCTCGTGCTCACCGGCGACGGCGAGCTGTTGATGGGGCTGGGCGCGCTCGCGACCGCCGGCGCCAAGCGGCCTGCCAATTTGAGCATCGTCGTCCTCGACAATCGGCGCTATGGCGAGACCGGCATGCAGGAGAGCCATACGGCCAGGGGCATCGACCTCGTCGGTGTCGCCGATGCCTGCAGGTTCGCCTGGACGCAGCGGGTATCGACGATGGACGACGTGCATGCGCTCGCACCGCGCCTGCAGGCACGGAGCGGGCTGGGGCTAGCCCTCTTGGAGGTGCAGGCCGACGACCCGCCGCGAGTCTTGCCGACCCGCGACGGCCACTGGCTCAAGCGACGAATGCGTGAGGCGCTAGGCGTCGCCTGACGGCGTCAGACGTCCAAGATCACTTCGAAGCCGCCATAGATCATCCGCTTGCCGTCGAAGGGTGGTTCCTTGAAAAGCGATTCGAGGCGCGGGTCGGCCATGAATTTGGCGCCGCCTTCTTCGCGCGCCTGCTTCGATGGCCAGACGATCCACGAGAAGACGACCGTTTCGTCCGGCTCGAGCTGCACTGCGCGGGGGAACGAGGTCAGCTCGCCGACCGGCGTGTCGTCGCCCCAGCACTCGACGACCTGGAGCGCGCCGAGTTCCTTGAAGATGGCGGCGGCGTCCGCAGCCATCTGGCGATAGCGCTCACGCTCTGCCGTCTTCACGGCAATCACAAAGCCTTGGACGCTGGTCATTGTAGCCTGTCCTCCGGTGGCTGTTCGTAGACTGCTCGCGGTGTTGCCCGATCAAGCCCCACCATTTCGATCAGCGCTCGGCGCAGCCGTTGAGCCAGCGGCGCTTGCTGGCGCCCATCGTGTTGCTCATCGGCCGTCCGTCCCAGTCGACGTCTGGCAAGCTCGTTGACAACTACGTTGATGTCAACATATTTTCGACATGCCAATGCATGACGACCTACCGTTGCGGGTCACGCACGAAGTTCGTGACCGATGCCTCTGCCTGCACCTGCAGCGGGCGGCGCGTGCCGTGGCAAGGCGTTTCGACGAGGCGCTCCGGCCCTTCAACCTCACCAACGGTCAATACTCGCTTCTGATCGCCCTGAACCGGCCGACGGCACCGCGGCTAGGTGATGTGGCGCGGCTCCTGGCGATGGACCGGACGACGCTCACCGCCAACCTCAAGCCGCTCGAACGCCGTGGTCTCGTCGCCGTCGGTACGGATCCCGAGGACCGCCGTGGCCGTCTCATAGGGCTGCGCGACGCGGGTCGAGAGCTGCTTTGCCGCGCCGTGCCCGTCTGGCGCGCGACGCACGACGCGCTCGAGGCGGAGCGGCCCGGGCTCGACGCCGAACGGCTGCGCACGGACCTACGTTCCCTTGATTGATCGGTGTCAGCCCCGCGACTGGCGAAACTGGTCGCAATAGTCGAAGTCGATCGGCTTGGCGCGCGGTGTGAACCAGACGAAGTCGTAGGGCGCATCATCCGCGTCCAACGCCGTCCTACTGGGCTCGACCTCGACGAGGCCGAGGCTCACCACGGTGGCATCGGGCGCAAGGCGCGCCAGCACGGGCGGGACGGCGATCGTCGTGTCGGCATGGCCGTTGCCGGTGATCAGCACGCCCTGGCCCCCGCCCGTCAACCTGACGAGCTGGTCCGCCAGCATGGCGTCGCGGGCACGCTGGACTGCGACCATCGACGCCGCGGCGTCGCCGGGCGCGTGCCCGCAATGCGCTGCCACCATCGCGGCCTCGCGCACCGTCTGGTCGTCGGCCGCGAGCGGCACGCTCAGCCCGGTCCGTTCGACAAAACCCGCATCGAGCAAGCGAAAGCCGCCCTCGTAGACGGCACGCACATCCTGCCGACTGAGATCGGCGGCGACGATCGTGGCGTCATGACGAATGGCGGCATGGACGATCGGGCCATACCAAGCCCAGCTCCCCCAGCCGAGCTGGTCCCACTCGATCGCGTCGGCCAGGCCGGCGGCGTCGCCCGCCTGCTGGAAATGCAGCGTGATGGGCATTTGGAGGTCGCGGGGGAACATCTCGAACGCCACGACGTCGAGCCGCCCGGCGGTGCCCAGGTGCTCGACCAGCTCCGCCTGGATCACGTGGTGGCGCGCGTTGTCGTGCTTCTCACCCAAGACCACGAAGTCCGCCTCGGACAGCACGCCCTCCAGTTCGGCGCGGCTGACTTCGGCGTCATCGGAGGTGCGCACGATGCGATCCACCAGCGGGTGGTCGCTGAGATGGAGGCCTCCGTCGGCTGCGGCATGGCCCGTGAGGAGGACGGTGGCCGCGACGGCGATGATCCGGCGCATGGTGCGCTCCTGGCTGATCACCTACCTAGAGATGGCATCGCGGGCCTCCGCAGCAACCGCCGGCCCTGGGCGATTGGCCGCGCGTCGTGGGTCGTGTAGAAGCACGCATCCCTCGAACCCGCCCCGGCTGCCTTTCTCGATGTATCTCCGCAACATCGCCATCATCGCCCATGTCGATCACGGCAAGACGACGCTGGTCGACGGTCTCCTCCGGCAGTCGGGGACATTCCGCGACAACCAGCAGGTCGCCGAGCGCGCGCTCGATTCGAACGATCTCGAGCGCGAGCGCGGCATCACCATCCTCGCCAAGTGCACCTCGGTGTCCTGGGACGGGGTACGCATCAACATCGTCGACACGCCGGGCCACGCCGATTTCGGCGGCGAGGTGGGGCGCATCCTCTCGATGGTCGACGGCGTCGTGGTGCTGGTCGATGCGTCCGAGGGGCCGATGCCGCAGACCAAGTTCGTCCTGGGCAAGGCGCTCAAGCTCGGTCTCGCGCCGATCGTCGCGATCAACAAGGTCGACAAGCCGGACCAGCGGGCCGACGCGGTGCTCGACGAGATGTTCGACCTGTTCGTGGCCCTCGAGGCCGACGAGCGCCAGCTCGACTTCCCGCACATCTATGCTTCCGCCAAGGAGGGCTGGGCGGTCGCGGACATCGTGGAGGAGCCCCGCGAGACGCTGGCGCCATTGTTCGACGTGATCCTGCGGCACGTGCCGCAGCCGCGAGTAATCGCTGACGGACCGTTCACGATGCTGGCGACCACGCTCGAGGCCGACGCCTATCTGGGCCGGCTGCTGACGGGCAAGGTGACGGCCGGCAAGCTCCTGCCCAACACGACGCTCAAGGCGCTCGATCGCGAGGGTCGCCAGGTCGAGCAGGCGCGCGTCACCAAGGCGCTGGCCTATCGGGGGCTCGTGCGCACGCCGCTCGATGCCGCCGAGGCGGGCGACATCGTCACGCTCGCGGGCTTCGCGGAGGCCACCGTCGCGGACACGCTCTGCGAAACGTCGGTTACCGAGCCCCTGCCGGCCCAGCCGATCGACCCGCCGACACTGGCGATGACCTTCGCCGTCAACGACAGCCCGCTCGCCGGCCGCGAGGGATCCAAGGTGACGTCGAGACTCATCGGCGAGCGGCTCTTGCGCGAGGCCGAGGGCAACGTCGCCTTGAAGATCACCCAGGAGGCCGCCGGTGAAGCCTTCGAGGTGGCGGGTCGGGGCGAACTGCAGCTCGCCATTCTCATCGAGACGATGCGCCGTGAGGGGTTCGAGCTGTCGATCAGCCGGCCGCGCGTGGTGATGCGCGAGGACCAGGCGACCGGCAAGCGGCTCGAGCCGATCGAGGAGGTCGTGATCGACGTGGACGAGGAGTTCACCGGTGCGGTGATCGATGCGCTCACGAGCCGGCGTGGCGAGCTGACCGAGATGCGCCCGACCGGCGTCGGCCGGCAGCGTCTCGTCTTGCAAGCGCCGTCGCGTGCGTTGATCGGCTTCCTGGGCGAGTTCTTGACGATGACGCGCGGCACCGGGGTGATGAACCGAGTCTTCCACGACTACGCGCCCTACAAAGGCTCGATCGCCGCGCGTCGCACGGGCGTGATCGTCTCGACCGAGCAGGGGGACGCGGTGGCCTACGCGCTCTGGAACCTCGAGGACCGCGGTCCGCTGTTCATCGGGCCGGGCACCAAGGTCTACGCCGGCATGATCATCGGCGAGCACACGCGCGCCAGCGACCTCGACGTCAATCCGTTGAAGGCCAAGCAGCTCACCAACATCCGTGCCGCCGGCAAGGACGATGCGGTCAACCTGACGCCGCCCTTGAAGATGTCGCTGGAGGCGGCACTGGCCTATATCGCCGACGACGAACTGGTCGAGGTGACGCCTGAGAACATCCGCTTGCGGAAGCGTCACCTCGATGCCAACGAGCGACGCAAGGCGCAGAAGCGGGCGGCACAAGCGGACGCCTGAGCCGCTGGCGAAGCTGCGGCCGAACGTCGACCTCGCCCGCGGCACGGGTTCGGTCATGACGCCAGGTGCGGGCCGCGCCGACCGGTCGGAGGAACGCTGGCGATGATCGACTTCGCACCGACGCCGCTCGAGCTCCAGTTCTGGAACGCGCTCGCGCTCATCGCCGCCGCCTGCCTCGTCGTGCCCGCCTTCCGCCGAGCCGGGCTCGGCGCCGTCCTCGGTTTCCTTGCCGCAGGCCTGGTCGTTCAGATCGTCGTCCCAGGGACCATTGCCGAGCATCCGGAGGAGCTCCTGCATTTCGCCGAGTTCGGCGTCGTGCTGTTCCTGTTCGTGATCGGCCTGGAGCTGAGACCTTCAACGCTCTGGGCGATGCGGGGGGACATCTTCGGCCTCGGCATGGCGCAGATGCTGGCCTGCGGCCTCGTGCTGGCCGTGCCCGCCTGGCTTGTCGGCTTGCCGCCTGCGACTGCACTGGTCGTTGGGCTAGGTCTGGCGCTCTCCTCGACGGCGCTCGTCATGCAGTCGCTCGACGAGCACGGCGAGCGCAGCACGCCCTACGGCCGCAAGACGTTCGCGATCCTCCTTCTGCAAGACCTGGCCATTGTGCCACTACTGCTCCTGGTCACGCTGCTCGCGCCCGTGAGCACAGACGTGGGCATGATGGAGGGCCTCGGCCAAGTCGCCCTGGCGCTCGGGGCGATCGCGCTCTTGGTCGTGATCGGTCGCTACCTGTTGGACCCGATGTTCCGCCTGCTCGCGCGGACCGGGCTCCAGGAGCTCATGACGGCGAGCGCTCTGGGTGTCGTCATTGCCGCCGGCCTGCTGATGGACCTCGTTGGCATGTCCTACGCGATGGGGGCCTTCATCGCCGGCGTCATGCTCGCCGAATCGGCCTATCGCCACGAGGTCGAGGCAAACATCGAGCCGTTCCGCGGGCTGTTCCTCGGGCTGTTCTTCATGGCCGTCGGCCTCGCGCTCGACCTCCAGGTCGTAACCGCGAACGCCCTGCTGATCCTGGCGGTGACGCCTGTGGCGATGTGCCTCAAGGCGATTGCCATCTACGGTGTCGCAACGTTCTTCGGCTCCGCCCACGCCGATGCCGTTCGCATCGCGATCGCCCTGCCGCAGCACGGCGAGTTCGGCTTCGTCCTCTTCGCGGCAGCCTCGTTGGCCGGCGTGCTCGATCCCGCGACGACAGCCGTGCTCGTCGCCGTCATCACGGCGTCGATGGCGCTTTCGCCTCTCGTGAGCCGGCTCGTGCCGTTCCTCGTGGGAAGGCAGCAACCACCGACCATGTCGGAGAGCTTCGACGACGCTCGTGGAAGCGTGCTCGTGATCGGCTTCGGGCGATTCGGCCAAGTCGTATCGCAGCCCCTGTTCGGCGCGGGCTTCGAGGTCACAATCCTCGATCGCGACGCGGAGCGGGTACGCGATGCGGGCCGCTTCGGCTTTCGCGTCCACTTCGGCGACGGCGCACGCCGCGATGTGCTGCGCGCGGCCGGGGCTGGGGACGCGCAGATGCTCGTCGTCTGCGTCGACGAGCCGGAAACGGCCGATCGAATCGTGGCCCTCGCGCAGGAGGTGTTCCCCGAGGCCAAGCTGTTCGTCCGAGCCTATGACCGCCGCCATTGGATCGCGCTCAAACAGGCTGGCGTGGACTTCACCGCGCGCGAGACCTTCGAAGCCGCGCTGCGTATGGGTGAGCACGTGCTGATGGGGCTGGGGACCACCCCGGAGCGGGCCGCCAGCGTTGTCGAGGACGTGCGTGAGCGCGACCGCGACCGGCTGCGCCAGCAGGCGGAGGGCGACCTCACCTCCGGCCTCGATCGGCTGCACACCCAACCGGTCCGTCCAGAGCCCTTGAGCACCCCCGAGACGGAAGCCGGTGTCGCGAGCCAGCAATAGGCGGGCGATCGCTACTTGCGGCCTCGATGGCCCCCTTGCGCAGGTGCCACCCCATCCTGCCGGGTGATGGCAACCGGCCAGGCAGCCTGTTCAGCTCGACTGATCCGGCAGCGGTTGGTCAGAAGCCGGTGTTCTCGCCGAGCATGGAGCGCCGAAACCCGTCCCTCGCAAGCATTGCGGTGAACGTGTCGTCATAGGTCGACGCGAGGCAGAGAAAGGCGTGTCCCGGCAGATCGCCGAAGGCGGCGGCGAGGTTTTCGCGCTCGACCCCATCCATCCACGCCTCGAACACTTCTTGATGCTCGGCGACCGGCGCGAGCGCGAGCAGGACGGCGTGAAACGCATTGCTCGGGCGTGCGGGCGTCGGGTCGAGCTGCGTCAGTACGGCTGCAAGCGTGCGCTGCGCGACATCCACGAAGCGCTCGATAGCGGGTGCTGCGTGCATCGCCGCACGATTGCGCTCGATCACGGCCTCGGCGGCGTGCTGGCTCAGGAGTTTGGTCCCGACCTGCCAGATGAACCAGTCGATGGCCGCGGCGCGCGCCGACCAGTCGAGCGGTTCAATCTCGTCGATGAGCACGGCGGCGTTGGCTTCGACATCCGTCCAGAGCTGCTCGGAATCGAAGCTCGGATGACGGGTGACGTAGTCGTCGGTACGCGGCATGAAAGGCCCTCTGAGTCTGGTCTGCGGCTGGCCGCCGCCGGCATCTAGGGCCATGCTCGGTCGGATTGGTTAACGCGATGTAAACGAGGACGAGCTGAGCCGTACCGCGCCCCTGCCGCACGCCAGCGAGGCGACGCCGATGATGCGCCAGTATCTGGCGCTGAAGGCGGAACATCCCGACGTGCTGCTGTTCTATCGGATGGGGGATTTCTATGAGCTGTTCTTCGAGGACGCGATTGCGGCCGCCGAGGCCCTGGACATCGCGCTCACGCGCCGAGGTCGGCATCAGGGTGAGGAAGTACCGATGTGCGGCGTGCCGGTGCACAGCGCCGAGACCTACCTGCAGCGGCTGATCCGCCGGGATTTTCGTGTCGCCATCTGCGAGCAGACCGAGGACCCGGAAGAAGCCAAGCGGCGCAAGGGCGCGGACAAGCTCGTCCGGCGCGACGTCGTGCGCATCGTGACGCCCGGAACGCTCACCGAGGACGAGCTCCTGGACGCGCGGGCCGAGAGCTTTCTCGCGGCTCTCGCCGAGGCCGATGGTGCCTTGGCACTCGCCTGGTTGGAGCTGTCCTCGGGTCACTTCCAGACGATCGCGCTCGATGTGGACAGGCTTGCCGTCGAGCTGGCCCGCCTGGAGCCCAAGGAGCTGCTCCTCGACGAGGCGCTGACCCAAGAGGCGCGTCTGACCGCGGCACTGGCGCCCTGGCGGTCACGGCTGGTGCAGGTATCGGCGAGCCAACTCGCGCCCCGCAGCGGCCGGGAGCGGCTGTGTCGCGCCTACGGCGTGAACGCGCTCGACGCGTTCGGCCATTTCGGCGAAGCCGAGCTGGGCGCTGCGGGTGGCGTTCTCGCCTATGTCGAGCTGACCCAGCGAGGTGCCTTGCCGGGTCTCCAGCCGCTGCGTAGCCAGACGGGCGACGGCCAGCTCGCGCTGGACCCTTCGACCCGCCGGAACCTCGAGCTGACCGAAGCGCTAGGCGGCGGACGCGCCGGGACGTTGCTTGCCACGGTCGATCGCACCCTGACGGCCGCAGGTGCGCGGCTGTTGCAGCGCCATCTGAGCGGCCCGCTCACGGAACGGGAGCGGATCGTGGCGCGTCACGAGCGCGTAGCGGCGCTGGTAGCCGACCCCGAGCGGCGTCGCGAGCTGCGGGTTCGACTGCGCGAGGTGCCGGACCTCGAGCGCGCGCTCGGCCGCCTCCAGCTCGGCCGCGGTGGCCCCCGCGATCTGGGTGCGGTGGGTCGCGCCCTCGGCGTCGCCCGATCGATCGCCGCGCTGCTCGACGGCGCGGCCCCTGTCTTGGAGGCGTTCACTGGCGACCTCGGGGGCAGCGAGCCGCTTGAAGAGCGGTTGCGGGCGGCCCTGGTCGACACGCCGCCGCGCCTGGCGCGCGAGGGCGACGCGATCCGCGCAGGCTTTGATGCGGAACTCGATCAGGCCCGCGGTCTGAAGGACGATGGCCGCCGCCACATCGCCGCACTCGAAGCCCAGCTCAAGCAGGAAACGGGGCTCAGCAGTCTCAAGGTTCGCCACAACAACATGCTCGGCTTCTATGTCGAGCTGAACGCGCAGCAGGCGGATCGAGCACCTGCTGGCTTCGTCCGGCGCCAGGGCTTGGCCAATGCAAGCCGCTTCGCGACCGAACCGTTGACCGAGCTGGAACTCGCGCTCAACGCGGCGGAAGGGAAGGCACGTGCGCGCGAGCAGGCCCTTCTCGACGCGCTTACGGCGGACGTGGTCGCTAGCGCCAAGGCGCTCGGCGCGATCGCCCGCACGCTCGCGGGCCTCGACGTCGCTGCGGCCTGGGCTGAGCTCGCTGCAGCGGAGGACTGGGTGCGCCCCGAGCTCGCGGAGGACCTTGCCTTCGAGGTGGAGGCCGGCCGCCATCCGGTCGTCGAGGCGGCGGTGCGCAGCACCGGCGAACGGTTCATCGCCAATGACTGCCCGCTCGGCGATCATGATCGCCTGTGGCTTCTCACAGGCCCCAACATGGCGGGCAAGAGCACGTTTCTGAGGCAGAACGCGCTTCTGGCGATCCTCGCCCAGGCTGGCGGGTTCGTGCCGGCGAAGCGCTTCAGGCTCGGCATCGTGGATCGCCTCTTCTCGCGTGTGGGCGCCGCCGACGACCTCGCGCGCGGGCGCTCGACCTTCATGGTCGAGATGGTCGAGACCGCGGCGATCCTGAACCAGGCGACTGGCCGCTCCCTCGTGATCCTCGATGAGATCGGCCGCGGCACGGCCACCCATGACGGGCTCTCCCTCGCTTGGGCCGTGATCGAGCACCTGCACGACGTGATCCGTTGCCGTGGCCTCTTCGCTACTCACTTCCACGAGCTGACGGACCTCGAGGACCGGCTCGAGCGCTTGGCCTGTCACACGATGAAGGTCCGCGAGTGGCGAAGAGAGGTCGTCTTTCTCCATGAGGTCGCAGACGGCCGCGCCGACCGTTCCTACGGCCTCCACGTGGCGCGGCTCGCCGGCGTACCGGCACCGGTCGTCGCGCGCGCCGAGGCGCTCTTGAAGCGGCTCGAGCAGCAGGCCCAGCAGGGCCCGGCGCGTCTGGCGTTAGACTTGCCGCTGTTCCAGACGCTCGCGCCGGAGACGCCCGCGATCGCGGCCGACCTCCTGCGCGCCGAGCTCGACATGTTGGACCCCGATGCGATGGCGCCCAAGGACGCGCTTGAAGCCCTCTACCGGCTGAAGGCTCTGGCGGTGCCCGCCGAGGACGAGCGGTGAGGTGGCACTCGCAGCCGCTTTCTTCATCGCCTCGCCCGCGGTCGCCGACGCAGAACGCATCGCGCGTGCGGTTCTCGCCGAGAAGATCGGGGCCCTTTGTGCCGATGCCGCCTCTGAGGTCTGCGCATAGACCGTTTTCTTGTTCGCCCACCGGAACCAGAACAAGACGTTGATGTTGAAGGAACTGGCCGAACCGTTTCTGAACTGGAGCAGTGCGTCACTTACGCATGGCGCAATGCTCGGCTCGCGACGAGACCATCGGCCCGCGCAGCAAGAGTATGACCATCACTATGGCGATGGCCGTTGCCCTTGCCCTCTGAGCACTCAAGCCTTCCCGGTAGCTGGGCGGCGGTGCGTATGGTCGAACGTACCCGAGACCATCGGCGGGCCCTAGGCAACGGCCTCGTGCAGTGCGCGGAAGGTCGCATTGGCCGCCATCAAATCATCGTAGCGACCACTATCGGCAATGCGGCCCTTGTCGAGCAGGTAAATCGCATCGCAGCGCCGCACCGTGGTTAGCCGGTGAGCGACGAGGATGATCGTTTTCTGACGCCCCAAGGCCCGCACCGCTTCCATCACCGCCTTCTCGGTGAGGTTGTCCAGAGCGCTCGTGGCCTCGTCGAAGACTAGCACGTCGGGATCGCGGTAGAGCGCGCGAGCGATGGCGAGGCGCTGCCCCTGCCCACCCGAAAGGCGTGCGCCGCGCTCGCCGACGAGCGTGTCGTAGCCCTGGGGTAGACTGGTCACGAAGTCGTGCAGGTTGGCCACGCGTGCCGCCCGCTCGACGGCGACGTAGTCGACGCGGTCGTGCGGAACGCCGAGCGCGATGTTGGCGGCGATCGTGTCGTCGAGGTGAAAGAACGATTGGGGCACATAGCCCACGGACCGCTGCCAGCCGCGGACGTTGTCACGGTTGATGGGGACGTCATCGACCCGCATGGTGCCGCTGTCGGGCTCCAACAAGCCCAAGATGACGTCGATCACGGTGGTTTTTCCGGCCCCCGTTGGCCCAACGATGCCCACCGTGGTGTTCGCCTCGATCCGGAGCGTCAGGCCATCCAACGCCGGTTGAGCCGCCTCTGGGAACGTATAGCGGATGTTGTGGAGCTCCAGGGCGTGGCGCAGGGTGATTGGCGGACCGTTGTCGTTTGGCAGGTCGACCTCTGGCATCTCTACCGTGAGCGCAGCGTGGAGCGCGTCCAAGTTCGGCTTATCGGCGCGAACGATGGCAAGGGCGGTGTAGAGCTTCTGCAGCACGGGCGCGAGCTTGATGCCAGCGACCGCGTAGACCGCCAAGAGGGGTAGAGCCGCCGTAAGGTTGGCATTGCCGAACGCAAGGACCCATAGCACGAGACCGAGCATGCTACCGAACACGAGGCCCTCGAGGGCGTGCCGAGGCGTTTCGCTCAGGAGCGCCGTCCGGGCGCGGGCGTCGGACAAGTCGAGCACGGCTGCCTTGAAACGCCCCAGATAGCTGGGCTCAAGGTGCAAGAGCTTCGCTTGCTTGATGCCACCGAAGGCTTCGTGAGCGATGGCGAAGCGGGCGGCGTTACTCCGCTGGCGCTCCCTACCTAGTTTCACCAGAGTTCGCCGGACGGAGAACACGACGATCGCGTAGGCCCCCGCCATGACCCCGCCGATCACCAGTGCGGCGCCAAGGTTCACGATCATCAGCATGCCGACGAGCACAATGGCAACGGCAGCATAGGCGATGAGGCGCATACCGGACACGACCGAGGTGCGTACGGTCTCATCGACTTCGGACAGCACCGTGCCGCATAGCTTCGCCGAGTGATGGCCGAGGAACCAGGCGTATTGCTGCGCCAGAAAGCGCCGCATGAGCTTGGTACCGAGGCTCGCCGCGCGGAGATGCGCGAAGCGGGTCAGCGCGTAGAAGGTGATCGCCCGGAACGCCACACTGGCCATGTAGATCGCGAAGATGCCGATACCGAGCGTGATCAGAAAGGCGTTCTTCGAGGTCGCGCCCGACAGCTCGTATGCCCTGCTCAACAGCGCGGAGCGGTCGATGACACTCGGATCAGAAGCGATCGCGATGAACGGCAAGACCGAGAGAACGCCCACCGCTTCGACCACGCCAAGGACGAGGCTCATCACCACCAATAGACAGAATTGGCGCCGTTCGCGGCGTTCCAGCAGCGCGAAGATCTTCCGATAGCTCTCCAACATGTCACTGCCCTCGGCGCGCAGGCACTGCAGGCGCACCTCGCCCGCGACTGCTTGCCGACGGTTGGTGAGCGGCGCTGTCGGGCATCGACTGCCGTTGACGCAGGATGCGATAGAACGCGTCGGCCCGACGCCGCAGCTGACGAAATCGCTCCAGCGTAAAACTTCGCTCTTGAGACATGAAACTCGGGGTCTTGTTCGCGTCCAAGATGTAAATGCGATTCTCGACCATGTCCGGCAGCACGTCGAGTTCGCCGAATTCCAGACCGATCAGCTCGCAAAAGCGCAGGATGCTCGCATGCTCGTCGGCTGTGAACACCGCATGCGCCGGTTCGGCCGTCCAGCCTTGGCCCCCGCCCGAGCCGCGCCCCTTGAGCCTTTGCGGAGCGCCGCGGAATTGGACGATGACGTCGACGATCTCGTTGCCGACGACGAGCACGCGATACTCCTTGACCGTGTTCGCGTCGACCGCGTTGTCGACGAGTTTCTGATAGATATGGTCGGTTCGCACCTCCGCGGGTGCGATGGGGCAGTCGACGAAGGCGCCGCCTTCTTGGCTGTTAAGTTCGGGTTTCATGACGGCGCGGCCTTGGAAAACCGTCGGGTCGAGCTTGGTGCAGTAGCCGAACACGGTCTGATGAACGTCGTCCACGTGCGACTTGCTGATATCGCGACAGCGTCCGTTTAGCAGTCCAGCCGGCGCGTCCGGGTCCCAAGTCGCATCTACGTGACGAATTCGCGCCAAAGGCGGTCGACGACGGCGCTCGGACTGCTCGGTATCGAGGACATCCAGACCAGCCACTTTTGCCAGTTTCCACAGCCCGTAGCTTGAAATCAACGGTGTCGGCGAGACCACGATGTGATCACGTACCCAGAGGCGCTTCGTCAAATAGAGCGCGTAGATGGAAATGATGCCGAGCACCTTGCGGGGGCGCCGCCACGCCTTCATCAGCCTGGCGAAGGGCGACGCACCGGGCGAGGGGGGCGCAAGCGGGGACATCAAAGGTCTCTCCAAGTCAATGTGTGGGGCATCCGCGGCCCACGTGCGATGCGAGGCGTGCGGGTTGACCGCCCGCTCGCCACGCCGCGTGAAGCATACTCGGCAACGCGCTGCGTCAAGCCGATGCGCTGTCGTCGGTGCAGCCTCTAGTACAACCGATCTTCGAAAAATCTGCACGCGGAATATTTTAATTCCCAACACGTCTTTGTTGCCGTGTGGCTTGCGCCCTTTGTTCATTGATATCGTGTCACAATGGCTGCGGGCTTTAAGAGATATAGGCGATGCTTCTTTGGGTGGTGCTTCCCGACGATAAGCTGACGGATGACCGGACCTATCTGCTCGGGCACTTGAAGGCCGTCTTCGACGAGGTCGTCGTGACCCGCGCCGCGCGGACAGCTGACGCGGCGGTGGCTCCGCCGGTCCGTCCGGACGTGATCTTGAATCTTGTCTCTGCGCGCAGCCGCGCGCTGCTCGACGACATCGACGCCAAGGCCCGCGCCTACGGTGTGCCGGTATCGCCGCCGGCGGAAGGTTCATGGCGCACCGAGGATAAGCGGACCTACCTGGACAACTTCGCCGACGTCAGCCCGAAGACGGTCGTCGGCAGGACGCTTAACGATGTGCAAGCTGCGCTTCACGCGTTCGGTGACATCGTGATCAAGGACCCGTTCGGCGACCGCGGCACCGCCGTGGAGCGCATTCGCTGTGAGACCGAGCTGTCGATCGCCGAGACGATGCTGGCGAGCACGCTCTGCGACACGCACGAGGTGGTCATTCAGCCCTACCTGTCGGGCTTCGCCAAGGGCGACAAGCGCGTCGTCGTCCAGCGCATGCCGGACAACAGCTTCAGGATCATCGCCTATTTCTACCGCAAGCCGCCGCCGGGCGGGTGGAAAAGCAACATCCGCAGCGGCGGCATCTCGCTGCCGACGGAGCTCACCGACGACGAGGCCGCCTTCGCCCTTTCACTGGCGCCACGCGCCGGGATCGATAATGTCGGCCTTGATATCGCCGAGCACGAAGGCCGTCTCTACTACATTGAGCACAATCAGGGCTACGGTGGGATCATCGACTTCGACCTGCACTGGAATAAGCAGCACGTGAAGTACTGCGCTCAGTTCCTGCTGCACATTGCCCGACACGGTCGCCCTGACGATCCGCGGCGCTAGGCGCCCGTTGATCTTGGTTCCATGCACACGAGCCAATGACCGTCACAACAACGGAGGCTGAACGCCGGCCGCGCCTGAAGGGTTCTCCATCGGGGGAGCCCCATCTCCTGACTTGCGGATGTGGTTGGTTCACGCTGCCGGCGCGCGGGCGTCGCGGAACTGAACCTACGCGTCGCCAGAGTTCGTAGACGGTTCATTTTTTTTGGCGAGGCCGAGTGAGGCCCTGAGTTTGGTCGCGACCTGCCAGTACGGGTTCGGATTCGGCGGGTAGTGCCAGAACAAGGGTGGCGCCACCGCCCTCGACGGCGCGGCGAAGGGCGTAGGTCTAGCGGAAACCGAGGTTGTCGAGCACGACGATGTCAACTGGCTGGAGGGTGGGGGTAACGACCTGCCTAGGGCGGAGCTTGAGATGCTCGATCCTGGCGCGATGGCGCTCGGAGACGCGCTTGAAACGATCTACGAGTGAGGGATTTGGCTTTCCAAGCGGAGGACGAGCCGTGAGGTGGACCGTGGTTCTCGCCGCGTTGATGGTCTCCCCGGCGATCGCAAACGAGGAGCGCATCGCGCGTTTCGCGTTTCTCGCGGAGACCGTGGGCCCGCTCTGTGCGCAGGCCGCGTCTGAGGTCTGCGCGGAGACGGCCTTCGTGCTCGTCGACGAAAACCAGGACGAGGCGCTCACGCTCGAGGAGCTGACCGAGCTGCGCAACGATCTCGCGCTGTGGCTGAACGCAGACGAGACCAGCTTGACGTCTACGGAGGCGAACACCATCACGCTCGCGCTCTGGATCATCGACACGATCGGGTTGGCGACGCTCTTCGAGAGCTACGACGCTGATGCTGACGACCGGCTCGACTTCGCCGAACTCACCGCCGACATCGAGCTGGACGAGCGCCCTCTCGGTGTCGTGGTGTTGGATTCCGACGCAATCGATTGGCCTTCCTTGCGCGAGCGCCTGGGCGTGCTCACGCAAGCCCTGCCGCTGCCACAATAGGCCTGAGTGAGAGCGTCCCGGTCGGCTGCGCATGTTGAGGAGGCTCCCCGCGTCGCGCTGGCTTCGAGCATGCATAGTCGACTAGGCAACGGAGACGACGGCGTGTCGCGGGCTCGAACGCCTGACCGCGGGAGGCACCATGCAACTCGTAGACCTGACGATCTCCGGTGCGTTGGAGCTGTTCGAGCGCGGTGAGCTGAGCGCGGCGGCTTTGTGCCAGGCCTGTCTCGACCGGATCGCCGAGATTGATCGCGCGGGGCCGACGCTGAGATCGGTCTTGGAAGAGAACCCCGATGCGCTTGCAGCAGCAGAAGCGTGTGACCGCGCACGCGAGCGAGGCGAACCTCTGCCGCCGCTGAACGGCATTCCGATACTGGTGAAGGACAGCATCGACACGGCGGATCGGACCATGACGACGGCCGGGTCGCTGGCCATGCTGGGCAATCGCGCGCCGCGCGACGCCACGGTGGTCGAGCGGCTGCGCAAGGCGGGCGCCGTCATCCTCGGCAAAGCCAACATGACGGAGTGGAGCTACATGCGCTCCGCGCGCACGTGCAGCGGCTGGAGCAGTCGTGGCGGGCAGATCCGCAACCCACATGTGCTCGACCGGACACCCTCGGGCTCCAGCGGCGGTTCCGCGGTCGCCGTCGCCGCGGGTCTTTGCATGGGTGCTCTGGGCGCGGAGGTCGACGGCTCGATCGTCAGGCCCGTGTCCGCAAACGGGGTGGTCGGTATCAAGCCGACGGTGGGTCTTGTCAGCCGGACCGGCGTGATGCCGGTCGCCGAGCCCCAGGACACGGCCGGGCCCATCGCACGAACGGTCGCCGACGTAGCACGCCTCCTGACCGTGCTCGCGGGTCCTGACCCGGACGATCCCGCAACGCTGGTCGGAGACGCTCCGCAAGCTCCCGACTTCAGGGCATTTCTCGATCCCGATGCCCTGCGCGGCGCCCGCTTGGGTGTCGCGCGCGACCTCATGGGCACCCACGAAGGGGTCGATGGCGTCATCGACGCGGCCATCGACGTCTTGCGCGAGCTGGGTGCCGAGATCGTCGACCCGGCGATCGGTGCGTGGACACCGTTCTTCGGCGAAGCCGAGACGGAGCTCTGTCTGTACGGCTTCAAGAACGGCATCGACCGCTATCTCGCAGCCCATCCCTCCTCACCGATGAAGAGCCTTGCGGATGTCATCGCCTTCAATCGAGCCAACGCCGATCGGGTCATGTCCTATTTCCCGCAGGATCTGTTCGAGCGTGCGGTGGCCAAGGGCGGCTTGGACGAGGCGGCATACCTGAAAGCGAAGGAGGAATGCCGGCGCATGTCACGAACGGATGGCATCGACAAGGTGCTCGGCGCCCACAACCTCGATGCCCTGATCGCGCCGACCGATGGCACGCCGCCTTGGGTCATCGATCCGCTAGTGGGCGATCACATCGTCGGTGGCTGCTCCGCCCCGCCGGCGATGGCCGGTTATCCGCACGTGAGCGTCCCGGCTGGCACGTGCCACGACCTCCCGGTTGCCCTCTCGTTCTTCGGCAAGGCGTGGCAGGACGGGAAGCTCCTGGGCTACGCGTTCGCGTTTGAGCAGGCGACCCAAGCGCGCCGCGCGCCGGTCTTCAAGGCGACCGTGGCCTGAAGCGCTCGACAGCCGTTGGCACGGCGCGCCCCGCCGGCCGCTCGAGATGACGCGGGTCACGGCACTGAGCTTACGTTGGCGCCAGCACCGAGCTGCGCGATGGGCCTAGGCCAGCGCCGTGCAGGTGGGCGGTTGAGACGAGGCCTTTGCTGCTGGTCAGTCCACGCCCGGCATGCGCGGCGGCACGGGCGCTGACTGGACGATCGACGAGTTGGTGGCGCCAAACGGAACGATCCGGTCGATCACGGCTTCCATCTGGCCAACGTCGCGGACATGCGCGATGGCGACGAAGCAGTCATCGCCCGACACCCGGTCGCACTGCACGATCTGGGGCGTGTCTTGGATCGCCTTCACCATACTGCCCATCTCGCCCGGCAGCGGGCGCGCGCGGATCATGACGGTGAGCGGATAGCCGAGCTTCGCCGGGTCGATCCGCACGGCATAGCCGGTGATGACACCTCGGTCCTCAAGCCGCCGTACGCGCTCGGCGATGCTGGGTGCCGACAGGCCGATGCGCCGCGCGAGCGCCGCGTGGGACAGGCGCGCGTCGTCCGACAGGGCGCGCAGGATGCGAGCATCGACCTCATCGAACCTAGCTGTTGGAGCTGCCTTTCTGTAGCGAATGCTCATTGCTTGCTTTGCCTCTGATTGTAGGCACATCATATCGATTCAGGCTGCGAACAGCCATTCGTTTTGGGTCGTTTGCTGACCATCATGCTGGCATGGCTGATCACCCTGTGTCGGCGCACGCAGTGCCCTTGCTCACCCGGACGGCAGAGCGCGTTCCGCCGCGGTTGTGGTTCGGCGTTTCGGCGGTTTTCCACTATCTGGGCCCGTCCTTCGCGGTGCTCTTGTTTCCCGCGATCGGTGTGCTCGGCGTCGCATGGTTCCGCATCGCCTCGGCCGCCCTGATCTTCGCCCCGCTGACCAGGCCTTGGCGCACCTTCGCACGCGCCTCCACGCGCGAACGTCTCCTCCTCGTCGCGCTGGGCGCCTGCCTGGCGATGATGAACTCTGCCTTCTACCTCGCGCTCGACCGTCTGCCGATCGCGCTCGTTGCGGCGGTCGAGTTCGTCGGGACGATCGGCCTCGCACTCTGGGGGCTGCGCACCTGGCGGAACGGGCTGGCGTTCGCGCTGACCATCCTTGGGGTTGCGCTGCTGATCGACGTGCCGTGGCTCTTGGGCTTTGGCGACGATGCAGCGTGGTCCGCCGACCCGATCGGGCTCCTTTGGGCCTTCCTCAACGGTGGGCTGTTCGTCCTCTACGTCGTGCTCGGCCACAAGATCGCCGAAGGCGGCGCGTCGGGTGGCGTGGAGCGACTAGGTGCCGCCATGACGGCGGCATTCCTGTTCGTGATCCCGCTCGGATTCGCCGAAGCGCTTAGCGCGTTCGGTTCGGCGCTTCTGGTGCTCGCCGGGATCGGGGTAGGCCTCTGCTCCTCGGTGATCCCTTACGTCTGCGATCAGCTCGCGATGTCGTGCCTGCCGCGCTCGAGCTTCGCGTTGCTGTTAGCGATCTTGCCGGCGACGGCCACCATCGTTGGCGTCATCGTCCTCCGTCAGATCCCAGGGTATCTCGACCTCGCAGGTGTGGCGCTGGTCATGCTGGGTGTCGCGATCCACCGGCCACGCACAGCACGTGCCTAGCGCTCAGTCGGCGCCGGTTGGTGCGCCGGCGCCTGCAACGGCTGCAGCGCGAATGCGTCGGGGCTACGGATTCGGAACAGTCCGCGGACTTTGTCGCGGAGTGCGGTGAAGCCCGCTATGCGGACTCTCGGGACCTCCGGCCAGCGTCGGCTTTCGCGAAGGCGGCCATAAACCGTTGTTTTTGTGGTGACAGCAGAACTGCGGATCAACAAAGCGGCCAAAACCAGCAGAGCCCGATTCTCATTGCCCAGTCTTGGCGCCAGAACCGGATTGATCTTGCCCTGTTTGCGCTTAATGCGCGCGACGGACATGGGCGCGGCCTGCCCCCGCCGGTGAGGATACTGCAAATCACCGCCGTATATAAGGTATCAAGATTCAGGGTTTTATTGTTACAAGCATCACAATACCCGCGAGTATGACGAACCCGAGCGGCAAATACATTCGACTGCTTGAGTTCGCCTCGCTGGAATCTTCGCGGATCGCGCGCCTCAGTTTGCCCACCAGGGCTCCGTGCAATCCCGAGAGCGCCAGAACCAGAAGGATTTTCGCGCCAAGCCAAGCGGAAGCGAACCAGCCTCCCTGAACGCCGAGAAGGATGCCGAACAGCAAGGCGAGGACCATTGCCGGTGTCGTGACCGTGCGGTCATAGGTTATCAGCGGTTGCATATGGATCGGAGCCGGATAGCGCAGCGCAAGGGCAACGGCGATCATCCCACCAATCCAGACGAACAGCGAAACCAGATGGGCGATTTTCGTAAGTTCATAGATCATCAAGGAGCCTTGGATTGACGGCGGAGCCAGCGTTCGTTGACGAAGCCGCCGAAGGGAATGAATGCGCCGACGACAAGCCTCAGGGCGCCGAAGCCGTCGATCAAACCTTCCGCCCATGACCGGATCACGAGCCATAAGAAAACCATGAAGGTCAGACCGTGCACTGGCCCCACGATAGAAACGGCCTGCCCAGTGTCGCCCCAGTATTTCAAGGGCATGGCGATACAGAATAGGGCGAGCAAGGTCAGCGCCTCGAAAACCGCTGCGCGCGCGAGACCAGTCATGTTGGGCTTTTCGAAGCTTTCGGACTGAGCATCCGGCGCCTATTTTGCGATCGGTGTGTACCGGCCCATATCGGCGGCCGCCGTCGTACACATGGCCGTTAGCATATCGCCGGCTGGGCCGAGCCAGTCGCCCATCTTCGCCATGATCGCGGGACCGGCTTTCTCCGGCGTGCCAGCATTGAAGGGAGGCGCAGGGTCGTATTCGAGTGTGAGCTGGGACAGCTTGGCGATGTCCTCGCCCAGCAATTCCGCGAGCAGGACGAGGCCAAAATCGATCCCGGCGGTTACGCCACCACCGGAGATGCGGTTGCGGTCGCGCACCACGCGCCCATCCTTGGGTATGGCGCCGAAGAGAGGCAGCTGGTCTTTCGCGATCCAGTGCGACGTCGCTTCATAACCTTGAAGAAGACCGGCCGCCCCAAGAACGATCGAACCGCCGCAGACACTCGTCACATACCCAGCGCGGGAGCCCCGGTCGGCGAGGAAGGTCAGCACTTCCGAATCCATCATTACTTCGAATGCGCCGCCGGGAACGAACAGGACATCCAAATCCTTCGGGCATTCGTGGAGCGTGGATGTCGCCTTCATGACGATCCCACTATCCGTTTCCAAAAGGTCGGTGTTCTTCCACACGACATGGACGTTGCAGGATGGGGCCAGCACGGTTTGAGGTCCGAGCAGATCGAGGAGTGTCACACCCGGATAGAGCAGCATGCCCACCTCCGGTTTTCTTCGGTTGTGCATGGGCGGCAGATTGATCGGTGACCGTTGAACATCGCCTTCATGCGCCCGCGCGACGCTCGGGCGGCCCACCAGTGTCAGACCGGTCGCAGCCACCAGAGCCGCTTCCATGATTCTACGTCTTTCTGTCGAAGACGGATTCTGGCGTTCTTCGGGCTCATTCCTGCTCATGATCGTGCTCCTGTGAGGGGGGGCTTCGCCAACTGTGTCCCTGATTTTCGTGGACATGCATTGTGGCGCAAATGACAATCATCCGACGATATGCGCCAAGATCGAATGGAATGCAGATGATTGAAATGCGACACGCCTCACGACGGGATCACAAGGCCCGCCGCATTGCCTTCCTCGCCTTCCCTCAAGTGGTGCCGCTCGATCTGTTCGGTCCGTGGGACGTATTCGCGGCGGCGAACAGGCTAGCCGAGGGTGAAGCGCCTCCCTACGCATTGGAGCTGCTGAGCGGCGCCGGACCGCGAGATATAGTTTCCTATGGCGAGGTTCCGCTGCGCTGCCACAGGCGGGCCAGCGATTGCGAGGGTGACATCGACACGCTCGTGGTTCCGGCCGCCGATATCGCAGAGGTCAAGTGCCCTGGGGAGCATACCGCCTTCGACATGATCCGACGTCTGTCGGCTCGGGCGCGCAGGACGGTCTCGGTCTGCGGCGGCGCTTTTCTCCTGGCCGGGGCCGGGTTGCTCGACGGCCGACGGGTGACGACCCACTGGAGGGCTGCCGCCGACCTGTCTCGGCAGTTCCCGAAGGTTCATGTCGATGCGGATGCGATCTTCGTGAAGGATGGCAGTATCTATACGTCCGCGGGCGTTACGGCCGGTATCGACCTGGCCCTGGCGCTTGTGGCGGAGGATGAGGGCCCGACGCTTGCACTCGAGTGCGCCCGGGATTTGGTCGTCTTCATGCGCCGCCCGGGCGGGCAATCCCAGTTCAGCGCCACTCTGAAGGCGCAGCATACCGAGCGAAGCCCGATCAACGAACTCGTCTCATGGGCGACGGACAACCCGGCCAGCGACCTTTCCGTCGAGGCCATGGCGAAACGCATCCATATGAGCACTCGCAACTTCTCTCGGGTCTTCCGACGTGAGGTCGGCCAGACGCCTGCCGCATTCGTCGAGAAACTGCGCGTGGATGCGGTACGGAGGTGCTTGGAGCAAACGGAAACGCCCCTTGAGACGATTTCCGAGCAGTGTGGGTTCAACAGCACCGATGTGATGCGCCGCGCCTTTCAACGCGTCGTGAAAATCGCTCCCGCCGATTACCGTCGGCGGTTCCCGGGTAGCGACAGGAGTGAACCTGCCCCCAAGAAATGGGCGATTTCGGTCTGCCAGTGAGAGCAGCCGTTCGCGCCGCCGCCTCGCACGTCCGGAAAGGGCTCGTTTCCGTCGTCCGCTTGTCGAGGCTCTACGTCCGAAACGGGCCGAACGCGTTAGAGCCGGCGGGCGGCCGACGCGCGCGGCCCGCTTGCGCCGGCCACCAGCGCATCCGCTGATGTCGCCTACTCAGGTCAACGCGAGCACCGACTTGCTGGAGGAGCGGAGCCTGACGCCGCGGTTGCGGACGAGGGCGTAGAGTAGCGCCTTCAAGCCTTCGGTCGCGCCGACGAGGCGCTTGGCGCGGTCGGTGTTGGTGCCTTCGAGGCCGTGCTTGCCGTGCATCTCGTGGAGATGCAGGAGAGACGCGCTCGAGATCAGCGCCAGGTGCGTGAACGCCTGCGGGAAGTTGCCTAGGAACGCGCCGGTCTTCGGGTCGATCTCCTCCGCGTAGAGGCCCACGTCGTTGGCCCGTGCGAGGAGACGCTCGAAAAGCGCGCGGGCGTCCTCGGGCCGGTCGATCGCGAGCAACGCCTCGACCAACCAGAAGCTCGTGATGAGGAAGGCACCCTCCTCACCCTCGAGGCCGTCTTCGCCGCGATAGCGATAGACGAGATCGCCGACGCGCAGGTCGGCGGCGACTTGCTCGACCGTGCTTTCCATGAGCTCGTCGCTGAGCGGCAGGCCCAGCAGCGGGATCTGCAGAAGCGCCGCGTCGGTCTCGTCGCCGCCGAGCGATTGGGCGAGCCAGGGTGGGCTGCCCGAGCAGCCGTTCGAGCGAAGCGCGTCCAAGATCGCCTCGCGGCTTTCGCGCCAGTTGGGCTGGTCGCCGAGCAGTCGCGCTGCGCGGTCGAGCGTCACCCACGCCATCGCCTTGCCGTGGGTGAAATGCCGCGGTGGGCCGCGCACCTCCCAGAGGCCCTGATCCGGCTCCTGCCACTGGGCGCAGACATGGTCAGCGATGCCCCGCAGAATGGCGCGTTCGTCAGCATCGAGTCGCCCGCCCAGCGCGGCGCGCAGCTCGGCCCAGTCGAGCAGCTCGCCGAACACGTCGAGTTGACGCTGGTCGGCCGCCTCATTGCCGACGCGCACCGGCCGGCTGCCGCCATAGCCTTCGAGGTGCGCGAGCTCGCGCTCGGCGAGGAACGGCTCACCGTCGATGCCGTACATGATGCGCAAGGTGGAGCCCTCGCGCAGGCAGCGTCGCGTGAGAAAGTCGGAGAAGCGACGGCCCTCGGCGCTGTAGCCCAAGACCGAGAGCGAAAAGAGCGCGAAGGTGGCGTCACGGATCCAGCAGAAGCGGTAGTCCCAATTGCGCTCGCCGCCGAGCGTCTCCGGCAAGGACGTCGTTGCGGCGGCGACGATCGCGCCGGTGGGCGCGTAGGTCAAAAGCTTGAGCGCGAGCGCGCTGCGCTGGACCATGGCCTCGTAGGGGCCGCGGTAGCGGCAATAGCCGGTCCACTCCGTCCAGAAGGCGTGAGTCGTGGCGTAGAGCTCTTCGGCGCGGGTCCGCGGGTCGAAGAGTGGTGCCACACGCGTCAGAACCGCCGAGCGCTGCTCGCCGGCACGTAGGCGAAACGCCACGCGCACGCCCTCGGGCTCCGGTGTGGTATCGCCGTCGAGCCAGAGGCTCAGCCCGCCATGCCAGTCGGCCCGCCCGGTCGTGATGGTCAAGTCCGGCATGTCGAGGTTGAAGTCGCTACCGCGCGGGTGCAAGCGGGTGACGACGTCGACCTCACCCTCGATGCAGGCAAACCGCCGCACGAGCCAGCCCGGCGCGTTCAGCGAGACATAGTTGTGCACGGACGCCGTCCGGGCGCGGCCAACCGGCATGAAGTCGGTGACCTCGAGCGTGCCTTGCGCGGTCTCGAAGCGCGTCTTGAGGATGTTCGTCCGCTCGACATAGGCGCGCTCGGTGCGGCGCAGCTCCAGCGGCTCGACGCTCCAAAAACCGCCGCGGGCCCAGTCGAGGAGGCGAAACACGACGGGGTCCCCGTCGAAGCGCATGAGGCAGCACCAATCGATGCTGCCGGCGCTCGAGACCATGGCGGCGCCGTGGCAATCGCCGATCATCGCATAGTCCTCGATTGGAGGCTGGGCGGCATGGTCCGACATCGTCTTGCGTGTCCCTGAGCAGACCGCCGCGCCGGTTCCGGCAACGCGGTGTGAACTGGACTAAGATGCGTGTCGGCCTCGGAAGAGTGTTCACACACGCGTGAACGCAAGCCGTCGGCTTTCTGCCTAGCTCTCGGATCGCGACCGTCGCTCCAGCGCCGCGCGGTCCTTGATGTGCAGCGTTCCGTAGCCGGGCTCGAGCGCACCCTCCGCGATCAAGCGGTCGAGTGCCCGCCTGACGGTGGCACGCGTCACCCCCACGAGACCTGCGAGTTCCTCTTGGGTGGCTTTGACCTTGCCCTCGGCGTCGGCGAGCTGCTGCAGCCGCCGAGCGACGCGGGCGGCCGGCGAAAGCGCCAGTGCCTCACCAAGTAGCGTCAGCGCGATCGTCATGTTGCGGTTGGTGAGCGCATAGAAGCAGGGCCAGTGTTCGGGGTGTGCGCTCAGATGCGCGCGGATCGCGGAGCCCGGCACCGCGAAGATCCGGGCCCGCCGCCGGGCACGAACCGAGATGAGCCGCTCGCTCTTCGCCAAGAGCGCAAGGTCGCCGACCCAGAAGCCTGGTTCGGCGCGGTGGATGGAGACCGGCTCGTCACCCACCAGCGGGAAGGTGATCTCCAGGCTACCTTCCGCCAAGCCATAGACGCCCGTCGCCTCGTCGCCGGCTTCGTAGAGCAGCTGTCCCGGCTCCAGGCTTCGCCAGCGACCGGTCTTGGCCATCCAGGTGCGCAGAGGTGCCGGTTGGTCGGCAAGCCAGCCGACGCGGTCGAGCGGTGCCAAATCGATCATGACATTGGCCAGAATGAGCCATTCTCAGCCTCTGATTTACACTAGAGACCGCGGCGCGCTCGTTCATTTTGGGGGGAACCATGCGTAACGCTCGCCTGCTGCAAGTTGCAGCGGCCCTATTTGCCTTTGCCGGCTCTGCAGCCGCGCAGGAGCAGCCGAACATCCTGGTCATCTGGGGCGACGACATCGGCCAGTCGAACATCTCGGCCTACACCAAGGGCCTCGTCGGCTACCGCACGCCCAACATCGATCGCATCGCCGACGAGGGCATGATCTTCACCGATTACTATGGCGAGCAGTCCTGCACCGCCGGCCGCGCGTCCTTCATCACCGGCCAGAGCGTCTTTCGGACAGGCCTCTCGAAGGTCGGCCTGCCCGGCGCCGAGGAGGGCATGCAGGTCGAGGACCCGACCATCGCCGGCCTGTTGAAGGCGCAGGGCTACGCGACGGGCCAGTTCGGCAAGAACCATCTGGGCGACCGTGACGAGCATCTGCCGACCAACCACGGCTTCGATGTGTTCTTCGGCAACCTCTACCATCTCAACGCGGAGGAGGAGCCGGAGAACGAGGACTATCCCCGCGATCTCGTGCTGCCGAACGGCGAAACCTTCCTCGAGCGCTTCGGACCACGGGGCGTCTTGCGTTCGACGGCCAGCTACGAAGGCGGCACGGTCACGCAGGACATCGAGGACACGGGGCCGCTCAACCGTGAGCGCATGAAGGTCGTGGACGACGAGACGTCAGATGCGGCGATCGCCTACATCCGCGAGCAGGAGGCAGCCGGGAACCCTTGGTTCGTCTGGTGGAACGGCACGCGTATGCACTTCCGCACGCACGTTAAGGACGAACTGCGGGGTATCTCCGGCCAGGACGAGTACGCCGACGGCATGGTTGAGCACGACATGCACGTGGGCAGGTTCCTCGACCTCTTGGACGAACTCGGCATCGCCGATGAGACCATCGTGTTCTACTCGACCGACAACGGCCCCCACATGAACACTTGGCCTGATGCGGCCTGGAACCCGTTCCGCGGCGAGAAGAACACCAACTGGGAGGGTGGCTGGCGCGTACCGGCGATGGTCCGCTGGCCGGGGACAGTCGAGCCCGGCTCCGTGACCAACGAGATCGTCCATCACATGGACTGGCTGCCGACCCTGCTCAACGCGGCGGGTGCGCCCGACATCAAGGAGCAGCTTCGAACCGACGGGGTCACGGTCGAGGAGATGGGGCGCGACTATCGCGTGCACCTCGACGGCTACGACATCACGCCGCTGCTCGCCGGTGAGAGCGAGGAGAGCCCGCGCAGCGAGATCTTCTACTTCTCCGACGACGGTGACCTCACGGCGTTGCGCTACGGCGACTGGAAGCTCATTTTCATGGAGCAGCGCGAGCCGGGCACCTTTGCGGTCTGGCAGTACCCGTTCGTGCCGCTGCGCGTTCCGTACATCTATAATCTGCGCCGCGATCCCTACGAGCGCGCGACGCTCACTTCGAACACCTATTATGACTGGCTGATTGACCGCGCCTATCTACTGGTTCCGGCGCAGGCCTATGTCGGCAACTTCCTCCAGACCTTCCAGGAGTTCCCGCCGCGTCAGGAGGCAGCGAGCTTCTCGCTCGACAAGGTGATGGAGACGCTGACGAGCGCCGGCGGCGCGCAGTGATGCCGTTCTCTTGGCGGGGTGCCGCTACCGCGCTCGCGGTGGCGGCACCTTGCGCTGCCTTCGCGCTCGAGCCCTTGCCATCCTGGAACGACGGTGACGCCAAGGCTGCGATCCTCTCGTTCGTGGAGGAGGTGACGGCGGAGGGCGGCCCCGCCTTCGTGCCGCCGGACGACCGCATCGCCGTCTTCGACAATGACGGCACGCTCTGGGCCGAGCAGCCGGTCTACTTCCAGCTTCTCTTCGCGATGGATCGCGCGGTGGAATTGGCCGCGGCAGATCCCGACTGGGCGTCAACGCCGGCGCTCGAAGCTGCGGCATCGGGCGATGTTGCGACGGCGCTCGGCGGCGGTGAGGAAGCACTCTTGGAGATCGTGACGGCCACGCACTCCGGCCTGACCGTCGACGCGTTCACGGCGGAAGTCGACGCGTGGGTCGAGGAGGCCCGACACCCGACCACGGGCCGGCCCTACACCGACATGGTCTATCAGCCGATGCTGGAGCTGTTGGCCTATCTCCGCGCCAACGACTTCACGACCTACATCGTGTCGGGCGGTGGCGTCGACTTCATGCGCGCGTTCGCCGAGGACGTATACGGCATTCCGCCGGAGCAGGTCATCGGCAGCATGGGCGAGGCGCGCTTCGACATCATCGACGGTGAGCCGGTGGTGCTCAAGGACCCGGGCATCGCCTTCATCGACGACAAGGGCGGGAAGCCTGTCGCCATCGCGCGGCACATCGGCCGCCGCCCCATCTTCGTCGGCGGCAATTCCGATGGCGATCTCGCCATGGCGCAGTGGAGCACGGCGGGCGACGGGCCGCGCTTTGCGCTGTTCGTCCACCATACGGACGCCGAGCGCGAATGGGCCTATGATCGCGACAGCCACATCGGCCGCCTTGATGCCGCATTGGACGAGGCCACAGCCGAAGGCTGGCTCGTGGTCGACATGTCGAAAGACTGGAAGCAGGTTTGGCCCAAGTAGGTTCGCGCTTCTTTCTTGCACTTGCACTGGTGACGTCGGCCGGGGCCGCAGGGGCCGCCGAGTTCGTTGCGTTGGACGGTGGCACGTTCCTGATGGGTTCGGACGAGCACTACGCCGAGGAGCGACCGCCGCGGTCCGTCACGGTCGGCCCGTTCGCGATCTCGCGGACCGAGGTCACCAACGCCGAGTTTCGCGCCTTCGTCGAGGCTACCGGCTACGTCACGACGGCCGAGCGCGATCTCGATTCGGCGACGCGTCCGGGTTGGCCGGAAGAGCTGTTGCAGGCCGGCTCGATGGTCTTCGTACCGCCCGTCGAGGCGTCGGCGCTCAACGATCCTTCGACGTGGTGGCAGTACGTGGCCGGTGCCAACTGGCAGCAGCCGACCGGGCCCGGCAGCTCGATCGAGGGCAAGGCCGATCATCCCGTCGTTCAGGTGTCACCTGAGGACGCCGAAGCCTACGCCGCCTGGGCCGGCGGCCGCCTGCCCACGGAGGCGGAGTGGGAGTTTGCAGCGCGCGGCGGCCGGACAGACGCTGCCGGCGCCTGGGGGCAGCCCTACGATCCGATCGCCGGCTGGCAGGCCAACACGTGGCAAGGCGTGTTCCCCGCCGAGGACGACGCAGCAGATGGCTACAACGATACCGCGCCGGTCGCCTCGTTCTCGGAAAACGCGTACGGCCTCCACGATATGCGCGGCAATGTCTGGGAAATCGTCTCGGACTGGTGGGTGCCGGGCCACCCCGAGATCGAGCAGGTCGATCCAGAGGGCCCCACCGAGCTGCTCTCCGCCCGCTTCTCCCATCCCGATATTGGTGCGCGCCGCGTCGTCAAAGGCGGCTCCTGGCTGTGCGCGCCGAACTTCTGCGCCCGCTACCGCCCCAGCGCCCGCCAACCCCACGAGATGGGCCTCGGTTCCAACCACATCGGCTTCCGGATCGTGCGGGATTAGGGACGGACCGAAGCGTTTTTGCAGCGGCCGCTACGCTGGCGTCGTCCATGCGCACGAGCCCACCCGCGGTGCGCCATAGCGCTGCCAAGACCGCCGGCGTTTCGGCCAGGGTTTCCGACATAGGGTTCCTGCGGCCAGATGTCGTTTTAGCATCGGCGCCACAGAGGGCCGTCATTGGAGCCAACCAGGCTGTTTTGAGGGAGGCTGTGCACGCTCTGCAAAGTCCCGCATCTTGGGTTGCATTCCAGTTCAGTAAGGGACTGCGTGAGTAATGTGTGAGCTTCTGGATAATGTTGTCGCCATTGTTACTGGCGGTGCGCAGGGCATTGGCGCAGCGATCGCGGAGGGCATTTCGCGGCACGGAGCGATCACAGCGGTTTCGGATGTCAATCTGGAAGGCGCAGAAGCTGTTGCGGCGCGGATCAGGGCGCTCGGAGGGCAAGCTCGGTCCTTTGCTTGCGACGTTTCAGACAGAAGCGCATGTGAAGCCCTTGCGCGAGATGTGGAGACGGCCCTCGGCCCGACGAAGGTGCTCGTAAACAACGCCGGAATACTGATCCGCGGCACATTGGAAGACAGTGACTACGAAGATCGCTGGAGACGCACTCTGGACGTAAATGTCATGGGCGTCGTCAACATGACGATGACTTGCTTGCCGGCATTGCGGAAGACGAAAGGGCGGGTCGTAAATGTCGGTTCGATCCGTTCTTTCACCGTCGATCGAAGCGCGGCGTGGTACAGCGCTAGCAAGGGCGCGATTCTTCAGATCACTAAGAGTTTTGCGGTTGAGCTGGCAAATGACGGCATCCGGGTGAACGCCATCGCGCCGGGCATCATCGCAACGCCGATGACTGCCGCGACGCGGGCGAACCCGGAAAAAGTCGCATCCTTTCTCCGCGATGTGCCTATGAACCGTGTAGGTGAGGCCGAGGAACTGGTAGGCGCGGCAGTATTCTTGGCTTCCGACATGTCCAGTTACGTCACAGGTGCCATCGTTCCGGTCGATGGTGGTTTCCTGTCGATCTGACACGAATTTCAGACGGATGCATAAGCGTTTGGCTAGAGAAGTCTGTAAAGGTCGCGCGCCAGCTCACTGATAGCCTTTCGCGCTCGGGGTACGCTCTCTGATCTGGATTGGACTCAAACGCAAGTTCTTCTGCAATCTCAGTTCTGCATGACCATGGTTTTGATGCGAGGATTCCGAGCTCGTCAAAAGCAACCTATTGTGCATCTAGATTGGTGGATCTGAAATCTAAAGGCTACCATGTTTCCGGTACGTCCAATGGAGACGTAGATATCTGACTAGAATTGTAGACCAGCTTCGTGAAAGGTCGTTCGATTGAATTGTCACGACTGTGCTGGTATGGTCCACGTCACGATCCAGCGTTCGCACATTTGGGGAAGCACGAATGAGCCGGTTCGCAGGCAGTGCGTTCGTCCTGGTGGCGATGACGATCAGCGTTTTTGCTGCAGTGACGGATACGGCCGAGGCTGCCGTCATCGTCGACGTCCGACAGGTCGGCAGCAACGTGGTCGAGTTTAGAACTCGCGACAATGGTTCGCTCGACCTGAACGGACTGAGCTTCGACCGAACGGAGGATTTCGCACCCGGGATCTCCCCATCTGATGGGCTTTTTCTACTTGGGCCTGCGGGGGATGCCTTCGATATCTACTCGGGCGTTGCAGGCCCTCCCAGCTTTGGACCTGGTGAGGCGCTTCGAGGCACATTGGGTACCGACCAACGCTTCGGTATCGACAACACCAATCCCGTCGGCCTCCTCGCCGTGCCGGCTGGCTATCAAAGCAATAGCCCGATTACGTCGACGCTGACCTTAGCCGGCACCATCGAGAGCCTCGGGCTGACGCCTGGCACCTACACGTGGTCGTGGTCGTCCGACAGCGTCACGCTCAACGTCGTCCCGGTGCCAGCGGCGTTGCCGTTGCTTGCCACCGGGTTGGTCGGGCTCGCTGCCATAGGGCGCTGGCGGCGCGGCTGAGCACGGCGTGGCGTCTGCCGCTTTGATCACGAAG
>JANQNY010000035.1 GCA_028279345.1 Geminicoccaceae bacterium
GGAAACCGGTGGTGATGTGCTATCTCGAAGGCGAGCGGCCGCTCTGGGACCGTGAAGGTGTGGACTGGCCCAACCGTGAGGCCAGCCGCTTCGTCGAGGCCGGGGGCTTGCGCTGGCACGTGCAGGTCATGGGCAACGGGCCGGTCATGCTGCTCCTGCACGGCACCGGCGGCGCCACCCACTCCTGGCGCGATCTCCTGCCGCCGCTCGCGGAAGACTTTGCCGTCGTGGCACCCGACCTGCCGGGCCACGGCTTCACGGACCAACCGCCCTTCAAGGGCCTCTCCTTGCCGGGCATGGCGTCCGAAGTGCGGCACTTGCTCGATGCGCTCAAGCTCGAACCCGCCATTGGCGTCGGTCACTCGGCGGGCGCCGCTATCCTCATCCGTATGACCCTCGACGGCATGATCGAGCCCAAGACGATCATCAGCCTCAACGGCGCGCTTAGGCCCTATGGCGGCGGCGCCAACCAGATCGCCTCGTCGCTCGCCAGGCTCTTCTTCGCCAACCCCTTCAGCCCGCGACTCTTTGCCTGGACCTTCGGCCGGAGCGACGCCGCCCGGGTCGTGGAGCGCTCGGGCTCGGCGATCGACGAGCGCGGCATCGAACTCTACTCCCGGCTCGCCCGTCGGCCCGCGCATGTCGGCGCCGCGCTCGGCATGATGGCCAACTGGGATCTGGTGAGCCTCGGGCACGATCTGCCACGGCTCAAAGTGCCGCTCGCCCTCGTCGTGGCGAGCAACGACCGGGCGATCCCGCCGGGCGACGCCACGCAAGTCCTCGCCATGTGTCCCGAGGCACACCTCGTCAAGATCGACGGCCTCGGCCATCTCGCGCACGAGGAGGACCCGGCGCTGATCGTCGATCTCTTGAAGCGCAAGGCGGCCGTGGCGGGGGTCACCGAGGCGGGCACATGATCGGCCTTCGTCGTGCTGGCTTTACCGTCAAACGCAATGTAGTAGTCAGGCGATGTTGACAGAACTCGATCGTCCCGACGCGTCCGCGGATGTCGTCGACGGCAGGCCCCATGCGGTCGTTATCGGCAGCGGGTTTGGTGGCCTCGCTGCAGCTATTCGCCTCGGCGCCCGCGGCTACCGGGTCACGGTTCTCGAGAAGCTCGATCGACCGGGTGGTAGGGCCTACGCCTTCCAGGAGGACGGCTACACCTTCGACGCCGGACCCACGATCCTTACCGCGTTGTTCGTGTTCGAAGAGCTCTGGCAGCTCTGCGGAAGGCGGTTGGCCGACGACGTCGCCATCGTCCCAATGGACCCGTTCTACCGGATCCGCTTCCACGACGGGTACACCTTCGATTGCACCGCCGACGCGGCACGCATGCGTGCGCAGATCGAGGCGCTCGAACCGAGGGACGTCGAAGGCTACGAGCGCTTCCTCGAGTCCACCCAGCCCATGTACGACATCGGCTTCCTCAAGCTCGCCGATGTGCCATTCGACACCGTCTGGGATATGCTCAAGGTGGGCCCGGCCATCGTCCGCCTGCGTGGGGATCGCTCGGTTTACCAGCACGTCGCGAAGTTCGTGCGGAACGAGAAGCTGCGCTTTGTCTTGAGCTTCCATCCGCTGTTCGTTGGCGGCAGCCCCTTCGACGTCACGAGCCTCTACACGCTGATCTCGCATCTCGAGAAGACGGGCGGCGTGCACTACGCCATGGGCGGGACCGGCAGCCTCGTGAGAGGGCTCGTAGACCTCATCGAAGGCCAAGGCAGCGCCGTGCGCTGTGACGCCGAGGTCCAAGAGGTCCTAGTCACCGAGGGCCGCGCGGTCGGCGTCCGACTAGAGAACGGCGAGACGCTACCGGCCGACATCGTCGTCTCCAATGCCGATGTCGCCTGGACTTACCGCTACCTGCTGCCGGCCGCTGCGCGCCGCAAATGGACCGACGCGCGTCTCGACCGTCTCAACTACTCGAACGGCCTCTTCATCTGGTATTTCGGCACCGACCGTCGCTATGACGACGTGGCCCATCACACGATCAGCCTGGCGCCGCGCTATAAAGGGCTGATCGACGACATCTTCCGGCACAAGCGACTGGCGGACGACTTCAGCGTCTATCTCTATCGTCCGTCGGCGACCGACCGGTCAATGGCGCCGCCCGGGTGCGACAGCTTCTACGTTCTGGCGCCCGTGCCCAACCTGCTCGGCGACACCGATTGGACAGTCGAGGCAGAGCCGTACCGGCAACGCATCGCCAAGTCTCTGTCGGAGACGCTGCTGCCGGACCTTGAGCGCCATGTCGTGGTCTCGCGCGTTGCGACACCCCTAGAATTCCGCGATCGGCTCTGCTCCTACCAGGGCGCCGGCTTCAGCCTGGCTCCCACCCTCCGACAGACCGCCTGGTTCCGTCCGCACAACCGAAGCGAGGACGTGGATCGCCTGTATTTCGTCGGCGCCGGCACGCACCCGGGCGCGGGTCTGCCGGGAGTCGTTTCGTCCGCCAAGGTTCTCGATACGGTCGTTCCAGATGCAGCAGCCTTCGCCTGACGTTCCCCTTGCTCTGGCGAGCGACCAAGCGGTCTGTCGCCGGCTCATCTATTCCGGTTCCAAGAGCTTCTTCGCCGCCTCGCTGGTCCTGCCGAGCCCGGTGTGCCAGTCCGCCTACGCACTCTATGCCTTCTGTCGGGTCGCGGACGACGCGGTCGACCTCAGGGGTGGCAAGCTGGAGGCGGTCGACCGCTTGCGGATGCGGCTCGACCGCGCCTATGCGGCCCAGCCGCTCCCCGATCCGGTCGATCGCGCTTTCGCCGAGGTGGTGCATCGTCACGCCCTGCCGAGAGCACTTCCCGAAGCGCTGATCGAGGGGCTCGAATGGGATGCCCGCGGCCGGCGCTACGAGGACCTTTCGGGTGTCTTCGCCTACTCGGCCAGGGTCGCCGGCGCGGTCGGCGCGATGATGTCCGTCTTGATGGGCGTGCGCTCGCCAGCAGCGCTAGCCCGCGCCTGTGATCTCGGTGTCGCGATGCAACTCACCAACATCGCCCGCGACGTCGCCGAGGATGCTCGCGAGGGTCGGCTCTACCTGCCCTTGGGATGGCTCGAGGAGCAAGGCATCGACCCGGACACTTGGCTAGAGACACCCGTCTTCGACGACCGCATCAGGCTCGTCGTCAGGCGCCTACTGGCCCGTGCCGACGACCTCTACAGTCGGGCCGGGCACGGGGTCGGCCTCTTGCCGATCGCCTGCCGTCCCGGCATCCACGCAGCGCGCCGGATCTACGCGGAGATCGGCCGCGTGCTCGAGGACCGAGACTACGACCCGTCGCGCGGACGGGCGTTCGTGCAGGCCAGGCGCAAGGCGTTCCTGCTGGGCCATGCGCTTGTCGATGCGCTGACCCCGCCAGCACAGAGGGCATCAGCGCCGGCACTGGCGGAGGTCAACTTCCTGGTCGAGGCGGTCCAGGCAGCACCGCCTGCCGCCGTGAGGCCGAGGGCAGTCTGGCGTGGTCTCGACACCATTTTGGACACGATTCAGCTGCTCGAGGAACGCGAGCGCGAGCAGCTTCGACTGCTCGGCGAGAGCCGGCAGCAAGCGGCCATGTTGCGCACAGCACCGGCCGCAGCAGCCAGCTGACGGGTTGCGCAAGCGCCGCTTAGACGAAGACGACCGTCTTGGCGCCGTTCAATAGCACGCGTTGCTCGAGGTGAAGGCGGACCGCGCGGGCGAGCACACGGTTCTCGATGTCCCGCCCGGCGCTGACCAAGTCTTCGGGCGTCATGGCGTGGTGCACACGTTCGACTTCCTGCTCGATGATCGGCCCCTCGTCCAGGTCCGCGGTCACGTAGTGCGCGGTCGCGCCGATCAGCTTCACGCCGCGGGCGTGCGCCTGGTGATAAGGCCTGGCGCCTTTGAAGCTCGGCAGAAACGAATGGTGGATGTTGATGGCGCGGCCGAAGAGTCGGCCGCAGGCGTTGTCGGAGAGCACCTGCATGTAGCGCGCGAGCACGACCAAGTCGGTCTCTGTCCGATCGACCAATTCCAGGACCCGCGCTTCCTGCTCCTCCTTCGTCTCCGGCGTCACGGGCCAGTGATGGAACGTCAAACCCCTTGCCTCAACGATCGACCGCACCGACCGGTGGTTGGAGACGACGCCGGTGATCTCCGCGTTCAGCGCTCCGATACCGTGCCGGTAAAGCAGGTCGACCAGGCAGTGGTCGGACTTGGAAACCAGGATCAACACCCGCGGCCGGCGCTCCGAGGATGTGAGCCGCGTACGCATCTCGAAGCGCTCGACGGTGGGCGCGATGGCGAAGCGGAAATGCTCCAGCGAGAGGTCGGCGGGCACCGAGAAGACCACCCGCATGAAGAACCCGCCGGTCTCCGGATCGTGAAACTGCGCACTCTCGACGATGTTGCAGCGCTGCACGTGGATGCAGGTGGCCACCGCTGCAACGATGCCGGGTCGGTCGGAACAGGAAAGGATGAGGCAGAAGCGGCGATCGGTCATGGGCGGTCCACTGTCTCGATGGCTGCCCGATAGCCGAACATGGCAGCGTGGTCAGTCAGCCAAAGCCAGAAGCTCTCAGCGTAGCCCGCCGCCACCACGAGATCGAAGCTCGGCACCGCGTCGACCTGAACCAGCGCGCAGGCATACTCGGCAATGGATGTCGCGGCGCAGAAACCTGGCCGGCACTTCCGCGGATGCAGGTCCAGCCGGCAACCGCGGCCCAACAGGTCGCGCGCCGCCGGTCCGGCAACCCGGATGACCTGCCGACCGTGGCTCTGGTCGCTCACATAGGCCAAGCCCGCGGCGTCGCCCTCGAGCTGCATGCGGAGCCCGCCGTCAGCGCGCCACTGCTCCAACACCAACCACTCGCCGGGTGCGATCGGCAGGCAGCATCGCTCGGCACCGATCGTCGCGCGACCAGGCTCGAGGGAGAGTTCGAGCCGCTCTGCGGTCACCTCGGCGAAGCCGCGGCGTGCAAGCACCAGGCAGCAGGCAACACCGTTGCGGACCGTGATGGCCAATGAAGGCGTTCCAACGCCGTGCACGCCCGAATGAGCAGCCTCTTGAAGCGGAGGTCGGAAGCGCAGTTCAGCCACGCAGCCGGCTCCCTTCGGCATCGACGAAGCACACCGGCCCGACCACGACCTCGACCGCCTCGTTCCTCAAAGGGAAGACAGCCCAGAGGCATGCATCCCCGAAACGCTCGACGCCACCGGCTACGAAGGCGAGCGCGATCCACGAGCCGACATGGGGGCTCCAGTGCGCCGAGCTGATCCAGCCCAGGTCGGTGGCCGTCGATGCCGCCATGGGGTTCTCGACGAGATGCGCGCCGCCGCGCAGCCGCGCCTCGGGGTCGACCGGCCGGAGGCCCACGAGCTGCGGGCGCCCGGGGTCGGTGAGGTCGCGTCGGCTGGCAAGCGGCTTGCCGACACCGGTCGCAGAGCGCTCTACGAGACGGCCCAGGCCCAGATCGCCGGCCGTCGTCCGGCCGTCGATCTCCTGGCCGGCCGGATGCCCTTTCTCGATCCGGAGGATCGACAAGACCTCGACGCCATAGGGGCGGATGCCGAACGCGGCCCCCACATCGAGGCAGCGTTGCCACAAGCCCTCGCCGTAGCCGCGCGGGCAGGCCAGCTCATAGGCCAGCTCGCCCGAGAAGCTGATGCGGAACACACGCACCGGCACGCCTTCGGCCGCGGCCTCCAGAAAACCCATGAACGGCAGCACCAGGTCACCGACGTCTACACCGTCGAGCAAGCGCGCCAGCACGTCCCGCGAGCGAGGCCCCGCCAGCGCCATCTGGCACCACTGCTCGGTCTCGGAGCAGAACACGACATCTAGCTCGGGCCATGCCGTCTGGTGGAGGAATTCCAGATGCTCCAGCACGGCACCGGCATTGGCCGTGGTCGTCGTCATCAGGAAGCGGTCGTCGGCGAGACAGCTCGTGGTGCCGTCGTCGAAGACGATCCCGTCCTCGCGCAGCATCACGCCATAGCGCGCTTTCCCAACCGGCAGCTTGGCGAAGCCGTTGGCATAGACGCGGTCCAGGAACGTACGGGCGTCCGGGCCGAACAAGGCGATCTTGCCGAGCGTCGAGACATCACAGATGCCGACGGCGCGGCGAACCGTCATCGCCTCCTCGGCGGCCGCTTCCATCAGGCTCAGCGCGCCATCGCGGTAGTAGCTGGGCCGGAGCCAATCACCGGCCTCCACGAAGACGGCACCGTTACGCTCGTGCCAGTCGTGCAGAGCGGACCGGCGGATCGGTCGGAAGTCGCGGCCGCGCGTCCGTCCGGCCAACACCCCGATCGCCACTGGCACCACCGGCGGCCGCATGGTGGTCGGCGCCAGTTCGGCGAGCGGGCGACCGGTCGCTGCCGCCAAGACCGCGAGCCCCGCCGGCATCGCCGTCTTGCCCTGGTCGGTGCCCATCCCCAAGGTCGTGTAGCGCTTGGCGTGCTCTGCTGCCCGATAGCCCTCCTGCACCGCCAGCCGCAGATCGGCGACGGTCACGTCGTTCTGCAAGTCGACGAAGGCCCGCTTGCCGTCTCGAGGGACGAGCGGCGCGGGCCAAGGTCGTTCCTCCGGCTCGTCGACCGCCGGCAATGGGGGCAGCGATGGCAAAGCGAAGCCGAGGTCGCGCGCGGCGCTCGCGCCCGCTTCGCGCCCATCGGCCAGGCAGGCATCAAGGCGGAAGACGCCGCGCGCGGCGCCGGCCAAACGCGCGTTCTGCGCCGGCTCCCGTGGAACGAAGGCGTTCAGGTCGGGATCGAAGCGCGCTTTGGCGCCGGCCTGGCTGGCGAGCTGCAAGGCCGGCTGGAAACCGCCGGAAACGAGCAGGGCGTCGCCTTCCAACCGACGGGGCGCGCTACCATCGACACTGACCTCCAGGCCGCGAACACGCTGCCGACCGAGTGCTCGAAGCGGCACCGCACCACGCAGAACCTCAATGCCGGCAGCTTCAGCGGCCTTCGCGAACGGCCCCGGCGCAGCGCGGACGTCGGCGATCGTCGGTACGGCAACCCCGGCGGCGACGAGGTCGAGAGCGGCCCGGTAGGCGTCGTCGGTGGCGGTGGCGACGACCACCTGACGACAGGGCGCTACCCCGAAGTCAAGCAGATAGCGGCGCGCTGCCGACGCCAACATGATGCCCGGACGGTCGTTGTCCTGAAAAAGGAGCGGCTGCTCGTAGCTACCGGTCGCCAGGACGACCGCGCCGGCTCGGATGATCCAGAGCCGTTGGCGTACGCCCTCGGGCGGCGTCGGCAAATGATCGGCGACCCGCTCGACGGCCGCCAGAACGCCATGGTCGTAGTAGCCGACGACGCTTGTCCGCCCCAGCAGCCGGGCATCCTCGCCGTCGAAGCCCGACGCCACCTCGTCAACCCAGGGCGCCAAGCTATCGATCTCGCCGAGCAGCGCGCCGCCCAGCCGCGGCTCCTGCTCGCAGAGCACGACCCGGGCACCGGCGCACCTTGCCGCGTCGGCCGCGGCGAGCCCGGCCGGACCACCACCGACGACCAGTACGTCGCAGTGCAGGTGCGCATGCTCATAAGCGTCGGGATCGGGCTGGCGCGGCGCGCGACCGAGCCCCGCGGCGCGGCGGATGATGGGCTCCCACAGCCGCTCCCAAGCACCGCCCGGACCCATAAAGGTCTTGTAGTAGAAGCCGGCTTTCAGAAACGGTGCGAACCACTGGTTCACCGCCATCAAGTCGACCGCGCGTGTTCCGACATGGTTCTGGCTGCGTGCGACAAGGCCGTCGAACAGCTCCACCTGTGTCGCGCGCGTATTGGGCTCCACCCGCGCGCCGGTCCTCAGCTCGACCAGCGCGTTGGGTTCCTCGGCGCCCACCGCAAGGATACCCCTCGGCCGATGGTACTTGAACGACCGGCCGACGAGATGGACTCCATTGGCGAGCAGGGCCGAGGCCAGCGTGTCGCCCGCATAGCCTGTGTAGGTGGTGCCATCGAAGCGAAACGAAAGCGGCTGCTGGCGATCGACGCGGCCCCGGCCGTCGAGCCTGAAGGGTTGGCTCATGGCGCGCCGTCGGGCAGCGAAGGCGGCTGGTCGGGCCAGCCGGTCCAGTGCACCTCGTGCGTCACCGTGTGGCGGACGACCTTCACCAAACGCCGGCAGCCGCCGGTGTGGTGCCACCACTCGACGTGCCAGTCCTTCGGGTTGGCGCGCCGGTAGACATAGTCGAAGAACGCGTCCTCGTCGGCGTCGTCGGGCGGTCGGCGCTTGGTTGCATCGCCGCGATAGGCGAACTCGGTTTCGTCGCGCGCACCGCAGAACGGGCAGCGGATCCGGTGCATTGGCTAGTGCGCCCAGGGGAACGGACCGTGCCCGCTCTCGTCGATCAGGCGGCCCTCGCGGAACCGCTCGATGGTGTAGGCGGCGTTGTCGGGGTGCGGCTCGTCTTTGGCGATCGTATGGGCGAAGCACCAGCCCGAGCCGGGTGTCGCCTTGAAGCCGCCATAGCACCAGCCGCCATTGAGATAGAGGCCCTCGATCGGCGTCCTGCAAATGAAGGGGCTGCCGTCGAACGACATGTCCATGACCCCGCCCCACTGGCGCACCACGCGTAGGCGCCCGAGGCACGGCAGCATCGCCACGGCGGAACTCATCACGCGCTCCATCGTCGGGAGGTTGCCGCGCTGGGCGAAGGAGTTCCAGCCGTCGAGGTCACCGCCGAACACGAGCCCACCCTTGTCCGACTGGCTGATGTAGAAGTGCGCTGCCCCGAACGTCACCACGTGGTGGAGCAGGGGCTTGACCGCCTCGGTCACGAACGCCTGCAGGACGTGGCTCTCGATCGGCAGGTCGAGGCCCGCGAGCTGGGCAACCTGCGATGTGTGCCCAGCGACGGCGATGCCTACCTTGCGCGCGCGGATCGGCCCGCGGGTCGTCCGTACGGCCCGCACGCGATCGCCGTCGATGTCGAAGCCCGTGACCTCACAGTCCTGGATGAGATCGACCCCGCGTTGGTCAGCGGCACGGGCAAAGCCCCAAGCTACTGCATCGTGCCGGGCGGTGCCGCCGCGGCGCTGCAAGAGACCGCCTTCGATCGGAAAGCGCGCGTCCTTGAAATCGAGCAAGGGCACCAGCTCGCGGACCTCGTCGCGGTTGAGCAGCTCGGCGTCGATCCCGGCAAGCCGCATGGCATTGCCGCGGCGCGCGAAGGCGTCACGCTGCGCATCCGAATGGTAGAGGTTCAAGACGCCCCGCTGCGAGACCATGGTGTTGAAGTCGAGCGTCCGTTCCAGACTCTCCCACAGCTTGAGCGAGCGCTCGTAGAATGCCGTGTTCGCGGGCAGGAGATAGTTGGAGCGGATAATGGTCGTGTTGCGACCCACATTGCCCTGGCCGAGCGCGCCCTTCTCGAGCACCGCCACATCGGTGATTCCGTGCTCCGCGGCGAGGTAGAAGGCGGTCGCAAGCCCGTGCCCGCCACCGCCGACGATCACCACCTCGTAGCTCTCCTTCGGCTGCGGTTCCCGCCAGACGGGCTGCCAGCCGCGATTGCCGGTGAGCCCTTCTCGAAGAACGCGGAGCGCGCCGTATCGGCTCACGCCAAGATGCCGGTCTGCAGCGCGTGGGCAGCGAGCGTGTTGCGCATCAGCATGGCGACCGTCATCGGGCCGACGCCGCCGGGCACTGGCGTGATGGTGCCAGCAACAGCCCGTGCCTCTTCGAAGGCCACATCACCGACGAGACGCCCACGCTCTGTGCCATCGGCGACCCTACTGACACCGACATCAATGACGGTGGCGCCGGGCTTGATCCAGCTGCCGCGGACCAGCTCGGGCCGACCGATGGCGGCGATCAGGAGGTCGGCCTCGACAGTCAGACGCTCCGGATCGGCGGTTCGCGAGTGCGCGATGGCAACCGTGCAGTCCCGGCTCAACAGCAGCGTCGCCAAGGGCTTGCCGACGATGTTGGAGCGGCCCAATACCACCGCGCGCTTGCCGGCGAGCCCGTCCTCGCCGTGGACCGCGAGCAGGAGGTCGAGACAGCCCAAAGGCGTGCACGGGATAAGAAGCGCCGCCGGGTCGGGCCGGGTCGCGTTCGTCAGGCGCCCAACATTGACCGGATGGAAGCCGTCCACGTCCTTCGCCGGGTCGATCGCCTCGAGCACGCGCGGCACGTCGACCTGGGGCGGCAGCGGGAGCTGCACGAGCATGGCGTGCACGGCAGGATCGGCGTTGAGGCCCTCCACCACGGCCAGCAGCTCGTCGGTCGTGATCGTGGTCGGCAGCTCGACGATGCCGCCATCGATGCCCAGCTCGTCCGCAACGCGCGCCTTGATCCGCACATACGCGCGCGACGGTGGGTGGTCGCCGACGATCACGACGCGGAGGCCGGGTCGTGGCGCGCCCCGCGCCAACCTCGCCGCCACTTCGTCCTTGAGCGCCAGCCGCCAGCCGGCGGCCCGGGCCTTCCCGTCAATGATGAAAGCGGTCATCGGACGCGCGCTCGCTCAGGGTTCACTGGAGGCAAGCTGTAGACGAGCACCGCCTGTACTTCGATCATCCAAAGCGCGAACGACCGCCAGGCCGGAGCCCCAAGATGGTGCCCAAGGGACAGCAACTCACTTTCCTGTACACCGACGACCTGCCGCGGTCGGTCGCCTTCTATCGGGACGTGCTCGACCTCGAGCCGGTGGTCGATCAGGGGCGCGCCGTGCTCTTCAGGGTCAACGCAGGCGCCTATCTCGGCGTCTGCGACCGGCCCGATCGGCCACGCGGCACCGACGGGGTCATGGTGAGCTTCGTCTGCGACGTCGATCCGACCTACGCCAAGCTGACGGCGCGTGGCGTGGTCTTTGAAGGCCCGCCAGGCCTGCAGATGGACGGGCGCGTCTACGCCGCCTTCTTCCGCGACCCGGACGGCTACCGGCTGGAGATTCAGGAGTTCCGTGACCCCGCCTGGGATGCGCTGTTTCCGGCAGCGGACGGTACGCGCATCTACTCCGGCGCGCCTTTCGAGGCGCAAGCCGGCTACGCCCGGGCAGTCGTGACGAGCGACATGGTCGAGGTCTCGGGCACCACCGGCTTCGACCCCGAAACGCTGACCTTCCCCGAAGGCGTCGAGGCGCAGTGCGAGAACTGTTTCGCCAACATCGCGCGCGCCTTGGAGCAGGCCGGCGCGTCGCTCGCCGACCTTGTCCGCGTGCGCATCTTCTGCGCGACCCGGGAGGAGTTCCAACGCATCAAACCGATCATCAAGCGCCACTGCGACGCCGCCCGACCGGCGAACACCAGCATCATCTGCGAGCTGGATCAGCCCACCATGCGCGTCGAGATCGAGGCGACCGCGCGGCGCGCCAGGACGGCATTCGAGACCGCTTGACCAGTCGGCGCGCCGATCTCCGTGGGGCTCGATCATATGCGACAGAACTATGTTGTATTGGCCTGCACTCAAACTCAACTTGAAATTGGTAACTCCGGCTTATTGCTGGATGCCGCGTACCTGAGCGTGGGCTTGGCGTCAAAAAGACCGGCCACGCGAGCGAGCAGGACCGTCCCGACGTCCTGAAACGGCGGTAATACTGGTTCGACGATCAGAGCGCGCTTGAGCTTGAACGCTTGATCTTCATCGATGGTTCCGAGGGACCGTCGCGCCCGTGGCGCGGCGTCGGCGTGACGAACACCAGGAACGGGGCCCGTGTCAGGCGGCGTCCGGGTCCACCACGTCGCGGTTGAGCGCGAGACGTTGCTTCACGGCGGCGAGCTTGTTCATCAGATGCACGCGCAGCTGTCGCGCGAGCCTCGGGCCATCTCGCGCCGTCAGCAGCTCCATGATCGTCTCGTGTTCCTCGATCGACTCCTGCCAACGTTCGGCTGACAGGTTCGCAATGTACCGATACCGCCGAACGCGGGCATTGAGCACGCGGTACTCGCGCTCGAGAACGGCGTTGCCGGTGGCGGCCAGGATGGCGAAGTGGATCGCCTGGTTCGCCTCGAAGTACGCCTTGAGCTCACGGCGTAGGAAGTGCGCGACCATCTCGTGGTGCAGGGCCTGGACCCGCCGCAGCTCCTCTTCGTCGATGCGCGTCGCCGCGAGGCCGCCAGCTAGCTCTTCCAGCGCAGCCAGGACTTCGATCGTGTCATCGAGCTCGGCGAGCGAGAGTGGCGCCACAATCGCCCCACGATTGGGCAGAAGCTCCAGGAGTCCCTCGGTGGCCAGCATGCGATAGGCCTCACGCAATGGCGTCCGCGACACCTCGAGCTGTTCGCAAAGCACCCGCTCGTTGAGCCGCGTCCCCGGCTCGAGCCGACCGTCCATCACCATGTCGCGGAGCCGCTGTGCCACCTCGTCCATCAGGTTGGAGCGGATAACGGGCGTGGGGACCTCGCTCATGCCAGGCGCTCCGCGAGCACAACTGCTAGGTGGCGCGCCTCGCGACCCGCGCCGTCCTTGATCTGATGCCTACAGCTCGTGCCATTCGCAACGAGCAGTGTTGCCGCGTCCGCTGCACGCATCGCGGGCAGCAGCGCTGCCTCCGCCATGGCGTCCGAGACTGCGCGGTGCTCGGCCGCATAGCCGAACGCGCCGGCCATGCCGCAGCACGAACTGTCGACGACCTCGGTCTCGAGTCCCGGATCGAGCCTGAGCGCACGCTGCACCGTTTCAAGCAGGCCGAAGGCCTTTTCGTGGCAATGACCGTGGACCAGTACGGGTCGCGGCTCCTTACGCCAACGGGGTGCGAAGCGACCCGCCTCGCCCTCCGCGACCAGCCATTCGGCGAGAAGCTGCGTACGCTCATCCAACCGGCCGCGTTCGGTCGCTGGCAACAGTGCCTCGGCCTCGTCCCTAAAGGTGAGGATGCACGATGGCTCGAGGCCGACCACCGAGGTGCCCGCTTCGAGTTGTGGCCCGAGGTGGTGGAGCGTTCGCCGCAGCTCGTCTCTGGCCTCGTCGACGAGGCCCGCCGACAACAGGGTGCGCCCGCAGCAAAGCGGTCGCTCACCCACGGGCGTCGGATCGATGACGCGATAGCCCGCAGCCTCCATAAGCCGGCGCGCCGCGAGGAGGTTGGCCGGCTCGAACCAGGTGTTGAAGGTGTCGCCAAACAGGACGACCGGGGGGCGCTCGTCCTCTGTCTCGGAGCCCCAGGGCCGGCGCGCCCAGAACCTGGGCAAGGACCGGTCGGCACGAAGGCCGGTGAGTGCCTCGCCGACGCGCGCGACGCCGGGGACCGCCCTGCTGAGAGTCAGGAGCGAACCGGCGCGACTGGCCCAAGGCGCATAGCGGGGCAGATAGGCTACGAGCTTGTCGCGCAGCGAAGGACCCTGCGTTTGCCGCCAGTGATGCTGCAGCTCGATCTTCATGCGCGCCATGTCGACGCCGGTCGGGCATTCCCGCTTGCACGCCTTGCAGCTCACGCACAGGCTCATCGCTTCCTGCATCTCGGGCGAAGCGAGAGCTTCCGCGCCGAGGTCGCCGGCAAGCGCAAGGCGCAGGACGTTGGCGCGCCCACGGGTGACGTCGCGCTCGTCGCGCGTCGCACGGTAGCTCGGGCACATCACGTCGCCGGTGGTCTTCCGACAGGCGCCGTTGTTGTTGCACATCTCGGCGGCACCCAGGAACCCGCCCCAAGGGCTCCAATCCAGCACCGGCTCGAATGCCAAAGGCTCCATGTCGGGCCGCCACCGGAACAATGAGCGGTCGTCGAAGCGGGGGCTCCGGACGATCTTCGACGGCGCCGAGTTGAAAACACCTTCCGGGTCGAAGCTGTCCTTCACGTTCTCGAAGGCTCTGACGAGCTGGTCGCCGAAGACTTGCCGGTGCCACTCGGAGCGGACGAGCCCGTCGCCGTGCTCGCCCGAATGCGCGCCTTTGAAGCGGCGCACGAGGTCGATCGCCTCCTCGGCGATCGCGCGCATCCGGTGGACGCCCATCTCTTGTTTCAGGTTGAGGATCGGACGGACGTGCAGGCAGCCGACCGAGGCGTGCGCGTACCAGGTCCCGCTGGTGCCGTGTCGCGCAAAGACGTCGTTGAGACCGTCGGTATAGTCCGCGAGGTGTTCGAGCGGAACGGCACAATCCTCGATGAAGGAGACCGGCTTGCCATCCCCCTTCATCGACATAGCGATGTTGAGGCCGGCCGTGCGCAGCGCCGTGATCTCGGCGATCAGCCCCGCGTCGCGAGCGACGACGACGGCACCGGCTTGGCCCAGTTCGCCCATCAGGTGTTCGAGGCGCTTCAGGCCGCGTTCCGGCTCGCCAGGTTCGTCGCCCACGAACTCGACGAGCAGGAGGGCCTCCGGCTGCCCGCGCACGAAGTTCGTCATGCTCCGCGCGAAGGCGGGGATCGCCTCGGCGAGGTCAAGGATCGAGCGATCGACGAGTTCAACACAGGTGGGGCCGAGGGCGACCATCCGTGGTGCGGCTTCCATGGCCGAGCGAAAAGTCGGGAAGTGGCAGACACCCAGAACCTTGAAGCGCGGCAAGGGCCAAAGCTTGAGTTTGATCCTCGTGAAATAGGCGAGCGTTCCCTCAGAGCCGACGAGCAGCGAGGCTGGGCTCCAGCTGCTCCCAGGGTGCACCCGGTCGAGCGCGTAGCCGCCCACCTGCCGTGCGGTGTTCGGAAAGCGCTCGGCGATGTCGTCGGCGTTGCGCGCGGCGATCTCAACGACCCGGCGTGCCAAGTCGGCGGCCTCGCCGGACAAGCCTTCGAGGTTGGGACCGGTCTCGGCGAAGCGCGCGGTCGAGCCGTCGGCCAGCACCGCCTCGATCTCGAGGACGTTGTCGATCGACACGCCGTAGCGCAACGAACGCGCGCCGCAGGAGTTGTTGGCGGTCATGCCGCCGAGCGTCGCGCGCGAGCTGGTCGATACGTCGACGGGGTAGAAAAGCCCGTGCGGCCTCAGCGTGCGGTTGAGCTCGTCCAGGACGACACCCGGCTCAACCCATATAGTGCGGCCTTCGACGTCGAGGTCGTGGATGCCCGTGAGCCAGCGGCTGTTGTCCATGACCAGCGAACGGCCAACCGTTTGCCCTGCCTGCGACGTGCCGCCGCCCCGGGGCAGGATCGAAACCGCTTCCTCGCGGGCGATGGCGAGGGCCGCCCGCACGTCGGCCTCACTCCGGGGCCGGACCACGCCAATGGGCTCGATCTGGTAGAGCGATGCATCCGTGGCATAGCGCGCCCGGTCGAAGCTATCGAACAGCACCTCACCTTCGAGCGCCGAACGGAGGCGCGCTGCCAGACCGGGATCGCCGACGCGCGTGTGCGCGGTTCGGAGGCTGACGGTTGCCAACGCGGTCTCCCCATAGGGGCTAGTTTTGCATACAAAATGGCTAACCATCGAAATAGCGCGTACACACCCTTGACGAAAGGCCCCTTTCTCGCGACACAGTGTCATGCATCTTGTATGCAGATACCGGGTGAGGCTTGAGATTCGCCATGACGCATCGCGCCGGCCGGCACTTCCTGCAGATCCCAGGCCCGACCAACGTCCCCGACCGCGTGTTGCGCGCGATGGACCTGCCCACGATCGACCATCGGGGCCCCGAGTTCGCCGAGCTTGGCCGCAAGGTCCTCGGCGGGATGCAGCGCATCGTGAAGACGGAGACGGGGAGCATCGTCATCTACCCGTCGTCCGGCACCGGCGCGTGGGAGGCGGCGCTGGTCAACACGCTCTCGCCCGGCGACCGCGTCTTGATGTTCGAGACCGGCCACTTCGCCACGCTCTGGCGGCGAATTGCTGAGCGCCTCGGGCTCGATCCTGTCTTCATCGCTGGCGATTGGCGCCGTGGCGCCGACCCTGCTGCGATCGAGGCAGCGCTGCGTGACGACGCAGCGCACGCCATCAAGGCGGTGTGTGTGGTGCACAACGAGACGTCGACCGGCTGCGTCACGCGCGTCGATGAGGTTCGACAGGCGATGGACGCGGTGCGCCATCCAGCCCTTTTGATGGCGGACACGATTTCGTCCCTGGCCTCGATCGACATGCGCATGGACGAGTGGGGTGTCGACGTGATCGTCGGCGGGTCGCAGAAGGGTTTGATGCTGCCGCCTGGGCTATCGTTCAATGCGATCAGCACGAAGGCGCTCGCCGCGCACGAGGCAGCGCGACTGCCGCGCGCTTACTGGGACTGGTCCGACATGCTCGGGCCCAACGCCAAGGGCTTCTTTCCCTACACCCCAGCGACCAACCTGCTCTACGGCCTGGCCGCGGCGATCGACATGCTGGAGGAAGAGGGCCTCGAGAACGTGTTCGCGCGGCACGCCCGGCACGCCGAGGCGACCCGCCGGGCGACGCGCGCGTGGGGGCTGGAGATCCTCTGCGCGGACGAGCGTCACCACTCGAGCTCGCTCACTGCGATCCTGATGCCCGAGGGGCACAGCGCCGACGCGCTACGCGGCATCATCCTCGATCGCTTCGACCTGTCGCTTGGCGCTGGTCTCTCGAAGGTGGCCGACAGGGTGTTTCGGATCGGCCATCTCGGCGACTTCAACGACCTGATGCTCCTGGGCACGCTGGCTGGGGTCGAGATGGGCCTCGGCCTAGCCCGAGTCCCGCACCGCAAGGGGGGCGTTGACGCAGCGATGGCGTTCCTCGCGGGTGACGGCGGCGCCAAAGCGAACAGGGCAGCTGCGTGACCCGCCAAACAACCGCAGTGGGGCAAGGCGCACGAACACTTGCCTAACAGTATCGAGAGTCCGCCGGCGCGTACCGCGCTCGGCATACCCGATCGCAAAACACAGGGAGGTCAAGAAATGCGGATGCTCAACGCTTTAGCTGCTTGCACGCTGCTGGTCTCGACATCTGCGGCAGCACAACAGGTCCTCAACATGGGCCATGTCGGTCAGCCGGGCTCGCTGTTCGACGCGTCGGCCAACCATTTCGTCGAGGTCGCGAACGCGAAGCTGGAGGGCACCGACTACACTGTCGAGGCCTTCGGCGCGTCGCAGCTCGGGAGCGACAGCGAACTCCTGCAGAAGCTCAAGCTCGGACAGGTGGACTTCGCGCTTCCGTCTTCGATCATGTCGTCGGTGGCGGACGTCTTCGGCATCTTCGAGATGCCCTACATCATCCAGGACCGCGAGCACATGATGGCGGTCGAAGACGCCATGCTGGAGACCGTCTTGCAGCCTGCTGTGCAAGATCAGGGCTACCGTATCTTGGGCATTTGGGAGAATGGCTTTCGCCACATCACCAACAACGTGCGTCCGGTCAATGCACCCGAGGATCTCGACGGCATCAAGCTGCGCACACCGCGTGGTGAATGGCGCGTCAAGATGTTCCAGACTTACGGTGCCAACCCGACGCCGATGGCCTTCTCGGAAGTCTTCACCGCACTCCAGACCGGCGTGATCGACGGGCAAGAGAACCCGTACGCGCAGATTGCCTCGGCCAAGTTTCAGGAGGTTCAGGACTACCTGTCGATAACCGGCCACGTCTATACGCCTGCTTATTTGCTCGTGTCCGAGCAGCAGTTCGGCCGCCTCCCCGAAGACGTGCAAGCGGCGCTCACCGAGGCGGCGAAGGAAACACAGGCATTCGTCTACGAGGAGGCCGCGCGGCTCGAGGGCGTGCTGCTCGATGAGATCCAGAGTGCCGGCGTGGAAGTGAACGAAGCCGACAAGCAGGCCTTCATCGAAGCATCGGGGCCGATCTACGAGGCATTTGCCGTGTCGTTTGACGGCGGCGCCGAACTCATCGCCGGCGTTCAGGCGCTAGCACCCACCAACTGAGTTTCGGCTGGCCCGCACTTCGGTGCGGGCCGCTGCCGTCCGAGCAACCCATTAGCGCCGATCGAGGCGCCCTCGCGCGGATACTCTCGCCATGCGCCTCGCGCGCCTACTTGAGCGCTCTCTCGAGACCTTCGTCATCCTCCAGATGTTCGCACTTGCTGTGGTCGTCGTGCTTGCTGTCATCTGGCGCAAGCTCGGCGCGTCCTTCTCCTGGTATGACGAGGTGGCGGCCATTCAGCTCGCCTGGATCACCTACTACGGTGCAGCGCTCGCCGCCCTGAAGCGCAAGCACATTGGCTTCGACGGCGTGTTGCTGGCGCTACCGCCGAGCGTGCGCGGGCCATCCATCTACGCCGCCGAAGCCATCACGATCGCCTTCTTCGTGCTCCTGACCTGGGCCGGCGTTAAGGTGCTGCTTGTCCTCCAGGGCATGACTCTGGTGAGCCTGACCTGGGTACCGATCAGCTTCACCCAGTCGGTCATCCCGATTGGCGGCGCGCTCTTCACCGTCGCCAGCCTGCTGAGCTTCCCTGCCTACTATCGAGCGACGATGGAGGGTCGTTCATTCGAGCATCCACCCGTGGTCGAGGAGCCCTGAGCCGTGTTGGTCGGCATCATCTTCCTCGCCATGGTCGCGATGATCCTGATCAACGTGCCGATTGCTGTCGCCCTCGCTGTTGCCGCGGTGATCGGGCTCGTGGCTGCGGAGGGAACGGGCAGCCTGGTTTCGGTCGCCCTCGACATGTACAGCGGCGCGACGAAGTTCTCCCTGATCGCCATCCCGATGTTCGTCCTCGCAGGGGCGATCATGAACGCCGCCGGCATCACCCGGCGCCTCATCAGCTTTGTCGCGGCGTTGATCGGCTTCGTCCGCGGCGGCCTCGCCATGGTCAATATCGGCGTGTCCCTGTTCTTCGCCGAGATCTCGGGCTCGGCGTTCGCCGATGTCGCCGCCATGGGCTCGGTCATGATCCCGGAGATGAAGAAGCGCGGCTACTCCGGGGCCTTCGCGGCTGCGGTGACGTCGTCCTCCGCTTCGCTTGCCATCATCATCCCACCCTCGATCCCGATGATCCTCTACGCCGTGTCGGCCGGTACGTCGGTGGAGCAGCTGTTTCTCGCCGGGCTCGTTCCTGGCGTGATAGGGGCTGCCGGGCTGATGGGCGTCGCCTACCTGTTTGCGCGCCGCTACAATTTGCCAGTCGAAGAGACCTTCAATCTCGGACGGCTGCGGGCGGCCTTCTTTGAAGCTCTGCCGACGTTCGCGCTGCCGATCATCATCCTGGGCGGGATTTTCTCCGGTATCGTCACGGCAACGGAGGCCGCGGGCCTCGCCGTCCTCGCCTCGATCCTGATCGGCCTGTGGTACCGCGAGACCAACCTCTTCGAGCTTAGGAATGCGCTGCTCGAGGGCGGCATGCAGACCGCCGTCGTCATGCTGCTGGTCGCCGCCTCGGTGCTCATGGGCGGCTTTCTCACCCGTGCTCAGATTCCGCAAGAGGCCGCGGCAGCGCTGCTTGCATTCACGAGCAACAAGTATCTCATCCTGCTGATCCTCAACGTTTTTTTCCTGATCGTCGGGCTCTTCCTGCATTCGGCGGCAGCGATCATCTTGGTTGTGCCGATCGTCGTTCCGCTCATCCAGCAAGTGGGCATCGACCCGGTGCATTTCGGTCTCGTCGTCACCTTGAATCTGGCGATTGGTCAGCAGACGCCACCGGTGGCGAGTGTTCTGATCACTGCATGTTCGATCGCGCGCGCCAATGTGTGGGAGGTGACCAAGGTCAACGTCCAATTCATTGCGGTGCTTGTCACGGTGTTGTTGCTCTGCACCTACGTGCCGGCGATCCCGATGTTCCTCGTCGATGCCGTCTACCGATGACAAGCGGCTCCGTGCCTGAGGGCCGCGGTTATTATCGGCCAACTCTAGCTTTGGCCTTGTCTCTGCTGCTCAGGCGCGAGTTGCGCGTCTAGACGACGTTGACGATGAGGTCCTCTAGTCCGTCGACGTGGCCGCGCAGGACGTTACCGCGGCTGACGGGTCCGACGCCTGAGGGCGTGCCGGTCATGATCAGGTCACCCGGAGCGAGCCTGAACAGGCCGGAGAGATAGGCAATCGTTTCCGGTACCTTCCAGATCAGCTGGCCGAGATCGCCCTCTTGGCGCCGCTGACCGTCAATCTCGAGCCAGATCGCACCCGAGGTCGGATGACCGATGCGGCTCGACGGCGTGAGCCCTCCCATTGGCGCCGAGTGCTCGAACGCCTTTCCAACCTCCCAGGGTCGGCCGAGTTGCTTTGCCTCCCCCTGAAGATCGCGGCGTGTCATGTCGAGACCCACGCCGTAGCCAAAGACGTGGTCGAGCGCCTCGCTGACCGGAATGTCGACGCCACCGGACCGCAGCGCAACGACCAACTCGATCTCATGGTGCACGTCGGACGTGCCAGGCGGATAGGGCCAACCGCCAGAGAGGTGGATGTTGTCGGGGTTCTTCTGAAAAAAGAATGGTGGCTCTCTGTCCGGATCATGTCCCATCTCGATGGCATGTGCTGCGTAGTTGCGCCCGACGCAATAGACGCGCCGAACAGGAAAAAGCTCAGGCTGACCGACGATCGGCACGGCGACGGGCGCCGCGGGGTCAAACAAGAAGGACATCTCGCCTCTCTGGATGGCAGCGTTTAGACGGGCAGCGGCTCGATCTTGCGTTCGGCCGCGATGGTGTCGAGTTCGCGGCGCAGCGCCGGATGGATGTCGAGTCCGCCCTCTAGGTGCTCGGCACGGCGCGCGCCGCGCCCGGCGCCTGGTAGCCGAACGGCGTCGTAGCCCGGCAGCACCGGCGACGCTTCGAGCTCGCCGCAGAGGGTCGCTGCAGCTGCCGCAAATGCCGCCGGGTCGCCGAAGGCACGGACGTCTATGGCGGCGACGAACTGCCCGGTATTCGCGGGTGTGCCGGTGTCCTTCGAGAAGTCCACGACGGCACGGCCGACGGCAGCGCCGTTCAGCGCGCCCGCCAGGAGCGCCACTGCAACCGCGAGGCCATAGCCCTTGGCGCCGCCGATCGGCAGGAGGAAGCCCTCTTGCTGGCGCGTCGGGTCGGTGAGCGGCAACCCATCCCGGCCGACCATCCACCCCTCCGGCATCGCCTCGCCGCGCTGCGCCAGGGTCTTGATCTTGCCCGCGGAAGCCACGGTCGTTGCCATATCGAGAAGGAACGGCTCGCGATCACCAGCGGGGACAGCGATCGCCAGAGGGTTCGTGCCAAGCAGCAAGTCGGTGCCGCCATAGGGAGCGACGTGATTGGCGCTGCCGACCGCCGCGGCAAGACCCATCATCGCCTGCTCGACCTGCGGCCGGACGTAGAGCGCCAGCGGACCCGCGTGGTTGTTGTTGCGCACGCCGACCCAGCCGATGCCTTCCGCTTCCGCTTTCCGGATTGCGAGCTGGCACGCGAGATCCATCGCCAGGTGGCCGAGCCCGTTGTCGCCGTCCACCAGCGCCGTGGCGTTCGTCTCCTGCACGACGCACGGGCGAGCGCGCGCGCTGGTCCCGCCCGCAACGAGCCGATTGACGTACTGCCGTAGCCGGAAGACGCCGTGCGTCTCGTAGCCGAGCAGGTCCGCCTGGACCATGTACGCGGCGACGCGCACCGCGTCGGCGGCCGGCACATCCAAGCTCATCAGGACGCTGGCGACAAAACGCTCCAACGTCGCCGCAGGTAGCCTCGCGGTCCGCTCGCGATCCGTCACGCCGCCTCCGCCGATCGCAGGCCGGGCGCATCGGCGACCGGGTTCGCCAGCGTCCCGATCCCGTCCACCTCGATCTCGATCACGTCGCCGGGCTTCATCCACAGCGGTGGCTTGCGCGCATGCCCAACACCCGAAGGCGTGCCGGTCGCGATCACGTCACCCGGCTCCAGCGTCATCACCTGAGAGACCAAGGAGATGATGCGCGGCACCTTGAAGACCATCTGGTCGGTCGAGGCGTTCTGCACCGTTTTACCATTGAGCCGCGTGCGAATGCCGAGGCCGTCAGCTCCCGGCGGCAGCTCGTCGGCGGTGACGATGGCAGGCCCCATGGGCGCCGTGGCGTCGAAGTTCTTGCCCATGGTCCACTGCGTCGTCTTGCGCTGAAAGTCGCGCACGGAGACGTCGTTGAGCAGCGTGTAGCCGAAAACGTAGCTGAGCGCGTCTGCTTCGGGCGTGTCGTGGCAGCGTTTGCCGATAACGACCGCCAGTTCGGCTTCGTAGTCGAGCTGGTCAGAGACGCGGGGGCGGAGGACCGGGGCGCCATGAGCGACGAGCGACGTTGCCGCACGCATGAACACCGAAGGGTAGTCGGGGAGGTCATGGCCGCCCTCGGCCGCGTGCTCGGCGTAGTTGAGGCCGAGACACAGAATCTTGGGTGGCCGCGGGATTGCCGGCAGCAGATCGACCTCGCTGAGCTCCAGGCGGTCCGAGACGTTGGCGAGGCCGGAGTCGATGCGATCGAGCAGGGCAGCGCCGGCTTCGACTACGCCGATCATGTCGGCGGGCGCCTCGCCGACGACATTGCGGATTGGCACGACGATCGCGCCGTCCAGCACGCCGACGGCTACGTCGCCACCGGTCGCATAGGTCACGAGCTGCATCGATTGAGTCCTCTTCTTCGCGAGCGGTCCGCCTACGCGCCGGTCACGGTGCTCTTGTGCCAGAACACTAGCCGCCGCTGCAGCCAGGAGATGAACATGAAGATCGCAAGCCCCAGGAGCGACAAGTAGAGGATCAAGGAGAACACCCTGGGCGTGTTGAGTTGAGCGGCCGCGACCCGGATCTGTTCGCCGAAGCCTTTGCCGCCGCCCAAGAACTCGCCAGTGATCGCGCCGGCCATAACGCCTACCGAGGCGATCTTCAGGCCGGTGAACAGGTGCGGTAGACCGGCCGGGAGCTTGAGCTGCATGAGCGTCTGCCACCGGGACGCGCCCATGGTCTTGAACAGTAGCCGCTGATTGGCATCGGCCGCGTGCAAGCCCGCCGCCGTGCCGACGACAATCGGGAAGGTGGCGATGAAGGCAGCGAGCGCCACCTTCGATTCGATGCCAAAGCCGAGCCAAGCGATGAACAGAGGTGCAAAAGCGATCTTCGGCATCGTGTCGATCGCAACGAGGTAGGGCATGACCGCCCGCTCGCCGAAGTTGGTTTCGCCCACCAGCACCCCCAAGGAGAAGCCGATCGCGAAGGCGATGGCGAACCCGTAGATCACCTCGAGCGTGGTGATCCAAAGCGCCGTCAGCATATAGCCGCCGGTGATGAGGTTCTGGCCGACGACCGTTAGGTCACGCGCGACTTCGCCCGGGGTCGGCAGGATGATCGGCGAGACGACGCCCAGCCAGCTGACGCATTGCCAAACGACAACGAAACCGACGAACAGCACGATCATCGAGATCGCCCGCGGCACACGATCGATCCAGGCGGTATGCTCGACCCACACCGTGTCGGGGGCATCGACCTCATCGGCGCGCCGGGCGTGTGCAACGGCTTCGGTGGCGCTCATAGGAAAGCCTCCACATCGAGACGGCCGCGGATGCGGCGAACGATGCTCGCGAATTCTGGCGTCGTCATCATGTCGAGCGTCCGCGGGCGCGGCAGGTCGATCGTCACGGCCTCGACAATCCGTCCGGGTCGAGGCTTCATCACGTACACCACGTCCGAGAGGATGACGGCTTCCTGGATCGAGTGGGTGACGAGAAACGCCGTCGCGTCACGGCTCGCGCAGATCCGTTGCAGCTCCATGTTCATGAATTCGCGCGTCAGCTCATCGAGCGCGCTGAAGGGCTCGTCGAGCAACAGCACCGCCGGCTCGGTGATGAGCATGCGGCAGATCGAGGCGCGCTGCGCCATGCCGCCGGAGAGTTCGCCTGGAAAGACATGCTCGAAGCCCTTGAGGCCAACCAGCTCCAAGAGCTCCAGCGCCTCGCGTTCCTTGGCCTTGGCAGCCGCCTTGCCGTCGCGGATCGCGATCGGCAGGACGATGTTCTGCAGCGCCGTTTTCCAAGGGAGCAGCGTCGCCTGTTGGAACATCATGCCGATGTCGCGACGCGGCCCCGTAACCGGGCGCCCCTGCAGCATCACGCTGCCTTTGGTCGGTGGCTCGAGCCCCGACATGATCTTGAGCAACGTCGACTTGCCACAGCCGCTCGAGCCGATGACCGCCGAAAAGCTGCCATGCTCGAGCGTCAGGTCGACGCTGTCGAGCGCGTGGACATTGCGCGCCGTGTAGACCTTGTCGACGCGCCGGAGCTGGTAGACGGGCCGCGATTGAGCCGCGGCCCGCTCCAAACTCTCGGCCAGAACGGCCGCGGCGCTCACTGGGTAACGAACTCGTTGGTGAACGCCGCAGAGACGTCGTCGATCGGCGCGGACAGGTTGGGCTCTACGATCGCGTGCCAGCGATCCCACATGGCAGGCGGCTGGTAGCCGAGCGCGTGCGACTCGTCGACCGGAACGGTCTTGCTGCGTACGGCAACGAACAGGGACTCGGCGAAGTCCGCGTCTTCACTTTCCTGGGGCATCCCGGCCTTGAGGTGGGCAAGCACCGCCTCGCGATTCGCGTCGTCGAGCGCGAACTCGTGGCCGCGATTGAAGGCGCGGACAAACTTCTCGACGAGTTCGGGGTCGTCGTTGAGCGTCGAACGCATGGTCGCAAGGCCATTGCCGAACAGAGACATCTGCTCGGCAGGGGTGATGTCGCGCATGGCAAGCCCGCGCTGGCTCATGATCGCGCCGTCGGCGGTCGACGCAGCGTAGGCCGCGACGTCACCACGCATGAAGGCCGCCGTGGCGGGACCTCCGTCGCCGATCGGCAGGAACTCGAAGTCGGTGCCCTCTTCGAGACCGGCACCGTTGAGCACGGCGCGCGCGAACGAGACTTCGGCACCGTCGGCCGTGCCAACGCCGACTACAGTGCCCTTGAGATCGGCCGGCGTCTGGTAAGGCGCATCCTCCTCGACGAGGATGCCGAAATTGCTCCGGGCGGCGACGTTGTAGATGAAGACCACGTCCGCACCACGAGCGCGCGCGTTCAGCACCGGCCCGGGGCCTGGCCGGCCGAATTGAGCTTGGCCCGACGACAGGGCCTGCAACACGGACGCGGACCCGTTCACGGACTCCACCGTGACGTCCAGCCCCTCATCCGCGAAAAAGCCCTCGCCGATGGCGACAAAGACCGGGAACGAATTGATCGCCGATGGGCTGGGCTGCGCGAAGGTGACGGCCTCTAAGTCCTGGGCCGAAGCGCTTCCGGGAACCGCGAGCACCAGCGTGAGCGCAGCGGTAAGGCCAAGGGCAAGCGAGCGCATGGTGGTTTCCCCCTTTTTGCGCGAGGGACTTGACGCCACCGGCCTTAGCCGATCGGCACATTCCCTCCCTGATCAACTCACTTTAGTCGCGTCCGGCCTTCGCCTACAGCATCACCGTGCAACCAATTCACGGAATGGTCGGAAATGGTCGACAGCCCGCCGGATGCGGCCAACGTTGCGAGGCGCCTGCGCCGCCACATCGCTGACGCCAGCCTATCGCTCAACGCCAGACTGCCGCCCGAAAGGGTGCTTGCGCGCGAACTCGGTGTCTCCCGAACCGCGCTGCGGCGCGGCCTTGACCAGCTCGAGGCGGAGGGGCTCATCTGGCGGCACGTCGGCCGCGGCACCTTCGTCGGTTCCAGGCCGGTCTTGGACCTCGCGGACCTCGCCTATCTGGGCGAGCTGGCGAATCCGGGCCAGGTCATGGAGGCGCGCTTGGCACTCGAGCCGCCTTTGGCCCGTCTCGCCGCCATGCATGGCGTCGGCTCCGACTTCACCCGGATCGCGGCCTGGGCGCGGCGCTGCCGAGAGGCACAGGAATGGCGTGGCTACGAGGCCGCGGACGAGGCCCTCCACCACGCGGTCGCGGCCGCAAGCCGCAACAAGCTGTTGGTGAACCTGTTCGAGCGCCTCAACGCCGTTCGTCGGGCCACGGTTTGGGGGCAGCTTCGCTCGACGCAGTTGCCGCCGCCCGATCATTCGAGCTTCGCCCAGCACGATGCGATCCACGCGGCGATCGCACGGCGCGATGCAGAGGGCGCGGAACAGGCCATGCGGGTGCACCTGGCCTCCGTCCGCGACCGCGTGCTTGCGACACTCAACCGCTGACGCGCCGACCCGACGCCTTCGTGGAGGGGCCCCTGGCGGCGACCATCGGGCGCCGGTGAGGGCGCGACTTCGTCCGTTTCGAACCTCGGACCGGCGACGCCGGGCGTCGCAGTTGGCCGATCTGAGGCTCACGGAAGCGTGGCGAGGGCGAGCTGAAGAGATGGACCGGGATCTTATAAGCGACGAAAAGGGGCTGATCCTGCTCCACCCGCAGCGGTCGGTCCGGGCGCGGAGTTAGTGAAGGACGGTGGGTGCATGGGCGCCAGCCGGCGTTGCGCGTAGCGGAACGGCGGTTGGCGCGAGCGTTGTCCCTGGGGTTGGTGGGCCGTAGTCGAGCGCGGAGTGCGGCCGGACTTGGTTGTAGTGCCGGCGCCACGTCTCGATGACGTGCCGGGCCTCGGCGAGGGTGTAGAAGATCTCGCGATCGAGGAGCTCGGCCTTAGGCAGGAAACGCACGACGAATACGATAACGTGTTGATCTAGAACGGTTAACGCGGTTTCGCGAATGATCTTGCCAGGCGAGCAAGTTGAGAACATAACAAGAACGTATATTGAGTCACCTGGCGGCCGTTGTGGCGCAGAGCTTCCTCCTATCCGCCGCGGCGCGGACGCTGTCGCTAAGAACGATCTACGCCGAAGTCGAGGAGGCCGCGTATCGCCGGTTCTGCGCGCTTCGCTGGCCGGAGACGGGTGGCGCGCCGGTTTGTCCCGGCTGCGGATGCGTCGACGTCTATAAGCTCGCCACACGCCGCAGGTTCAAATGTGCGGCCTGCCATCGGCAGTTCAGCGCCACGCACAGCAGACTTGGAAAACCGGGGGTGCTATGCCAATCTCACAGCCACAAAGATGTCCATCTGGGGGATTTCGGCTGAGTACTCCGCACACTCCCGAAGATACGCACCAAATATCACCAGAGACGACGGTGCTCCGGCTGCTTCGGGGGCCGTGGATCGCCCAATCTATTCACATGGCGGCGAAGCTTAGACTGGCAGATTTGGTCAAGAACAAGCCGATGCCCATCAGCGAACTTGCTCAGGCCACCGGAACGCATGCCACGTCCCTCTATCGACTTTTACGCCTCCTCGCCAATTTTGGCATCTTCACCGAGGTTTCAGCAGGGCACTTTGGTTTAACTCCTCTTGCGGCAACGCTGCGGACAGATGTTCCTGGTTCACTGAACGCTCTGGCCACCATTTATGGCGAGGAGATGTTTTGGCAGCCATGGGGACAGATTGAGTACAGTATCAAGACAGGAGAGACTGCCTTTTCACGCGTTTTTGACAAGAGTCTCTACGCGTATTTGGCTGAGAGGCCTGAAACGGCTTTGCTTTTTGATCAAGCCATGAGTGGGCTGGTCTCAAAGATTGCAGATGCTGTGGCCGCCACCTACGATTTCTCGTCACTCAGACGAATTATTGATGTCGGTGGCGGCAATGGCACACTGATCTCGGCCATCTTGCACACCTACCCAGAACCCTTGGCTACTCTCGTGGATCTAGAGCCGGTAGTCAAACACGCGAAGAAGCAGCTTGCAGAAGTGGGTCTTACAAACCGTTGCGCGTGTGTGGCAGGGGACTTCTTTCGGGCGGTGCCAGCAGGGGGGGATGCCTACATTCTATCCACCGTGATCTGCAATTGGGATGAGGAGCGTGCCATCACTATCCTCAAGAACTGCCATCGGGCGATGACGAAAGGGAGCAAGTTATTGCTGGTTGAAATTGTCCTCCCGCCTGGGGATACACCGTCGCCGGGGAAAATGTTGGATCTGCAGATGATGGTTATAACCGGAGGCCGAGACCGCACCGAAGCGGAATACCGCACGCTCCTCGAAGCAGCAGGTTTTACCCTGACACAGGTGTCCCCGACGCACTCGGAAAGAAGTGTGATCGAGGCCACACCTGCATAAGCAGCGCAAGCTCTGAAAGTTTTTCTCACTGAACCGCACCAGGTTTGCCGGAGGCTCCAGACCTCAAGAGGATGGAGCGATGACGAGGCAGAGGAGGAGGTACGCACCGGAAGTGCGGGCGCGGGCCATGCGGATGGTGTTCGAGCATCGAGGCGAGCGCGCCTCGTACGGGGCGACGATCAGCTCGATCGCGTCGAATATCAGGTGCGAGGCCTAGGCGCTGCGGGGGTGGGTTCGCCAGGCCGAGCGTGACCGGAGGGGGCACGCGCCGGTCTGTCCACGGACGAGCGGGCGCGGCTGGAGGCGATCGAGCGAGAGAACCGCGAGCTGCGACAGGCCAACGAGATCCTGCGCGAGGCATCGGCATACTTCGCCCAGGCGGAGCCCAAATCTACGCAGAGGGGCGCCGATCGAAGCCATGATCGCGTTCATCGATGATCATCGCGACGCCCACGGGGTCGAGCCGATCTGCCGGCTGCTGCCGATCGCCCCGTCGACCTACTACGAGCACGTCGCTCGGCGGCGCGATCCGTCGAATCAGCCGGCCCGGGCCAAACGGGACGCCGCGTTGTGCGTTGAGATCCAACGGGTCTGGGAGGAGCGCTTCCGGGTCTATGGCGTGCGCAAAGTGTGGTGGCAGCTGGGGCGCGAAGGGATCGAGGTCGCCCGCTGCCCCATACCGCATTTCTGGGGCCCGGCTGATGCGGGCGCTGGGCCTTCAGGGCATCATCCGCGGCAAGACCATCCGCACCACGCGAAGCGACAAGGCGGCACCCTGTCCCCTCGACCGCGTGAACCGGGACTTCAAGGCGCCACGCCCCAACGTCCTTTGGGTCGCCGACTTCACGTACGTCGCCACCTGGACGGGCTTTGTCCACGTCGCCTTCGTGGTCGACGCGTTCGCCCGGCGGATCGTCGGCTGGCGGGTGTCACACACGGCCACGGCCGGCTTCGTGCTCGACGCCCTGGAACAGGCGCTGCACGGCCACCGGCCGGTGGAAGCGGGTTGGTCCACCACAGCGATAGTCAGTTTGCCGAGGCCAG
>JANQNY010000057.1 GCA_028279345.1 Geminicoccaceae bacterium
GTCGCTAAACCGTTTCCTCGGCATCGGGCACTTCCTCCTCGTCCGAAGTAGCCCCGGATGCTCGCACTCCCCCTGGACCCGTTCGAAGGGTCAAGACCCCAGGAACGTACGACCCGTCAAGGCGTGGCGCCGCATCCCCGTCGATCTACATCTAGCGAACGAACTCATTGTCAACGATGGCGTTGGCCCGGTGCTACGACACGTCCAGGTTTGGTGACGACCATGGGCCCGGGCGCGGGCACTACGCGCTTGCGTGATGCTGCTTGATCAACGCGATGGCCGCGGTCGGTGTGCGTGTATGTTCGTGGTCACTCACCACCGCAAACCTGGCGTATGGGCCATTGGCGGACGCAGAAGCTACTTCTCTGACAACGCGAGGGCGCCATGGCGATGGATGAGGTGATCTGGGGCATCGTCGGCTGCGGTGCCGTTACCGAGGTGAAGGCTGGTCCGGCGTTCAGTCGGGTCGCCGGTTCGCGGCTTGCAGCCGTGATGCGCCGCGACCCTCATAAAGCGCGAGACTATGCTCGGCGTCACGACGTACCACGCTGGTACAACTCTTTAGGAGATCTCCTAAGAGATCCCGAGGTGAACGCAATCTACATTGCGACACCTACCAATAGTCATTGTGAACTCACCTTGCAGGCGCTGGCCAGCGGACGGCCCGTTCTGGTCGAGAAGCCTATGGCGCTCAACGCGAGCGAAGCGACGCGGATGGTGAACGCGGCCGAGCGCGCGGACCGGCCGTTGTTCGTGGCGTATTACAAGCGAGCGTTGCCGCGTCTCGAGGCGCTGCGTCACGTCGTTCAGAGTGGCGAACTCGGGCCGGCGCGCTGCGCCGTCGCCACGCACATGCGTCCCAGACGCCTGCACCCGCGCCAGGCGTGGAAGCTGGACCCGGCGATCAATGGCGGCGGCCTCTTCGTCGACGCTCAGGTGCACACGCTCGACTGGCTCGATCATTGCTTCGGTCCACCGCGGGACGCCCAGGCGCTGGTGCGTAGCCTGAGTTCCAGTGGCGTCGACGATCTAGTCACGTACTCGCTCGGCTGGGACGCGGGGCAGGTTGCGAGCGGGACCTATTGTTTCGGCGCTGGGCCGCGGACTGATAACCTCACGATCTACGCGGCGAAGGGCTCGGTGAGTACGGCGATCTTAAGTGGTGGGGAACTCGTGGTGCGGTGGGATGACGGCGAGCAGGAGTTGCGACCCTATGCCGACCCGCCGCACGTCCACGAGCCCTTGATCGCGCGCGTCGTAGAACACCTACGAGGCGGCCGCCCGGCGCCGTCCTCGGGCTATGATGGCCTGCGTACGACCCAGCTCGTTGATCGCCTCTATGCCGGCTTTCGAAGCCAGACCCGGCGTGCCGCACCGGCCTAGGCGGCTTGTGCGTCTTCGTTGAGCGCGGAAGGTGACCCGCGCTGCGTTGGACGGGCGCTCGCTAACGACGGCCGATATGCAGCCAATGGCCCCACCACGGTTCCATCGGCCGGCTGAGAGCACGTTCTAGGGCGACCTGGAACGGCGTGGGCTGCGCGACGCGCACGATGTAGCTCGTGGGTAGGGACGTGACCGTCGCCGGGGACGTCAGTGCGAGCGGGGACCGGCGGCGATGGTGTTGCGCCACGAACAGGACACTGCGGCTCCTGCTCTTCCCTGGAGTGCCCGCCCGGGTCTTGAGCGGAGCGCGGTTGAGATCCCGGCGGCGCGGGCGAAGCTGGACGGGCCCGCCGACGCGGGCCCGTCCGGTCAGCATCAATCAGCCGTTGGGGTCCGCGAGGATCTCCGGATTGTCAGCGAGCCAAGCGCGGGCAGCCTCGCGCGGGCTAAGCCCGTCGACGTTGACCATCCGATCCATCTCGGTGACCGCCGCGACGGGTATGCGCAGCTCGGCGAGGCGCCGCAGCGTGGACTCGTCGAGCCGTTCGCGCAATCCGTCGTGGCCGAGCAGCCACGCCGTGTCCGGCGCGCCGTATGCGCCTTCGGGCTCGGCGAGCGGACGGACGTCGTAAGCCGCGTTGACCCACTGCGGCTGCCAGAGCGGAAACACCACCCATTCCTCCGTCTCGACCGCCTCGGTGAACGCGCTCAACCAATCGCCGGGTGCCGCGGCGACTAGCTCGTAGCCGGCCTCCTCCAGACCGTAGGCCTCCATGACCCGGCGTCCGCCTGTGGTCAGCCCGGTCGCCTCCGGCAGCGACACGATGGTCTTCGGCAGCTGGGCCCTGACCTCGGGCTTGGCGAGATCGGCGATGCTGGCGATGGCGTCCTCCGGCACGTAGGCGGGGACCACCCAGAAGAAGCGCGCATCCTCGTAGATTGGGGCGATCGGGAAGGTCACGTCTTCGACGGGCGCGTAGAGCGCGGCGTGCCCACCGGGCAGCCAGGTCGCGGCGAGGATGTCGACCTCGCCGGCGCCGAGCTGCGGAAAAATCTCGGCGTGGCTGCCGACGGTTAGCTCGACGTTGTAGCCGGCGTGCTCCAGAATCTCGTGCACGACACCGCCGGTGACGGCGTAGAAAGACAGGCCGACCTGGCCGAGGCGGATCGTGGGCATGTCGTCGGCCTCGGCCGCGACCGGCCCCAGTGTAAGCGCGGAAGTCGCGAGGAGCGCGCCGGCGAGGGCGACGCGGCGGGTCGTCTTCGAGAAACGCGTGTCGGTGGTCATCTCGGGCTCCTGTGCGGGTGCGTTCGTCGATCCGTAAACTGGCGAGCGGTCGCGCATCCCGCCAACGCGTTGTTCTCATCAAGAGGTGAGATAAACTCACCTTATGCCGCATCGCCTCGCGCATCTCTCGGCCTTGCCGGTCTTCGTTGCGGTCGTGCGCCACGGAAGTTTCCGCGAGGCGGCGGCGGCGCTTGACCTAACGCCGTCGGCGGTCTCGCATCAGATTCGCGGCTTCGAGCACCATCTCGGCGTCAGGCTCTTCGAGCGCCACGCGCGGTCGATCAGTCTGACCGAAGCGGGGACGCGGCTTTTCCCGCGCGTGGAACGGGCGCTTGACGAGATCGGCGGGGCGGTGATGGAGGTGCGGTCTCTCGACCGGCCGGCCGTGATCCGTCTGTCCTGCGGACCGGCGATCGCGGCGAAATGGCTCGCGCCGAGGGCCTACCGATTTCGCGAGAAATTCCCGTCGATCACGCTGGACATCTCGATCTCGAACTCGCTGGTCGACCTCGACCGCGGCGACATGGACGTCGCCATCCGCCACGGGCGCGGGGGATACCAGGGCGTGGACACCATGCTGCTGTTCGGGGAGGCTTACGCGCCGATCTGCGCCCCGACGCTCTCGACCGCGGAAGAGCGGCCCCTGCGCGCGACGACCGACCTCGCCGCGCATCGCCTGCTCCACGACGACGCGGCGGCTTATCCGGGCAAGACCGCGGGCTGGGCCGAGTGGCTGGAGGCCCATGGCGGCGATCCTGCGCTGGCGCGCGGCGGCCAACACTTCAGTCAGACGGACCATGCGATCCAAGCCGCCATCGACGGAGCCGGCGTGCTGCTGGGACGGCTCTCGCTCGCAGCGGGCGACCTTGAGGCTGGGCGTCTGGTGCAGCCGCTCGACGGCGTGCTGCCTTCGCCTTTCGCCTACTGGCTCGTGACCGCGGCAGGCAGGCTGTGCGAGAACCCGATCAGGGCGCTCGCGTCATGGCTGCGGGAAGAGGCGGCGCGATCGCGTCTGCCCATCTCGTCGGCACCAGACTCCGCCGGCTCTTGAAGGCACTGCGGAATGACGGCGTCTCACGGACCGTCTCCCCGCGAGCGTTGATCAGCCGTGCGGCGCCAGAGCGATCCGTTGCCCAGCTCGGCACCAAGCCCCAATGCGCCATGTTGAGCGATCGCGTGCCGTCCGCCGCCGAGATGATCGGCGCGTACTGCGTCGGCGCGATGTTGTAGCGCGGTTCAAGGTTCGGACGCTCGCTACCGAGGTCGAGCGCGAAGGCGCGCTCTAGCAGCTCAACAGGGGCGTAGTGGAGGTAGCGACCGCACATGCTATGATCGAACTCGCGGCGTCCGGGCCGTGGCACCTTTGGGCAGTCTCACAACGTCGAAATCGGTTCGCGTGGCTATCCCAGTTTCCTTGGCACGCTCGGCATTCACGTAACTAGCTGAATTGGTTGGTGGGTGCACAGGGACTCGAACCCTGAACCCGCAGATTAAAAGTCTGCTGCTCTGCCAATTGAGCTATGCACCCGGCGCGAGCATGCGCAGTTGCATCGATGGGTCAAGCGATCCGCCCAGGGGGCAATCACGAAGGTCTGGAGGGCTGGTGTTGGAAGACGTACGCCGCGTGCTGCGGACGTTGTTCGAAGCGGGCGTGCGGGCGGCCGATCCGGCGG
>JANQNY010000075.1 GCA_028279345.1 Geminicoccaceae bacterium
GTCGCCGATGACGGCGGCACGCTCCGGAACGAGATCCAGGTCCATGGCCGCTTGCCTGATCATGCCCGGCGCCGGCTTTCGGCAGCCGCAACCGACATCGGGGCCGTGCGGGCAGTGGTAGATGCCCGCGAGCGTGACCCCTTCGGCGGCGAGCAACGCCACCATCCGCTCTGTCACCCGGCGGTAGTCGTCCGCGTCGAGGAAGCCTCGCGCAATGCCCGCTTGGTTGGTGACGACCACGAGCGGCACGCCCGCGGCAGCAAAGCGGCGCAACCCCGCCGTCGCGCCGCGCTCGAGGGCGACGCCCTCCGGATCGCCCAGATAGTGCTTCTCGACGATGATCGTCCCGTCGCGATCGAGGAAAACCGCCGACGGACGCGTGTCGAACGTAATCGGCGACATGGTCCTCTATCCGATGCGGGAGGGGAGCGGCGGCACTGCATTCAATATCGCCACCGCGATGGCCGTCCGTCGGTTCTCCGCAGAAAAGCAAGCGCTCTGGTCCGGGCGCGATCACGCCATCGCAGCTCGGACTTCGCGCACCGACGCAGTCGAAGCCAGCAGCTTCGACTGCACCTGAGATGCATTAGCCTCTTGAAACCATGCAGCTATGCCATCTTCGGATGGGCTTCATCCGAAGACGCTACTGCACTACGCCACCCAGAGCTCGATGGAGTCAATGTCGAAATAAAGATCGCCGATCGGCCCGTTGCCGCCGACACCCGTAGTAAAGATTGGATAGAGGTGTTGATCCGCTAGAGTGCCAAGCGGGAAATCAATATCCAGCCAGGTTCTCGCCGTTTGCGGATAGCCGTAAGATGTATCGTCAGCGCCGTACTTATATTCACCGCGATTGGTTCTGAAGTCCTGACTGTCGGTGATACGATGGGTCAATATATCATCAATATAATATTCTGCGGTTATAACATTCGATTCGTTACGACGCACTAGCACGCCCCAAGTGTGCCAGTTATCACCAATCGTTTCAGCGCTGTAGCCTTCAGCGATCTGGTCGTACTCATAGCCAGCCATGCCCCAACTGCCGCCGGGCATATACTTTGTATCCTGGACAAGGCGTCCATTATCCCATCTTTGAGAATGCGCGGTCATCAGAATCTGATCATGCCACATCAGGCGCTGATCATTTTCCATGACGTCGAGTTCGATAAAGCGATTAGCTGTCTGCGGATTGGCATGACCTTCATAAGTAAAGAAGAAGAATGAGGTCCATTTGTAGACGTTTTCGTTCAAAAATGGATAGCGGAGACGTCCTTCGATATAGTAGGCGCCATCGTCTTGGAGGCTGGCCGTAAATCCACTGATGTCATCAGGTTCGCTGCCCTTGGTAGGTTCGCGGCCATAGAGTCCCATGTTCTGGCCGACGCCGTCGGCAGAACGGAAACGCAAGGCCGTACCACCTTCACCATTACTGATGATTTGAAGGTCTTCGGGCCGTGCGTAGTGATTCATATTGTACGGCGGATCCAGGTAGAGACTGTATCCTGGTTCACGCGTCCGGTTGATGTCGACCGCGGAATCGAGATCGGTGAACTCCTCGGAGCGCTTCAGGGTGGTCAGGCCGGCGTGTCGCGCCGGCAGCGGGATGTCGTTGTTCGACCCCCCGTCGTTGCCGGGTGGCGAGGGTGGGGGCGCGGAGCCGGTGACGAGGTCGAAGCTGCTCGTCAAGGTGACGTCCGGCTGACTGCCGGCGAGGTCGATGCGCGCCTCGACGACGGTCCTGCCGAGATCGAGACCGCTGGTGGAGAGGCCGATCGCGGTGCCATTGGCGGCGGTGCCGTCGATGTCGAAGGGGGCCCTGGCCTCGACCTGGACCAGCCGGCCGTCGACGCGAAACTCGACCATCTCGATGAGAGACTCGTTTCCGTCGATGAAGGCGTAGAGTGTGTCGCCTCGAGTGAGCTCTGCGCCTTGGAGCGGCGTGGCGCCACTGCGATTGGGGCTGCTGCTGAAAACGATCTCGAACGGACTGGTGTCCATCGTCGTCAGCGGGACGAGCTCGATGTGATCGATGCGCGCACGGATGGTGGATGAACTCGCGCTGGCGTCGATGGTGAGCTCGGAGCTGCTGGTGAGCGTGACCGGCTCGGCGATGGTCAGGGTCTTGAAGTTGCCGGGCTGGAGAGCGGTGCCGCGCTCAGCGCCCGGGTTCACGAAGCTGCCGTCGGCGAAGCTGAAGGAGGAGCCCACGACCCGGCCGTCGACGCGGAGCGTACCGCTCGAGCTGCCGTCAAGCTCGTCGACATAGGTGATCTTGACGGTGTAGCTGCCCGGCGCGACCCCGAAGCGGGCGAGCGACGTGGTCACGCTGTCGGCGCCGCCGAAGGGCAGCGCGATGACCTGGCCGCCGGACGCGGCGGCGGCGCTCTCGACGCCGTAGCGGCTCGACCCGAGGCCGGTGAAGTCCTCCGCCTCGATGCGTACCGCGCGGCCGCTGCCGCTGCCGGTCGAAAAGTCCCACTCGAGGATGTCGTGGGCGTTGGAGAGCCCACCGGTGGCGGCACTGAAGCCTGCATGCACCGTGCTCGGGAGAACGGCGTCGATGTCGATGACGGTGTCGATGACGGGGGTCGCGGGCTTGCTGTTTGCGGCAGCGTAGTAGACGCGGAGCTGGTTGGTCGTGCCGTCGTAGTCGATCCAGGCGTGGCGGCTGGCGCCGGTGTTGAGGTCGATGCCGACGGGAACCTGCTGAAGTGGCCTGGTAACGTCACCGTCGCGGACGACACTGATGAGGTTGTCGCTCGGATTGAAGGGGTTCCTGTAGGTGTCGAAGACGATGGCGAGGGAGTTGTCGATGCCCCCGACGCCGAGCTCGCCGCCACCTTTGCCTAGAGCGTCAGGGCTGCTGCCCTGAAGGACAAAGGCGAAGCCGTCCGCGCCATTGCGCCCTCCTTCTATCTCGAAATTGAAGTACGTCGAAAATGAAGTATCGGCGCCGATATCGTACTTGGCATCAGTGAAGACTGACCCTGTCTGCCAATACGAATCAGATGTTAAGCGTAAACGACCGTTATTGGTGGATGCACTGCCGTTGAAATCGAGGCCAAGGGCACTTGCGGAAAAGTCATCATAGACAACCGCCATCTCTTTTGCCTTTCTCGAAGACACTTCAGTGCGCAAACAACCAATACCACGTGCGCAGCCATGGTATCAGTCATAGATGCAGCACAAACCCATGCTTGCCGCTTTGGTGCTGCAGCGAGAAAGAGCATAGAGCAAGCGCCAACGGGCTGCTTCATGCGCCAAGGTCGAGAGATAATCATGGAATAAACTCGACAGCACTCAATTAAAGGACGCGCTATCTCAAATACGATGCATTGAAACTATAATGAAGTATATAGTTTACCGCTCTTTAACCTTCGAGCTGGAATGTGGTTGATGAACCGACGTCAAGGAACGTTCGATCGTAACCGGCGGCTCAACACCGCCTGGAGATCTTGTCATCCTTGGCTACCGTAGAACCGCGTCGGCGGATGTGGACGGCCGAGGACGCACGATTGGTCTCCGCACGGTCACGCGGGCGCACCAGCCGTCCGGTCCCGTAGATCAGAAACGGAATCGCGGCGCCGCCGCAGGTCCGAAGCCGGAACACCGCCTCGGGCGCCGTGCTCACTTCTAGGGGTCGTCGAGGCGAGACACCGGGGTCCTGCTTTGGGGCGGCCGAGGCTTCTGCCTCTGCTACGAGGTGCTGGAGGGGGCCCGGAACATACCACCTCGTTTCTGTATAAAATTTCATTTTTATGACGCGAATACGACGGATTCAGTCATATTCTCGGCATATTTTGTTCACGGCGACTTGCCGCCGATGCCTCGGCACTGAAGCGAGCGGATGGTGATGCCGGCGCGGGCCGGCAAAGCGCGGATCCAGGCGTTCCAGAGCCGTAGGCAGGAGGTGAGTGGCGTTCGGAGGGTCACCTCCGGCGCGACAACGCCACCCACCAAGAGACCGACAGCACACGCGCGACGCTCATCGACACTGCAGAGCTACGAGCGAGGCAGTTTGATGGGTATCGAGCGAGCGGTCACGTCCCGGCCGCTTTCCCGAGAAAGCACCCGCCGCAAGCGCACGGAGAAGCGGTGCCGTAGCCGGTTGAGCCCAACCGTCGCCTGACGTGAGCGTCGCATCGGCGCACCTCATCGAACGAGGACAGCGGGAACAGCTGTCGCTCACCCGATAGGACGCGTCAGGGCGCCTCGGTCTCGGCGCCGGGCGTGCGGCTGGGGAAGGTCGTCGTCAGCCAACTCTCGGCTCGGTCCTGCGCCTGGAAGCCGAGCACTTCGAGCGGCGCGACGAAGCGGTTTACGGCAGCCAGGCCCACCGCGACGACGAGCAGGAGAAGGACGGCAAAGGCACCCTGGCGCGCCCAGGCCCGTCGCCGATCGGCCTTGGTGACGATCGTCGGGACCATCGCCAGTGGTGCGTCGCCGAGGATCTGAGCCACATCCCGCACGGAATGAATCGATCGGTCGAGAAGCTCGGCGAGGAGTGCCGAGACGCTTCCGCTGCCGGCCGCGAGGACGAGACCCAGTGCCAACAGGAGCTTCTTGTTCGGGCTCGACGGGGCGAGGGGAACGGTCGGCGGCTCGATGAGCGTCAAACGCTCGCCGACCGCCTCCGTCTCGAGCGAGCCGCTGAGCTGCGCCGTCGCCGCCTTGTCGGCCAGAACGTCACGGTCTTCGATCGCCCCCTCGAGCTCGCGCGCGAGCCGTGTGAACTCGCGTTCCACCGCGGGCGCACGGGCAAGGCGCTCCTGCAGAGCCGTGATCGTCTCCTGCAGCTCGATCTGCTGCTGCTCGACCGAACCGATTTCGGTCTGAACGCTGTTGAGTTGGGCGCTGAGCTGGACGAAAGCCTGGTTACGCGCAAGGCCACCGCGGGCGGCGCTCGTTCCACCCGCCTGGGCCCGCCTGATCTCTTCGCGCACCGAGGCGAGCTGCCGCTCGACCCGCTGGAAGTCGGGGTGCTCGGGCGTGTAGCGCTCGCGGAGCGCTGCGAGATTGGAGGTCAGGATGGCCTCCTGCTCCAGGAGCGCGCCGGCACCGCCACGCACGCCGACGACCTGCTCGAGCGACTGGAGCTCGCGCCGGAGGCGGACGACGTCGGGATGCTGGGGGCTGTAGCGGGCCTGGGCCGTCGCCAGTTCGGCGCGGACGATCTCGAGCTGCGATTCCGGCGTGGCGCCGGCGCCGCCCGCCGTCAGCGAGGTCTCATACTCGTCGGTCAGCGCGAGCTGCGTGGTGAGGAACCCCTCGCGCTCGCGAAGCGATCGCAGGTCGTTGGCGAGCGTGCGCAGCTGCTGCTCGAGGCTCACGAGCTGCTGCCGCTGGAAGGCCGATTCCTCCGGCAGCAACTCGCGGTTCTCGAGCTTGAAACGGGTGAACGCGTCCTCGATCTGCGCGATTCGCCGTTCGGCTTCGGCACGTTCGGCGTCGAAGAAGTTCTGCGTCTGCTCGGCGACGGCACGGCGCGTGTCGAGATTGGCGGCGAGATAGGCGGAGACGAGCTCATTGGTGACGCGCTGAGCACTCTCCGGGTTGCCGTCCTCGAAGGTGATCTCGAAGGCCACGGTCATGTCCCCGCTACGCCCTGTCCGGGGATCGTTGACCTCGGTGCTCAGCACCCGCGTGCCGATACGGCCGCGCATCATCTCCGCGAGCTCCGTGCGCGACATCACCTCGCGCTCTTCGCGGTAGAGGTCGTAGCGCTCGATGATGCGGACCAGGTTGTCGGTGACCAGCACCTGCCGTGTCAGCACCTCGAAACGACGGTCGATGAGGTCCGTCACCAGGGACGGGACGATGTCCTCGGGAATCTCCTGCTGCTCGACGAGTACGACCGCCTTGGAGCTGTAGACGGGCGGCAGGGTGAGGATGAGCGCGACGGCTAGAGCGACGAAGGCACCCGCCGGCACCAGGAAGAACCACTTCCGCCGCCAGGCGATCTGGGCGATCTGCCGAAGATCGAAAGACTGTTCCATCCGTCAACGCTCGCAGGGCTGAAGTTTCATCGAGGAACGCCCGAACGACGTTCGGCTCGGCACCGATCGACGGCCTCTGTCACGTAGCCGCGACGCGTTCGGGGTGGATCTGGCGCGTTGCTCATCTGGTCCGAACCGCCCGCACGCCTCGCTTGCCTCCCGAAGAGTCTGCCCTGGGTGGCCGGGCGGGGTATGCGGGTGGGTCGGATGCGTCAGCATTCCAGAACAACGCTCTAGGACGCCAGGCGGGCCAGCAGCTGCCGATAGCCGTTGAGCCGGATCGCCTCGACGGTGGGCACGAGGGTCCGCGCTTCGAGAGCGGCGAGGATTTCCGCCGCCGCCGCCTCGATGGTGCGCTCGGCCACGATGCCGAGGCGCGTCCGCACCTTGTCCGTCGCGACCCGATAGTTGCGATGGTCGATCGTGCTGGAATCGACGACCAGTTCGGTACGGCGATCGACGCCGCGGATCACGGCCGCTGCGACCTCGTTCATCTGCATGTTCACGTGAGCGATGTTGAAGATCTCACCGTTCACCGCCTCGGTCGGGGCGTCGATCAGCGTGCAGGCGGCATCGGCGATGTCGGCGACGTGGATCAACGGACGATACTGCTGACCGCCACCGGTGACCTGGAGGCGGCCGGTTTCGAAGATGCTGCGGACCATGGTGTTGACAACGAGATCGAACCGCATGCTCGGTGCCAGGCCGAAGACGGTGGCGAGACGAAACGCGGAGACGGTGAACCCGGCATCGGCGAGCCCGAGCACGCCCCGCTCCGCGAGCACGTTCGATGCCGCGTACTCGGTCAGCGGATTGGGTTCGGACGTCTCGTCGACGATGTCGTCGTTCGCGCCGTAGACGGAGCACGAGCTGAAGAGCACGTAGCGCTTGACCCCGGCCTTCTTGGCGTTGGTCGCCGCGCTGACCCGGGCATACCCGTTGACCTCGCGTGTGATGTCGGGATTCAGCGCGCAAGACGGGTCGTTCGAAATGGCAGCGAGATCAAGAACCACGTCGATATCGGCAAAATCGTCCGTTGTAAGCTGACGGGTATCGCCAACCCGACAGCAACAGCCGGGGATATCGGCCGGCTTCGCGAACAAGAAAAGGTCATGGATCGTGATTTGGTGTCCATCGCGTTGCAGGCGGTCTGCCAGTACCCTGCCGACATAGCCGGCGCCTCCGAGCAGAAGCATGCGCATGGGTTGTTTCCTTGAAATGCTATGACGGCAGGAGGTGACCGACACCCGACCCGTCAAGTTTACAATTCGTCAGAGGCTTGCGGCTAGCCTTTGAACCTGTTCGATGACGTAATCCTGACTAGCTGCATCCAGTGATACGTATAGTGGGAGTGAAATGACTCCGTCACCCCACTCGGCGCTGACCGGTAGAGCGGTATCTTCGAGGCCGTATTTACGCACATAATACGTCAGCCGATGGATCGAGCGGTAGTTCACGGTGGTGCCGATGCCGCTTGCATTGAGCTCGTGCAGGAAGCGATCGCGCAACGCCGGTGCGACGTGAACCGGGAAGAGATGGTGCGCCGAGACGGCCGCGGCGTCGACCTCGGCGAAGCGCAGGCCCTGATGGGTCAGCCCGGCGCGGTACCGATCGACCCGCGCCTGGCGCTCGAGACGGAGCTCGTCGATGGCCGCGATCTGCGGTGGCAGCAGTGCCGCGAGCAGATCGGGCAGATTGGCTTTGGTGCCGAGATGCTCGACATCCCAGTGGCGATAGTAGCCGGCCTTGAAGCGGTCGGCGGCGCCGGCCGACATCCCGTGCAGGAGCGCTTGGCGAATGCGGGCCATGAGCGCGCCGTCATGGCCGATGATGGCGCCGCCCTCGCCACAGGTGACGTTCTTGGTGGCGTAGAAGGAGAAGATGGCGAGGTCGCCGTAGGCTCCCGGTCGCTTGCCATCGTACCGACTTTCGAAGGCGTGCGCGCAGTCCTCGAGGACGATGATGTCCTCACGCACTCCCTTCACCGCCGCCACGAGCCGCGCCATGTCGCACATCTGGCCGTAGAGATGGACCGGCATGACGACCTTGGTCCGCGGCGTGATGGCGGCGAGGCACTGGTCGATGTCGATGAGCAGCGTCTTCGGGTCGACGTCGACGAAGACCGGCCGCGCGCCGGTTATCTCGACGACGTTGGCACAGGCGACGAAGGTCATCGCCGGCAGCACGATCTCGTCGCCGGGCCCGACCTCGAGGGCGAGAAGCGTCGCGAGCGTGCCGTTGGTCCAGCTACTGCAGACGCTGGCTTCCGGAACGTCGAAGTACCGCCGAAGGTCGTCTTCGACGGAACGCGCCACCGCGCCCGTGGTCAGGAAGGGCGTTTCCAGGACAGCGCCGATGCGACTCGCATCGGCGGCGCCCAGGTTATGGTGGTAGAACGGTACCTTCATTAGACCTCATCCCCGCGAGGGCGGCGCGCTATTCTAGCACTTTGCGATGGTCATGGTAGCCGACGGAGCGAACCAGGAGCACGCCTTTTCCGGGTTTGCAGGCCCACCTGTAGCGACCACTAACGTCAGCTCGGCGCCATTCACACGCGGTGCACGAGCGTTCCGACGGTAGCCTCCACTGCCGAGGCCCCGGCGTCGATGACCTGATTCACCGTCTCGGGCGCATCGTAGGGTGCCGAGATACGGGTGAGGCCCCACCGATACGACGGGACCGTGATGCGCCGCACCGGGCCACCTCGTCGGACGATAAGAAGATAGTCCTATTACCGCCCCGAGCACCCTCGACCCGACGCCGACACGCCCCCGGAGCGCACTGTTGATGCTCGGGCACGTTGGCCCAACCCCAACGCGAGACGCTCGGTTGAATATCAGATTATATTCCTATATTGTCCCGCCGCTGATGATCGGCCGCGCACCCGCGGCCTACCGAGTACGGAGACAGTACCTTGATCGGGAACATCTTTCTGACCGGAATGACTTCCGATGAAAGGGCACTCGCTGTGGCAGCCGCGGCACAGGCCAAGGCGAATGCAGCTCAACCCGCCGTTGTCGAAACGACATGGACCGCTGGCAGCGGCGGCGTCAATGAAGTACAGGGTCTGCGAAATTACACGACCGCAAACATCCGAGAAATGCCGGAAACCCAATGGAATAGTGCGCGCTCAACCAACGGCATCTTGTCAAAATCCGCAACGCGCAACACGATCAATCAAGTTACTGGTGACGGCGCAGACATGAGCCGTACTTGGGCAATCACCGGGCCTGGTCCAAGCGGCGGTGTAATACTGAACGACAGCGTGCCGACGATCAGGTCCGGCAGCGAATTTCAGCTACATATACCGGCCGCTCGCATTAGAGGAGCGTCGCGTAGAAACGCGATCTATATATTTCTCTATGTCGATCCATCGAAGCAGGTCAACAACCGCGGAAACAGATCGTCGAGGACGAGCTGGTCCTACTACCGCATGTTCTTGACATTGAATACACGGCGTTTCGGCTCACCTTATGGGAGCAATCAGAACGACATCGAGGCCGATCCCTCGGCGTTCTTCGATACCGCGGGCCGTGTCGAGACGTGCACGGACAACGGTGACGGGAGCGTGGCGATCACGGTCAGCCTGACCGCGCTCGTCGACATCGCGCCCGGTGCCGCGGCCTTCGCCATCGGCACGGTGGATGAAGCCGACACGGTCGATCTGCTCGACGGCAGGGTGACGATCGACGCGCCCACGCCCATCGTGTCGGCGCCCCGCGGCACCTCCCAGGCGAGCGGCCTCGAGGTCGCCGACGCCACGGCCGACGGCCATCGCTCGTCGCTGCCGGCGGTGTTGCAGTTCGTCGCCGCCAAGCCGTCGGGCGCCATGACGGTGGCCTCCATCACCGGAACGACGGGCGGTGTCGCCGGCACTCTCGTCGCCGACCTGGTCGTCGAGAGCGACGGCGCGCTGCGGCTCGATGTCAGCGAGGACGGTGGCGCCACGACGGTCTCGGCGACCGCCCCCGCCGGTGTTTGGGCGACGACCTCCGAGCGTGAGGTCAAGATCGAGGTCGCGGCGGCGCCGGCGGAGGTGTGGGTCTACCTCGACGGGATGTCGCTGTTGTGGGTGCCGCTCGCCGCCGCGCCCTCGGCGATCGACAGCTACCTGATCGGGGCGCCCCAGCCGACAGCCCCGGCGGACGCCGACGGGCGCGGAACCGCAGGACGTGCAGGATCGATCTGCAAGGCGGCCGAGACGGCGGCGATCGAAGCGATCCGCGTGTCCATCCACGATCTGCGGGAGGTCAACTGATGGCGCCTCTGCCCGACCCCACCACCGTGCGAGTCGCTGGAGCGGCGGGCGGTGCGATCCGCCGGGGCGGTCTCGAAGCTTGGTCCACTGGTGACGGCGAGCCCGACCCTAACCCCAACCCGAACCCCGGCGGCGATCATCCGGTCTGGGGCGCCCTCTCCGCGTTGCCGGCGCCCCCGGATTTCTCCGCCCATGCCGACCTCGTGACGCTCGACATCGACCTCACCAAGCGTACCGTCGACACCAACGGCGCGCGCAACATCGGCGTCTCGGGGCTCACCATCTTCGATTACGGCGACGCCGGCGGCCGCGCCGTCACGACCTGGGGGCGGCGAGGCGGGCGTCCCGTCGTCATCCGCTGCAGGGGCCGGCTCACGGTCAACTCGACTTCGGACTACCTGCATCTCTGGGGCTTCAGCGGCGTTCACGTCATCGGCTTCGAGGCCATCGCCGGCGATCGCTTCGACGACACGTCGGCCCCCGGCTCGATGTCGGCGGTCCTGAACATGCAGAACCTCGGTTACTTCGACCCGGCGCACACCTCGAACCTGGATCATTCGAACCACGAGATGCGTCCGGTCTACATCGAGGGCGCCCATATCGACCTCAAGTACAAGTCGGCCAGTGCCGATCTCGTCCGCGTCACCGGTGCTACCGCCAGCTTGAACATCGTCAACTCCCGGCTCGTCGGCTGCGGCACCAACAACGGCGTGTCGAATGCAGCCGGTGCTCATCCGGACGTCTTCCATTTCCAGGTCGGTGACCACATTCGTAATTTGAACGGCACCAAAGCCATCAATATCCACAACTGCGTCACGTCGAGCACCTATCAGCTCGGCATCATGCGCGGCGAGGAGAGCAAGTGCCATTTTCATTGGCGGCGGCACACGCATTACGCCTTCGACCCGGTCACGGGCACGAATGCCCAGCGCGGTTGGTGGATGGCGTACGACCAGGCCCATCTCGGGACGATGGAAAGCGCTCTGTTCGAGGACGTCTATCTTTCGCACCAGAGATTCGGCGGCACGGCGCCCCGCGGGTCGATCGTCCGCTATTGGGTCTATCCTCTGAGCGTCTGGTCGAACATGAACGCGAGACCGACGATCGGCCAACCGTTACCGGGTCTCGACAATCCCCGCCTGAAAGGTGCGCCGATCTATCTGCAGGGTGATCCGCCGATCGACCATGCGCCGGCGGCGAGCACCGGCCAGAAGTATGTGAGCCCGTGGTCATGAGCGGCCCTGGGCTCTTCTGCGACCGACGCTGATCGCAACGAGCCGCAGGCGGCGGTGACGAGGTGGTACCGCGGCGACCGTCTTCGGAAGGTCGCCGCGGTACGCTTCGTGCGAACCGTCGCCGCTCGCGACGCCGGGACGGCACGACGTCCCGGTTTCCACTGAAACTATAATCAATATTATGTAAAATATTATCCGGTGAACGGCCTTCCCCGGCACGCCGGAGCTCGCACGTCGGCTCGACAGGCCTCTCGAAACACCGTTGCCGCCGGCGCGGACACGCCCCGTTCGATCGAAGAGACCCCACACGGCTCCTGCCGCTCTCGAGCGACGTATCGGGGTGTCTTTTAGATGCCGATCGACGGGACGAAGCGCTTGCCTTCCACGATGACAGCGGGTTGATGAAGGCGGCTTGCTATTGTCGCGATTGCGCATGTTGCTGCCTTGGCGAATCGCTTGCGCTTGCCCGGCTGAGAGGGCGTCGTGGGGACGTTTGCGACTGCAGGACCTGACTTCGCTTCCGACCCTTCGAACGGCAACGGCCCGGGCATCGACCGGCGGGATCGGCGTCGGCCGGCAGCGGTTCATGACATCGATCGGCGACTGCGGTCGTGCCGGTCGTCGCCTCGACGCTCCATGGCGGACGGAACGCAAACGACGCCTGTGGAAGACTAGCGCCACGTCCCCTCTCCGTCGCGGTGAGCCGGACGGCGGCCTCTTTCCCTCTCTCCAAAGGATGTGCGCTCGATGACTCGAAAAGTTGCCTTGATCACTGGCGTCACCGGTCAAGATGGCGCCTACTTGACCGAGCTCCTTCTAGAGAAGGGCTACGAGGTCCACGGTATCAAGCGGCGCTCATCGTCTTTCAATACGCAGCGCATCGACCATATTTATATCGACCCGCATCACCCCGATGCGCGCTTCTTCATGCACTATGGTGATCTGACCGACGCGACCAACCTCATCCGCATCGTGCAGCAGGTACAGCCGACCGAGATATACAACTTGGCGGCGCAGAGCCACGTCCAGGTCAGCTTCGAGACACCCGAATACACGGGCAATGCCGACGGCCTCGGCACCCTCCGGCTGCTGGAGGCCATCCGCATTCTCGGTCTCGAGAAACAGGTGCGGTTCTACCAGGCATCGACGTCGGAACTCTACGGCAAGGCAAAGCCGCCGCAGAACGAGGACACCCCCTTCCTGCCCCAGAGCCCCTACGCCACGGCCAAGCTCTACGCCTACTGGATCACCCGCAACTACCGCGACGGCTACGGCATGCACGCGTCCAACGGCGTGCTCTTCAACCACGAGAGCCCGCTGCGTGGTGAAACCTTCGTCACGCGCAAGATCAGCAGGGCCGTGGCGGCGATCGAGCTGGGCCTTCAGGACTGCCTCTACATGGGCAACCTCGATGCCAAGCGCGACTGGGGCCATGCCCGGGACTATGTCGAGGGCATGTGGCGGATCGTGCAGCAGGACGAACCCGACGACTACGTCCTCGCCACCGGCGAGGCGCACACCGTGCGCAGGTTCATCGAGTGCGCCTTCGAGGAAGTCGGCAAGCGCATCGCCTGGAGCGGCAGCGGGACCGACGAGGTGGGCAAGGACGCTGCGAGCGGCCGCGTGCTGATCCGGATCGACCCCCGCTACTTTCGCCCGCTCGAGGTCGACTATCTGCTGGGTGATCCGAGCAAGGCGAAGGCGAAGCTCGGCTGGCGCCACACCGTCAGCTTCCCCGATCTCGTCAAGGACATGGTCGCGAGCGATCTCGCCGCCGTGCGCAAGGAGAGCCTCGCCGGGCGTCTGCACCGTCACGCCGCCGAGTAGAGATGAGGCTCGAGCGCTTGCCGGTGCACCGACGCATCGACCTTCCGGAAGCGAGCGGCGTCACCTTCGGATATGGAGCATCCGAA
>JANQNY010000083.1 GCA_028279345.1 Geminicoccaceae bacterium
GGCCATCGCTACGAGTCCTAGGCCTAGGGCCGACCGCGGCGATGGCCTCCGCAGGGTGCGCCCGTCGAGCAGGTTGGCGACCGCCGTCGCCACCATCTCGCCGCCGCTCACCGAAGCGGCGAAGGCCGTGGCGAAGCGCTCGCCGGCGGCCGGAGCATCGATCCCGATGATCGTGAGCGAGCCGGCCAGGTTCGCCTCGCGCCCGAGCACGTCCCGCGCCCGCAGGGTTGGGATGGTCCCGGGCGGCCCGTAGGCGCGCAAACGGTAGCGGCCGGCCGCGGCGGGCGCTAGCGGAACGCCGTCCAGCAACGCGCCCCGATCGCTGTCGAACCAGAGCGCCGCCGGCGTCGCCCCACGGTGGATGCGCACCGCTTCGACCGCGAGCGTCGGCACCATGTGCGCGCCGATGGCGACCGCTGCTGGCACGACGGGCGTGTCGCCGGCGTCGGGTCGCTCCAGCACCGAGGGGGCTAGGGCGGCGGCTGCTGCCCTCAGCATGGGTGGCGGTGGCACGGCGCTGCCGCGTGGCACCGCTGGCACCGCGTTCGGTCCGGCCACGATGGCAAACCGGGCGAGGCCCTCCGGCAGCTCGGCGTCACCCGCTTGGTCGCGGATACCGATCGGCAGCAGTACGGCGCCATGCGCGGCGATCGCTGCGGCGAGCGGCGCATCGCCGCTGCCGACGCCGACATGCCGCTCGACCAGGAGCGTGTCCAAGACGATGGTCTTGGCGCCCGCGCGATCGAGCGCGCTGACGAGCTTCGCCAGATGGCGTCGGTCGAGTGGCCAGCCGCCGGCCGCTTGCAGGTCGACCTCATCGACGCTTACCAGCACGACGTCGGCCGGTGCCGGTTGGGCACCACCTAGCCGTAACCGCGCCTCGATCGCCAGTGCTTCCGCGCGATCGAGCATGCCGCCCGAGGGCAGGACCAGTCCGGCGATGACGACGCAGCCGGCCACCAGTGCGACCAGCGCGCGGCTGCGCGCACCCGGCCGACGCCCGGTCAAGGAACGGCGAACGAGCTCCGCGCGACCGTGGAGGCCACGCGCTGCGCGCCCCACGCCACCGGCTCGTTCGGCGATGTCGGCCCCCGGATATCCGTTCCGTCCCCGGGCGGCAGGGTGACCGAAACGCCGTTGGCCGCCACTACGACTTCACCCTCCAGGCAGAGCACGGCCGTGTGCTCCGAATCGTGCTCGACCGTCCATTCGGTCGACCGCACCGAGGTCAGCGCGAGCGGCGTCTGTATCTCGATTTCGTTGGTGGTCCCGGGCGCCGTCAGCACGCCGCGCACGAGCCCCTTGATGAGGTCGAGCCAGCCGGTGAGCGTTGCCGCCTGCGGGTTGTGGTGCAAGTGCTCGAGCTGGAGTTCCGTGTTCGCGCCGACGGTCACGGCAAGGCCGCCGTCGAGTTGCAGGAGCGCCCGCCCATTCGCCCCGGTGACGATCCGATCCGCGCGCTCGAGCCTCATGCCGGGCGCAGCCGCAGACCATTCGTCACCGCGGACGACGCTGACCTCGCCACGGATCGCGGCGACGCCGCCGATGGCGTCGGCTGCTGCCGCCGGAAGCGCGCCCAGCAGCAGCCAGAAGACAATAATCAAACGCATGGAAATCCCTACTCGAACCTCATCTATCCGGCGCGGCTCGTAGCAGGCAACCTACCCCGTATGGGTGTCCTGGATCACCCGCTGACGTTGAGCGGAGCCGTCGCTGCTTCAAGCCAGGGGCGCGACGCATCGTCCACGAGCGGCAGCAGCTCCTCGCGCACGCGCACGTGGTATGCATCGAGCCAAGACCGCTCGGCCTCGGTCAGGAGCGCCCCATCCACTAGCCGTAGGTCGATGGGCGCCAGTGTCAGCGTCTCGAAACCCAGGAGCGCGCGTTCGCCGCCTTCGGGCGTGCCCAGGGCCACGACGAGCATCAGGTTCTCGATCCGGATGCCGAAGGCGCCCTCGGCGTAGCTGCCCGGCTCGTTGGAGACGATCATGCCCGCCGCGAGCGCTACGTCGCCGCCACGTTTGGCGATACGCTGCGGGCCCTCATGGACGCAGAGATGGCTGCCGACGCCGTGACCGGTGCCGTGGTCGAAGTCGAGGCCCGCCTCCCACAGCGCGCGACGGGCGAAGGCGTCGAGCTGTGCGCCCGTCGTGCGCTCAGGGAAGACGCAGGTCGCGAGCGAAATGTGTCCCTTGAGGACCAGCGTGAAGCGCCGGCGCATCTCCTCGGACGGCGTGCCCAGGGCGACCGTCCGGGTGATGTCGGTGGTGGCATCGACATATTGCCCGCCACTGTCGACGAGATAGAGGGAGCCTGGCTCGAGGGTTCGGTTGGTGCGCTCGGTAACCCGGTAGTGCACGATCGCACCGTTCGGGCCCGCTCCACTTATGGTGTCGAAGCTGGGCCCGAGATAGTCGGCGGACCTGGCGCGTTCCGCTTCCAGCGCCACCGCCGCGGCGAGCTCGTCGGTCTGGTTCAGCCGGTCGAGCCAAGCGAGAAAGCGGCTCACGGCGGCGCCGTCGACCAGCTGCGCCCGCTTGGCGCCCCGAACCTCGGCCGGGTTTTTCGACGCCTTCGCCGGGGTCAGTGGATCGCGGCCTTCGATGACGCAGAGACCGGCATCCTTCAGCTCAGCAATGAGCCCCTGGTGCGTGATCGCGGTGTCGACGAGCACCGTCGGCGTCTCGCGGGCGAGCTCCGCATAGAGACTTCGTCGGTCAGCGAGATCGTGCAGCGCGATGCCATCGTCCTCGAAGGCGAACCCTTCAGGTCGCTTGCGCGGGTCCGTCAGCAGCACGGCTCGTTCGTCCGGCAGCACCAGGCCGAGCCCCAGGCAGAGCGGGTTGAAAGGCACGTCGTCACCGCGGATGTTTAGGAGCCAGGCGACGCCGTCGGCGCTCGACACGAACAGCGCCTCCGCACCGGCGGCGCGCACGTGCTCCAGCATGCGCCGGCGCTTCTCGACGCTCGGCTCTCCCGCGTAGTCCAGCGGGTGGGCGCGGATCGGTTTCAGCGGTGGTGGTGGTCGGTCCGCCCATATCGCGTCGACCGGGTTGAGCGGCAGCGCTACCGACGCGGCGCCTTTGGCGGCGCAGTCACCCTCGAGCTTGGCGATGTCGGCCCGCAGATGCAGCATCGGGTCGTAGCCAATGCGCAGGTCCGGGCTCAGCCGTTCGCGCAGCCACTCGCTCGGTGGCGTTTCGATGAGATTGGGGGTGTCGTAGAGGTTGCCTTCGACCTCGTCCTTCACCTGGAGCGTGTACCGTCCGTCGGTGAAGACGGCGGCGGTATCCGGCAGCACGATCACGCGCGCCGCCGAGCCCGTGAAGCCGGTGAGCCAAGCCACGCGCTCCTCAGCCTCTGGCAGATACTCGCTACCGAACATGTCGGTGCGTGGCAGGACCAGTCCGTCCACGCCCTGGCGACGCAGCTCGGCGCGCAGCGCCGCCAGTCGCTCTGCTGCCTGGCTCATGCGTCCTGTTCCTCGACGACAAAGCCCAGCGCGAGACGGGGCGGGTAGGTCTGCCGTATTCGTGGCGCTACTTGAGCGGCGCCATCACCATGACCATCTGGCGGCCTTCCATCTTCGGGAATTGTTCCACCTTGCCGAGGTCGGCAACTTCTTCCTTGACCTTGGTGAGAATGTTCATCGCTAAGTGTTGATGCGACAATTCGCGGCCACGAAATCGCATGGTTACCTTGACTTTGTCACCCTCGTCGAGAAACGATCGCACTTTTTTCATTTTGATATTGTAGTCGTTGTCGTCGATGCCTGGGCGCATCTTGATCTCTTTGACCTCGATCACCCGCTGCTTCTTCCGCGCAGCATTGGCACGCTTCTGCGCTTCGTACTTGAATTTGCCGTAGTCGAGGATCTTGCAGACGGGCGGCCGGGCGGTCGGGGAGACCTCCACGAGATCGAGACCTTCGTCGCGGGCCTGCTCCAGTGCTTCTTGGCGTCTGACCACGCCCACCATGGAGCCATCTGCTGCGACCAGGCGAACTTCATCCGCCTCGATCCGATCATTGACGCGATATTCCTCGCGCTGCGCCGTTGCCATCTAGCTCGTCACCTCGTTGCTGTTTCGCTCAGTCGAAAAGACCGCCGGCACCTGTGGACGAAGTTATCCTCAGGCTGGCGGTCTCGCTTCGTTCAGCAATAAGGTGAGCGCCGCGTCGAGAGCAAGGCTTTCCTGTGCGGTTTCTCCCAATCGCCTGATGGCGACGCTGCGCGCGTCGCGCTCACGGGCACCCACCGCGAGAATGATGGGCACCTTCTGCACACTGTGCTCGCGCACCTTGTACCCAATCTTGTCCGCACGCGTGTCGGCCTCTACCCGGAGCCCTGCGTGCTTGAGTAGCGAGGCGACCTCCTCCGCGTAGTCGTCGACCTCGTTGGTGATCGTGGCGACGACCACCTGCACCGGTGCCAGCCACATCGGGAAGCGTCCCGCGGTCTCCTCGATGAGGATGCCGATGAAGCGCTCGAGCGACCCGAGGATCGCGCGGTGTAGCATCACCGGGCGGTGCTTCGCCCCGTCGGCGCCGACATAGGTCGCCTCGAGCCGCTCGGGCAGCACGAAGTCCACCTGCAGGGTCCCGCACTGCCAGTCGCGGCCGAGCGCGTCGGTGAGCACGAACTCGAGCTTGGGGCCGTAGAAGGCACCCTCGCCGGGGTTGAGGCTCACCTCGACACCGGCGGCGGTGGTGGCGTCCATCAGCGCCTTCTCGGCTTGATCCCAGACGGCGTCCTCACCAGCGCGCACCGGCGGCCGGTCGGAGAACTTGACCTGGAAGTCGGGAAAACCGAGATCGGCATAGATGCTCGCCAGGAGGGCGCAGAACTTCTGGGTCTCCTCGTTGATCTGCTCGGGCGTGCAGAAGATGTGCGCGTCGTCCTGGGTGAAGTTGCGGGTGCGCATGATGCCGTGCAGCGCACCCGACGGCTCGTCGCGGAAGCACGAGCCGAACTCGGCCATCCTTAGCGGTAGGTCCCGATAGGAATAAAGGTTGCGCTTGAAGATCTGCACGTGCCCCGGGCAGTTCATCGGCTTGATCGCGAGCGTCCGCTCCTCGCTTTCGAGGGTGAACATGTTCTCGCGGAACTTCTCCCAGTGCCCTGACTTCTCCCAGAGCACGCGGTCGATGAGCTGCGGGGTCTTCACCTCCTGATAGCCGGCGGCATCGAGCCGACGGCGGATGTAGTTCTCGATCTCGCGATAGACGGTCCAGCCCTTCGGGTGCCAGAAGACCGAGCCCACCGCCTCCTCTTGGATGTGAAAGAGGTCGAGTTCGCGGCCCAGCCGGCGGTGGTCGCGCTTTTCCGCCTCCTCGAGCCGATGCAGATAGGCCTGCAGCTCCTTCTCGCTGGCGAAGGCGGTACCGTAGATGCGCTGGAGCTGCGCGTTGCGGCTGTCGCCACGCCAATAGGCGCCCGCGACCTTCAACAGCTTTACGGCACCGATCCGGCCGGTCGAGGGGCCGTGTGGGCCGCGGCAGAGGTCGAACCATTCGCCTTGGTGGTAGAGCGAGACCGGCTCACCCTCGGGGATCGCGTCGAGGAGCTCGAGCTTGTACTGCTCACCCATTGACGCGAAGAGCTGCTTCGCGTGCTCCCGGCTCACCTCGGAGCGGGTGAACGACCGGTCGGCTTGGATGATCTCGGCCATCCGTGCTTCGATCTTGGCGAGGTCGTCGGTGGAGAAGGGCTCGTTGCGCGCGAAGTCGTAGTAGAAGCCGTCCTCGATCGGCGGGCCAATGGTGACCTGGGTTCCGGGGAACAACTCCTGGACCGCCTCGGCCATCACGTGCGCCGCATCGTGGCGGATCACCTCGAGCGCTTCGGCATCACGCGTCCGGATGAAGCGGACCTTGGCGTCCCGCTCGAGAGGCCTCTTGAGGTCCACGATCTCGCCGTTGACCTCGGCAACGAGCGCGTCCTTCGCGAGGCTCTTCGAGATGTCGAGGGCGACGTCCTTCGGGGTCACGGGCGTCGCGAACGTCCGCACCGCTCCGTCCGGCAAGGTGACGGCGATGCTACGGCTCGCGACGTCGAGCGACATGGCTGGCCCCGGTTCGATCAGAGGTGGAAATGCGCACGCGTCTTGTGGAAACGGGGAGCGCCAGTGTCAAGAAAGCACGGTCCGGAGACCTGTGCAGCACAGTCCTGCGCAGGCTCGACCCGGTCCCATAGACCGAGACATCAAAGCCAGCGGCGGTGATCGCCTCCGAACTCGTGAAGAGCCCATTCATGCGCGGCTCGCTCGTCCAGACCGGTCGCGCGAGCTTCGTTCAAGACCCGCGCACGCACGTCCGGGCGCCTGAACCGGTCGCGGACACGTTGCTTCAGCTCGTCGAGCGACAGGTCTTCGTAGTCGTTCTTGGCGCGCGTCGGTGCCAGACGCGCACGCCTGCTGCCGAGCTGGCTTGCTAGGTCGATCGCTGCCGCCGCGGTGAGCAGCGCGCCACTGAGCCCGAGCGCGACGAAGGCGAACGTCGAGAGCTGTGCTTTGGCGGTCGCCGAGAGATCGCGCACGGCGTCGCTCACCCCTTCGAGCGCCGGACTTGAGGGCGTCAGTGGCGCCGGCAGCGTCGGGAGGACCAAGAAGATCGCGGCGCCAGCAACCAACAAGACCAGTTTGGCCGATAAAGGTAGCCCGCGGGCCGTCGATCGACGCGCCAGTGCTATTGCGGCATGGTCTGCTCGCATTATTGAAGTGTCCCCGTACACCAAACGCTTGTCTGCGCCATTGTTGGATGCTGTTTGGTAGTTCAAGCCGCGTGACGGGCATACCGTCATCGATACCGCGCCATCTTGTAGTACGGGGGTCGCACGCGGCTTCGAGCCGGCCGCGGACAGCGCGATGACGGAAGGCGCCTCGCGCTACCGGCGTTGGGCGCGGATTAGGGCAACCGCGCCGGCCGCATGAAGTAGCGAGAGACGAGGTCTGGGTCGTCGAAGTGGCGACGACCGACAAACGCCGTAGCGTGGTGGCCCCATTGGCGCATCGCGCCGGGGCTGATGACGCCCATCGGCCAGAGCAGGAAGCGCTCACCCCGTTCGCTGCCGGCGACGAGCCCATCGCCGCCATAGAGGCTACGACGACCGCCGTCCGGCATGGCGATGGAGCGAAGGGCGCGGTCCGGCACGTCCCAGTCGGTCACCAGCCGATAGTTCTCCTCTGCACCCGCCGTCACGGGCACGGCAGCGAGTCCGCTGACGTAGTGGTTGCCGGCAGCGAGGCGCACGGCGAGGCGCTCGCTCGCCGCGAGCGGAGGCGCGTCCTGCGGCACCACCAGCGCCTCCTCGATTGTCTCGTCTGCGGGCACCGGCACACGGCGCGTCGGCGGCACGGGGAACGCCAAGTGGTAGCAGCCACAGGCGTGGATGGTGTCGTAGAGCAGCACCTCGCCGTCGCGATCGAGCGTCACGCGCCAGAGCACCCCGTCGAGCGCACCGGCTAGAAGGTCGCGTGGCCCTTCGGGCGGTCGCGCGTCGAACCAGATCGAATAGATGAGTTGCAGCAGCGGCCCGTCCGGACCGCGTTGCCAGGCCGTGCGGACGAAGACCTCGGGTTCGGTGGGATCGACCCCGGGCGGCGAGCCTGGCTGCGGTCGGCCGGGGACGTCGGCATCGCTCGCCGTCTCGATCAGGAACACCGGTGCGTGCGCCGACGCGAGAGCATCCAACGTCGCCGCGTCGAGCCGCGGGTGGCCGAAGGCATCGGTATCCGTGTCCTTCAAGCGAGGTGCGGCCACCTTCGGCCCCGGGCTCCAGCGCGCCAGCGTCCCGCGCGCGGCTGCCCTGAGCGGCGGCTGGTCGAAGGCTGGCAGGTTGGCATCGAGCCAGCGCTCGAAACCGAGCGCCACGGGCAGGGCCGTCACCGGAAACAGCCCCGCCACCCGTAGCGCCGGTGCGTAGTTGTCGGCGACCCCGGCCCGACGCACCAGCTCCGCCCGCGCCTCGGGCGTCGCTAGGTCGGTGGCGATCAACAGGTCGCGGCAGGTGTCGAGCTTGCCGCCGAGATAGGCGTCCAGGCCGTGGCGCTCGGCGCGCGGCAGGTTGGCCTGCTCGACCACACGGGCGGCGCGATCGAGGTCGGCAAGCCGGTCCACCCAAAGGTCGAACGCCTCGGGCGTGTCCAGATCGCGTCGCAGCGACGCGCTGTAGCGATCGACGCGGAGATAGGAGAAGCCGTCGATCCGTCGTGCCTCCGCGTCGCCCACCTCGGCCGCAGCGACGGTGCGATCGAAGACGGTGAAACGGTTCCGACAGTGCTCGACCGGCTCCGCTGCAGCCGACGCCGCAGCGGTAGCGAGGATCGTTCCAAGCAGAAGCGCGCGCATGCCGCCCATATGGGTGGCGCTGGGATGTGGACCAGCGGTCAATTGCACGGTCTACGCCGCGCCGCTTTAGTCGGGCGAACCCCGAGGAGCCGCCCTTGTCCGTCGCCGCTGCCGCGCCACCGCGCCTCAAGCTGCGCGGCATCACCAAGCGCTTTCCGGGGACGCTCGCCAACGACGCCGTCGATCTCGTCGTGCGGCCCGGCGAGATCCACGCGCTTTTGGGCGAGAACGGGGCCGGCAAGTCGACGCTCGTCAAGATCGTCTACGGCCTGTTGGCTGCGGACGCCGGCGAGATCCGCTGGGACGGTAAGCCCGTCAGCATCCAGAGCCCCAATGCCGCGCGGGCGCTCGGTATTGCCATGGTGTTCCAGCACTTCTCCTTGTTCGACGCGCTCACCGTGGCCGAGAATGTCGCGTTGGGCCTCCCCGGCAGCCGCAGTGTCGAGGCCTTGGCGCCCGTCATTCGTGAGGTCGGCGATGCCTATGGCCTGGCGCTCGATCCCGAGCGTCCGGTGCACACCCTCTCGGTCGGCGAGCGCCAACGCATCGAGGTGGTCCGCGCGCTCCTGCAGGAGCCTCGGCTGCTCGTCATGGACGAGCCCACCTCGGTGCTGACGCCGCAGGAGGTCGAGCGTCTGTTCGAGACCCTGCGACGGCTCAGGGACGCGGGCGTTTCGATCCTCTATATCAGTCACAAGCTAGACGAAATCCGCGAGCTTTGTGATCGGGCGACGATCCTGCGCCGCGGTCGCGTTGTTGCTACCGCCGATCCGCGGGCCGAGACGGCTGCGACGCTGGGGGCGCTGATGGTCGGCGGGACCATCGGCGGAGCCGCGCACCACGCCGGGCCGGCATCGGCCGCGGTTCGCCTCGAAGCCCGCGCGTTGACCCTGCCGGCAATGTCGCCGACCGGGACCGGCCTCACGGGCGTCAGCTTCGCCGTTCGCGCCGGGGAGATCCTGGGTATCGCCGGCGTCGCCGGCAACGGCCAGGGCGAGTTGTTGGCGGCGCTCGGTGGTGAGGTGGCGACACAACCGGCCGATGCGCTCCTGTTGGACGGCGTTCCCATTGGGGCTCTCGATGTCCGTCGACGCCGCGCGTTGGGCCTCGCCTACGTTCCGGAGGAGCGCGTGGGCCACGGTTCGGTCGGCGAGCTGCCGCTCACCGACAATGTGCTCCTGTCGGGGCTCAGGGCGCGGGTGATGGGTGCTTTGGGGATGCTCGACCGAGGCGCCACCCGGCGCTACGCGGCCGAGGTCGTCGCGCGCTTCCAGGTGGCGACGACCGGGATCCAGGCCATCGCGCGGTCGCTCTCCGGCGGCAACCTGCAGAAGTTCCTGATCGGGCGCGAGCTCATGCAGGGGCCCAAGGTTCTGGTCTGCGGCCAGCCGACGTGGGGCGTGGACGCGGGCGCCGCCGCTGCTGTTCACCAGGCACTCTTCGACCTCGCCAACCAGGGTGCGGCGCTGGTGATCGTCTCTCAGGACCTCGACGAGCTGTTCCTGCTCGCGGACCGCATCGCCGTCCTCAACCGTGGGCGGCTTTCGGCACCCAGGCCAGCCGGCGAGCTCGACGCCGAGGCGGTCGGCCTGCTGATGGGCGGTGTCCACGGGGAGACCCACGATGTGGCGGCTTGAGCAGCGGTCCGCGCCGTCGGTGCCGATGCAGGTGGCAACGCCGTTCATCGCGCTGGCCGCCAGTGTCATCGCCGGCGGCGTGCTGTTCACGGCACTGGGCCATCCGCCGTTGCCGGCCCTCTACGCCTTCTTCATCGGCCCGGTCACGACGAGCTACGGGCTCGCCGAGCTCGCGGTAAAGGCGACGCCGCTGATCCTCTGCGCGATCGGGCTTGCCATCGGGTTTCGGGCGGGCGTCTGGAACATCGGCGCCGAGGGCCAGCTCACACTCGGCGCCGTCTGCGGTGGCGGGCTCGCTGCGATGGTCTTCTATGACGCGTCGGGCGTCTGGCTCCTGCCGCTCATGTTGCTCGCGGGCGCCGCGGCGGGCCTCCTCTGGGCCGCGATACCCGCCTTCTTGAGAACGCGCTTCGGGGTCAACGAGATCCTCGTGAGCCTGATGCTCACCTACGTGGCCTTGCTTGCGCTGAGTGCCCTGGTCCACGGGCCGTGGCGCGACCCGACCGGCTTCAACTTTCCAGAATCGCGCTTCTTCCCGCCCGACGCAACGATGCCGCTGATCCTCGCCGGCACGCGGCTGCATCTGGGTTTTCCCCTGGCTCTCCTGGTTGCGCTCATCGCTTGGTACGCGCTCGCGCGGACCATCCTTGGCTTTCAGCTCGACGTCGCGGGCCTGGCGCCGCGGGCCGCCCGGTTTGCGGGCTTCCATCCCGAGCGTACGGTCTGGCTCGTCTTCCTGGTGAGCGGGGCGCTCGCCGGGCTCGCGGGCGTGATCGAGGTCACGGGTCCGGTGGGTGGCCAGCTCGTGCCGGTGATCTCTCCGGGCTACGGCTTCACGGCCATCATCGTGGCGTTTCTCGGTCGGCTGCACCCGGTCGGGATCGTCCTCGCGGCGCTGGTCGTGGCGCTTTCCTATCTGGGCGGCGAGAACGCGCAGATCACCGAAGGTCTGCCCCAGGCGGTGACAGGGGTGTTTCAGGGCTTTCTCCTGTTCTTCCTGCTCGCGGCCGACGTCCTGGTGCGCTTTCGGCTACGCCGCGTGGCGCACGCATGATGGATGCGGCGATCCTGGCCTCGGTACTGGCGACGGTGATCGCCGCTGCGACACCGTTGCTGTTCGCCGCGCTGGGTGAGCTGGTCACGGAGAAGTCGGGCGTCCTCAACCTCGGTGTCGAGGGGATGATGCTCGTCGGTGCGGTGACCGCCTTCGCCATCGCCGTCGTTACCGGCAACCTCCATGTCGGCGTGCTCGGCGGCGCCCTGGCGGGCGCGCTGATGGCGCTCTTGTTCGGGGTTCTGACCCTGACGCTGATGGCGAACCAGGTGGCCTGCGGCCTAGCGCTGACGATCTTCGGCATCGGGCTCTCGGCGCTGTTGGGCGACAGCTTCGTGGGCATTCCGCTCGACGGTCTGCCGGAGCTGGACATCGCGGGGCTCACCGACATCCCCATGCTGGGGACCGTCCTCTTCAGCCACGACCTGCTGGTCTATCTGGGCATCGCGATGGTGCCGCTCACCGCCTTATTCCTCACGCGCACCCGCTGGGGCCTGGTCCTCAGGGCGGTCGGCGAGAACCACGAGGCGGCGCATGGTCTCGGCTATTCGGTCATCCCCATCCGCTATGCGGCGGTGGCGTTCGGGGGTGCCATGGCCGGCATTGGTGGTGCCTATCTTTCTGTGGCCTACACGCCCATGTGGGTCGAGGAGATGACCGCCGGCCGCGGCTGGATCGCGCTTGCGCTGGTGGTCTTCGCCGCCTGGCGACCCTGGCGCCTGCTCTTGGGCGCCTACCTCTTCGGCGGCGTCTCGATCCTCCAGCTCTACGCCCAGGGTGGCGCGCTCTTCGACGTGCCCTCCCAGGTCCTCGCGATGCTCCCCTATCTGGCGACGATCGTGGTGCTCACCGTGCTCTCCAGCCGGGGCGTCAGGGCGTTGCTCGCAGCGCCGGCATGCCTGGGGAAGCCGTTCCATGCGGCGTGACGACGGTGCTTGCAAATCCTGCTAGCGTCAACGATAGTTCGACATGAACAGCCGGCATCGCCGTACGCTGATCGCAATCTTCAGGGACCCAGTGTCCGCGACCATCCCTTGGGTCGATGTCGAAGCGCTACTCATTGCTGTCGGCTGCCGGGTTGTGGAGGGACGCGGCTCACGCGTGCGCTTCGAGAAGGACGACGTGGTGCTGACCATCCACCGGCCGGACCCGGCGAAGGAAGCTAGGCGTTACCACATCAGGGACGTGCGCGTTCTCTTGACGCGCCTCGGAGTTGAGCCATGAAGGGACTCACCTATGAAGGCCATACTGCGCGGATCGAGTTCGATGCCGAGGACGAGATTTTCGTGGGCCACCTTACCGGCATTGACGACATCGTCGGCTTCCATGCGGACAATGTGGCAGACCTCAAAGAGGCGTTCATCGAGGCGGTTGAGGACTATCTCGAGACCTGCGCCAAGATCGGCAAAGCGCCCGAGCGCGCATACAGCGGCAAGCTGATGCTCCGCGTCGACCCTGAGGTGCACGCCAAGGCGGCCCGCGCCGCAGAGCTGGCGGGTGTCAGCCTCAATAGCTGGGGCGAGAAGGCGCTCAGGCGGGCGGCCGAGGAAACGGTCGGCTGAGGTCGGGTTCGGCCGCAGGTAAGTCGGTTGTTGTGCTCGTGATCGGTCGGGTAGCCTTTCACTTGTGTTCTCCAAGGTAATCATGCGCTTCACGGGGGCTCAAGCCGCATGGATCTCAAGGAAGAGGCCGCGCTCGGGGCCGCGGTTCGCGAGCATTGGTACTATGTGTCCAAGGCTGGGATGCTGGCGCGGTCGGTGGGCGCGTGCCGTGAGGTGCTGGATGTTGGCGCCGGCTCGGGGTTCTTCAGCCGCTGGCTCGTGAGCCATGGCCTAGTCGAGCGGGCCGTCTGCGTCGATCCCGGCTATCCCGAAGACCACGACGAGACCGAGAACGGCCGCCCTGTCCTGTTTCGCCGCGAGGTGCCGCGCAGCGACGCCGACCTCGTGCTGCTGATGGACGTACTGGAACATGTCGACGACGACGTCGCGCTCCTGGCCGACGTCCTGAACCGTGTCGAAGGCGGCACACGCGTCTTGATCACCGTGCCGGCGTTCAAGTTCATTTGGAGTGCCCACGACGATTTTCTCGAGCATCGAAGGCGCTACACGCTGGCGCAGTTGCGCGAGGCGGCGACGAGCGCGGGGCTCACCAACCTTCAAGGCCACTACTATTTCGGCGCGATCTTTCCGGTCGCGGTCGCGCAGCGGCTCGCGACACGCGGCCGTGCGGCGACCTCCTCCGACATGAAGCCACAGCCCGCTTGGCTCAACGCCGCGCTCAAGCTCGTCTGCCGCAGCGAGCAGCCGGTTATGCGCTGGAACCGTCTCGCGGGGTTGACTGTCGTCCTGATGGGCGAGGCTCCGGCCGGCCGCGCGCCAGCGGTGAGCACGCCTGCGGAGGCGGCGGCCGCGGTCACAGCCTAGGCCCTGGAGATGCCGCGCCGACGCGGTCGAGCGGTGCGTTCCGCGAGGCTTGCCGAGCAGACGTCGTCCACCTTCCGGCTCGCGTGCGATCGGCGGCGACACCACACTCCGGACTACGGCCAGCTGCACATACGGCTGCGCCCCGGGGGAGTTCCGCCATGCCTCACCTGCCTTCGCTTCCTGACGACGCCAGCCTGCTCGATGTCTTCCGCCTGCAGCCAGACGTCGGGGCGCCGCTTTTGGCGCTGCACGAGGCGGTGATGCGCGCACCATCGCGGTTCACGCCGGCCGAACGCGAGGCACTCGCCGCCTTCGTCTCCACGCTCAACGCCTGCGGCTACTGCCAAGGCGTTCACAGCGAGGCCGCGCGTCACCTCGACGGGGGCGATGCGGCGCTCGACGCCTACTGCGTGGCGCCGCCGGCGGAAAACCCCAAGCTCGCGCCCGTGCTCGGCTATGTCGCCCAGCTCACGACGGCCCCGGCCGGTGTCGAACAAGCCCATGTGCAGCGCATCCTCGATGCCGGCTGGGACGAGGATGCGGTGGCCTATGCGCGCATGGTGGCGTCGCCCTACGCCTTCATGAACCGGCTCGTCGAAGGCCACGGGATCGGGGTCACCGACGCCTACGCCAAGACGGGCGGCAAGCGCCTCGCCGACATCGGCTATGCGGGCCTCGCGCGGCTGGTCTCCAGCGACAGGTGAGCCCGCTCGCGGCCCGCGCACGACGGAGCGGCAAGGAGCCGTCGTCAGTAGGTCTTGGCGCCGTTGACGGCCAACCGGACGCCGTAGAGCGAGCTTGTGGCGGTGACCAGGAGCCAGTTGCGCCGGTGACCGGCAAAGCAGAGATTGGCGACGCGCTCGGGCACGAGGACCTTTCCTAAGAGCGTGCCGTCTGGGGCGAGGCAATGGACGCCGTCGGCGGCGCTCGTCCAGATGCGGCCCTCGGTATCGAGGCGGAAGCCGTCATAGACGCCTGCTTCGCAAATGGCGATGACGCCGCCGCCGCCAAGCGAGCCGTCGTCGCGGACGTCGAAGGCGCGGAGGTGGTGCGGGCCCTCGTCGATGGCCGTGGCACCGCTGTCGGCGACGTAGAGCGTCCGTTCGTCGGGCGAGAAGGCGAGCCCGTTCGGGCGGACGAAGTCGTCCGCGACGACCCGGAGCGTGCCGTCCCGCGGGTCGAGCCGGAAGACGTAGTCGCCGCCAAGTTCGCCGTCCGCCTTTAGGCCTTCGTAGTCGCTGTCGATGCCGTAGCTCGGGTCGGTGAACCAGATCGTGCCGTCCGACTTGACGACGACGTCGTTCGGGCTGTTGAGCCGCTTCGCCTCGAAGCGACTGGCGAGGACCGTGATCGTGCCGTCGGGTTCGGTGCGGGTGACTTGGCGCGTACCGTGCTCGCAGGAGACGAGACGTCCTTGACGGTCGACGGTGTTGCCGTTGGTGAAACGCTCCTGGCCTTGGCGCAGCACGCCCGCCTGGCCCGTGGTCGCATCGAAGCGCAGAAGGCGGTCGTTTGGGATGTCGGAGAAGACGAGGCTCTGCAGCGCCTCGAACCAGGCCGGACCCTCCGTCCAGCGCGCGCCTGTCCACAGGCGTTCGACCTTGGCCGAGGTCTTGACGCAGCGCCGGAATACGCGCTCGACGATGGCGAAGTCCTGCTCGGCCACGGGGCTCGTCCTCCTCCGGCGCTCAGAGTGGTGCCTCGCCGATCAGGCCGCGCTCGATGGCCCAGAGGTCGTCGACCCACTGCGACGTGGTCTCCGCGAGACACAGCATGGCCAAGGGCGGCGCGATCGACGCGTCGTACGTCGTGTAGACGCCGCAGCGCGCGTCGCGCCACACCACCCAAGCGGCATCGGCAGCGTCGATGGCGGTGACGCGCTCCGGCGTCTCGTTGGCGCGGAGCGCCATGAGCGCCTGATCGAGCAACCCGTTCCACGCCTCGAGCTCGAGCTCCGCGCACAGCGTCATCTCCGCAGGCGTGCCGTTGCTGCCACTGAGGCAGACCTCGCTGAGCTGTCCGAAACAAGTCATGCGCGCCTCGCTGGTGTGGCCCCCGGCGGCGCCCAGGCAGGCCTCGAGGTAGGTAACGTCCTCGGCACAGGCCGGCGCGCTGAGTAGCGCTAGGACCAGTGCTAGGCGGGGAACAGCGTGCATCCGCTTGCTCATCATCCGTAAGGATCCGCAGCATCTCTCAGGCCGTCACCGACGAAATTGAACGCCAGGACGACGAGGATCACCGGGACGACGGGCAGCATCAGCCAGGGATAGAGCGCCACCGCGTTGATGTTCTGCGCTTCGGTCAAGAGTACGCCCCAGGACGTGATCGGCGGCCGCAGGCCCAAACCGAGGAAAGAGAGCGCCGTCTCGCCCAAGATCATCGAAGGAATGGCGAGCGTCACGCTGGCGATTAGGTGCGAGGCGAAGCTTGGCACCAGATGGCGGACGATTACGCGACGCGGGCGGGCGCCCATCAGCACCGCAGCCTGCGCGAAGTCCTCTTCCCGGAGGCTCAAGATCCGCCCGCGCACGGCACGGGCGAGGCCCGGCCAGTCGACCAGGCCAAGGATCAAAGTGATGCCGAAATAGACCCAGAGCGGATCCCACGAGACCGGCAGCGCCGCCGAGAGCGCCATCCACAGAGGAATGACCGGGAAGCTTCGGATCACCTCGATGATCCGCTGGATCACGCTGTCGACGACGCCGCCGAGATAGCCGGCGAGCCCACCAAGTAGCACGCCCAGGACGAAGCTGACGGCGACGCCCAGAAGTCCGATGGTGAGGCTGATTCGGGCGCCGTAGAGGATCCTCGACAGCATGTCCCGACCGAGCCGGTCGGTGCCGAGGAGAAAGACGGTCCCGCCTTCCTTGGGGCAGAACAGGTGAAGATCGCCTTCGACCTGACCCCAGAAGCGATAGGGCTCGCCACGGCAGAACCAGCGGAGCGGCTGCGGTTCCGTCCGATCGAACTTGTACTCGCGCTCGAGCGTCTCGAGGTTGAGCTCGAAGCTGTAGGGGTAGACGAACGGCCCGACGAGGCGGCCTTCGTGAAACAGATGGATTGTCTGCGGCGGTGCGTAGACGTGCGCGGCGTTGCGGCTCTCGAGGCCATAGGGCGCCAGGAACTCCGCAACGAGGATCGCCGCGTAAAGCGCCAGAAGAAACCAGAACGAGACGACGGCGAGCCGGTGCCGATGAAACCGCCACCAGATCAGCTGCCATTGGGACGCGGTATAGAACTGCTCCTGCTCGGCGGTGAGCGGGCGCTCGTCGTCCGGATGGAACGGCTGCGGGTCGACGAAGCGCTTCATCGCCTGACGCCTTCGCCAAGCCGGATGCGCGGGTCGAGTGCGGCGAGGGCCAGATCGGAGATCAGCACGCCGATGACGACCAGCACCGCCTCGATCATCACGATGGCGCCGGCGAGGTACATGTCCTGGCTCTGGAGGGCGTTGACGAGGATCGGGCCGTTGGTCGGCAACGACAAGACAAAGGCAACGAGCACCGATCCTGAGATGAGGTCGGGCAACAGATTGCCGATGTCGGCGATGAACGGGTTGAGCGAGAGCCGCAGGGGGTACTTGATCAGCGCGCGGCCCGGAGGCAGGCCCTTGGCACGGGCGGTCACCACATAGGGCTTCTCCAGCTCGTCCATGAGGTTCGCCCGAATCCGGCGGATCATGCCGGCCGTGCCAGAGGTGCCGATCACCACCACCGCGATCCACATGTGGCTGAGGATCGACAAGAACTTGTCGAAGCTCATCGGCTCGCCGATGTACTGCTCAGCCATGATCTGCCCGACTTCAGTGCCAAAATAGACTTGCGACAGATACAGCAGAATCAGTGCCAGCAAGAAATTTGGTGTGGCCAGTCCGAGAAAACCGATGAAAGTCAGGATGTGGTCGCCAATCGAGTATTTATAGACGGCGGAGTAGATGGCGATGGGGAACGAAACCGCCCACGTGAAAATCACCGTGCCGAGGGCGAGGATCGCGGTGAGCCAGAAGCGGTCGCCGATGACATCGAGCACGGGTCGATCGTATTCGAACGAAAAGCCGAAATCGCCGTGCAGGACGATCGCGGAAATCCAGTTCCAGTACTGCACGACGAACGGCGCATCGAGGCCATATTGGGCGCGCAAGTGAGCGATCTGGTCGGCCTGCAGCCGTTCGCCCTGAGCTTCGAGCTCGGCGACCATCGCGTCGAGATAGTCACCTTCGGGTAGCTGAATGATGACGAAGACGACGAAGCTGATCGCGATCAGCGTCGGCATCATCATCAACACGCGCCAGACGACGTAGCGCAGCAAGGAAACCCTCCCACTGCGCTCGCACTCTAGTCAGCCGGCGCCCTCTGTCACCGCTGCTTAGGGCGGACGATCAGGCGGCGACCGCGTCGACCAGTGCTTCGGCAATGGCGACCGCGCGCGCCGCCCGGTCCCGCGCCGGGCCGTCGTCACCGATGTCCGCGAAATCGCGTTTGGCCGTGTCGAGGCGTTGTCCGGCTTCGGCCTCGGTAACGTCCTCCAGAGGAAAACCCTCCTCAATGAGGACCGTGCAGCCTTCTTCAGACACCTCGGCGAAGCCGCCGGCGACGAAAAAGCGGCGGTCGACCCGATCGCCCTGGTAGATGCTGACAACGCCCGGACGCAGCAAGGTCACGAGCGGGCTGTGCTCGACGAGGACGCCGAGGTCACCGTCCTCGCCCGGCATCACGACCATGTCGCAGTCGCCGCTGGCGAGGCGCTGCTCCGGAGAGACCAGCTCGAATTTCAGCTGTTCGGCCACGACGTGGCTCCTCGGCTCAGGCTTCGGCGGCCATTTGCTTCGCGCGGTCGATGGCCTCTTCGATGGTGCCCACCATGTAGAAGGCGGCTTCGGGCAAATGATCGTACTCGCCGTCGACGATGGACCGGAACCCTTTGATCGTGTCCTCGATCGCAACCAGCTTGCCCGGCGACCCGGTGAACACTTCGGCGACGAAGAACGGCTGCGACAGAAACCGCTGGATCTTGCGGGCGCGCGCCACGACCAGCTTGTCGTCCTCGCTCAGCTCGTCCATCCCGAGGATGGCGATGATGTCCTGCAGTGATTTGTACTTCTGGAGCATCTCCTGCACGTCGCGGGCGATGCGGTAGTGCTCTTCACCGATCACGCCGGGATCCAGGATGCGCGACGTCGAGTCCAACGGATCCACCGCCGGATAGATGCCCTGCTCGGCGATCGAGCGCGACAGGACGGTGGTGGCGTCGAGATGCGAGAAGGTCGTCGCCGGTGCCGGGTCGGTCAGGTCGTCGGCGGGCACGTAGACGGCCTGCACCGAGGTGATCGACCCCTTGTTGGTCGACGTGATGCGCTCCTGCAGCTCGCCCATGTCGGTGCCGAGCGTCGGCTGGTAGCCCACCGCGGACGGGATTCGGCCCAGCAGGGCGGAGACTTCGGCGCCCGCTTGCGTGAAGCGGAAGATGTTGTCGACGAAGAACAGGACGTCCGCGCCCTCGTCGCGGAAGTGCTCGGCGACGGTGAGACCGCTGAGGCCGACGCGGGCGCGCGCACCGGGCGGCTCGTTCATCTGCCCGTAGATCAGCGAAACCTTCGACTTTGTGATGTCGTCGAGGTCGATGACGTTGGATTCGACCATCTCCCAGAAGAGGTCGTTGCCTTCACGCGTACGCTCGCCCACGCCGGCGAACACCGAGTAGCCGCCGTGGGCCTTGGCGATGTTGTTGATCAGCTCCATGATCAACACCGTCTTGCCCACGCCGGCACCACCGAACAGGCCGATCTTCCCACCCTTGGCGTAGGGGGTCAGCAGGTCGACCACCTTGATGCCGGTGGCGAGCACTTCCGATTCGGTCGCCTGATCGATGAAGGCGGGCGCCGGCTGGTGGATGGGCATGGTGGTGTCGGCCGGCACGGGCCCCCGATCGTCGACGGGCTCGCCAACCACGTTGAGGATGCGCCCGAGCGTGCCGCGGCCGACCGGCACGGCGATGGGCTCGCCCGTGTTGATCACGTCCTGGCCGCGGGTGAGGCCGTCCGTGCCGTCCATCGCGATGGTGCGGACCGTGGACTGGCCCAGGTGCTGGGCCACCTCGAGGACCAGCCGGCGACCGTTCACATCGGTGTGCAGCGCCGACAGGATCGCCGGCAGCTCACCGTCGAACTGGACGTCGACGACGGCACCCATCACCTGGGCGACGCGGCCGGTGGAAACGTTGGTCGTGCTCAGCTCGTCCATAGTCCTGTCCCGTCTCCGTTCCGGCTCAAAGCGCTTCCGCGCCGGACACGATCTCGATGAGTTCTTTGGTGATCGCCGCCTGTCGCTGACGATTGTAGCTCAAGGTGAGCTGCTCGATCATCTCGCCGGCGTTGCGCGTGGCGTTGTCCATCGCGGCCATCCGGGCGCCCTGCTCGGACGCGACGTTCTCCACGAGCGCATTGAAGATCTGCACCGCCAGGTTCATTGGCAGGAGTCGCTCGAGGATCGTCTCCTCGTCGGGCTCGAAGGTGTAGAGGGCGCTCGGGGTGTCATCGTCGGCCGGCGCTTCGTCGACTTCGGGGATGGTGGCCGGCACGAGCTGCCGGAAGGTCAGCTCCGAGCTGATGGCCGTCTTGAAGCGATTGAAGATGATGGTCGCGGTGTCGATTGCACCCGCCTCGAAACGATCGACGACCATCGCCGCGATCCGCTCGGCGTCGGCATATTCGAGCCGTCGCTTGGCGACGACGCCATCCACGTATTCCTCGATGAGGTCCGCGTGGTCGCGACGCAGCAGGTCGCGCCCCTTGCGGCCGACGCAGATAAACTTGGCCGTCTTGCCGTCTGCCCTGAGCTGCGCGAGCCGGCGGCGGGCACCGCGGACGATGGACGTATTGAAGCCACCACAAAGGCCACGGTCGGCGGTGGCCACGATAAACAGATGGTTCTCGTCCTTGCCGCTACCTGAGAGCAGCGCCGGCGCGTCTGGCATCCCCTTCACCGTGCGCGCGACGTTGGCGAGCGTTCGCGCCATGCTCTCGGCAAAAGGCCGCGCGCGCTCGGCCTGATCCTGGGCGCGCTTGAGCTTGGAAGATGCAACGAGCTTCATGGCGCTCGTAATCTTGCGCGTCTGCTTGACGCTGCCGATGCGGTTGCGCAGGTCCTTGAGGCTGGGCATGGCGCTGCTCAGGCAAACGCTTTGGTGTAGGCCTCGACGAGCGCTTTGAGCTTGCCTTCCGTCTCATCGTTGAGCTGGCCGCTCGCGTTGATCGAGTGCAGCACGTCGGCGCCCTTCGCGGAGACCTCGCGGATGAGCCCCTCCTCGTAGCGCTTCACGTCCTCAACGCGCACCGTGTCCAAATAGCCGTTGACGCCGGCATACATTACGCACACCTGCATCTCGTTGGTGAGCGGCGTGTACTGCGGTTGCTTGAGGAGCTCGGTCAGTCGTGCGCCCCGGCTCAACAGACGCTGGGTCGACGCGTCCAGGTCCGAGGCGAACTGGGCGAAGGCCGCCATCTCTCGATACTGCGCCAGCTCCAGCTTGATCTTGCCGGCCACCTTCTTCATCGCCTTGGTCTGCGCGGCGGAGCCGACCCGGCTGACCGAGAGCCCAACATTCACTGCCGGACGGATGCCCTGGTAGAACAGGTCCGTCTCCAGAAAGATCTGGCCGTCGGTGATCGAGATGACGTTGGTCGGAATGTAGGCGGCGACGTCGTTGGCCTGCGTCTCGACGATGGGGAGGGCCGTGAGCGACCCGGCGCCGTTGTCCTCGTTGAGCTTCGCCGCGCGCTCCAGCAGGCGCGAATGGAGGTAGAAGACGTCGCCCGGAAACGCCTCACGGCCCGGCGGACGGCGCAAAAGCAGCGACATCTGGCGATAGGCCACGGCCTGTTTGGACAGGTCGTCGTAGACGATCACCGAATGCATGCCATTGTCGCGGAAGTATTCGCCCATAGCGCAGCCGGTATAGGGCGCTAGGAACTGCATTGGTGCCGCATCCGAGGCGGTTGCTGCGACCACGATCGAGTACGCCATCGCCCCGTTTTCTTCGAGAATCTTAACGAGCCGGGCGACCGAGGAGCGCTTCTGGCCGACGGCGACGTAGATGCAGTAGAGCTTCTTGCTCTCGTCGTTTTCGGCAGCGTCGTTATAGGGCTTCTGGTTGATGAAGGCGTCCATCGCGATGGCGGTCTTGCCGGTCTGCCGGTCGCCGATGATCAACTCGCGCTGGCCGCGGCCAATCGGGATGAGCGCGTCGATCGCCTTGATGCCGGTCATCATCGGCTCGTGCACCGACTTCCGCGGCATGATGCCGGGCGCCTTCACGTCGACGAGGCGCCGCTCGCTCGCGTCGATCGGGCCCTTGCCGTCGATCGGATTGCCCAGCGCATCGACGACCCGGCCCAACAGCTCCTTGCCGACGGGCACGTCGACGATCGACTTCGTTCGCTTGACGATGTCGCCCTCGCCGATGTGGAGGTCGTCGCCGAAGATCACGACGCCGACATTGTCGACCTCGAGGTTTAGCGCCATGCCGCGGGTGCCGTCGGCGAACTCGACCATCTCGCCGGCCTGCACGTCGTCGAGGCCGTAGATACGCGCGATGCCGTCGCCGACGCTGAGGACGCGGCCGACTTCGGCAACCTCCGCATCGCCGCCGAATCCGGCGATCTGTTCCTTGAGGATGGCGGAAATTTCCGCTGCGCGGATGTCCATTAACCGGCCCCTCTCATGGCGAGATCGAGATGTCGCAACTTGGTTTTCAAAGACGCATCGATCAGCTGCGAGCCGATGCGCAACACGAGGCCGCCCAGCAAGCTCGGGTCGACCGAAGGTTCGAGGATCACCTTCTTGCCGAGCGACGCCTTCAGCATCTCCTCGACGGCCGTCCGCTGATGCGGCTCGAGCGGGATCGCGGAAATCACCTCCACCGAGGTCTCGCCCCGCTGCTCGGCGAGCATGGCGCGGAAGGCCGCGATGATGTCACCAAGCACCCCCAGGCGGCCGCGCGCTGCCATGACGCCCAAGAACCGCACCGTGAGATCGGCAAAGCCCGCCTTGTCGGCGAGCGCCTTGATGATCCCTACCTTTCCCTCGGCTTTGACCAGCGGACTGCCGAGGGCGCGTTCCAGTTCTCGCGATTCGGTCAAGAGACCGGCGAGCGCGTCCAGATCGGTCTCGACTCGATCGAGCGAATCCTGTTCGCGAGCGAGGTCGAACAAGGCCGAAGCGTACCGACCCGCGAGGCCGGCAGCACTGGCAGAGGAAGCTGACACGTCGTTAGCCCCGCGCTCTCTTGATTGGCTGCGAGTGGTTTGCGGATGTGCACGACCCGCCCGCGACCGGGGCGATCCACGCGGAAGCGGGTGCTAGCACACGGGCTGAGGTCGTTCAAGCGGACGCCACGCGCTCACCGGCACGATGGAAGCCGCGGCGCTCATAGAAAGCTCTCCGGGTCCGGATCGATCTGGATCCTGAGGCGGCCGCGCGGCCGGACGCCGGCGATCCAGCCGCGCAGGCACGCGGCGACGTCGGTGGCCAGTGGCGCCATCACAAGGAGCCGCTCGCGATGGCGGCCGCGGAGGAGTGGCAATGGCGCCGGCGCCGGGCCGAGCACCCTGAGTCCGTCGCCCAGCGGCGCGGTCCGCGCGAGTTCGCGAGCAAGTTCCGAGACCGCTGCCTGCTCCGGGCCGGAGACGATGACTGCTGCGAGGCGCCCATAGGGCGGGAGCCCCGCGCGCTGTCGCTCCTGAGCCTCGTGCGACAAGAAATCAGCAGCGCTGCCGGCGGCTACAGCGCGCAGGGCAGGGTGCTCCGGCGCGTGGGTCTGGATCAGCGCGCGCCCGGGCAGCACGTCGCGACCGGCACGGCCGGCGACCTGATGGAGCAGCTGGAAGGTGCGCTCGCCGGCACGCGGATCGCCGCCGGTGAGGCCCAGATCCGCGTCGACGACGCCCACCAGGGTAAGCTTGGGAAAGTGGTGTCCCTTGGCGAGCACTTGGGTGCCGACCAGCACGTCGATGCCGCCCTCGGTGGTGGTCGTCACCAACTCGCGGAGTGCGGCGGTCGAGCCGGGCCGATCCGCAGTCATGATGGCGACCCGAGCGGTCGGTAGTAGCGCCTGCACCTCCTCGGCGACGCGCTCCACGCCGGGGCCGGCGGGCGCCAGACTCTCGACCGTGCCGCAAGCCGGACAGTGCGCCGGCTCCGGCCGGCTGAAGCCGCAATGGTGGCACAACAGCCGGCCGCGCAGGCGGTGCCAGACCAGCCAGGCGCTGCAGTTGGGGCAACGCTCGCGGTAGCCGCAGGCGCGGCAGACGAGGAGCGGCGCATAGCCGCGACGGTTCAGGAACAGGAGCGATTGCTCGCCGCGTGCGAAGGTTGCACCCAAAGCGTCGGCCAGAGGCGGGCTCAAGAAGTGGCCGCGGGTCGGCCGAGCGCGACGAAGATCCACCAGCTCGATCGCAGGTGGCGCTGCGCCCCGCCAGCGGTCGGGGAGCCGCAAATGCTCCAGCGTCGCCGCGCCCGATGCAGGTGGTACGACGCCGGCGCGCGCGAGCGTCTCGAGCGACGGCGTTGCTGACGCCAGCACCAAGGGGCACCCGGCACGGGCCGCCCGCAAGGCGGCCACGTCGCGGCCGTGATAGGGAACGCCTTCATCCTGTTTGAAGCTCGCATCGTGCTCCTCGTCGACGATGACGAGGCCCAGCTCGGCGAGTGGCAGGAACAGGGCCGACCGCGCGCCGACGACGACGCTGGCGCGGCCGTCGAGCGCGTAGCGCCAGTGGCGTCGACGGGCGCCGGCGGCGAGATTGGAGTGCCAGAGGAGGGGGGTGCTGCCGAAGCGCTGCTCGAACCGCTCGAGCCACTGAGCCGTGAGCGCGATTTCAGGTAGGACCACCAGCGCTTGCCGTCCGGCCCGGAGGCAGGCGGCGATCGCCTCGAAATAGACCTCGGTCTTGCCCGAGCCCGTGACTCCCTCCAGCAGAAAGCCCTGGGCGCGCCCGGCGGTGGCGGCGGCTGCTACAGCGTCGGCCGCCGCCGCTTGATCGGGCGTTAGGATGGGTGGCTTGCGATCGGGATCGGGTCTCTCGACGGGCGGCTCGGGCAGCACCGCCGGCGCCAGAGAGCCGACGTCGAGAAGCGCGCGGACGACGCCGGTGCCGACCGCAGCAGCTCTGGCGAGGTCGGCGGGTGTCCAGACGCACCCGTCGGCGGCGGCGGCCAGCACCTTGGCGCGCGCTGGCGTAACTTTCTGTCCCGAAGTCGGCGACACCAGCTTGACACCGAGCTTGGCTGCCTCGGGCTCGAGTGCCGCGGGGACGTTGAGCACCAGCTTCAGGACCGAGCCCAGCGGCGCCAGCGTGCGCTCGGCCACGTCGCGGACCAGGTCGAGCGTCGTCGGTGGCAAGGGCGGGACGTCGAAGCGACGCGCCATGCGCTTGAGCTTGGTGCCCGTCGGCGGCTCTGCCGGCTCGGGCCAGACCACGCCCGGCAGCAGTTGCCGGCCAAACGGCACCTCGACCACGGTGCCGGCCGGCGGCACGCCTGCCGAGCTTGCGCTTGCTTCCAGGTAGTGAAAAGCTCGATCGAGCGGCGCCGTCACGAGCACGGGAAGGGCGGTGTCGCGGTGCATCGCCACCGGGGGTGACGGCCAGTGGACGCGGCGTCAAGCTTGCTCGAACGTGGCGCGATCGCGCCCGATGTGGCGACACTGCTGAACGACTGGCTGAGCTGGCTGGCGCGCGAGCGGCGGCTCGCCGCCGCGACCGTCAAGGCCTACGCCACCGACGTCGATGACTTTCTCCGCTTCGTCGCGCGGCACGAGGGGGAGGCGGTGACGACCGCGACGCTGGAGACGCTGGATCTCCGCGGGTTCCGTGCCTTTCTCGCGGCGCGCCAACGGCGTGGGCTCAACAACCGATCGAACGTTCGAGCGCTGGCGGCCGTCCGAAGCCTGTTTCGATTCATGGATCAGCGCCGCGGTCTGACCAATGCAGCGCTCGCTGCGCTCCGGACGCCCAAGACCCCGCGTAGCCTGCCGCGGCCGCTGGCGGTGGACGCCGCAGGCCGGCTCCTCGATGTGGTCGGTGCCGACGCGCGTGAGGCCTGGGTCGAGGCGCGTGATCGGGCCGTCCTCGGACTTCTCTGGGGCTGCGGCTTGCGGATCGGCGAGGCTCTGGCGCTCGATCGGGCGGACGTGCCGACGGTGCCGGGGCATCTCAAAGAACTCGTCGTGCGCGGCAAGGGCGGTCGGGTTCGCCGGGTGCCGGTACTGGACGTCGTGGTGGAGCTGGTGGCGCAGGCCATCGAGCAAACCCCCTACCCACAGCCGCCCTCGGCGCCCCTCTTCTTCGGTGTGCGCGGTGGTCGCCTCGATGCCGGGGTGGTGCGTGCCACGCTGCGCCGCTGGCGCCGCGCCCTGGGGCTCGCCGAAACCGCGACGCCGCACGCGCTACGCCACAGCTTCGCGACGCATCTCCTGGCCGGCGGTGCGGACCTCAGGAGCGTGCAGGAGCTCTTGGGCCACGCCAGCCTCTCGACCACGCAGCTCTACACCGAGGTCGACGCGGCCCGCCTGCGCGAGGTCTACGACCGGACGCACCGCCGCGCGTGAGCGCATGACAGGGCTTGCCGCTACGGGAGGCGCGCTCGCCGATACGCTTGACCTGAGCCAAGGACAGCCGCGTGCTTGATGGCGTAGTCCGATCTCGACATCGGGCCGGCGAGAGGAGCCGACTGGGATGAGCTGGGACGCCGATACGCGGCGAGGTCTGCTCGGGGTGTTGCTCGGCCTGCCGCTCGCCGCCGCCGGTTTCGGCCACGCGCTAGCCGGACGTGGGAAGGTCGCGCGACGGTTGTCGAACGACCGCCTGCTCTGCCCCGAGAACGAGTGCGGCTACATCTACGATCCGGCGAAGGGCGATCCCGAAGCCGGTATCACGCCAGGGGTCCGTTTCGAGGACCTGCCGGAGGACTGGATCTGCCCCGTTTGCGGCCGTCCGCATCACCGCTGGCTCTAAGCAGCTCAGGCTACGCCCACCTACTCAGGCGTCGGCAGGCCCCACTCCTCGCTGAAGTTGATGTCCTGGAGCACAAGCGTGGACTTGCCGGGCTCCGTGCCGAAGGCCTGCGTGTCGACGGTCTGGTAGTGCGCCGAAGGGTCGTAGACATCGACATCCAAGCCAAGCGCCTCGGCGGTGAGCTCGCCCATCGCTGATTGCAGGGTGTAGAGTGCCACGACCTCCGTCGCCCGGGCGTCGACGAGGTCGACTTGCGATTCAAACAGCGCCTGTTCGGCGTCGAGCACGTCGAGCACGGTTCGGGCACCCACCTGGGCTTCGGTCTGCACGCCCTCCAGCGCGATTTGGTTGGCGCGCGTCTGCTCCTCGATCGAGACCGCCGCAGCGCTCGCCGTCAGCAGCCCCTCCCAGCTCTGGGTCACCAGCTCGCGCACCGCGCGCAGCGAATCCTCCAGCTCGTCGCGGCGTTGCTGCACGACCTGCTTGGTCTGCCGCACCCGCGAGTACTCGCGGCCGCCTTGATAGAGGGGAATCGTGAGCGTCGCACCGATCCGCGCGTCGGTCTGCCGGTCGAAGAGGATGCTCGGCTCATCGACATAGGCGACGGCGCCGAAGAGGTCGACCGTCGGCAAGAGCGCCGACTGGGCCACGCGCACGTCCGACTGCGCAACCTGCACAGCGAACTCGGAAGCGGTGATCGTCGGATTCTTGTCGCTGCGCGCTTGCGCTTCGTCGAGGGAAGCCGGCGCCTCGATGCCTGGAAAGGTCGTTGTCAGTTCGGCCGGCCGGAAGCCGACGACGGCTTCGAAGGCGGCGATGGCCTGGGCGAGCAGTCCCCTCGATCGCACGAGGTCGGCGGTGGCGCCCGCCAGGCTCGCTTCCGCCTGGGCGACGTCGGTGCGGGTGACCTCGCCAACCTCGAACCGGTCCTCGGTCGCTTGAAGCTGGCGCTCCAAACGTTCCTCGTTGTTGATCGCAAGTTCCACGACCCGCCCGGAGGCCACCACATCGGTGTAGGCGGTGACGGCGTTCAGGAACACGTCCTGCTCGACCGACTGCAGCACCGCCCGCTGCTGGCCGACCTGATTGACGGCACTGTCGACGCGGGCGACGGTTCCGCCGCCTTCGTAGACATTCTGGTTGAGATTCAGCCCGATCTCGTTGGTGAACAGATCGAAGTTGGTATCCGGCCGATCGGTCTGGCTGTACTCGGAGCGTCCGACCACCGACAACTCCGGCCGGTAACGCGAATAGGCTTGGCTCACCTGCTCATCCACCGCGCGCAGCTCGGCGCGAGACGCCTCCAACTGCGGATTGGTGCGGTAGGTTTCGGCGAGGACCTCGTTGAGCCCTTGGCCGACAGCCACCCCCGGACTAGCGACACCTATAAGTGCTGCGCCGGCAAGCGCCGGCAGCAATGGTTTGATGATCCGCATCCTCACGTTCCCGTTCCCGCTAACGGTTTCAGCCGCAAGGTTAACGACAGTGACTATCGCTTTGACACAAACCATATCTCACTACCACACGAAAACTCAGGCAAAGAGCTTTTACTCCGCGTCATCGTCATAAAGGACACGCTCTGCGGCACCCTCCGGGTCGTCGAATTGCCCGCTGCGCAGCGCCCAGAGGAAGGCAACGAGGCCGAGCAGTCCCAAGAAGAGTGCCGCCGGTATCAATCCGAGCAGAATGTTCATGCCGACCTCATCGGCTGCCGCCGCCACGCTGATAGCCCAACCGAAGCGCGTTGCCGACTACGACCAGAGATGAGGCCGACATGGCGAGCGCGGCGATCAGCGGCGTGACCAGCCCGGCCATCGCGATCGGCACCGTCAGGACATTGTAGGAGAGGGCGAGCGCCAGGTTCTGGCGCACCACCCGATCGGCGGCCTTCGCCGTTGCCAGAGTCTCGGTCACCGCGCCCAGCCGGTCGCCCTGGAAGACCGCGTCCGCCGCCGTCTGGCTCACATCCATGGCACTCGACGGCGACAACGAGGCATGCGCGGCGGCCAGTGCCGGCGCATCGTTGAGGCCGTCACCGACCATCAACGCCCGAACGTGCTCGCCCCTGAGCTCTTCGAGGCGGCCAACCTTGGCGGCGGGGCTGACTTCGGCCGTCCAGCGATCGATGCCCAGGGTCTCGGCGACGGCGCGGACTGCCGGCTCGCGATCGCCCGACAGGAGCTCGATGCTGTAGCCTGCGCGGCGCAGGTCGGCGAGCGCCGTCGCGGCGTCGTCACGCAGCTCATCGGCGAAGCCCAGCCGCCAGGCGTTGCCCGTACCGTCGGCAAACCACAGCTCGAGCGCCGTTGTGTCGGTCCCCGGCGCCGTGGGTGCCGCCCATGCGCGGCGGCCCAGGCGCAGCCGCCGGCCGTCGAGGGTTGCCTGCAGGCCCTGTCCCGGATGCTCGGTGACACCGGAGATGACGCTTGCGTCCGGGACGGCACGGCGGAGCGCGCGCGCCAGAGGATGGCGGCTTTGGGCGGCAAGGCCCGTGGCGAGTGCCAAGGTCGTGGCGGGTATATCCCCCCGCTCGACCAGCTCCGGCTTGCCGCGTGTGAGTGTTCCAGTCTTGTCGAAGACGATGTGCTGCACTTGAGCCAACCGCTCGAGCGCGGTCGCCGCCTTCAACAGCACGCCGCGCTTCAACAGGCGTTCGCTGGCGATCACCTGTACCGCGGGCACGGCGAGGCCGAGGGCGCAGGGGCAGGTGATGATCAAGACTGCGCAGGCGATCAGGAGTGCGTCGGTCCAGGCCAGCCCGCCCAAGAGCCACCAACCCAGGAAGGCCGTGAGCGCCAGGCCATGCACCAGAGGCGCGTACCAGGAAGCCAGCCGGTCGGCGAGCGTGACGAAGCGACCTTTCTGCCGCTCCGCCACCTCCATCAGGCGGACGACCTCGGCGAGCAGCGTGTCGTCACCGGCACGGGCGACGGTCACCGTGAGTGGTGCGGAGAGATTGAGCGTGCCGGCGAAGACCATCGCGCCTGGGGCGGTCGGCTGCGGCAGGCTCTCGCCGGTGATGAGGCTCGTGTCGACTTCGGATCGGCCGTCCTTGACGCGGCCGTCGACGCCGATGCGCTCACCCGCGGTGACCAGTACGTTCATCCCCGGCTCGACGAGGCGCGGGGGCAGCGCACGATGGCGACCGTCCGGCGTGAGCACCGTGACCGCCCGCGCGCCCAGCGCCAGAAGCCGCGTCGCCGCCTGCCGCGCGCGGCCGCGCGCTTGACGGTCGAGGTAGCGGCCCACGAGGAGAAAGAAGAGCAACATGACGGCGCTGTCGAAATAGGCGTGCGGGCCGTGACGGATGGTCTCCAAGAGGCTCACGGCCGGCGCCAAGATCACGGCCAGCGAGATCGGCACGTCCATGTTGGTGTGCCCGGCTCTGAGCGCCCGCAACGCCGAGCGAAAGAAGGGTTGCCCCGCTATCGCGATCGCGGGCAACGCCACCAGCGCCGAGAACCAATGCAACAGCGTGCGCGTGGTGTCGGTCATGCCCTGGGCGTGACCCGCCCAGACGGACACCGACAACAGCATCACGTTGGCGGCGGCGAACCCGGCTACCGCCATCGCCCGCAACAGCGCCTTGCGCTCGGCCGCGTCGTCGTCCTCGGCGGCTTGCGCATCGAAGGGGATGAGGCGAAAGCCCAGCGCCTCGACTTTGGCGACCAGCTCGCGAGCGCGCGCCGCCGGACCGCGCCAAGCGAGGCTAAGTCGGCGGCTCGTCAGGTTCACGCGCGCTTCCAAGACCTGCGGCTCGCGCTCGAGCGCGCGCTCGATCTTGGCGACGCAGGCACCGCAGTGGACCCCTTCCGCCAACAGTGACAGGCTCGAGCGTTCGCCGTCGCGGACAACGTAGCTCTCGAGCCCGTCGAGCCGGCGCTCGTCGTCCTCTTCAGGGGGCGCCGCGCCGACCGCCTCGGTCATCTGATGTCGATCCGCTCTTGCTGCTGGAAGCGGCGGCCGGCTTGCTCGATGGTCACCAGCACGTCCCACTGGCCCCAAGCCGGCCAGTCGACGAACGCGACGTAGCGGCCGGCGTCGGTCGCGACGAGGTCGGTCTCGAAATCTAGCTTGGCGTCGACCGGCCGCTCTAGCCTGGCGGAGACCCGCGCGCCGACGAGCGGCTGCGCCATACTGTCCGAGACCGCGATCGCGAGACGGTCCTCCGCGGCTTCGATCTCGGCATGCCAGCCCAGCGATGCCTGGTCGCGCGCTTCGGCGAGAACGTCGTTGTAGCCGAGCCCGCGCGCGTAGGGCGCCTCACGGTCGAGGCCCGAGAAGGTCGTCACAGCGAGCCAGATCAACACCGCGTTGACGCCGACCACGCCGACAAAGCCGCCGACGAACACCCATGGGATCCAGCCGCTCTTCCGCTCGGGCATCATGGTTCCGGCCCGCGGAAGACCGTGGCGTGTCGCGCCGTCTCGCCGAATTCCGAGGTGACGGCGAACGCGAGGTCGGTGGAAGCACCTGCCAGGTCCTCGCGCGGCACGGCGACGAGGAGCGTGTACTCGGCCACCGTGTCGGGATCGGCGGCGAGCAGCATCTGGTCCAAAGGCTCCGGTGACCGCCCGACCACCCAGGCTTCGGCGGAGCGCGGCAGGCCATCGACGTGGAGCGTGTAGAGTTGGGGGTAGTTGGTCTTGTTGTGGATCTTGACGGTGTAGGTGTTGCGGACGCCGCCGTCGGACAGGGTGACGAACAGCGCGCTCCGATCGCGCTGGATCGTCAGGTCGGTGGCGGACCGCGTCATCAGGCCTGCGAGCATCACCGAGCCGACCAGCGCCAAGAGCGCTACGTAGATGAGCGTGCGGGGCCGGACGATGCGGGTGCGCGGCGCGTGTCCGCGCTCGCGCAGCTCGATGTTTCGGGCACTGTCGTATGTGATCAGGTTCCGCGGGCGGCCGATGCGCGCCATGACGTCGTTGCAGGCATCGACGCAGAGTGCGCAGCCGATGCACTCGAGCTGGAGGCCGTCCCTGATGTCGATGCCCGTCGGACACACGGCGACACATTGCTTGCAGTCGATGCAGTCGCCTCGGCCGTCGAAGCTCTGGCCCTTCTTCGCCGGCCCGCGCGGCTCGCCCCGCCAACGCTCATAGGTGACGGCGAGCGTGTCCTGATCGAACAGGGCACCTTGGATGCGCGGCCAGGGGCACATGTAGGTGCAGACCTGCTCGCGCGCGCCGCCGGCGAGCAGGTATGTCGTGAAGGTGAAGAGCCCAATGAAGAAGTAGGCGGTGAAACCCGCATTTCCGGTGAAGACGCCGGTGAGCACATCGGGCGCGTTGCCGAAGTAGAGGATCCAAGCCCCACCGGTAGCGAGCGCGATCAGCACCCAGAGCCCGTGCTTGGCCGCCTTCTTCCGGAGCTTGGCGGCGCTCCAGGGCTGCTTGTCCAGGCGGACACGGGCGGCGCGATCGCCTTCGATACGCCGTTCCACCCACATGAAGAGATCGGTCCACACGGTTTGCGGACAGGCGAAGCCGCACCAGAGCCGGCCGAACAGCGAGGTCGCGAGAAAGAGGCCGAAGGCGGCAAGGATCAAGATGCCGGTCAGGAAGTAGACCTCCTGCGGCCAGATCTCGATGCCGAAGAAGTAGGCGCGACGGCCGGCCATGTCGATCATCAGCGCCTGGTCCGGCGCGCCGGGGCCGCGATCCCAGCGTACCCAAGGCAGTCCCCAATAGAGTCCCAAGAGGACGATCAGGGCGGCCCATTTGACGCGCCGGAACGTGCCGCTCACCGCTTTTGGATAGACCCAGACGCGCCCTTGGTAGAGTGGGCTTTCCTTCTGCTCTTTGCGCGATTCGACCGCCTCGCGATCGACACCCGGTGCTGCCGGCGTCGGCTCGCGTACCTCCGCTTGCGCCTGGCTGGCGAGATCGTCGAGCGTGTGAGCCATCGTGCCCTCAAAGGACCATTATGCCGAAGCGGATGCTGCAGCATGCGCGCCAGGGGCGTGCGGCTCTTGCCGCCCTTCGCGTCGTCGTGCGCGGCCGATCCGCTCCGCGCGAGCAAGATATTCCGCAAGATTCCACTGTCGTTTCGACCAAAGGCGAGCGCGCGCTCGTACAGCTCGCCCGAGTGCCTTGAAGCGCTCAGCCGGCGACCCCACACCAGACCGGTAGCATAATGCCTGGGAGCGGCGGATGCGGGGCTGGTGGCAGCGGCTTACCGAGGGCGAGGAGGCGCGGCTCGAGCGGGAGCTCAGGGTCAAGGTGCGGCGCCCGGACGCGGTCGACCGCCTGATCGCCGCCGAGGTGGAACGCGGCGCTCCGACGCGCAAGGAGGCCATCCGCCGCGCGCTCGCCCGTCACGCGGCCTCGCAGCCGTCCTAGACCCGGCGGACCTCAGCTTTCGCCTCGATAGAGCGTGGGGAACCCAACGCTGCACGGCGCATTCGCCGTTTGCTAGCCCTCGCGCGTGGCGTAAGCAGCGCGCGGACCTGCGCGGAGTTGGGAATGCGGTACGTGAAATGGACGGCGATCGTCGTCGTGTTGGCGCTAGTCGCCGGCTTCTTGCACTGGACCCTGCCGTCGCGCGACATCGTCCGTGTCCTCGGCACCGACGTGAAGCGCATGGACGCTGGTGCGAGCAGCGACACTGGGACGGGCACGCGCGATGTTCGGTTCATCTCCGCCGTGACGCCCGACGGCGCGCCGCGGGTCTATCGCAATGAGGACACCGGCTTCGGCTGGCCGCCCTACTTCAAGTTCGACAGTGCCAACCTCGATGCGATCGCCCAGAACGCGATCTCCGCAGAAGACAACCCGAACTGGGTGACCGTGCGTCACTATGGCTGGCGGGTGCCCTGGCTGTCGGCGTTTCCAAATGCGCTGTCGATCAAGCCCGTGGCCGACCCGGACCAGCTCTTGATACCCTGGACGGCCGGCATCGTCGTCATCCTCCTCGCCGTCGTCGCGTTCTTTCTCCAGCGCACCGTGCGCCGCCTGGTCGCGCGCTACTTCTAAGCGCGATTGACCTCGTGGGGTGGCGGCTACGCGGGCTCGAAGAGCTCCACGACGTTCCCTGACGGATCGGCGCAGAGGATCTGTTTGCCGCCAGGCCCCTTCAGAACGTCGTTTCGGAAGACGACACCTTGCTGGCGAAGTGTTGCCGTATGTTCCTCGAGACGATCGACGACAACCACAACTCGATTCCAACCACCTGGAGCCGGTGTTGAGCCGTCGGGCATCGGTTTGGCCGCTGAAGCCATCGGCCCAGCCACCCATAGTTCCAAGTCGTCTCTGCTCAGGATGGCCATCGCTGGGCCGAACTGCTGAACCAGCGCGAACCCCAGCTTGCCTTGGTAGAATGCAACAGCTTGGTCGACGTCATCGACGATGTAGCGAAACTGGGCCATCGTGCGCCTCCCATTGCCTAGCAACAACATAGCGCGGACGGGGTCCCTTTGTCCGCATCGCGCCCACGATAGAGCAGCCTAGGCATGCTCAGGGCGCGGGTCGCTTCGCCCTACGCGTTGCCGATGAGGACGCCGGCGGCGAACACCAGCGCGCCGCCGAGGACCACCTGGAAAGTGGCGCGGAAGAAGGGTGTCTGCATGAAGCGGTTCTGGATCCAGACGATCACCCAGAGCTCGAAGAAGACGAGGATGAACGCGATGATTGTCGCCGTCCAGAAGTGAGGGATCAGATAGGGAAGCGCGTGGCCGAGACCGCCGATCGTGGTCATCGTCCCGCAGGCGATGCCGCGCTTGACCGGCGAGCCGCGCCCGGACACCTGACCATCGTCCGAGGCCGCTTCCGTGAAGCCCATCGAGATACCGGCACCGACCGACGCCGCGAGACCCACGAGGAAGGTGGTCCAGGTATCCTGCGTCGCGAATGCGGTGGCAAAGATCGGCGCGAGCGTCGAGACTGAGCCGTCCATCAGTCCCGCTAGGCCGGGCTGCACATAGGTCAGCACGAACTGCCGGTGCGCCGCCGCGGCCTCCTGTTCGCGCGCCTCACCGTCGAGGTGGCGCTCCTCAAAGGTTTGGGCGCGTTCCTGATGGCTCGCCTCGGCCGCCGCGAGGTCACCCAGGAGTTTGCGCGTCGGCGCGTCCGTCGTCCGCTGCGCCGCCTTCAAGTAGAAGTTGCGGGCGGCCTCTTCCATCGAGGTGGCCTCGGCCCGGATCCGGTCGAGCCCAAGGTTCTCGATCAGCCAGACCGGGCTGCGGTTGTTGTAGCCCGCCACATGCTCGCGGCGGATCAGCGGGATCGTATCGCCGAAGCGTGCGCGGTAGCGCTCGATCAAGCGCCGCCGATGCTCGTCCTCCTCGGCAGCCATCTCGTCGAAGATCTTGGCGGAGTGCGGGAAGTCGGCGCGCAGCCTTGCCGCATAGGTCTCGTAAATCCGCCCGTCATCCTCTTCCGCCGCGATGGCGAGCGCCAGGAGTTCGCGTTCGTTGAGGTCGTCGAAGCGGCGGCGCTGAACAAGACCGGGAAACATGGCGGGGAGGACTCGCGCGGCGATATCTGGAACGATTCCAAACTAAGCCGCGACGCTCGCAACGCAAGGGGCGAGCGATCGGTTAGCGCAGCACCGGCCAAGGATTGCCGCCTTCGATCTCCTGCGCGGCCGCGTCGAACCCCGCGAGCCGGTCAGGCGAGGCCGGATGGCTGTCGAAGATGCTGGTCGTTCGGACGCCGCCCGAAAGCGCGCCGAGCTGACGGTAGATGCCGCGCGCCTCGCCGAGATCATAGCCCGCGCGCGCGGTGATATAGGCGCCGACATAGTCGGCCTCACGCTCGTACTCCTTGGAGTAGCTGAGCCGACCCGCGGTGCCGCCGACCGCGGCACCCACGGCGACGCCTTGCGCGGCGAGATCGGAATCGACCGCGGCACCCAACAGCCCACCCAAGACCGCACCCGCCAATGCGCCGGCAACGGTGTTGCGGGTGCCCTTGGAGGGGTGATCAGCGATGTTGTGACCCGCTTCGTGCGCGAGCACCTGGGCGACCTGCGCCTCGTTCTCCATGTACTTTACGAGGCCGTTGAACATGTAGACGCTCTCGCCATCGGCATACGCATTGGGCGTGTCCTCGTCCGACCAAACCAGCTTGTAGTCGCAGTTCTGTGTCTCGAAGTGCGCACACATGTCGCTAATCGCGGGTCGGACGCGCTGCCAGGCGCGGGCTGTCATCGCGCGGTTCTCCGCAGCGCTCCGGTTCTGCTCGATCGCGTCGAGCCCGGCGATCTCCTGCCGCGCGCTCTGAACGGCGCTCGCGGAGGGTCCTGGTGCCGCTGTCTGGGCACCGGAACACGCGGTGAGCAAGAGAACGAGAAGGATCGAGAGGCCACGTTTGGCGTGCATGGCCAGAGCGCTCCGTGGTGGGTCAGCTGGCATCCAGAATCAGTATATGGAGATAGCGCGGGCCGTGCGCACCGCGGATGTTTTGACCTTCGATGTCGGCCGTACCGGACGTCCCGGTAACGAGCACGAGCGAGCGCGGCAGCGCGCGGCCGACGAAGCGTTGGTAGGCATCTTCCTTGTGGGGAAGGATGTCATCGGCGCGGACGACCGCAAGGTGGTGCAAAGCGAGGAAGCTGAAGAGCGTCGGGACCGTCGGCGAGCTGGGGAAGACGAGCGTCCCGGTCTCGGCGATCGCTGCTTCGGCGTAGCTCAACGCCACTGCCTCGTTTCGGTCGATTTCGTCCTTCAGCTCAAGGGCGTCCCAGTGGAGATCGCGCAAGATCGGCGGCAGCGCGGCTGCGACACGCGGGCCCAGGTCGCCCCGGTCGAGATACTGGTGCACTGCAGTCGGCAGCGCGTCCGGCGACGGGAGCCGTTCTACCGTGGCCGTGACCCGATCCGACGTCGCCTTTTCGATGAACCGCTCGACGGCATCGCTGTCGTCAAGCCGCGGGCGCACTTCGTTGAGGTGCGGCACTAACGCCGCGGCCTCCGCTTCGATCGTCTTCGCGTCCGACGGTGGCTCCCCCAGAGCGCGGCGGACCCGCGCGAGGACGGTATCGCGCGCGCTCATCGCTCGCCTCGTCGATAGCGCTCCATGAACGTGCCGCCCGGCTCAGGCGTCGGAAAGTCCCGGCTCTTCGTCCAGGCGCCGTCGAGCGGCAGCCGCTTGATCATGGGCTTGCCACGCGCCCAGACGCGCAACGCGCGCGCGCTGATACGGCTGGCGAGGCGATAGAGTGCGGGCCGGCGAACGACTTGACCCCACAGGCCCAGGCCCCAGCGGGTCGGACGGTCGGTGAGTTGCTGCTGCCAGATGCGCTCGCGCAGCGTGCGGATCAGGTCGGTGAGCGGGATCTTCACCGGGCAGACGTCGACGCAGCGGCCATTGAGCGTGCAAGCGTGCGGCAGGTCCTTGGCCTTGGCGAGGCTCGCCGCCATCGGTGTCAGAACCGAGCCCATCGGCCCCTGATAGATGCCGCCATAGGCGTGCCCGCCGATCTGGCCGTAGACCGGGCAGTGGTTGATGCACGCAGCGCAACGGATGCACTTGAGGATCGGCGCCAGCTCGTCGGCGAGGAGTTCGGTGCGCCCCGCATCCACCAGCACGATGTGCATCTCCTCCGGCCCGTCGCGATCGCCCGGACGCCTGGGGCCGGTCAGGAAGGTCGTGTACTGGGTGATCTCCATCCCGAGCGCCGAGCGCGCGAGGACCCGCAAGAGGACCGCCGCATGGTCCATCGACGGCACCAGCTTCTCGATGCCGGCCGTCACGATGTGCACCCGCGGCAGTTCCATCGTCAGCTCGGCATTGCCCTCGTTGGTCACCGTGCAGACGCTGCCCGTGTCGGCGATGAGGAAGTTGGCACCGGAGATGCCGACATCGGCCTTGAAATACTTCTCGCGCAGGGCCAGTCGCGCGCTTTGGACCAGCTCCGCCACCTCCTCGATCCGCCGACCGTGGCCGTGCGCCTCGCGAAACAGCTCGCTCACTTCCTCGCGGGTCTTGTGCAGTGCCGGGATGACGATGTGCGACGGTCGATCCCCGGCGAGCTGGTTGATGTGCTCGGCGAGGTCCGTCTCGACCCGCTCGAGCCCCGCACCGTCCAACGCTTCCGGGAGGCCGATCTCCTCGCCGAGCATCGACTTGACGCGGGTCACCGTCTGCGCCCGTGCCGCCTTGCAGAGATCCACGACGATGGCGCAAGCTTCGTCGGCCGTGCGCGCCCAGTGGACCTTGCAGCCGGCGGCCGTGGCGGCAGTCTCGAAGCGCTCCAGGTAGTGGTCGAGGTGGCGGAGCACGTGGTCCTTGATGCGGCTTGCCGCATCGCGGGTGCTCTCGAATTCCTCGAACTCGGCGTAGGCCCGCGCCCGCCGCGCCTGCAGGAGGGTCGTCGTGCGATCGAGCGCGCGCTGCAGGTTGGGCTCGCCGAGCGCCTGGTGCGCCTGCTCCTTGAAGTGGTCGCTCGTGTAGGTGATCGTCATGATCCGCTCGCCTCGGCAGGCCGGGTGTCCGTGCTGCCTGCGAGCAGCTCCGCGAGATGGAGGACCTCCATGTCGGCGCCGCGTCGATGGAGCCGGCCCTGGATATTGAAGAGGCAGCCCAGATCGCCGCCGATCAGGGTCTTGGCGCCGGTCGCGAGGATATCGTCGACCTTCTCGTCGGCGATGGCGGTCGAGATGTCGGCATATTTGACACAGAAGGTGCCGCCGAACCCGCAGCAGGCCTCTGGGTGCGCGAGTGGCATGTAGCTCAGCCCCGAAAGCGCCGTGATGAGCCGCTCCGGCTGCGTTCGCACGCCGAGCTCGCGCAGGGCCGAGCAACCGTGATGGTAGGTGACCCGGCCCGCATAGCGTCCTTCGGGCGTGAAGTCGGCAACGTCCGCGAGGAAGCTGGACAGCTCATAGCACCGCTCGGCGAGCGCGGCGTGGCGTTCGAGCCATGCGGGATCGTCGGCGAAAAGGTGGGGCAGATGGGTCTTGAGCATGCCCATGCAGGAGCCGGAGGGTGCCACGACATATGCATAGGGCTCGAACGCCTCGACGAAACGTTCGGCGAGCGCACGTGCGGTTGCCGTGTCGCCGGAGTTGAAGGCGGGCTGACCGCAGCAGGTCTGCGCGTCGGGGACGTGCACGCGAAAGCCGCAGGCCTCGATCAGTCGGGCCGCGGCGAAGGCAGTGCTGGGTCGGATCGCATCGGCGAGGCAGGTGACGAAAAGCGCGACTTCGCTCTTCGCAGGACGATCGTTCAACGCCTCCCTCCCGAAATGCAGGCGCTTCAACCTAGGACGCTGGGTACAGCGCGTCGATGCTCCCAACGGCCCTGCCTTGCGGAGCGTGCCGGGCATGGGTTAGTGCAGCGGTCAATGCTCACGGTCGGGTGGCACGACCCGTGTCTCGTCGTCTGCTGATCTACAGTCACGACAGTTTCGGGCTCGGTCATCTGCGCCGTTGCCGCGCCATCGCGCACCATCTCGTCGACCATTTCTCCGACTTGTCGGTGCTGATCCTCTCGGGCTCGCCGATCGTCGGCAGTTTCGACTACAAGGCGCGGGTCGACTTCGTGCGGGTGCCGGGCGTGATCAAGCTGCGCAACGGCGAGTACACCTCGCTCCATCTGCACATCGACACCGAGCACACGCTCGCCATTCGCAGCTCGATCATCCAGCACACGGCCCAGGTCTTCGCGCCGCATGTCTGCCTGATCGACAAGGAGCCGCTGGGGCTCAGGGGCGAGGTCCGCGACACCCTCGCCATGCTGAAGGCGCGCGGCACGCGCCTGGTTCTCGGTCTGCGTGACGTAATGGACGACCCGGGCCAGCTCATGGAGGAGTGGGAGCGCAAGCAGGTCTACCCGGCGCTACGGGCCTTCTACGACACCATCTTCATCTACGGCCCAAAGGCGATCTTCGATCCGTTCGCCGAGCTGCCGGGCTTCGCCGAGTTCGCGTCCAAGGTTCGCTTTACCGGCTATCTGCGTCGCTCGCTGCCCGCCTGGGGCGGTACGCCTCGCGAGAGCGAGCTGGCGCTTCCCGACGCGCCCTACATCCTCGTCACCACGGGCGGTGGCGGCGATGGCGAGGGCCTCGTCGATGCCGTGCTCAGCGCCTATGAGGCGCGGCCGACGCTGCCGCATCCCTGCGTGGTGCTGTTCGGCCCGTTCATGCAGGCGGAGGTGCGCCAGGCTTTCCACGCCCGCGCCGAGCGCCTGGCGCAGGTGGAGTGCCACACCTTCGACGCCAATGTGGAGCAACTCTATGCCGGTGCTTCGGCCGTCGTGGCCATGGGCGGCTACAACGTCTTCTGTGAGATCCTGTCCTTCGATCGACCGTCGCTCCTGGTGCCGCGGACGGTGCCGCGCCGCGAGCAATGGTTGCGTGCCGAGCGGGCGGCAGCACTCGGCGTTGTGCGGATGCTCGAGCTGGAGGCGGCCAGCGATCCCGAGGTAATGGCGGATGCCTTGACGACGCTGCCGGCCTCGCCACCGCCGAGCGCTGCTGCGGAACCGCTCTCGCTCGACGGCCTGGAGAGGATCGCGGACGAACTTACCCCCGACTTGAGCACCGCGCCCGGCGAGCCCCCGCTCCGGGCGTTCGGTTGAGGCAACGCGTGCGCGTCATCGTCGTCCTCAAGGGCTATCCGCGGCTTTCCGAGACCTTCATCGCTCAGGAGCTGGAGGCGCTGGAGGCGCGGGGCTTCGATCTCGTCCTCGTCTCCTTGCGGCACCCGACCGACGCGGCCCGCCATCCCGTGCACGAGCGTATTCGAGCACCGGTCCACTACCTGCCGGAGTACCTGCACGACGAGCCGCGACGCGTCTTGCGCGTGCTGCTGAAGGCCTGCCGCCGCCCCGGTTTCCGAGCGCTCATGGCGCAGTTCTGCAAGGACTTGCGCCGTGACCCGTCGCGCAACCGCTGCCGTCGTCTGGGCCAGGCGTTCGTGCTGGTCGAGGAGATCCTCAAACCCGGTGACCAGCTCTACGCTCACTTCCTCCATACGCCCGCCTCGGTCGCCCGCTACGCGGCGCGCTTCTGCGACCTGCCCTTGGCCTATTCGGCGCATGCCAAGGACATCTGGACGCTCCCGGCCTGGGAGAAGCAGGAGAAGCTCCAGGACGCGCGCTTTGCCGTCACCTGCACCCGGCTGGGCGCCGAGCATCTGAACGCGCTTCTGCCCGGCGATCCCAAGGTGGAGCTGATCTACCACGGCCTTGATATCGCCCGGTTGCCGTCGCCGCCGCAACGGAGCCAGGAGCAACGGGTTGTTGAGTTGCTCACGGTGGCGCGTGCCGTGCCGAAAAAGGGCCTCGATACGATCCTTGCGGCGTTGGCACTGCTGCCAGAGCAGCCACGCTGGCGGTTCGCGCACATCGGCGGTGGTGACACGGCTCCGCTCGCAGCCCTCGCAAAGAACCTCGGCGTCGACGAGCGTGTGACATTCCGGGGTCCCCTTCCTGCGCCCGCTGTCTTCGCCGCCTATGCGCAGGCCGACCTCTTCGTTTTGGCGAGCCGGACGGCGGCGGACGGTGACCGCGACGGCCTGCCGAACGTGCTGATGGAGGCGATGAGCCAGGAGTTGCCGGTCGTCGCCACCCGCGCAGGTGCCATCGAGGAGCTGGTCGACGACGGCAGGAACGGCCTGCTGGTGGCCCCAGACGACCCGCCGGCCCTGGCCGCAGCGCTCGCTCGGCTGATGGCGGACCCGGCGCTCTGCCGCCACCTCGGCACTGCCGGCCGGCGCCGCGTCGCCCGCGACTTTGCACTCGATCGCGGGATTGATCGGCTCGCCGCCTTGCTCGGCGGTGATGCCTTGGTCCGCGCCGCCTGATGTTCACCGCCATGTACGCACCGATGAAGGCGCCCAGCCACCCGGTGCCCTCCGGCGAGCGGCAGATGGCGCGGCTCTTCATGCAAGCGTTGGCGGGTGCCGGCGCTGGACCGACCGTGATCTGCGGACTCCGCACCTACGACCGCGGCGATGAACGGCGTCAGCGGCGGCTCGATGCGCTGGCGGCCCGCGCTGCGCCACTGCTCGCGCGCCGTCTGGCGCAGCGTCCGCCCCATGCGTGGTTCACCTATCATTGCTACCACAAGGCACCCGACGGCTTGGGACCGCGCACGGCCGGGCTGCTCGACCTGCCCTACGTGATCGCCGAGGCGTCGATCGCGCCGGCGCGCGCCAACGGCCCTTGGTCCGAAGGCTATCGGCAGTCGGTCGGCGCGATCGCCGCCGCCGACGTGGTCATCGCCTTGACGGAGAAGGACGCGCACGGGCTTGCGAGCGTCGTGCGTCCGCCTGCAAGGCTGGTCCGTCTCGCGCCCTTTACCGACGTCGAGCCGCGGCCGCCGGTGGCGGAGATCGCGGCCGAACCAAGGCTCGTCGTGGTCGCCATGATGCGCGAAGGGGCGAAAGAGCGCTCCTATTTGCTGCTGGCCGAGGCGTTGGCGGGTTTGCTCGATCGGCCCTGGCGCCTCGACGTGATCGGCGACGGACCTCGTCGCTCGGCGGTGGAGGCAGCGCTCTGCCGCGCGTTGGGTGAGCGCGTATGCTTCCATGGCAGGATCGACGATGCCTCCACGCGGAATGCGCTGGTCGCGGGCGCGCGCGCCTTCGTCTGGCCCGCGGTCGACGAGGCTTACGGGCTGGCGCTCCTCGAGGCGCAGGCGCTGGGCGTTCCAGTGGTCGCCGGCGACGGCCACGGCGTGCCGGACATTATCGCCGATGGGCGCACCGGCCGACTGGCGCCAGTGGGCGATGTCCTGGCGTTTCGCGCCCACGTCGCGACGCTGCTCGCGGCGCCCGCTCGGGCGATGGCGCTGGGCGCGGCCGCCTCGGCCAGTGTGCGTCGTCGGCACAGTGTTGCTGCCGCCGCGACGGCGCTCCGAGACATTCTACGGCTGGCCCGCGCTGCGCACGCTGCGCGACGGCAATGAGCGCCGAGTTGCTCTTCCTCCGTCATGCGCCGACCGCCTGGAACGAGGAGCGCCGCATCCAGGGGCGGGCAGATCCGCCCCTTTCGGACGCCGGCCGCGATGCCTTGAAGTATTGGCGCCTGCCGCCGGCCTTCGAAGGCGCTCCGGTGCTCACGAGCCCACTGCGGCGTGCCGTCGAGACCGCGGCGCAATTCGGCAGGGCGCGCACCGAGCTGCGGCTCGTGGAGATGGCGTGGGGCAGATGGGAGGGGCAGCGGCTTCGCGATCTGCGCGCGGCGGACCCGGAGGGCATCGCCGCGATGGAGGCGCGTGGCCTTGATTTTCGTCCCCCCGGCGGCGAGAGCCCGCGCGAGGTCGTCGACCGATTGCGATCGCTCTTAGCCGATCTCGCCGACCACGAGCGGGTGGTCCTGGTGACCCACAAGGGTGTGCTGCAGGCGCTGCTGGCACTGACCACTGGATGGGCGTTCGCGGGGCGGCCGCCGTTGAAGGTCAAGGACGCCGTCGCCTGGCGCCTCGAGGTTGCCAATGGCATCGCGGATCGCCCACCGGAGCCCCTGCCGCTCGCCGAAGGAGCGTCGGCGTGCGGGTCCTGATCTGGTCGCAGCACCTGCTCGGGACGGGCCATCTGCAGCGGAGCGCCCGGATCGCGGCGGCGCTCGCCAGAGATGGCTCTGATGTCGTGCTGGCGAACGGCGGGCCCGCGCCGGCTGCCCCATCAAATGGCTACGAACGGGTCGACCTGCCGGCGATCCGCGCCGACAATGATCGTTTCGAGCAGCTCGTCGCCAGCAATGGTGCGCCCGTCGACGAGGCGCTCTGGGGCGAGCGTTCGCGATTGCTCGCCCATCTTGTTGAGCGGCCCTTGGACGCGGTCGTCGTCGAGATGTTTCCCTTCGGCCGGCGGGCCTTCGCGCGAGAGCTGGTGCCGCTCTTGGACGGTTGGCGACGGCAGGCCAAGCGTCCCCGGCTGTTCGTCTCACTGCGCGACGTGCTCGTCGAGAAACCGCGGCCGGAGCGGGCGATCGAGGTCGCAATGCGCGTTGAGCGGTGGTTCGATCGGGTGCTCGTCCACGCGGACCCGCGTCTCGTGCAGCTCGACGATACCTTCGCGCAGGCCCGACGCGTCGCGGCTTGGCTCCGCTACACCGGCTATGTCGGGCCGGTTTCGGCTGCGACTGCCGGTGGCGAGCGGCGCCAAGGCGTCCTGGTCTCGGCCGGCGGTGGCGCGGTTGGGCGGACGCTGCTGCTCGCCGCCATTGAAGCGGCCCGCCTGCTAGCCGGCGCGCTCGGCCGCTGGACCGTCATCACCGGTAGCGGGCTCGCTGAACGAGACTGGCGCGACGTTAGTGCGCGCGCACCCGTGGATGTCGAACTCGTCCGGCATGTCGACGACCTGCCCCGACGCCTCGCGCGCACCTCGGTCTCCGTCTCGCAAGCCGGCTATAATACGGTGGTCGAAGCTATGGCAGCGCGCTGCCCGATGGTGCTGGTGCCCTTCGCCGCAGGAGCGGAGACCGAGCAGACCAGCCGAGCGTTGACGGTGAGGGCCGCGGGAGCGGCGAGCTTGCTCCACGAGGTGACGCTCGATGCGAAGGCGCTGGCTGACGCGGTGCGCGCCCGGGCCGCTCTGCCGTTCCCGCCGCTCAGCCTGGATGTAGACGGCGCGCATCGGACTGCGTGCCTCATTGCAGCAACCCTTGCCGGAAGAGCTTGAGATGCAATTCTGGTGGCGTGACGACGATACGGGCCGCGATGAACCCCGCCTCGATCGATTGCTGGCGCTCGCCGAGGCGACTGGGCGGCCATTGACGCTCGCAGTCGTTCCCGACTGGCTCGCGCCTGCCACGATCGAGCGCATTCTCGCCTGTCCGCTGGCCTCCGTGGTGCAGCACGGTGTCGCGCACGACGACCACGGGACGGGCGCGGACAGAAAGATCGAACTCGGCGGCGCGATCGAGCGGGCGCAGCTCGAGGCAGCGCTCGTGGCGGGCCGGGAGCGCCTGGAGCAGGCCTTCGGTGAGCGCTTCCTGCCTGTCATGGTGCCGCCATGGAACCGCATCGCCGATGACGTCTTGGAGCGGTTGCCGGCCCTGGGTTTCCAAGGAATCTCCTGTATCGGCGCACCACCGAGCGCGGTGCCGTTGCGCCGCGTCGATGTCCATGTCGACGCCGTGGACTGGGACGCGGGAAACGCGCCACGTCCGGCAGCAGAACTTTGTGCAGAACTCTTGGAGCGGGCTGTGGCTTTGCCTGGTGCGCCGATCGGTCTCATGACTCACCATCAGGTCCTGGGGGAGGCTGACTGGGACGATCTCGACCATGTCTTACAACTCCGCCATGATGGCGTGGATACCAAGTGGCTGACGGCCGCGGAGTTGTTCGGGGGAACATGAGAACGACGCCGGATTGGCTGCTAAAGGTCGACGACTTACACGTCGCATTCCACGCCGACGAGGGCGTCGTGGAGGCCGTGCGCGGCGTCAGCTTCGAGGTGCCGCGCGGCAGGACGGTTGCCGTGGTCGGCGAGAGCGGGTCGGGCAAGACCGTCGTCTCCCAGGCGATCTTGGGCATCCTGCCCAAGACGGCGCGGATCACGCACGGCCACGTGTACTTCAACGATCCCGAGACCGACGACCCACCGGTCGATCTGGCCGCCTATCCGCAGAACCATCCCGTTCGCCGCCGTATTCGCGGCGGCCGCATCTCGATGATCTTCCAAGAGCCGATGAGCTCGCTCTCGCCCGTGCACACCATCGGTGACCAGATCGTGGAGGCGCTCAGGCTGCACGCTCCGGTCGAGCGCGGCGAGGAGCGCGCGCGGGTCGTCGACATGCTGGATCATGTCGGCTTTCCCAAGCCGGCGACGGCTATCGATCACTACCCTTTCGAGCTGTCGGGCGGCCTGCGGCAGCGAGCCATGATCGCGATGGCACTGATCTGCGAGCCGGCACTGCTAATTGCCGACGAACCGACGACGGCGCTCGACGTGACCATCCAGGCGCAGATCCTCGACCTGATGAAGCGGCTTCAGGCCGAGTACCGCATGGCGATCCTGTTCATCACCCACGACCTCGGCGTGGTCGCCAACATGGCGGACGAGATCGTCGTCATGCATCGCGGCCGGGTGCTCGAGGCGGGCCCGGCGCGTGACCTGCTGACAGCACCGGAGCACCCCTACCTCAAAGCCCTGATGCGTGCCGTACCACGGCTCGAGATGGCGCCCGGCGAGCGGCTGCAGCCGCTGCGCGAGGTCAAGGTGACCGCTCAGGACCTGACTGCCCTTTCGGGCCAATCGGTCAAATCCACCGAGACCGGGCCGCTCTTGCAAGTCGAAGGCCTACGCAAGACCTACCGGATCAGACGCGGTGGCGACGCCTTCGTTCAGGCGCTGGGCGATGTGAGCTTCACGATTCGGCGGGGGGAGAGCTTCGCGGTCGTGGGCGAGAGTGGTTCCGGCAAGACCACGCTCTCCAAGGCCATCATGCGGGCGATCGATCTCGACGCAGGTAGGGTGAGCTTCTTCGACCACGGCAAGGAGATCGACGTCCTGGGTCTCGAGGGCAGGCGGCTCGAAAGATTCCGCACCCGCGTCCAGTACATCTTTCAGGACCCGTTCGCGTCGCTGAACCCGCGCATGACCGTCGCCGATTTGATCGTCGAGCCGCTGGTCATCCATGGGATCGGGTCCGCGCGTGAACGTGCGGAACGCGTCCGCGCGCTGATGCACGCCGTCGGCCTCGATGTGCGCTTTTTGAGGCGCTACCCGCACAGCTTCTCTGGCGGCCAGCGGCAGCGGATCGGCATCGCCCGAGCGCTGGCGCTGAACCCGGACCTCCTGATCTGCGACGAGCCCGTGTCGGCCCTCGACGTCTCGGTGCAGGCGCAGATCCTCAATCTTCTGAAGGACCTGCAACAGGGCTTGGGCCTGACCTATCTCTTCATCGCGCACAATTTGGCGGTGGTTCGCTACATCGCGGACACGATCGCCGTGATGTGCCGCGGGCGCGTCGTCGAGCAGGCACCGACCGCTGTGCTGTTCCGCCGTGCACGCCATCCCTATACGCGGGCGCTCCTGGCTGCGGTGCCCGAGCCGGACCCGGACCGGCCGCTCGACTTCGGGCTTCTGGGTGAGGGCGCCATGTCGGTGCCGGCCGAGTGGCCGCGCCCTTACACCCTTCCCTTCGGCGAGGACGGTCGGATGGTCGACCTCGGCGATGGGCACTTCGTTCGCCAAAGCGACACTGTTCGGGAGGACCTCCTTGCAGCTTCGTAAGCTCTCCTTCGCCGTCGCGGCGCTGCTCGCAGCGACGGCGGTCGTTCATGCGGAACCGCCGGCCGAGCCGCTGGTCGTTTCCGATATCGCAGAACCGGGTCAGGTCGGTGGCGAGATCAGGACGCTGATCGGTCGTGGCAAGGATGCCAAGCTGTTCGTCGTCTACGGCTATGCCCGGTTGGTCGGCTACGACCGTGACCTGGAGCTGGCCCCGGACATCTTGAAGCAGGTCGAGGTCGAGGAAGGCCGCGCGTTCACGTTCACGTTGCGCCGCGGCCATAAGTGGTCCGACGGCGAGCCGTTCACGGCCGAGGACTTCCGCTTCTTCTGGGAAGACGTGGCGCAACACGAGATGCTGCGGCCCACCGGCCCGCCCATCATTATGTCCGTCGATGGCGAGCTGCCCACCTTCGAGGTGCTCGACGAGCGCACCGTTCGCTACACATGGTCGAAGCCGAACCCGTTCTTCTTGCCGGCCTTGGCCTCTGCGGCGCCGCTCGAGATCGCGCTGCCGGCGCATTACCTCAAGCAGTTCCACGAGGACTATGTGGAAGCAGACGAGCTGGCGGCGGCGGTCGCCGCCAACGGCGCGCGGGACTGGGCGCAGCTCTTCGGGCGGCACAGTCGCGAATACAAGGCCACCGATCCGAACCTACCTACGCTCCAGCCTTGGCGGCTCATGACCGCGCCGCCGAGCGAGCGCATCGTCACGGAGCGCAATCCGCACTTTCACCGGGTGGACGTCAACGGGATCCAGCTCCCCTATGTCGACCGGTTCATTTACCAGGTCGTCCAGTCGACGTTGATCCCGGTGAAGGTCGGCGGTGGAGAGACCGATCTGCAGGCTCGCGGCCTCAACTTCGCCGATGTGCCCTTCTTGAAGCAGAGCGAAGAGCGCTCTGGCATGCGCACGCTCCTGTGGAAAACCGCGACGGCTGCGCACTTGGCGCTCTATCCGAACCTCAACGCCGCCGACCCGGTGTGGCGCGAGGTGTTCCGTGACGAGCGCGTGCGGCGGGCACTTTCCTTAGGCATCGACCGGACGGCCATCTCGAGCTTTCTCTATTTCGGTATCGCCGAGCCCGCCAACAACTCGGTGCTGCCGGAGAGTCCCTTGTGGGATGAGGCGATTGGCAAGGCGTACACGGCATATGACGTCGCCGCCGCCAACGCACTCCTCGACGAGGCCGGATTGGATGAGCGCGGTCCCGACGGCGTGCGACGCTTGCCCGATGGGCGACCGTTCCAACTCGTGGTCGAGACGTCCGGTGAGGATGCCGAGCACAGCGACGTGTTGGGCCTGGTGGCGAGCCAATGGGAGGAGCTGGGCGTCAAGCTCCTGACCAAGCCGTCACAGCGCGAGGTTCTGCGGAACCGTATCTTCGCCGGCGAAACGTTGATGACCATCGCTGCCGGTATCGAGAATGGCCTGCCGACCGCCGACATGAGCCCCCAAGCCTACGCTCCGACGTCCCAGATCCAGTATCAGTGGCCGATGTGGGGCCAGTACTACGAGACCAGCGGCGAGGCCGGTGAGGCACCCGACCTGCCCGGCGCCGAGCGCCTGTTCGAGCTGTTCGAGGAATGGCGGGTCGCCGGCGAGATGGCGGATCGGCGGCGCATCTGGGAGGAGATGCTCCAGATCTGGACCGACAGCGTCTACACCATTGGGATCGTCTCGGGCGTGCAGCAACCGGTAGCCGTCAAGGCCGACCTGGTGAATGTGCCGGAGAAGGGCATCTACAATTGGGATCCGGGCGCCCATTTCGGCATCTATCACCCGGACACCTTCTGGGTGCGCGACTGAGCGTCAGGCGATGGAGTGGCAGCGGCAGCTCGACAATTACTGCGAGCGCACCTCGCCCGCGTTCTGGGCGGAGCCAGTCAACGCACTCACCAATCTGGCGTTCATTCTTGCAGCGCTGGTGGCACTTGTAGCGCTGTACCGGGAAGACCGTCGTGACGCCGCGGCGATCTGGTTGATCCTGCTGGTGGTTTCGATCGGCATCGGCTCGTTCCTCTTCCACACGGTGGCCACGGTTTGGGCGGCGCTCACGGATGTCCTACCGATCACCTTGTTCATCGTGAGCTTCTTGGCGCTGGCCGTGCGGCGCTTTTTCGCCGCGCCCTGGTGGATCGCGCTCCTCGTGGCGGCAGCGTTTCTCCCGGCTGCCGAGGCCGCGTCGGCGGGGATCGGCGATCTCGTCGGCGACGGCCTCAACGGGTCAGAATCCTATTTGCCGGCACTCACAGCGCTGGTCGTGACGGGCGCGCTTCTGGCGCGCCGTGGCCATCCGGCAGGGCCTCCTCTGCTCGGCGGTGCCGGCCTCTTTGCCTTGTCGCTGGTCTTCCGCACCGTCGATGCGCCACTCTGCGCCGCGCTGCCGTTGGGGACGCATTTCGTGTGGCACGTCTTGAACGGCGTGCTGCTGGGCTGGCTGGTTCTGACGATGATCCGCTACGGGAAGCCCGCGCTCAAACCCGCTTGAGCCAAAGGCTGCACTCGAAGGCGCCCGGCTGTCGCGGCAGGCTCCGCGCCACGGGCCCGAGAAGGTCCGCCGCGTGGGCACGGACGAAGTGGCTCGCAAAGACCAGCTCGAACCCGCCCAACAGCAGGCCCGCGACCGCCTGTTGCTCGTTGTAGCCGCGCCAACTCCAGCTAGCGGGGTAGGGGTCGGGCAGGAAGATGTCGTGTACGTGCACGAGGACTCCGCGCGGGAGGCGCGGGAGCCACTCGGTGAAGAGACAGGCGACGTCGCTGCCGGCGACAAGCACATGGCTCGAATCGATAATCAGCATGTCGCCGTCGCCGAGCTCGGCGGCGAGCCCGGGGTCGGCAGCTTGGAGCCGCTCCTTGCGCCAAAGGACGTCGAGGTTGCGAAGCGATGCTCGAGGCTGCGGGTCGATTGCCAAGAGCCGGGTGAGAAGGGCACCGTCGGCGACGGCTCGGGCTGCTACGCGGGTCGAGTGCCCCGAGCCGATCTCCGTGATGCGCGAAGGTGCGGTGGTGCGGATGAGTGCGTAGAGCACCGCTGCATCGATTCCGGGGAACCAGTCCTGCTCGAAGCGCGGTGCGGGTGGCGGTCCGCCGAACCGTGCGTAGGCGGCTTCAAACGTCTCGACCTGCGCAAGCAGCTCGGCGAAGCGCGGTCGCGCGCGCTCGAACAGAGCGCTCAGCGCCGGCGCGCCTTGGTCGGGCGACGCTGGTTGGCGGTGGGGGATGAAGGTCCCGCGCGGCGCCGGGCCACGCCTATGGCTGCGCTGCAGGACCTTGGAGAGCGCGCGGCGCCGAGCGCGCGCTAGGTTGCTCAAGGCTCGAGCACCATGCCCTCGACCGCGACCAAGGAGCCGGGGAGCGCGGCCCCGAGGGCTGCCTCGACCTGCGCGAGCCGTTCGTCGTCGCTCTCGGGGTCATGGTGGAAGGCCGCGAGCCGCTTGGCGCCCGCTTGTCGGCAGAGGCGCACGCCCTCCTGCCACGTCGAATGGCCCCACCCGAGAAAGCGCTCGAAGGTCGCGTCGTCATAGGTCGAATCGTAGATGACGAGGTCGCAGCCGGCGATGAGCTGCAGGACGGTTTTGTCGGGCTTGCCCGGCGTATGCTCGGTATCCGTCACCAGGGCGAAGGACCGGCCCGCGAAGTCGACACGATAGGCCGTAGCGCCACCGGGATGGCGGAGAGGTGCGGTCGTGATGTCGACGCCTCCCGCCGGGCTCAGCCGTTCACCGGCGCGAAAGTCATGAAAGTCAATCCGAGCGTGCATCACGTCGATGGGCACGGGGAAGAGCGGTTTCGACATGAGGCTCTTGAGCGTGCTCTTCAACGTGAGCGCCTGGGCCTGGAGATGACCGGCCCAGATCTGAAAGCGGTTCGTTTCGCAATAGGCGGGGCGAAAGAACGGAAAACCGCCCACATGGTCGAGATGCGTGTGCGTGAGGAAGACGTGGGCGTCGCACGGGCCGTTGTCGAGCAGTGTGTTGCCAAGCTCGCGGGCCCCGGTGCCCAGATCGAAGATCAGCCTGGCAGACCCGCAACCCACTTCGATACAGGCCGTATTGCCACCGTAGCGAACCGTTGAAGGGCCGGGCGTTGGAACCGTCCCTCGCACTCCCCAGAAGCGTATCCAAAATAGAGCGTCGCTTTCCGCCATCGACGCCTCAGGACGCTCGCCGATAGAGGTGATATCGGCCGCGTCGCACGCTGTCGGGGAGCGCCCAAGGGGTGAGCCGCGGATCCTCTAGTGGTTGATCGGAGGCGACGAAGCCGAGCGGTGCGACCAGATGGGGCACGACGCCGGCGAGCCAGGCGGCAAGCTTGGCGTTCCGCGCCGCGTCGCCCGTTCCGACGTCGCTGTGGAGGAGCGCTGCTGGAGATGGCAGCCGGCTGCGTCCTTGAGGCAGGGTGTCATAGAAGTCCCCGACGATCAGATGCGCGTCGTCCGGCGTGCAGTCCGGATGCGCCGCCGGCTGTCGTTCGAAGACGAAGATCTCGCGATCGGGCAGCCGTTCACGCAAATGGTCAAAGGTTCGACCGTTCCCCAGACCCAGCTCGACGACCGGTCCGGCGAGTGCCGTGATGGCAGCGCAGAGCTCGTCAAGACAGGCTCGCTGTGCGACCAAGCGCTCGATATTGGTATCGAGGCGGCTCAATAAAGCTCCTCCAACCTGTGCCGCGTCAGCTCGAGACAGGCCCTAGCATGTAATCCTGCTGTTGCCACCGTCGAACAATAGTGATCCACGTCACTGCCGTGCCAGCCTGGTCATCGGGGCCGCTCTTCGCTACGCATTCCGGTCTTCGCCGAGGTCCGAGCCCCGCTATGCTTCTCTTCGATTCGCGCCAACCCTACCCCTCGCGCCGTTCTCCGGTTGTCGCCCGGAACGTCGTCGCGACATCGCAGCCCTTGGCAGCCCAAGCGGGTCTAATGGCGCTCGACAAGGGCGGCAATGCCGTTGATGCGGCCCTTGCGGCCGCCATCACCCTGACGGTGGTCGAGCCGACCGGCAATGGTCTCGGCAGTGACGCCTTTGCCCTCGTGTGGGACGGCGGCCAGCTGCACGGCCTCAATGCTTCCGGGCGTGCGCCTGCCGCCTGGACGCCGGCGCGCTTCGCCGGTGCTGTGGAGATGCCGACGACGGGCGCGGATAGTGTGACCGTGCCAGGGGCGGTTTCGGCGTGGGTCAAACTCAGCCGACGCTTCGGCAAGCTTACCTTCGCCGATCTCTTTGGCCCCGCAATCCGCTACGCGCGGGACGGCTTTCATGTGACGCCGATGATCGCCGCGCTGTGGGCCGACACACACGCGCGCATGGCGGGCGCGCCTGGCTTTGATGAAGCCTACCTGCCGGATGGGCGCCCGCCGCACGCCGGCGAGCTCTTCCGCCTGCCGGCGCAGGCGCGGACGCTCGAAGCCATCGCGGCCTCGCAGGGTGAGGCGTTCTATCGAGGCGACCTCGCCAAGGCGATCGCCGCTTGGGTGGAACGGCATGGTGGTGGCTTGGCGCTGGGCGACCTGGAGGCGCACGACGCCGAGTGGGTCGAGCCGTTGCGCCTCGGGGCTTTCGGCGCCGTGCTCGCCGAGCTGCCGCCAAACGGTCAGGGTATCGCTGCGCAGGTGGCGCTGGGCCTTCTGGAGCACACTGGCCTCGCCGCCGAGGCGCCGGACAGCGTCGGTTCGCTGCACCTCCAGATCGAGGCGATGAAGCTCGCGATGGCGGATCTCGCGGCGTTCGTGGCGGACCCCGCGCACATGGACGTGGTGCCCGAGGCGCTCTTGGATGCGGACTATCTCCGGCAGCGCGCCCGCGCGATCGACCCGGACCACGCAGGCGACCCCGGTGCAGGCGCGCCGGCTGGCGGCGGTACCGTCTACCTCGCCGCCGCCGACGCCGCCGGCATGATGGTGTCCTACATCCAATCGAACTACATGGGCTTCGGCTCGGGGGTCGTCGTTCCAGAGACGGGCATCTCCCTCCAGAACCGCGGTGCGGGCTTCACCTTGGAGCCGGGTCATCCGAATGAGGTCGGGCCCGGGAAGCGCCCCTTCCATACGATCATCCCCGGCTTTCTGCTCGAGCCCGATGGGCGGCCGGCGATGGCGTTCGGCGTCATGGGCGGCGCGATGCAGGCGCAGGGTCACGTGCAGATGGTGTTGCGTACGCGGCTCTTTGGCCAGAACGTCCAGGCAGCGAGCGACGCGCCCCGCTGGCGCATCACCGGCGGCCGGGGCGTTGCCATGGAGCCGGGCCTGCCACCCGACATCTATGCGGGCCTCCGCGCGCGCGGCCACGAGCTGATCATGTCAAGCCCGGACGACGTTTTCGCCTTCGGGGGTGCGCAACTGATCCGCCGGCTCGAGGACGGCTACGTCGCTGGCTCCGACAGCCGCAAGGACGGCTGCGCGGTCGGCTTCTGAGCGTCGCCAAGTCGTCGGGCG
>JANQNY010000084.1 GCA_028279345.1 Geminicoccaceae bacterium
CGCCCGACCACCCAGGGCAGTATCCTCGTGGGCGGTCGGGCGGGGTGTGCGGGCGGCTCGGCCCTGCTGATGAACGTCCCTAGCGCATCCCTTCCAGATGCGCGAGCAGGCGACGATGCAGCGCCGGCCCTGCGACGATGAGCCCATCATGAGTGGGCTCGAGCTGGTTGAAGCGCAACGCTCGGCCGCGCCGGTCAGTCACCACCGCACCCGCCGCCTCGGCCATACGCACCGCTGCGGCGAGGTCCCAGTCGGCGATCCGCCTGAGCGTCACGAGCCCGTCCGCGCGGCCGTCGGCGACGAGCGCCAGGCGGTAGGCGATCGAGCCTAGCCGCATGACGTCGACGCCCTGAAAGAGCCGCTCGAAATGCGCTTCCCGCGCCTCGCGACCGCTCACCAGGAGCGTGATCGCGCTCCCCGGCTCCCAGCCACGCACGCGCATCGGCTCGCCATCGCACCTGGCCCCGCCATTGGGCCGGACGGTGAACAGCTCTTCGGTTGCCGGGTTCAAGACAACACCCAGGACGATGCGGCCGGTCTCCCAGAGCGCCACCGAGACGCAGAACTCCGGCTTGCCACGCGCGTAGGAGCGGGTGCCGTCGATCGGATCGACGATCCAGACGCGCTGCGCGCCCAGCCGCTTGAAGTCGTCGTGGCTCTCTTCGCTGAGCCAGGCGTCCTCACCCTTCGGCAGGCGGTCCTTGAGGAACCGGTCGATCGCCAGATCGGCCTCGGTGACGAGCGAGCCCGGCGCCTTCTCCCAGCGCGCGTGCGGCCGCTGAAAATGCGTCATGGCGATGGCGCCGGCCTCGCGCGTGAGCCGGACGACCCGCGCAAGACTGGTCTTGCTCAGCGCTTCCAAATCGGCTTCCCGGACCCGGGCAGCCCCAGCTCCTCCCAACGCCTGCTCACCCGCTCGACGATCTCCGGCTCCATATAGAGTTCACGCCCCCACTCGCGCTTGGTCTCGGGCGGCCATTTGTCCGTCGCGTCGATGCCGAGCTTGGAGCCGAGCCCGCTCTCGGGTGCGGCGAAGTCCAGATAGTCGATCGGCGTGTGCTCGAGGATGGTGAGATCGCGCGCGGGATCGACGCGGGTGGAGATCGCCCACATCACGTCCTTCCAGTCGCGCGCGTCGATGCCATCGTCCACGACGATGACGAACTTGGTGTACATGAATTGCCTGAGATAGGACCACACCCCCAGCATGACCCGCTTGGCGTGGCCCGGATAGGCTTTCTTCATCGCCACGACAGCAATCCGGTACGAGCACCCTTCGGGCGGCAGCCAGAAGTCGGTCACCTCGGGGAACTGCTGGGTGAAGAGCGGCAGAAAGACCTCGTTCATCGCCTCGCCCAGCACCGACGGCTCGTCGGGCGGCCGGCCGGTGAAGGTCGAGAGGTAGATGGGGTCCCGGCGCATGGTGAGCGCCGTCACCTTGAAAACGGGGAAGCGCTCCACCGCGTTGTAGTAGCCCGTGTGGTCGCCATAGGGCCCCTCATCGCCGTACTCGTCCAAGCTGACTTCGCCTTCGAGCACGATCTCGGCGGTCGCCGGCACCTTGAGGGGCTGGCTCACGCAGTCGACCAGCTCCACCCGCCGCCCGCGCAGAAGCCCCGCATATTGGTACTCCGAAAGCGTGTCCGGCACGGGCGTTACGGCAGCCAACGTCGTCCCGGGGTCGGCGCCGATGACGGCCGCCGCCGGCAGGGGCTCGGTCTTCTGCTGACCCCATCGCTGGTGGTGCTGCGCACCGCCCCGATGCTTGAGCCAGCGCATCAGCGTCGTGTCACGGCCCGTCACCTGCATGCGGTAGATGCCGAGGTTGAAAGCGTCGCTCTTCTCTTTCGACGGCCCCTTGGTCACCACCAGGGGCCAGGTGATCAAGGGCGCGGGCTCCCCCGGCCAGCAGCCCTGGATCGGCAGGCGACCGAGGTCGATGTCGGCGCCCCGCAGCACCACCTCCTGACACGGCGCCCGGCCGACGCTCCTGGGCCGCATCGCCAGCACGGATTTGAGGAGCGGCACCATCTCCATGGCGTCGCGCCAGCCGCCCGGCGGCTCGGGCTGCTTCAAGAACGCCAGTGTCTTGCCGAGCTGGCGCAGCTCCCCCGGCTCCTTCCCCATGCCCCAAGCCACCCGCTCGACGGTGCCGAAGAGGTTGATCAAGACCGGCATGTCAAAGCCTTCGACCCGCTCGAACAGCACCGCCGGCCCCTGCTCGGCCAACAGCCGCGTATGGATCTCGGTCATCTCCAGCACGGGCGACACGGGTGCCGTGACGCGCACGAGGCGCCCGCGCTGTTCGAGGTGGTCGATGAAGTCGCGGAGGCTGTCGAAGGGCATCTCGGCTCATGGTCTCGTTGCTACGGGCTCGGGGCGCCCGTGAAGCGCTCGCGAGAGCCGGCGTAGACATAGCTGGCGCCGTGTGCCGGTGAAACCTTGTCGCTCGGCCGTCGCCTCGTCGGCGACTCGTGCCGCCTCGGCTTCGGGCGGATGAACGACGTCGCCGCACGGCCCGGGCACTGCCCCTATTGGGCCGCCACCCCACTGAACACAACCTCACAATACTTTAGTACTGCACAGTCGATTCTGTAGACTTGGTCACTTCCTGCTGCAACGCAGCATAAATTACTCTTCAAGTATATGTTTCCCGGCAATATTCAATCAGATTGATTTGAATTCAGGCCCGAATCTTGTTGATGGCTCGCGCATATTGGGTTATGCGTCAAATCGAAGCGGACGAGAATTAACCGTTCATTTTAACGCTTCGCTGACCAGGCCGGTCCCAGAACACTTGCTTTGCTGACTTCCGCCTTCGCACGACACGCGTCCACCACCCACTGCGGGCCAATGCCATGCTGACCTATGAAGACGTCATCGCGTTCAGTGACTTGGACGATGCCGAGATCGCCGAAATAGCGACGCACGCCGGCGTGCCTGCCATCGTCGCGGCCGAGATCGGCCGCTGCATGCTCGACGGCGCTCAGAACGAGCCGCGACTGACCAAGCTGCTGCAGACCGTCACCGATGAAGCCAATGCCGGCGGCGACGCGCTACGCCCCTCGCATCTCTACAAGACGATCCAGAAGGTCCGCGCACGCCACCAGGCCGCGTAGGCGCCCAACGAGGCATGCCTTGCCACAGTGGGCGCCAGTCAACGCGCCGTTGGCCGGCACCCGCTGTGGTCTACACCACCATTCGTCCCTATCGTACACGTTGCGCCTTCGGTGCGCCGAGCGCACGGCTCAGGCTTTCCGCCTGAATGGCTCGGAACGCTACACGAGCGGCGACATCTCAATGCACTCCCGCCAGCGGCTCGGCGGTTTCGGCCGCTCGAGGAAGGCTGGCGTCCTGCCCGGTTTGAGCGCGCCCGATTTGCCGCTCCCCAGACCAGCCGCGCGAACGCCACACCTGGCCCTGCTTCCAGCCAAAGCCGCACATGCGTGTCGAGGACGAAGACGGGCGACGTGCGTGCGGCAGCCTGCGCCAGCCGTCCGCGGGCCCCGAAGTTGTTGTTGCCGATGGCTGGGCCGCAGAGACAATATTGCTAGGCAGCCTCGCCTACCATTGCGGGGTAGCGGGGTGCAGTACTACTCTGATCTGGTTGTAACGTGCTCGTACTTGGTTTTGCCACCTGGTAGCCCAGTTATTCAGAAGATCGCGGCTCCACCACTTCATTCTGTGCAGGTAGAAGGCGCCTGAGTCGTTGGTTGCCGCTGGGCCGAGATTGATTGAATCGGCGATCCATTGATTAAAGAACCAAGCGCCTTGCCGGCGCTTTGTCAGGTCATCGCTGGCCATATCTCTGAGGGCGGCGCACGTCTGGTCTACATCGTAGGGGTTATAAGGTAGGCTATCGATGAGCGCTGCGGTGTGCGCGAGGCTCTCAAAATGCTCGACGACCATGTTGTTGTTGTTGTCGGGTCGCGTCGCCAGAATGAAGCCGTGACCGGCATACTCGATACGAAATATCTTCTCTTGGCGACTGGTGGCAGCCGACTTGATCGCCGTGCAGAGGTTGGCGACGGCGCCTCGAAAATCAAACGCCGATGCAAAGTTATCGGCACTGCCAGCGCCCGCTTGCTCCCGCGTCCCTAGAACTCCAAAAATACTCGCTGCGAACGGGTAGCACGAGCTGTAGTTAATCGGGTCAGTGAGATCCGAAAGTAGAAATGGCATGAGCGTAGGATCATTTGAGATTGTATAAGATAGATCTAGTGTTGCATTTTTTAGTTTATCTGCAGTGATTTGACCATTTACATGTTGCAAATTGTTGACAAGCGGTTGCAAATTGTTGGCAAGCGTGTTGAATCTGTTTTGGTTAACGTTGAGGTAGTTGTCCATCGTGTCGCCGATGGTGGCCCTTTGGACGACCGGGCGCGTCGTTCCGCCTCCCGCCCTCGCCTTGCGCGCGACCGGGTCAGCCTGGTCAGCAGCGAGGTCACGGCCGACCGCCAGGGCGCGCTGCCCTTCTCGCGCCGCTTCCGCCTCGAGCCCGGCATCGTCGTTGATCGGTGCGCCGTAAACTTGCGTCGTCGGCCGAACGCGCCCCTCGGCCTGCTGCACGACGTGCCAAGCATCATGGGGAAGATGTCCCTCCTGTCCCTGTCCGAACTTGGTGTCACGGCCCCGCGCAACGGCGTGTGCACCAAGCTGGGCCGGCGCGTCGGCCAGCCGCTGGAAGGCTTCAAGCCGCTGCACAGCGGGCCCGTCCGAGGCGCGCGCCTGCAAGCTCTGCAGCCTGGCCGCGGCCGGATTCGCGTGCGCGACGAACGGCACAGCGGACCCGAGACTCCCGGTACGGCCGAACACGGCCCGACGGCTGCCGTCACCCCGTCGCCCAACGTCTCCCGACGCGCGCTGTGACCGGTGGACCTTCACGGCAGGCCTGCAGACGGACGCGTGACGTTACGCAGGGCGCAACCCCAAGGCTTCGAACTCGACGCGGCCGGAGTGTACGGCAGGAAGCCGCCGTGACAATCGCCTTCTACGCCACCGCCTTCATTGCACGTGCGCCACGGCGCCGTCTCGTCCCCTAACCCATCTTCCACTTGATCGAACACCCCATCGACGGCGTCTGCTCGACCGGTCCTTCGCCCGTCGCCGCGATCTGGCGCATGGCGGCGAGGAGCTCGTTTTCAGCGCCGTCGACGAGGCTGGTCTTCGATTCGTCGAGGCGCCCCCGGTACTGGAGCTGGTCGTCGGCGTTGTAGCCGAAGAAGTCGGGTGTGCAGACCGCATCATAGGCGCGCGCCACCTCCTGGCTCTCGTCGTGGAGATAGGGAAAGGTGAAGCCGTGCGCCTGGGCGAACGCCTTCATCTTGTCGAAGCCGTCCTCGGGGTAGTTGACCGCATCGTTGCTGCAGATGGCGGCAACGCCGATGCCCTCGGCTCGGAGAACTTTCGCGGTTTCCGCCAGCCGGCCGACGACCGACTTCACATAGGGGCAGTGGTTGCAGATGAAGACGACGAGCGTCCCGCTCTTGCCGCTGACGTCCTCGAACCGGTAGGTCCGGCCGTCGGTGCCCGGCAGCTCGAAATCGACGGCCGGCGCGCCGAAGTCGCAGACGGGCGGTGTCGCAGCCATGATCGTTCCTCCAGACGGCCTCTGCCCTAAACGTGGTATCGCACAGGCCCTGCGCCAGCCTCCCTCGTGCGCGCTCCTGGCCCTGCTGCTCGTTCCTAGCATGGCCACCGCCGAGGAACCGACCTCCGACGTGCCGGCGCTGGTCGAGGAGGCCAAAGCCGCAGGCATCGACCACATCTATGACGGCCCCTGGGAGTACTTCGTTGGCGGGGGCGTCACCGCCTTCGACTGCAACGCCGACCGCAAGCCTGACCTCGTCCTCGCCGGCGGCGAAGGCCCAGCGCGCCTGTTCGTCAACCGCTCGGCACCAGTGGGCCCGCTCGCCTTCGAGGAACGCCCGCTGCCGCTCGACGACGCCGAGTTGGCGCGCGTCACCGGCGCCTACGTGCTCGACATCGACGACGACGGCCCGCTCGACCTCGTGCTCCTCAGGGTCGGCCGCAACGTGACTATGAGAGGCGGCCCCGACTGCACCTTCGAGCGCGCCAACCGCCGCTTTCAGCTCGCAGGCGGCCGGGCCTGGACCACCGCCTTCGCCGCCACGTGGGAGCCGGACCAGCGCTTCCCCACCCTCGCCTTCGGCCACTATGTCGACCGCACCGCCCCCGGCTCACCCTGGGGCACCTGCCACGACAACGAGCTGTTCCGCCCGCTCGCTGGCGAGGCGCCCGTCTACGCCGAGCCGCAGCTCTTGAGCCCCGGCCATTGCGCGCTCTCGATGCTGTTCACCGACTGGGCCAACACCGGCAGTGTGGCGCTCCGGATCACCAACGATCGCCAATACCACCTCGACGGCGAGGACCAGCTCTGGCGCCTGCCCGATGGCCGCCCGGCCGTCCCCTATCGCCGCGCCGATGGCTGGCAGCGCCTCACCATCTGGGGCATGGGCATCGCCGAGGCCGACCTCGACGCCGACGGCCTCCCCGAATACGCGCTCACCTCGATGGGCGACACCAAGCTCCAGGCGCTCGATCCGGAAGCGCTCGAAGGCCGGCCGACCTACACCGACATCGCCTTCGCGCGCGGCGCCACGGCGCACCGCCCCTACACCGGCCCCGACCGCCGCCCCTCCACCGGCTGGCACGCCCAGTTCGCCGACCTGAACAATGACAGCCTGCTCGATCTCTTCATCGCCAAGGGGAATGTCGAGGCAATGCCCGACTTCGCCGCGTTCGATCCCGACAATCTCCTGCTGGGCACCTGGGACGAAGGCTTCGTCGAGGTGGGCGAGCAGGCCGGCATCGCGCTCGACCGGAGCGGCCGCGGTGCAGCCGTCGTCGACCTCAACCTCGACGGCGCGTTCGACCTCGTCGTCGTCAATCGAGGCGCACCGACGAGCCTCTTCCGCAACACCGGCGCCGCCCGGCCCTGGGGCACGGCACCCCTCGGCAACTGGCTCCAGGTCGAGCTCCGCCAGGAGCCTCCCAACCGCCACGCCGTGGGCGCCCGGCTCGCCGTTCGGATCGGCAACCGCACGCTCATCCGCACGCTGCAGGTCGGCGGCGGCCACGCCTCGGGCCAACAGGGCTGGGTGCATCTGGGCCTTGGCGTCGCCGAGCGCGCGCAGGTCCGCGTCCGCTGGCCCGACGGCGCCTGGAGCCATCCCTACCGCGTCTTCGCCAACAACTTCGTCATCCTCGAACGCGACCGCGCGGACGCGCTCTACTGGTATCCCGAGTGAATGCCGGCAAGTTGAGGCCGGGTGGCCGCGAGGGCCGTCCATCGATGGGGGAGGACGCACGATGGCGCTCAGCGCCGAGCAGGCCCTGGCCGGCCCCGCGCTCGCCTAGGCGGCTGATCCCGCGTCTGCTAGGCGTAGGCCATTGCGCGACTTGGGATTGAATGGGGATGCCGGAGCAGCGCCAGGCCATCGACGGCACCGGCAACGTCGCCATCCAGAACAGCGGCGACGGCAACAGCTTCACGATCAGTGTCGGCAGCGAGACGCGGCTCACGGTGACCCGCTCGCACAATCTCCGTGTGCGGGTGACGGCACCTCTGCACCTGCTGCTGCCGGAGAACCAGATCGTGCCGCTGGTCGGGCGCGACGAGCAAAAGCAATCGCTCGATGCGTGGCTCGACAACGAGAGGCCAATCTCGGTCCGCGTCATCACCGGCGAGGGCGGTAGCGGCAAGACCAGGCTCGCGCTCGACCTTTGCCGGCGCGCCGAGGAGCGAGGATGGCATGCCGGGTTCGTTTCCGCCGACGAGCTGACGCGGTTTCACGAGGCGAAGAACGTCGAGGCTTGGCGGACGAGCGAGCCTACGCTTCTCGTTGTCGACTATGCCGCCACCAAGGCGCCCATCCTGCAGCGTTGGCTCAAGGCGCTTGCGCGCATCGATGCGCTCCCGGATGCCGGCAAGCTGCGGCTTCTGCTTCTGGAGCGCCACGGCACGCGGGCGGGCGGCTGGTGGCAGCAACTGCTCCTGCTCGGCGGCCTCGAAGGCGCGCGTCTGGAGATACTCCTCGACCCGCCGGAGCCGGAGGCACTCGCGCCCATCATCACGCCGCGCCACCGGCGCGTCATCCTCAGAACCGTGATGGAGGAGGCCTCGCGGCTCGACGGTCTCGACCCGCCGCTCGAACCGCCGGCGGGCGGCGAGGACCCGTGGTTCGACGGCCGCCTCGCGGACGAGACCGCCGACAACAGCCCCTTGCTCCTCCACATGGCGGCGCTCGCTGCCGTTCAGGTGCGGAAGCCACACGCGCTCGCCGAATCGCGCACGGGCCTGGCGCTGCGGCTCGCCGACAGCGAGATTGCGCGGCTGAGGAAGCTCGCCGGCGCCCAGAGCGTTCAGCCGCGGGACCTACAACATCTCGTCGCTGCGCTCACTCTCGAAGGTGGTGCCGACGCCGAAGCGCTGCATCGCCTGATCACCGAGGAGCGGGATGCCTTGGGCATGGCCGGCTCGGCCGACGATCTACGCGACGCCGTAAGGGTGGCGCTGCCGCCACCGGCTCGAGCGGTTGTCAACGATCCTGCCGATCCCGGCCAGGTACAGCCCACCGCGCCGCGTGTCGCTGATGCGGTCCGGCCCGACCTAGTCGGCGAGGCATTCATATTGCGAACGTTGGATCGGGATGACTTGCCCCCGACAGTCCAGCAAGGCCACCTGAACCGGTGCTGGCAACGCGCCCCGCAGGCCGTGGCCGAGGGCCTGGTCCGACTGGGCCAGGACTTCGGCGCCGTCGCCTCCGCCCACACCACGACCCCTGCCCCGATCCGGTGGCTGGAACATGCGGTCGAGGTGAGCACTCCCGACCGCCTGTTCCAACTTGCGTCGGCCATCCCGGTCTCGACGATCAACCTCGCCGACGTCGCGCTGTTGCTCGGCGAACGCTTGACTGCTGTATCGGCCCATCTCGAGCACACCCGTAACGACGCTGCTGCGGCGATCCGCGCCTTCTGGCTGCATTGGCTTTCGGTTCGCTACAGCAATCTCGGTCGTCTTGAGGACGCAGTCGCCTCCGGCGAGGAAGCGGTGAACCGCTACCGACGCCTAGCGCAAGACCAACCCGAGACCTTCCTCCCCAGCCTCGCCATGGCCCTCAACACCCTCTCCGTTCACTACATTGGTTTCGGCCGCCGCGAGAAAGCTCTCGCCGCCAGCGAGGAAGCCGTCGCCATCCATCGACGTCTCGCCCAGGACCGATCCGACTCCTTCCTCCCCGACCTCGCAATGGCCCTCAACAACCTCTCCATTTGCCACAGCAAACTCGGCCGCCACGAGAAGGCTCTCGCCGCCAGCCAGGACGCGGTCGCCATCCGTCGACGCATTGCCCAGGACCAACCCGACGCCTCCCTCCCCAGCCTCGCATCAGCCCTCAACAACCTGTCCATTGGCTACAGCAGTCTCGGCCGCAGCGAGGACGCCCTCGCCGTCAGCGAGGAAGCGGCAAACTTGTTCCGACGCCTCGCCGAGGATCGAGCTGACGCGTTCCTCCCAAACCTCGCGACGGCCCTCACCAATCTCTCCATTCGCTACAGCAAACTCGG